>JAEUPB010000062.1 GCA_016789955.1 Rubrivivax sp. | reverse complement strand
CCCCGGCGGGCTCGGCCTCCGCGGCCGAGGGGCGCTTCGACGACCCGGCCATGCTCCTGGCGGCCGCATGGGCCGACGAGGCTTTGGCCTGGCGTGCCCTGGCCATGGCCTGGAAGACACCGCTGGGCGATGGCGATGTGTGCGGCCGTGCCGCGTCGGCCGCGGGGCTGGCCTGTTTCCGCACGCGCGGCGGGCTGGCGGCCGTGCGGCAGCTCGACCGTCCCGGCCTCGTGTTGCTGCGCCAGCGCGAGGCGGCACGCGAGATGCCGCCCGTGGTGGCCCTGCTCGTGGCGCTGGACGAGCGTGGCGCCACCTTGCAGACGCAGGGGCGGCACTGGCGGCTGAGCCTGGCCGGTTTGGCCACGGTGTGGAAGGGCGACTTCGCCACGTTGTGGCGCACGCCCCCCGGCTGGCGCGAGCTGGCCGCGACGGCGGCCGCCTCGGCACCCGCCATGCCGGCGAGCACGCGGGCCTGGGTCAACGAGCGGCTGGCGGGCGCCGGGCTCGGCGATGCGACCTTGCCGCTGCGCGAGCGCATCTGGGCCTACCAGGTGGCGCAGGGGCTGCCGCCGGACGGCCGCCTCGGACCCCTGACGATGATGCAGCTGGGCCGCGGGGCGGGCCCGGCCGAGCCGGCGCTGCACGCGTCCGCGGCACCGCTGCAGGCGCCGGCCACGCGGGAGCGCTGAGCGATGTCCTACATCCTCGATGCCCTGCGCCGTGCCGAGATCGAGCGCGAGCGAGGCCAGGTCCCTGGGCTGCATGCGCAGGCCACGCCGCCGGGCCTCGGCGAAGGCGAGGCCACGGGCCGACGCCGCGGCGGCCGCCTCGTGGGCGCGGCGGTCGGCGTCGTCGTGGTGCTGGGCGCCGTGGTCGCCTGGTGGAGCTCGCGTGGCGGCACTCCGCCACCCGCGCGCGTGGCCGAGGGTCCCGCCGAGCCGGGTGCGGCGGCGCCGGGGGCGCTGCCGGGCCGTGCTGTCGACGCAGCCCCGCCCCCTGCTCCACCCAGCGCGGCGCCGCCCGGCCCGGGAGCAGCGGCGGGGCCGCCCCTGCTCGTGGCGCCCCCTGCGCCGCCCGCGCCCCTTGCCCCGCCTGCGCCACCCGTGCCCGCGGCGCCGCCGAGCCCGTCTCCGGCCCTGCCGCCCGCGGCGCGCGCGGCACCCCCTGCCACACCGTCGATGGCACCGGCCACCGTGCCCTCGACCGCCCCATCGACCGTGCCCGCCGAACGGACTTCCGCCCCACCGACGGCGACCACGCCGCCGCCCGGCATCACGCCGGTTCCTCCTGCGGCGGGGCAGGGCGCGGCGCCCGGAGCCCTCGGGGCCTCGGGCAAGCCCACGCTGCTGTCCGACCTGCCCCCGGCGCAGCGCAGCGAACTGCCGCAGATGCTGATCGGCGGCGCGATCTACTCCGACCAGCCGGCGAGCCGCTTCGTGGTGATCAACGGCCTCGTCGTGCGCGAGGGCGAGACCGCGGCGCCCGGCGTGACGCTGGAGCGCATCGGCCCCAAGTCGGCCATCGTGCGCTGGCGCGAGTTGCGCATCGAGCTGCCGATCTGAGGGGGCGCTCCGCGGCCGGTCGCGCAGACGGGCTACTCTTGCGACCGCGGCTCCACGGTCTCACGCCCAGGCGTCTCGACGACGCCCGTCCGGCCCGGCTCAGGCCGCGACCACCGAGACGCTGCGCCCGCTCAGTTGCAGGGCGAGCATGTCGCCCACCGCCCAAGGCCGGTCGACATCCGGGGAGACGACGAAGATCTCGCCGAGCTCGGTGCCGACGGTCAGCTCGACGAAGCTGCCGAGGTAGGCCTGCTTGGTGAGTTGCCCCTGCAGCGCCGTGCCCGCGCCCTGCCCGGCGGGCAGCACCTGCCAGGCCTCGGGCCGCACGGCCACCTTCACCTTGCCCGGCGCCACCGGGCGCCTGGACCGCACCGTGAGCGGGCCCAGTCGCACCGTGCCGTCGGCCTGCGCCTCGCCGCTGAAGAGCATCGCCTCGCCCATGAAGCCGGCGACGAACTCGCTGTCGGGCTGCTCGTAGAGTTGTTGCGGCGAGCCGGCCTGCGCGATGAGGCCGGCACTCATGACCACGATCTGGTCGCTCACCGCCAACGCTTCGCTCTGGTCGTGCGTCACGTAGGCCACGGTGAGCTTCAGGCGCTGCTGCAGGGCGCGGATCTCCTCGCGCATGCTGCGGCGCAGGCGCGCGTCGAGGTTGGACAGCGGCTCGTCGAAGAGCAGCACGCTGGGCTCCAGCACCAGCGAGCGCGCCACCGCCACGCGCTGCTGCTGACCGCCCGAGAGCTCGCTCGGCAGCCGCGCGCCGTAGCCCTTCAGGCCCACGCTTTCCATCGCCGCTTCGGCGCGCCGCGCCGCCTCGTCGCGCGCCACGCCGCTGACCGCCAGGCCGTAGGCCACGTTCTCGAGCACGCTCAGGTGCGGAAACAGGGCGTAGCTCTGGAACACCATGCTCACGTTGCGCTCGGCCGGGCCGAGCTCGGTGACGTCCTCGCCGTCGATCAGGATGCGGCCGCCGCTGGGCGCATCGAGGCCGGCGATCATGCGCAGCGTGGTCGTCTTGCCGCAGCCCGAGGGGCCGAGGATGGTCGTCAGCGTGCCCTTGGGCACGACCAGGTCGATGCCCTTGACGACCAGCGGCGAGCGCGCATCGCCGTAGCGCTTGGTGACGTTGCGGAACTCGATGCCGTTCATGCGGGGGTGGTCCTGCGCCCGAGGCGCCGTTCGCCGACGAGGCCCTGGATCGCCGCGGTAGCCAGCGACATCAGCACGATCAGCACCGTGCAGTACGCGAGCGCGACGCCGTAGTCGCCGTTGCCGACGCGGCCGATGATGTAGGTGGTGGCCAGTTCGTTCTCCGCGGTGACGAGGAAGATCACCGCCGAGACGGTGGTCATGCTGCGCACGAAGCTGTAGACGAGTGCGGCCACCAGCGCGGGCTTCAGCAGCGGCAGCACCACGCGCCGCAGCGTGGTGGCGGTGCCGGCGCGCAGCATCGTGCTGGCTTCGTCGAGGCTGCGGTCGAGCTGCTTGAAGCTCGCCGTGCCGGCACGCACCCCCACCGGCAGGTTTCGGAACACGAAGCACAGCACGATGATGAGTCCGGTGCCCGTCAGCTCGAACGGCGGCACGTTGAACGCAAGGATGTAGCTCACGCCCAGCACCGTGCCCGGGATCGCGAAGGCCAGCAGCGCCGAGAACTCGAACAGCCGCTGGCCGACGAAGCTGGTGCGCGCCAGCAGCCAGCTCATCAACAGGCCGATGCCCGCGCACAACGGCGCCGCGATGGCGGCCAGCTTCACCGTGGTGAAGAGCGAGTTCCACGCGGTGCCCGCCCACACGAGACCATGCTCGCCCCATTGCAGGTCGAACGCGGTGCGGAAGTGCGCGAGGGTGGGCGTGTAGTCGCGGCCCCAGGTCTGCACCAGGCCGCCGGTGAAGGCGAACGCGTAGACCACCAGCGTGAATCCGAGCCACGGCAGCGCCACGGCCAGGCAGGCGCGGCGCACCGGCGGCGGCAGCGCCATCGGCAGCCCGGCGTCGCCCTTGCCGGAGACGGTGGTGTAGTTCGCGCGGCCCAGCAGCCGCTGCTGCACGAAGAACACCACCAGCGCGAACAGCGTCAGCACCAGCGCCAGCGACGCCGCACGACCCTGGTCGAACTGCGCGCCGACGATGGCGAAGAAGATGTCGGTGGAGAGCACCGCGTACTGGCCACCGACGACGATCGGGTTGCCGAAGTCGGCCATGCTCTCGATGAAGCCGACCAGGAACGCGTTGGCCAGGCCCGGCTTCATCAGCGGCAGCGTCACCGTCATGAACGTGCGCGTGCGGCTGGCGCGCAGCGTCTGCGCGGCCTCCTCGAGGCTGGGCGCGATGCCCTGCACGACGCCGCGCATGATCATGAAGGCGATCGGCGTGAAGGCGAACATCTGCGCCAGCCACACGCCGAAGAGGCCGTAGAACCAGCGCGACGGCGTCACGCCGAAGGCCCACTCGAGCGCCTGGTTCACGAGCCCCGCGCGGCCGAACAGCAGGATGAGGCCCAGGCCCACGACGAACGGCGGCGTGATGATGGGCAGCAGCGCGAGCACGTTCAGCGCCTTGGCGTAGCGGCGGCCGCCGCGCTCGCCGCCGCGCTCGGCCAGCAGCGCGATGAAGGTGCCCATCACCGTGGTGCCGGCGGCCGTGAGCAGCGCGAGGAACAGCGTATTCCACGCCACGCCGCAGCGCACCCCACCGGCCAGGCAGGCCAGTCCCCACACGCGCTCGTGGCCCAGCCGCTCCGCCAGCGCGGAGGCGCTGTACTGCCCGTCCTCGGTCAGGAACGCTCCCACCAGGCTCTTGCTCACGGGCAGCGCCACGAACAGCAGCAGCAGCGCGCTGCACAGCACCACCGCGGCGGCCACGAACACGTCACGCCGGAAGTACCCCAGGCGCGCCAGCCCGGCGCCCAGCAGCATCAGCAGCGACAGCAGCACGAGCGCGCCGCCCGGCCCGATGCCGGGCTGCCCGGTCTTCAGCTCGCCAAAGGTGGCCTGCAGCACGTCGAACGACCAGCCCGGCGCGCCGATGGTGAAGCCGGCGCCCAGCAGGCCGGCCAGGCCCAGCACCGCTGCGCCGACGAGCCAGCCCCCTTGCCCCCGCCCCGGCGGCACCGCGACCGCGCCGAAGCCGGCGACGAGCAGGGCCAGCGCGGCGACCCACAGCCACGGCCGCCCGTGCGCGAGCGCCTGCACGAGCCCCGAGGCCGTCTCGCCGCCGCCGAAGATGCCCGGCAGCGCCTGCAGCAGCGTGACGTTCTGCGGGAAGTACCACGGCAGCAGCACGAAGCCGGCCGCGCCCGCGGCCAGCCAGCCCAGCAGCGTCTGCCGCGACCGGCGCGCGCCGCGCACGGCCGGTGCGCGCACCGCCAGCGTCGTCACCGCGGCAGCGAGTTGACGTCCTTCTCCCATTTGGCGATCAGCCGCCGCCGCTCGGCGCTGGCGCCGTACTTCGCGTAGTCGTAGTCGATGAACTTGATCTTCTTGAAGTCGGGCACGCGCGGGTCCACCGGCGTGGCCTTGTTGCTCGGCAGCTGGAACTGCTTGGACGCGGCGCCGAACTGCTGCGCCTGCGGCGTCAGCGCCCACTCGTAGAACTTCTTGGCCGCCTCGAGGTTGCGCGCGCCCTTGATGATGCTCATCGAGCCGATCTCGGCGCCGGTGCCCTCGGCCGGGGTGATGGTGGCGACCGGGAAGCCCTGCATCGCCTCACCGGGGCCGTCGTGCACGAAGCTGATCGACAGGCTCGTCTCGCCGCGCGCCACGGCCTTGATCGGCCCGGTGCCGCTGCGCGTGTACTGGCCGATGTTCTTGTGCAGGGCCTTCATGTAGTCGAAGGCCTTGTCCTCGCCCATCAGCTGCACGAGCGTGGCCACCATCGTGTAAGCGGTGCCGCTGGAGGCGGGATTGGCGACCTGGACCTCACCCTTGTACGCCGGGTTCAGCAGGTCGGCCCAGGTCTTGGGCACCGGCAGCTTCTTCTTGGCCAGCAGCTCGGTGTTGTAGCCGAAGCCCAGCGGGCCCGAGTAGATGCCCACCGTCTTGTAGCCGCTCTGCGAGGCCTGCTGCTGCGCCCACGCGTGCAGCTGCGGCAGCGAGGCCGACTTGTATTCGAGCGACAGGCCCTGTTCGGCGGCCTGCAGGTGCGGGTCGCCGGTGCCGCCGAACCAGACGTCGGTCTTGGGGTTCGCGCGCTCGGCGATGAGCTGCGCCAGCGCCTCGCCCGAGCCCTTCAGCGACATGTTGACCTTGATGCCGGTGGTGCGGGCGAACACCGTCTGGATCATGTTGCACCACTCGGCCTGCACCGAGCAGATCACGTTCACCTGCCCGGCCTCCTGGGCCAGCGCCGGGCCCGAGGCCAGTGCGACCATCAGCACCCCTGTCGTTCTCATGCAGCAGTCTCCTCGTCGAATCAGGCAAGAATGGCGGAATGTCGTTCCCACGATTGTCGGCAGCCGGGCGGGCGGTTCGCCTCGGCGTTTACCTGATCTGTGCCCTGCTCGCGACGTCCCCGGCCGCGGCCGACACGCTGATCGTCGGGCCCAAGGCCGGAGAACTCTCGCTGGCCGATGCCGTCAAGCGCGCGCAGGACGGCGACACGATCGCGATCCTCGAGGGCGAGTACGACGCGCAGGTCGCCGTCATCGAGCACAAGAAGCTCACCCTCAAGGGCGTGGGCAAGCGCCCGGTGCTGCGCGCCGGCGGCCGCGTGGCCGAAGGCAAGGCGATCCTCGTGATCCGCGGCGAGGACATCACCGTGGAGAACCTCGAGTTCCGCGGTGCCCGCGCCCCTGACGGCAACGGCGCCGGCATCCGCTTCGAGCGCGGCCGGCTGCTGGTGAAGGACTGCGCCTTCCTCGACAACGAGAACGGACTGCTGACCGGCAACGTCGAGGACGCCGAGCTCACGATCGCCGACAGCCTGTTCGCCGAGGCGCCGCGCACCGAAGGCAGCCTGCCTCACCTGCTGTATGCCGGGCGCATCGGCAAGCTCAGCGTGACCGGCAGCCGCTTCCACGAAGGCTACGAGGGCCACCTGATCAAGTCGCGCGCGAGGCAGACGCTGCTGTCCTACAACCTGATCGCCGACGGCTGGGCAGGCGAGGCCTCGTACGAGGTCGACCTGCCGAACGGCGGGCTGGCCGTGCTGGTCGGCAACATCATCGGGCAGGGACCGCGCGCCCAGAACCGCGTGCTCGTGGCTTACGGCGCCGAGGGCAACGGGTGGCCGGAGAACAGGCTCTATCTCGCCCACAACACGCTGATCTCGAACGGCTGGCAGCCGGCGTGGTTCCTGCGGCTGTTCAAGGACCGGCTGCCGCCGGGTGCGCAGGCCTGGGTCGTCAACAACGTGGCTGCCGGCATCGGCGTTTTCTCGATGGGCGCCGACGCGGCGTTCGAAGGCAACGGCCGCACGCTGGGGCGCTGGCTGCGGGAGCAGACGCTGATGGACTTCAGCCTGCCGGCGGACTCCTGGCTGCGCGGCACCGCGGTCGACGCGCGCCGCATCGACGGGCGAGACCTGACACCCAAGGCCGAGTTCAAGCTGCCGATCGGCACGCGGCCGATCACGCCGCCGGCGAGCTGGTCGCCGGGCGCCTTCCAGCAGTAGCCTGCCGCGGCACGCCGCGCCGGGTTTGACCGGCGCATGAAACTCCGGCAACATTGGGATGTAACTTTATTACATCACATGGCCTTCGACCTCGTCCTCTTCGGCGGCACTGGCGACCTGACCTGGCGCAAGCTGATGCCCGCCTTGTTCCAGGCCTTCCGCCACGGCAAGCTGCCGGCGGGCGGGCGCATCCTCGCGGTGGCCCGCGACGAGCGCAGCGATGACGACTACCGCGCCTACATCCGCGACAAGTTCTCCGGCGTCGAGGAGGCCAAGCAGCCCAGCGACGAGGAGTACGCGCGATTCGCGTCCCTGCTGCATTACCGGCGCATGGACCTCGCGCAACCCGAGCACTACCAGGGCCTGAAGGGGTGGATTGACGAGCGCGGCGCCGACACCGTGGTGCTGTTCCTGGCCACCAGCCCCCACCTGTTCCCGGTGATCTGCGACCAGCTCGGCCAGGCCGGGCTCAACGCGCCGCACATGCGCGTGGTGCTCGAGAAGCCACTCGGCCACGACCTCGCCAGCGCGCAGGAGATCAACCGCGTCGTGCGCGCCGCGTTCCGCGAGGAGCAGGCGCTGCGCATCGACCACTACCTCGGCAAGCCCGCGGTGCAGAACCTGATGGCGCTGCGCTTCGGCAATGCGCTGTTCGAGCCGTTGTGGCGGCGCGAGAGCATCGCCAACATCCAGATCACGCTGGCCGAGAGCATCGGCGTGGGCACGCGCGGCGACTTCTACGACCGCACCGGCGCGCTGCGCGACATGATCCAGAACCACGCGCTGCAACTGCTGACGATCCTGGCGATGGAGCCGCCGTCGTCGAACGACGCCGACGCGATCCGCGACGAGAAGCTCAAGGTGCTGCGCTCGCTGAAGCCGTTCACCCGCGAGAGCATCGCCCGCGACGTGGTGCGCGGCCAGTACAAGGCCGGCACCATCGACGGCCGCGCCGTGCCGGGCTACCTCGACGAGGTCAAGGTGCCGGCCGGCAGCCGCTGCGAGACCTACGTGGCGCTGCGCACCGAGGTGCAGAACTGGCGCTGGGCCGGCGTGCCGTTCCTGCTGCGCACCGGCAAGCGGCTGCCGGGGCGCGACGCGCAGATCGTCGTCAACTTCAGGCCCGTGCCGCACCCGATCTTCTCGGGCGCCACGCGGGCCAACAAGCTCGTCATCAAGCTGCAGCCCGAGGACGGGCTGGAACTGCACCTGCTGGCCGCCAAGGGCGCGATGGCCGGCGAGGTGCTGACGCCGGTGTTCCTCGACCTCGACTTCGAGAAGACCTTCGCGAGCGAGCGCGTCGGCGGCTACGAGCGGCTGCTGCTCGACGCGCTGGCCGGCCGGCTGAACCTGTTCGTCCGCAGCGACGAGCAGGAACAGGCCTGGCGCTGGGTCGAGCCCATCCTCGACGCCTGGGCCGAGGACACGGTGGGCCCGCGCCCCTACGTGGCTGGCAGCTGGGGCCCGCCCGCCGCCAGCGCACTCGTGGCGCGCGATGGCTGCGTGTGGGCCGAAGAGGAGTAGCGGCCCCATGCTCGAACGCATCCGTGCCTCCATCCCGGCCCTGCCGCCGGCCGAGCAGCGCGTGGCGCGGCTGCTGCTGGCCGAGCCGCGCTCGTTCGCGACGATGCCGGTGGGCGAGATCGCCGAGCGCTCGCAGGTCAGCAAGCCGACCGTGGTGCGCTTCTGCCGCAGCGTCGGCTACGACGGCCTGGCCGATTTCAAGCTGAAGCTCGCGGGCAACGTCAACGAGGGCGTGCCGTTCGTGCACCGCGCCGTGGACGACGACGACAAGACCTCCGACATCGTCGTGAAGGTGATCGACAACGCGGTGGCGTCATTGCTGCGCTACCGCAACGCCGCCGCGAGCCAGGCCATCGATCGCGCGATCACGGCGCTGGCCGACGCCTGCCGCCAGGGCAAGCGCATCGAGTTCTACGGCGTGGGCAACTCGGGCATCGTCGCGGCCGACGCGCAGCACAAGTTCTTCCGGCTCGGCGTGATGGCAGCCGCCGTGACCGACGGCCACGTGCAGGTGATGAGCGCCACGATGCTCGGCCCCGGCGACTGTGCGGTGATCATCAGCAACTCGGGCCGCAGCCGCGACCTGCTGGACGTGGACCAGATCGCACGGCGCAAGGGCGCCACGATCATCGTCATCACCGCCAGCGGCTCACCGCTGGCGCGGCAGGCGCAGGGCGCTCAGCACATCCTGCTCGCGGCCGACCACCCCGAGGATGCCGATCGCTACAGCCCGATGGTCTCGCGGCTGCTGCACCTGATGATCATCGACATCCTCACCACCGGCGTGGCGTTGCGGCTGCCCCCGACCACGCTGCGGCCGATGCTGCAGGAGATCAAGCGCAACCTGCGCATGACGCGCTACTCCGCCAGCGGCAACAGTTCCTCGACGCCGTAGAGGCGCGCCAGCTCCACCAGCTTGTGCGGCACGCCGTTGACCGTGATCTCGCGCCCCTGCGCCTTGGCGCGTCGTTGCGCCTCGAGCAGCAGCGCCAGCGTGGAGGTGTCGAAGTTCGCAAGCGCCGAGGCATCGATGGACAGCGTGCCGGCGCTCTCAGCGGCCAGCGCCGCGTCGAGCAGGCCCAGCATCTCGCTGCCCTGCTCGATCGATGCGGCGGCCGGTAGCTTCATCGCCCGTTGCCCGCGCTCAGCTCTTCGAGCCGGCGGCCTTGTTGCGCTCGGCCAGCTTGGCGATCAGCGAGTCGATGCCGCCGTTGGCCAGTTCCTGCCCGAACTGCGAGCGGTAGCTGGTCACGAGCCAGATGCCACCGACGTTGACGTCGATGATCTTCCAGCCGGCGTCGCCCTTGTCGAGGCGGTAGTCGAGCTTGATCGGCTCGCCCTTGCCGCGCACTTCGCTCTGAACCACCACCTGCTGGCTGTTGGGCACCGGCTGCGTCTTGGTGACCTCGACCGTGCGGTCGCTGATCTGCGTCAGCGCGCCGGCATAGACGCGCACCAGCAGCGTCTTGAACTCGCCCTGCAGCTTGGCGCGCTGTTCGGGCGTGGCCTCGCGCCACTTGGGGCCGACGGCCGAACGCGTCATGGCCTCGAAGTTGACGCTGGGCATCACCTTGGCATCGACCAGCGCGATGACCTTGCTGACGTCGCCGCCCTGGATCGCCTTGTCGGACTTGGCACCATCGATGACATCGGCGGCGATCCTCTTGACCAGCGCCTCTGCCTCGCCATCGGCATGCGCGGGGGCCGCGGCGGCCACGGCGATCAGACCGGCCGCCAGGGCCTGGGCCCATCTCGAGATCCAGCGATTCAACACGGAAGTCCTTTCATGAAGCCGCGCGAGTGTCGCGGGCCTGGGCCACAACGCGGTGGCCGGGGTTTCGTTTACTTCGAAGGCGGCGGGGTGGCCGGCTTCTTCGGCTCGTCGTCGTCGAAGGTCTCCAGCGGCGGCGAGCCGTCGTAGATCTGGTCGAGACGGCGCGCCAGCCACGCGTCGCGGATGAAGCTGTACTTGTCCAGGGACGCCTGATCCACGAGTTGCGTCGCCTCCAGAAGTTCCGTGCGCAGCTGCACCACCTGCAAGGACAGCAACCAGTAGTCGCCCGTGTCGCCGATCCAGCGGGTCTGCGAGGTGGCATAGCGGTCCAGCGGCAGCACCGCGGTGTCGCGCAGCGTCGAGGGCCCGAGCAACGGCAACACCAGATACGGCCCGTTGCCGACGCCCCAGACCGCCAGTGTCTGCCCGAAGTCCTCCGGGCGCTTGACCAGCCCGAACTCGGTGGCCGGGTCGAGCAGCCCGCCGATGCCGAAGACGGTGTTGGCGGCCACACGCATGCCCATCTCCAGCCCGTGCTGCACCTTGCCCTGCAGGAACTGGTTGGCACTCGACCACACATCGCCGATGTTGCCGAAGAAGTTGCTCACGCCCTGGCGCACGAGGGCCGGCACGGCGGCGCGGTACGCCTCGGCCACCGGCTTGAGCACCACCTCGTCGATGGCTTCATTGAAGGCGAAGACCTTGCGGTTGAAGGCCTCCCACGGATCCTGCGGCACCGTGGCCCGGGCGGGCTGCGCCGCGCCATCGGCCGGCACGGTGGCGCATCCCGCGGAGACCACCACGGCCGCTGCGACCAGGACGGCGGCGAGGCCGTGCCGCAGGCGCTTCACTTCGCCGCTCCGCTGGCCGCGCTGCCGGCGTCGGCCGCCTTGCCGGTGAGGAACTGCCCGATCAGGTTTTCCAGCACCACCGCAGACTGCGTCTGCGCGATGGTCTGGCCGGACTCGAGGTTCTTGTCGTCGCCACCGGGCTCCAGGCCGATGTACTGGTCGCCGAGCAGGCCAGCGGTCAGGATCTTGGCCGACGTGTCCTTCGGGAACTGGTAGCTGCGCTGCACTTCCAGCGTGACCACGCCCTGGTAGGTCTTCGGGTCCAGCCCGATCGCCGTGACGTTGCCCACCGTGACGCCGGCGCTGCGCACTGGCGCTCGCACCTTCAGGCCGCCGATGTTGTCGAACCGGGCCTGCAGCGTGTACGTGGAGCCACGCCCGATGTTGCCGAGGTTGGCCGTCTTCAACGCCAGGAACAGCAGCCCGCCGATGCCCAGCAGCACGAACAGCCCGACCAGCACTTCAATGTTTCTTCTTGCCATCGTGTTCCCTTCGCGACGCGACTCCCGATGCCGTCAGGGCGTCGAGAACATCAGCGCCGTGAGGATGAAATCCAGCCCCAGCACCGCCAGCGACGCGATCACCACCGTGCGGGTGGTCGCGTAGGCCACGCCTTCCGGCGTCGCCGTGGTCTCGTGGCCCTGGTAAAGCGCCACGAAGGTGCACACCACGCCGAAGGCGATGCTCTTGACGATGCCGTTGCCGACATCGCGCACGAAGCTCACCCGACCCTGCATCACCGACCAGAACGATCCGGCGTCAACGCCGATCAGCAGCACGGCGACGACATAGGCCCCGATGATGCCGATCGCGGAGAACAGCACCGCCAGGATGGGCATCGAAATCACGCCGCCGATGAACCGGGGCGCCAGCACGCGGCTGCGCGGATCGACGGCCATCAGCTCCATCGCCGCGAGCTGCTCGCCGGCCTTCATCAGGCCGATCTCCGCGGTGAGCGAGGTGCCCGCGCGGCCCGCGAACAGCAGCGCCGTGACCACCGGCCCCAGTTCGCGAACCAGCGACAGGTTCACCACCAGGCCCAGGCTCTCGTCGGCGCCGTAGGGCACCAGCGCGTAGTACATCTGCAGCGCCAGCACGAAGCCGACCGCCAGGCCCGAGGCCACGATGATCACCAGTGATCGGTTACCGATGGCGTGGATCTGCGTGACCACCAGCGAGAAGCGGCGCAGCGCGGCCGGCGTGAAGCGCAGCAGGTCGACGAAGAAGTAGGCCGCGTGGCCCAGCGCCTGCAGCCAGCGCAGCGTGAATCGGCCGATCGAGGCGACGTGTTCCATCGTGTCAGCCCAGGCCAAGGTCGGCCGCGAACGGTTGGGCCGGGTAGTGGAAGCGCACCGGGCCGTCAGGCTCGCCGCGGATGAACTGGCGCACCTCGGGGTCGTCGGAGGCGTTCAGCTCGGCCGGCTTGCCGTGCGCGACGACCCGGCCGCCGGAGGACAGCAGGTACGCGTAGTCGCAGATCGCGAAGCACTCCTGCACGTCGTGCGAAACGATGAGCGACGTGGCGCCGGTGGTGTCGTTGAGCTTGCGGATCAGGTTGGCGGCCACGCCCATCGAGATCGGATCGAGCCCGGCAAAGGGCTCGTCGTACATGATGACTTCGGGGTCCAGCGCGATCGCGCGCGCCAGCGCCACGCGGCGCCCCATGCCGCCCGAGATCTCCGCGATGCGCAGCTTGGCGGCGCCGCGCAGGCCGACCGCGTTCAGCTTCATCAGCACGATGTCTCGGATCATCGACTCGGGCAGCTCGGTCTGTTCGCGCAGCGGGAACGCGACGTTCTCGAACACCGAAAGGTCAGTGAACAGCGCACCGAACTGGAACAGCATGCCCAGGCGGCGGCGGATGCGGTAGAGCTGCACCCGGTCGCGCGCATTGATCAGCTCGCCGTCGAACACCACCCGGCCCTGGCTGGCGGCGTGCACGCCGCCGATCAGGCGCAGCAGCGTGGTCTTGCCGCAGCCCGAGCCGCCCAGGATGGCGGTGACCTTGCCGCGCGCGAAGTTCAGCGAGACGTCGTTCAGGATGGTGCGACGCGCGTCGTACCCGAACGTGACGTGGTCGATCTCGATGAACTTGTCGGCAGGAGCCAAGCGGAGCCGTCGCGCAGGCGGTCCCGCGCTGGAAACTGTGAGGAGGATTTCATTGTCGCATGGGGTTTACGAGCATGCGTTTGGGGGAGGTTTCCGCTTCGTTTCCATCTGTCCAGGCCCCGACACTGTGCAGACATGATCGCCGCGCGGGGCCGAAGCGCCCTCCAGCGGCGGCGCAATCTGCCGATATCGCCGAGACCGGGCGCGTGCCCGGGTGCCACGCCATGCCCGTAGCGACGTCCCTCGACCGCGACGACGAACTCGACGCTGCCCTCGCCGCCGGGCTCGCCGACGGCGTCGAGGCGCTGTGCCGCGCGCAGGCAATCGCGGACGACGACGCAGCCGCACCGGCGCGCCGGGCCTGCGCCTGGGCCCTCGGCGCGCTGGTGCAGTACCGCGACGCCACGGTCGACGACGCCGATGCCTCGCTGTCGCGGGCCCTGTTGATGGCCGGCCCGGCGCCGCCACCGAGGCTGCGCGACCTGCTGGAGCACGTCCAGGCCCAGCGCACGCGGCGGCTCGGGCAGCTCACGGAGTCTCAGGAACGCCTGCTCGCGCTGCATCGGCGCGCCGACCGACGCCCCGATGCCGACGCCTACCTCACCGCCGCGGCGCTGGGCATCGTCGAATCGATGCTGGGCCGGGCCGAAGCCGCGCTGGACGCCCTGTACCAGGCGCTGCACCTCGCGCGCCGCACCGGGCTCGACAGCCTCGTCGTCAACGCATTGAGCAACCTCGGCTCGTACGAGTCGGATCTCTACAACCTCGAGGACGCGCAGCTGCTGCTGGAAGAGGCGGTGGCCGGAGCCTGCCGTCTCGAGTCGCGACGGCTGCGGATCTTCGCCGCCGGCAACCTCGTGCAGTGCCTGTGCCTGCGCGGCGAGCCGGTGCGGGCCCTGGCCGTGGCGCGCGAGCACCTGATCCCGCAGATCCGCGAGGACGATCCGCCGGCCTTGCAGCGCGACGACGAGATCGCAATGGCGTTGCTGGCCAACGGCCTGATCGACGAGGCCGACGCGCTGCTGGCCCGCGAGCTGTACAGCGGCGCGCTGACCAACGAACTCGCCACTGCCCGCGTGACGCTGATCGGCAAGATCCGGCTGGCCCGCGACGACCCGGCCGGCGCGCTGGCGATGTGCCTCGAGCGCCGTGTCGTGCTGGCGGCCGGCGGCGAGCAGGTGAGCCTCCCGATCGACCAGGTCGAGTTGCTGCGCACGGCGTCCAGCGCCGCCGCGGCGGTCGGCGACCCTGCGCAGGCCCACGCGCTGCTGCAGGAGGCATTCGCCCTGTACGAGGACCTGCTCGGCCGTGCCGCCCGCTCGCGCCGCTTGAGCCTGCAGATCGCGCACCGGCTGCGGCAGGCGGAGTGGGAGCGCGACAGCGCCCGCCAGATGGCCACCGCGCTCGAGGGCCTGAACGCCTCGCTGCGCGCGGAGGCCGAGGAGAACGAGCGCCTGAAGCGGCAGCTGATGGCGCATGCGCTCGAGGATCCGCTCACGGGGCTGCCCAATCGCCGCCACCTGTTCGAGGCCGGTGCGCGGCTGCTGATGGCGCAACGTCGCCGCGGCGGATCGGTGGCCGCGGCATTGATCGACCTCGACCACTTCAAGCAGGTCAACGACCGCCACGGGCACGACGCCGGCGACACGGTGCTGCGCCGCTTCGCCGCGCTGCTGCAGCGCCAGACCCGTGCCGGCGACATCGCCTGCCGCTACGGTGGCGAGGAGTTCGTGCTGCTGATGGCGGACGCCTCCGCGGCCCAGGCGGCGCAGCGGCTGCGGCTGCTGCTGGTGCAGTTCCGCGCCATCGTGTTCGAGGGCCGCGCGAGCGCCTACACGTCGGCATTCTCCGCCGGCACGGCCACCTGGCTCGGTGACCACGAGACCCTCGAAGGCCTGCTGCAGCGCGCCGACGCCGCGCTGTATGCCGCCAAGGCCGCCGGCCGTGCGCGGGTGATGATGGCCGACGAGGCCGCCGCCGCACCAGGCTGAAGCGGCCCCGCGGGCTTCAGCCGCCGCGCGCTCGCGCGTACCAGCCCAGTCCGCGCGTGGTGCCTCCGGCTGCCGTGCCGGCCGCCGGCCGGTACTCGCAGCCGATCCAGCCGAGGAAGCCCAGCTCGTCGATCACGCCGAACAGGAAGTCGTGGTTCAGCTCGCCCAGGTCGGGCTCGTGGCGCATCGGCACGCCGGCGATCTGCAGGTGGCCGACCCGGCCGGTGGGCAGGTACTGGCGCAGCTTCATCGCCACGTCGCCTTCGACGATCTGGCAGTGGTACAGGTCCATCTGAACCTTGAGGTTCGGCGCCCCGATGTCCTGCACGATGCGATGGGCCTCGTCCTGCCGGTTCAGGAAGAAGCGCGGGATGTCGCGCGTATTGATCGGCTCGATCAGCACGTCGCGGCCGGCGGTCGCGGCCTGCCCCGCGGCCCACGCGAGGTTGGCTTCGTAGGTGGCCTGCAGGCGAGCCCGCTCCACGCCCTCGGGCGCCAGGCCGGCCATCACGTGGATGCGCGGGCAGGACAGCGCCTCTGCGTACTCCAGCGCACGCCCGATGCCCGAACGGAACTCGGCTTCGCGCCCGGGCAGGCAGGCCATGCCGCGCTCGCCGCGATCCCAGTCACCGGGCGGCGCGTTGAACAGCACCTGCTGCAGGCCGTGCGCCTGGAGCCGCGCCGCGAGCTCGGCAGCCGGGTGGGCATAGGGGAACAGGAACTCGACCGCGGCGAAGCCGTCGGCGGCCGCGGCAGCGTGCCGGTCGAGAAAGTCGTGCTCGGGATAGAGCATCGAGAGGTTGGCGGCGAATCGGGGCATGCGGTCACCATCGAGCGCCGAAGTGGCGGCGCAGTTCATCGATGCGGTCGTCGGGCAGCGGCGCGGGCCGCGTCATCAGCCACAGACGGGCGGTCTCCTCGAGCTCCTCGAGCACGGCGCTGGCGCTGTCCGGGTCGGCGTGCCAGACCACCGGGCCGAGGCGGTCGAGCAGCACGGCGCGGATCGGTGTGCCGCGCTGGCGCGACGTGCGGATGCGCTCGGCCACCTGCTCGGCCGCCGCCGGATCGCCGGGCCGGTGGTACGGCACCAGCGGCACATGCCCGACCTTCATCACGTAGTACGGCGTGATCGGCGGCACCACGTCGGCCTCAGACCAGACGCCGGCCAGCGCCAGCGCGACCAGGTGCGTGGCGTGCGTGTGGATCACGCAGCGGGCCTCGGGATCCGCGTCGTAGATGCGCCGGTGCAGCGCCAGCGTCTTGGAGGCGCGGTCGCCGCCGGTCTGCTGCCCGTGCGCGTCCACGGCGGCCAGCCGCTGCGGCTCCAGCGTGCCCAGACAGGCATCGGTGGGCGTGATCAGGTAGCCGTCGCCGATGCGCACGCTGATGTTGCCGGCCGTGGCGTGCGCATAGCCGCGCGCGTGCAGCGACGCGCCGACGCGGCAGATCGCGGCGCGCAACGCGTGCTCGGACTCCGGCGAGGTCATCGCAGCAGCGCGAACGCGTCGGTGAAGAAGCCCGGCCGGCCGAAGTTGCCCGACTTCAGCGCAAGGTGCACGACGTCGCCACCGGCCGCCGGCGAACGCGCCGCGGTCCACGGCACGCCGGGATCGATCTGCGGGCCGATCGTCATCTGCCGCACGCCCAGCGCCTGCACGACGGCGCCGCTGGTCTCTCCGCCGGCCACGACGAGCTGCCGCACGCCGGCCTGCACCAGCCCGGTGGCGATGCGCGACATCGTCTGCTCGACCAGCGCGCCCGCGTGCTCGACACCGAGTCGCTGCTGCACCGCCGCGACGCGCGCCGGCTCGGCCGTGGCGTAGGCGAGCACCGGCCCGCCGGCGAGGTGCGGCCCGAGCGACCGCAAGGCATCGGCCGCGACATCCCGGCCCGCAGCGATGGCCAGCGGATCGATGGCATACGTCGGCCGGCCCGTCTCGACGAACCGCGCCACCTGTCCGTTCGTGGCCACCGAACAGCTGCCGGAAACGACCGCGCGCAGACCCTGCGCCGGCGGCAGCCGATCGGCCACCGCGGCATCGTCGAGCTGCCCGCGCGAGCGCCAGTTCTGCGGCAGCCCGATCGCCACGCCCGATCCGGCGACGATCAGCGGCATGGCTGCCAGCGCCGGGCCGAGACGCATCAGGTCGTCGTCGGAGATCGCATCGACGATCGCCATCTGCACGCCCTCGGACCGCAGCGCGCCGAAGCGCGCCGAGATCGCCTCGGGCCCGCGCGCCACCACGTCGTAAGCCACCAGCCCCACGCGCCGCCGCGTCTGCGCCTGCAGCACGCGCACGAGGTTGGCGTCGGTCATCGGCGTCAGCGGGTGGTGCCGCATGCCGCTGTCGGACAGCAGCACGTCGCCGACGAAGAGGTGGCCCTTGAACACCGTGCGCTGGTTGACCGGGAACGCGGGGCAGGCGATCGTGAAGTCGCTGCCGAGCGCGTCGAGCAGCGCATCGGCGACCGGGCCGATGTTGCCGGCCGGCGTGGAGTCGAAGGTCGAGCAGACCTTGAAGTAGACCTGCTCGACCCCTTGCGCCTGCAGCCAGCGCAACGCGGCCAGCGACTGCGCCACCGCATCGGCCGCGGGGATCGTGCGGGACTTCAGCGCCACCACCACCGCGTCGGCCTCGTCGGCCAGCGGCGCATCGGGCACGCCGATCGCCTGCACCGTGCGCAGGCCGCCGCGCACGAGGTTGTTCGCGAGGTCGGTGGCGCCGGTGGTGTCGTCGGCGATGCAGCCGAGCAGCACCGTCACTGGTCGACCCTCCATGCTTCGCACTCCGGGATGAGCGCTTGGGAGCGGCCCGGCGCGCTCATGCCTTGCGCTCCGGCAACGTGATGCCGGGGAAGATCTTGATCACCGCGCTGTCGTCTTCCTGCGCGTGGCCCGCGGTGGAGGCCTGCATGAACATCTGGTGCGCGGTGCTGGCCAACGGCAGCGGGAACTTGGTGGCGCGTGCGGTGTCGAGCACGAGGCCGAGGTCCTTCACGAAGATGTCCACCGCCGACAGCGGCGTGTAGTCGCCCGCGAGCACGTGCGCCATGCGGTTCTCGAACATCCAGCTGTTGCCGGCCGAGTGCGTGATCACCTCGTACAGCGCGGCAGCGTCGACGCCCTCGCGCAGGCCGAGCGCCATCGCCTCGGCCGCCGCGGCGATGTGCACGCCGGCGAGCAGCTGGTTGATGATCTTCACCTTGCTGCCGTTGCCGGCGCGGTCGCCGAGCCGGTAGACCTGGGCCGCCATCGCGTCGAGCACGCTGCCCGCCTTCGCGTAGGCCTCGGGGCGGCCGGCGGTCATCATCGTGATCTGCCCGGCGGCAGCCTTCACCGCCCCGCCGGAGATCGGGGCGTCGAGATAGCACAGCCCCATTCCGTCCAGGCGGGCTTCGAGCGCCATGCTCCAGTTCGGGTCGACGGTGGAGCACATCACGAACACGCTGCCGGGCCGCATCGCGGCGGCCGCGCCGTGCTCGCCGAACAGCACGCTCTCGGTCTGCGCGGCGTTGACGACGACACTGACGATCACCTCGCAGGCGCGGGCGACCTCGGCCGGCGTGTCGCAGGCCGTGCCGCCGTCGGCCACGAAGGCCTCGCGCGCCTCGAGCCGCACATCGTGCACGTGCACGGGATGGCCGGCTCGGCGCAGCGAGGCCGCCATGCCGCGGCCCATGGCGCCGAGGCCGATCACGCCGACGGGAGGAAGGGTCACCGGATGCTCCTGCTCGCGGCCAGTGCCGCGCCCGCACCCTACACCGCGCGGCGGGCGCTGCCCCTCGGGGATGCCCCGAGCCGGCGCGCCCGTGCGCAGCCGCCGCTCAGCGCGGCAGCGTCGACGAACCCATCAGGTACTCGTCCACCGCGCGCGCCGCCTGCCGGCCTTCGCGGATCGCCCACACCACCAGGCTCTGCCCGCGCCGCATGTCGCCGGCGGCGAAGACCTTGTCGACGTTGGTGCGGTAGCCGCCTTGCGCCTCGGTGCTCGCCTTCGCGTTGCCGCGGGCGTCCTTCTCGATGCCGAAGGCCTCCAGCACACCGGACACCGGCGAGACGAAACCCATCGCCAGCAGCACCAGGTCGGCCTTCCACTCCTGCTCGGAGCCGGGCACCTCGACCATCCTGCCGCCCTGCCACTGCACCTGCACCGTCTTCAGCGCCACGACGCGGCCCTTGTCCTTGCCGGTGCCGCCGATGAACTCCTTGGTGGCGATGGCGAAGGTGCGCTCGCAGCCTTCCTCGTGGCTGGAGCTGGTGCGCAGCTTGTACGGCCAGTACGGCCAGGTCAGCGGGCGGTTCTCCTCCTCGGGCGGCTGCGGCATCAGCTCGAACTGCGTGACGCTGGCCGCGCCATGCCGGTTGCTGGTGCCCACGCAATCGCTGCCGGTGTCGCCGCCGCCGATCACGATGACGTGCTTGCCGGCGGCCGAGATCTGGCCCTTGACCTTGTCGCCGGCCACGACCTTGTTCTGCTGCGGCAGGAACTCCATCGCGTAGTGCACGCCGTCGAGCTCGCGGCCGGGCACCGGCAGGTCGCGCGACGACTCCGCGCCGCCGGTCAGCAGCACCGCGTCGAACTGCGCCCGCAGCTGCGCCGGGGAGATCGTCTCCTTGGCGTCGTTGGTGACCTTGCTGCCCGCGCCGAGGTCGCCGACGAGCACGCCGGTGCGGAAGGTCACGCCCTCGGCCTGCATCTGCGCGATGCGGCGGTCGATGTGCGACTTCTCCATCTTGAAGTCGGGGATGCCGTAGCGCAGCAGGCCGCCGATGCGACTGTTCTTCTCGAACACGGTCACGGCATGCCCGGCGCGGGCCAGCTGCTGCGCCGCGGCCAGGCCCGCCGGCCCGCTGCCGACCACGGCCACCGCCTTGCCGGTCCTGGCCACCGCGGGCTGCGCCTGCACCCAGCCCTCGGCCCAGCCCCGGTCGATGATCGCGTGTTCGATCGACTTGATGCCCACCGGATCGTCATTGACGTTCAGCGTGCACGCCGCCTCGCACGGCGCCGGGCACACGCGGCCGGTGAACTCGGGGAAGTTGTTGGTGGAGTGCAGCACGTCCAGCGCCTGCGCCCAGTCGCCGCGATACACCAGGTCATTGAAGTCCGGGATGATGTTGTTGATCGGGCAGCCGCTGTTGCAGAACGGCGTGCCGCAGTCCATGCAGCGCGCGCCCTGCTGCTTGGACTGCTCGGCGTTCAGCGTGATGACGAACTCGCGCCAGTTCTTCAGGCGGTTGGCGACGGGCTCGTAGCCCTCCTCGAGCCGCTCGTATTCCAGGAAGCCGGTGACCTTGCCCATGGTGTGTCCTGTGTGCGTTCCGTGGAGACGAGTTACTTGCCGGCCACGCCGGCGGTGGACGACGACTGCGCCTTGCTCGTGGCTGCAGCAGCCTGGGCGCGCGCGGCGCGCTCGGCGAGCACGCGCTTGTACTCGTGCGGCAGTACCTTCACGAAGCGGGTGCGCGAGGCGGCCCAGTTGTCGAGGATCTCGCGGGCCCGCAGGCTACCCGTCCAGCGGTGGTGGTCCTCGACGAGTTTCTTGAGGATCACCTCGTCGGCCTGCTCGCGATGCCAGCCTGCGGCGCCACCGGCGGTGGCCGCCGGCGCTTCCTGCTCCTCGCGCGGCAGCACCTTCTCCAGCGTCACCATCGAGAGGTTGCAGCGGCGCGCGAAGTGGCCGTCCTCGTCGTAGACGTAGGCCACGCCGCCGCTCATGCCGGCGGCGAAGTTGCGCCCGGTGCGGCCGAGAACGGCCACGGTGCCGCCGGTCATGTACTCGCAGCCGTGGTCGCCGGTGCCCTCGACCACCGCGGTGGCACCCGACAGCCGCACCGCGAAACGCTCGCCGGCCACGCCGCGGAAGAACGCCTCGCCGCTGGTGGCGCCGTACAGCGCCGTGTTGCCGATGATGATGTTGTGCGTGGCGTCGCCGCGGAAGTCGATGCTCGGCCGCACCGCGATGCGGCCGCCCGACAGGCCCTTGCCGGTGTAGTCGTTGGCGTCGCCGATGAGGTACAGCGTGATGCCCTTGGCCAGGAACGCGCCGAAGCTCTGGCCGCCAGTGCCTTCCATCTGCATGAAGATGGTGTGGTCGGGCAGGCCCTCCGGGCGGCGGCGGATCAGCTCGCCCGACAGCATCGCGCCCACCGAGCGGTTGACGTTGCGTGCGTCCTCCATGAACTGCACCTTCTCGCCTCGTTCGATCGCCGGCAGGCAGCGCTCGATCAGCTTGCGGTCGAGCGCGCGCTCGAGGCCGTGGTCCTGCTGCTCGCGGTGGAAGCGTGGCACCTCGGCCGGAACCGTCGGCTGGTGGAACAGCCGCGCGAAGTCGAGCCCGCGCGCCTTCCAGTGCGCCACGCCCTTGCGCGTGTCGAGCAGGTCGGTGCGGCCGATCAGTTCGTCGAAGCTGCGGATGCCCAGCTGCGCCATGATCTGGCGCGCCTCCTCGGCGACGAAGAAGAAGAAGTTGATGACGTGCTCGGGCCGGCCCGAGAACTTCTTGCGCAGCACCGGGTCCTGCGTGGCCACGCCCACCGGACAGGTGTTCAGGTGGCACTTGCGCATCATGATGCAGCCCTCGGCCACCAGCGGCGCGGTGGCGAAGCCGAACTCGTCGGCACCGAGCAGCGCGCCGATCACCACGTCGCGGCCGGTCTTCATCTGGCCATCGGCCTGCACGCGGATGCGGCCGCGCAGGCGGTTGAGCACCAGCGTCTGCTGCGTCTCGGCCAGGCCCAGCTCCCAGGGCGTGCCGGCATGCTTGATCGACGACCACGGTGAGGCGCCGGTGCCGCCGTCGTGGCCCGCGATCACGACGTGGTCGGCCTTGCACTTGGCCACGCCCGCGGCCACCGTGCCGACGCCGACCTCGCTGACGAGCTTGACGCTGACCGATGCGCGCGGGTTGGCGTTCTTCAGGTCGTGGATCAGCTGCGCGAGGTCCTCGATCGAGTAGATGTCGTGGTGCGGCGGCGGGCTGATCAGGCCGACGCCCGGCACCGAGTAGCGCAGGAAGCCGATGTACTCGCTGACCTTGCCGCCGGGCAGCTGGCCGCCTTCGCCAGGCTTGGCGCCCTGCGCCATCTTGATCTGGATCTGGTCGGCGCTGACCAGGTACTCGGTGGTCACGCCGAATCGGCCCGAGGCCACCTGCTTGATCTTCGAGCGCAGGCTGTCGCCCTGCTTCAGCTCGTAGTCGACCTCGATGACGCGGCCGCCGATCACGTCGCTGACCTTGGTGCCGGCGGCGATCGGGATGCCCTTCAGCTCGTTGCGGTAGCGCGCCGGATCCTCGCCGCCTTCACCGGTGTTGCTCTTGCCGCCGATGCGGTTCATCGCCACCGCCAGCGTCGCGTGCGCCTCGGTGGAGATCGAGCCCAATGACATCGCGCCGGTGGCGAAGCGCTTGACGATCTCGCTGGCCGGCTCGACCTGGTCGAGCGGGATGGCCTTGGCCGGGTCGACCTTGAACTCGAACAGGCCGCGCAGCGTCATGTGGCGACGGCTCTGGTCGTTGATGATCTGCGCGTACTCCTTGTACGTGTCGAACTTGCCGCCGTCCGGGTGACGCACGCTGTGCTGCAGCTTGGCGATGGCGTCGGGCGTCCACATGTGCTCCTCGCCGCGCGTGCGCCAGGCGTACTCGCCGCCGGCGTCGAGCATGGTCGCGAGCACGGGGTCGTTGCCGAACGCGGCGCGGTGCATGCGCAGCGCCTCCTCGGCCACCTCGAACACGCCGATGCCGCCCACCTGAGTGGCCGTGCCGCGGAAGTACTTCTCGACGAAGCCCTTCTCCAGGCCGATCGCCTCGAAGATCTGGGCGCCGCAGTACGACATGTACGTGCTGATCCCCATCTTGGACATGATCTTCGAGAGACCCTTGCCGATGGCCTTGATGTAGTTGTAGATCGCCTTCTCGGCGGACAGCGCGCCGCCCATGCCGCTGTGCATCTCGGCCAGCGTCTCCAGCGCCAGGTAGGGGTGCACGGCCTCGGCGCCGTAGCCGGCGAGCACGGCGAAGTGGTGCACCTCGCGCGCCGAGCCGGTCTCCACCACCAGGCCGGCCGTGGTGCGCAGGCCCTCGCGCACCAGGTGGTGGTGGATCGCCGACAAGGCCAGCAGCGCCGGGATCGCGACCTGCTCGCGGTTCATCGCGCGGTCGGTGATGACGAGGATGTTGTGGCCGCTGGCGATCGCGTCCACGGCCTCCGCGCACAGCGACGCCAGCTTGGCCTCCACGCCCTCGCGGCCCCAGGCCAGCGGGTACGTGATGTCCAGCGCGTAGCTCTTGAACTTGCCGTGCGTGTGGCGCTCGATCTGGCGCAGCCGCGCCATGTCGTCGAAGTCGAGGATGGGCTGCGTGACCTCCAGCCGCATCTGGGGGTTCACCGCGTTGATGTCGAGCAGGTTCGGCTTGGGCCCGATGAAGCTGTTCAGGCTCATCACGATGGCCTCGCGGATCGGGTCGATCGGCGGGTTCGTCACTTGGGCGAACAGCTGCTTGAAGTAGTTGTAGAGCGGCTTGTTCTTGTCCGACAGCACCGCCAGCGGCGAGTCGTTGCCCATCGAGCCGATCGCCTCCTCGCCGGCGGCGGCCATCGGCGCCATCAGGAACTTGATGTCCTCCTGCGTGTAGCCGAAGGCCTGCTGGCGGTCGAGCAGCGACTCGGTCGCCGGCGCCGCGGATTCGGGGGCGACGTCGATCGAGTCGAGCCGGATGCGCACGTTCTCGATCCACTGCCGGTACGGCTTGGCGAACGCGAACTGGTTCTTCAGTTCCTCGTCGTCGATGATGCGGCCCTGCTCGAGGTCGATCAGGAACATCTTGCCCGGCTGCAGCCGCCACTTCTTGATGATGCGGTTCTCGGGGATCGGCAGCACTCCGGACTCGCTGGCCATCACGACCAGGTCGTCGTCGGTGACGATGTAGCGCGCCGGGCGCAGGCCGTTGCGGTCGAGCGTGGCGCCGATCTGCTTGCCGTCGGTGAACACCATCGCGGCGGGGCCGTCCCACGGCTCGAGCATCGCGGCGTGGTACTCGTAGAACGCGCGGCGGCGCTCGTCCATCAGTTCGTGCTGCTCCCACGCCTCGGGGATCATCATCATCGCGGCGTGCGCCAGCGGGTAGCCCGCCATCGTCATCAGCTCGAGCGCGTTGTCGAAGGTAGCCGTGTCGCTCTGGCCCTCGAAGCTGATCGGGTAGAGCTTCTTCAGGTCGTCACCGAGCACCGGCGACTTCATCACGCCCTCGCGGGCGCGCATCCAGTTGAAGTTGCCCTTGACGGTGTTGATCTCGCCGTTGTGCGCGACCATGCGGTAGGGGTGCGCCAGCGGCCACTCGGGGAAGGTGTTGGTCGAGAAGCGCTGGTGCACCAGCGCCAGCGACGACACGACGCGCGGATCCTGCAGGTCCTTGTAGTACTTGCCGACCTGGTCGGCCAGCAACAGGCCCTTGTAGATCACCGTGCGGCAGCTCATGCTGGGCACGTAGTACTCGCGGCTGTGCGTGAGCTTGAGCTTCTGGATCGCCGCCGACGCGGTCTTGCGGATCACGTAGAGCTTGCGCTCGAGCGCGTCGGGCACGATGACGTCGGCCCCGCGGCCGATGAAGATCTGGCGGATCACCGGCTCCTTGGCGCGCACGGCCGGGGACATCGGCATGTCGCGGTCCACCGGCACGTCGCGCCAGCCCAGCAGCACCTGGCCCTCGACGCGCACTGCGCGCGCCAGTTCGTGCTCGCACGCCAGCCGCGAGGCGTGTTCCTTGGGCAGGAAGATCATGCCGACGCCGTACTCGCCCGGCGGCGGCAGCGTGATGCCCTGTGCCGCCATCTCCTCGCGGTAGAACTCGTCGGGCATCTGGATCAGGATGCCGGCGCCGTCGCCCATCAGCTTGTCGGCGCCCACTGCGCCGCGGTGGTCGAGGTTCTCGAGGATCTTCAGGCCCTGCTCGACGATCCCATGGGCCTTCTTGCCTTTGATGTGCGCCACGAAGCCGACGCCGCAGGCATCGTGTTCTTGGGCGGGGTCGTACAGGCCCTCGGACGCCGCTTGGGCGAGTTCCGCATCGGCGGCGGCAGCGAGACGTGGGTCGACCATGGGCACTCCGGGCATTCTGCGGACGAGGCCGCGAGCCTACCGCAGTGCAGCATGGCATTCAAACACTATTAATAAGGGTCAGACCCTAAAAATTGACCGCCCCACTTTGGAATGGAAATTAAAAGGGACGTATCATGTACGCACTTTGGCGGTGCCCGGTGGTCGGCCGCGAGGGCGCGCGATGAGCCTTCTCGACGTCGACCGTTCCAGCTCCCGGACGAAGGCGTCGCTGCCAATGACACGGCCCGAGAACAGGCTGCTCGCGATGGCGGTTTCCAGGGACGCAAGCAGCGGTTGTGCCAGCCGGTCCGCCCACGCCCGCTCCCGCTCGAAGGGCGTGTTTCCGAGCGCCCACAGCTCGGGCGGGTCGGCGAGCAGCGATCGCAGACCGGTGTTCGCCCATCTGGAGGGCGGCCCGGCGGGCGCATCGGCTTCCGCATCGGCGGCAAGCTGGTCGACGCGGCACAAGGCTGCGAGCGCCCACTCACCTGGTTCGACCACCGCGGAGCGGTAGCGGCCGTCCCACGGCGTGCCGCGACGCCCATGGCGGCGGTTCCAGGCGACGACGAAGCGTCGGCCGATGGCCTGCACGGCCAAACCGAGCGCCTCGGCCCGCTCCGGTCTCACCAGCAGATGCACCTCCGATTCGGTGAGCGCGACCCCATGCACCACCACGCCGCTCGAGGCCTCGCGCAACGCATCGCGGAAGAGCTGGCGATCGGCGGCATCGGCGAAGAGCCGCAGACCACCATGACCGCGCAGCCACACGTAGTGCAGATGTCCGGCGACCGCCAGCCGGGCCTGTCGCGCCACGGTGCGTCCGTCAGCGCAGCAGCCCGAACATGTCGCGGCCCGTCAGCCGCGCGTGCTCGCGCAGTGCATAGCGATCGGTCATGCCCGCGATGTAGTCGGCCACGCCCCGCTCCAGCGGCTGGGTGCGGGCATAGTCGTCGGGCAACGCCGCGGGATCGGCGCGATAGGCCTCGAAGAGTTCGGCCACGACCTGGCGCGCCCGGGCCGTGGTCTCCTGCACCTGCGGATGCCGGTACAGCGCCTGGAACAGGAAGCGCTTCTGCGCCGCGACGTCGCGCGCCATCTCCGGCGCGTGCGCCACCAGCGCGCCGGAACGGCGGGCTGCGTCGGCGTCGGCGGGTGCTGCGTCGTGCAACAGGCGTTGGGTGTGCCCAACCAGGTCGTGCACCTGTGCGGCCAGCATCGCGCGCACGGTCTCGGCGAGCAGCCGGCGCGGGGCACGCTGCTCGATCCCCGGATGCTCGGCGAGCACCGCCGCACCGTGGCGGGCGTAAAGGTCGAGCTCCTGCAACTGTGCCGCGCTGAGCAGCCCCGAGCGCACGCCGTCGTCGATGTCGTGCGCGTTGTAGGCCATTTCGTCGGCCAGGTTCACGAGCTGGGCCTCCAGGCTGTGCGCGAGGCCCGCCACCACGCGATGCCCCGGCCCGCCGGGCTCACCGGCCTCCAGCTCGCGGGCGATGGCTGGCGAGCAGTGCTTCAGGATGCCTTCGCGCGTCTCCAGCGTGAGGTTGAGCCCGTCGAACGCGGCGTAGCGGGCTTCGAGCCGGTCGACCACACGCAGGCTCTGCAGGTTGTGTTCGAACGCGCCCCAGCGGTCGGCATGCGGCTGCATCGCCTGCGCCAGCGCGTCCTGTCCGGCATGGCCGAAGGGCGTGTGTCCGAGATCATGGGCCAGCGCGATGGCCTCGACGAGGTCCTCGTTGAGCCCGAGCGAGCGCGCCATCGAACGGCCGAGCTGGGCCACCTCGAGCGAGTGCGTGAGCCGCGTGCGGAACAGGTCGCCCTCGTGGTTGACGAAGACCTGCGTCTTGTAGACCAGCCGCCGGAACGCCGTGCTGTGCACGATGCGATCGCGGTCGCGCTGGTGCGGCGGCCGCAAAGGGTCGTCCGGCTCGGGCACCCGACGCCCGCGCGTGTGCTGCGGCTGACAGGCCCAGCGGGCTAGGGCCATCTCGACCGCCCCTGGATCCGCTCAGCCGGCAGCGCCGTGGCGCCGCAACACCTTGCGCACGATGGCGTCGGGCGCGGGCCGCACCCCGGCACGTCCCGGTCCTTCTAGCACGACGAAGCGGATCTCGCCAGCTTCGGCCTTCTTGTCGACGCGCATCAGCTCGACGTAGCGATCGACCGGCAGGGCCGGCCCCCGCACCGGCAGGCCGGCCTGCCCGAGGAGGCGAGCCAGTCGCGGCACCGTGTCGGCCGGCACGAGGCCGAGCGCGGCCGAGAGGTCGGCAGCCATCACCATGCCGCAGCCTACCGCCTCCCCGTGCAGCCACTCGCCGTAGCCCAGCCCCGCCTCGATGGCGTGGCCGAAGGTGTGCCCGAAGTTCAGGATCGCGCGCAGGCCGCTCTCGCGCTCGTCCTGGCCCACGACGTCGGCCTTGATCTCGCAGCTGCGTCGCACCGCGTGAGCCAGCGCTGCGCCGTCGCGCGCCAGCAGTGCAGACAGGTTGCGCTCGATCCATCCGAGGAACGCCTCGTCGGCGATCGGCCCGTACTTGATGGTCTCCGCGAGGCCCGCCGCGAACTCGCGCGGCGGCAGCGTGGCCAGCGTGTCGAGGTCGCAGACCACCCGCCGCGGCTGATGGAACGCGCCGATCATGTTCTTGCCCAGCGGGTGGTTGATCGCGGTCTTGCCCCCCACCGAGGAATCCACCTGCGCCAGCAGCGTGGTCGGCACCTGCACGAAGTCGATGCCGCGCATGTAGCAGGCGGCCGCGAAACCCGTCATGTCGCCGACGACCCCGCCACCGAGCGCCACCAGCAACGCCTTGCGATCGCAGCCTTGACCGAGGAGGTGGTCGAAGATCAGCTGCAGCGTGGTCCAGTCCTTGTGCGCCTCGCCGTCGGGCAGTTCGAGCATCGTCACGCGGTGGCCCGCGGCCCGGAGCGCGGCGCTGACGCGTTCGCCGTACAGCGGCGCCACCGTGCGGTTGGTGACGATGGCCGTGCAAGTTGATCGTGTCAGTCCCGCCCAGGTCTCGGCGCACTCGATCAGGCCATTGCCGATCAGGATGGGGTAGTGGCCTCCGGGCGTGGCCACCTGCACACGCTGGACGTCCGTCGCGATCGCACTCATGTCGCGCAGTGTAGGCGGGGAGCCCGCGCGAACGACGAGGCAGGTCTCGACGCGGGGCGCCTCAGCGCGGCTGGTCGATCGTAGAGGGCACGCGGCTCGGGTCCACGAGGCCGGCGAGCTCGAGCTGCATCAGCACCATGCCCAGCAGTGCGTGCACCGACGGCCGGGCCCCTTCGACGATGAAGTGTGCCGTGCGCCGGTACAGCGGGTCGCGTTCACGGAACAGCTCGCGCAACCGGGCCAGCGGATCGGCCACCTGCAGCAGCGGGCGGTGCTGGTCATTGCGCAGCCGGCGGTGGATCTCGTCCGGCGTCGAGCGCAGATACAGCACATGCGTGCGGGAGTGCAGCGCATCGCGGTTGGAAGGCCTGAGCACGGCCCCCCCGCCGGTGGCGACCACCACGTCGGGGCGCTGGGTCAGTTCGTCGATGACCTCCTGCTCGAGGTCCCGGAACGATTCCTCCCCTTGCTGGGCGAACCAGTCCCGGATCGGCATCCGGATCCGATGTTCGATCTCGGTGTCGCTGTCTATGAAGCCGAGCCCCAGTTGCCGCGCCAAGTTTCGCCCGACCGTGGACTTTCCACAGCCGGGCATGCCGACCAGGGAGAAGCTCACATCACCGCGTGTCCGTGCACAACGCGCCGGTGCCGTAGGGGCTCTGCACGAAGGCCGGTGCGGCATTCACGTTGTTCACTTCCGACGCCAGCACCGTCAGGCGGCCCGCATAGCGTGCGCGGGCTTCCGATCCCGAGACACCCGCGGCGGTGACCGTGATCAGGTAGTCCTCCCAACTGCCGAGATCCTTGCCGTACTCGATCTGCACGACCGCGAGGCCGTTGGCGTCGGTCTTGTTGGAGCCGACCATCTTGATCGCGATGTCGGCCTTGCGCGGATCGAGATCGCCGTTCCAGTTCAGATCCTCCTCACGACCCGAGACAGGCGGCGCTGCGGCGCCGGCCACGAACGTGCCCGCTTCGCGCACCGCGTTGCGATTCACGTCCTCGTTCGGGCACTGCCCGAAGGTGAGGCCAGCCTTGACCCAGGCTCGCACCGTGGAGTCCCAGCGGTAGTTCTCGTCGGCCGCGAGCGTCAGCTGCTGGACCCAGCGTTCCGGCGTGAGGATGTAGAAGCCCTTGTAGTAGGCCGTGATGTCGATGGAGGGCGTGACCACGACGTCCTGCTTCGCCTGCCCGGCCGCGTCGACGACCATCACGACGAACTCCTTGATGTACGTCAGCCGGGTCGGCCCGATGCGCAGTTCCTCGTTGGTGCGGATCGCCACCGACAGCGCCTCGGAAGCCACCGTCAGCGTCGTCGTCACCGCGTTCGGGCAAGTGCCGCTGGGGAAGTCGACGATGTCGTAGCAGGCGCGGATCGTCACCCCATTAGTCGGGCTCGAGCGCTGGCCTGCGGTGAACGTGCCCCGCGCCACGCCGCTGACGTCGGAGTAGGCGAAGGTCCCGCCGAGCCACGTCGGCTCGCCGTCCGTGTTGCTGAGGTTGCCCGCGAGGTCGAAGCGCACGCGGATGTTCTTGATCGGCTTGTTGTCGGCGCCCAGGAACAACGCACGCAGCTCGGACTGGTTCAGCGTGCTGCCGACCGTGTTGACGCTGACCACGCTCGGCGTGGTCGACACCGACGCGGCGAGCGGGCGCTCGGTGGCGGCGGGGACCGAACCTCCGCCGGGAGCCTGCACGATGACGGCGACGACTTCGGTCTCACCCGCTGCCGCCGCAGTGAAGGCCAGCGCACCGGCGGCCGATGGCGCGGTGTACGTGTAGTTGAACTTGCCGTTCACGTCCGTCTTGCCCGTGACCGTCGGCAAACCCGGGGCACTCACCGTGATCGCCTGGTCGACCATCGCGATGCTGTTGAAGTCGACGAGCTTGAATTCGATGCGGTTGCCGCCGGAGCTGGTGTCCACCTGGGGCGAATACGCGGCGGTGAGGTCGGCACCGATCACGCGGAACGAGGCGGACCGTGTCAGTGCGCCGCTGATCGCCGTGACCGTGACGACACGATTGGACCGGTCGGCACCGATGCCGACATTGGCCGTCACGACGCCGGAGGTGTTGGTGGTCGGGCTGCCGACCACGGCCAGCGCACTGCTGTCGACCACGATCGTGACCGGGATGCCGGACACGGCGTTCCGGTTGGCGTCCACTGCGGTGGCCGTGGCGATGATCTGGGCCGTGCCGGAATTCACCAGCGTCGGCGCGCTCAAGGTCAGGCTCAGGTCGGCAGCCACGGGCGTGCCGCCGGTGCCGTCGGTGACAGGCAGGTTCGCGGTGCGCACGAGCGCCCCGGAACGGGCAGTCACCTTGATCGTCCGGTTCGTCCGGTCCGAGCCGATGCCGATCACGCCACGCACGGTGCCCGACGAGTCGGTCGTCTTCGCGTTGGGGGCGATGGTGGCGTTCGCATCGACGGTGAGTTCGATCCCGACACCGGCCAGCACGTTGCGCTTGGCGTCCAGCGCCGTGGCGGTCGCGGTCACGGTCTGGCTGCCGTTGTTCGCGATGCTGACTGCGCCGAGCGTCAGCACCAGGTCGGAGGCGTCGGCCGTCGCATTGGCCTCCGACACCGTGAGCCCGATGCTCTTGGTCACCGAGCCGGAACGGGCGGTGATGTTCAGCGTGCGCGACGTGCGGTCGGAGCCGATGCCCACGGTCGCCACCAACTGGCCCTGCTCGTTGGTGTTGGTCGCGGTCGTCGTGATCACGCCGTTGTTGTCGACGGCCACCGTGACGGGGATGTTGGGCAGCGCGTTGCGGTTGCTGTCGACGGCCGTTACGGTCGCCGTGACGGTCTCGGTGCCGCTGTTGGAGATGCTGCTGGATCCGAGCACGATCACCAGGTCGGTCACGGTGCCCGGGTTGCTTCCGCCGTTGACCGGCGTGCCCGCGCTGCCCCCGCCACCACCGCAGGCTGCCAGCAGCGACACGAGCAGCAATGCGATCCAAGTCTTCAACATGTTCATCCCTGCAATTCCCAACGTCGCACGCATCAGCGGACGGCCGAACGGTCGGTCACGATCTTCGGCGTGATGAAGATCAGCAACTCGGTCTTGCTCGTCGTCTTCAGGCGGTTCTGGAACAGATAGCCGACGAACGGGAGGTCGCCGAGCAACGGCACCTTGTTGATCTGGTTCACCTCGTTCTGGACGTAGATGCCGCCCAGGACGACGGTTCCACCGTTCTCGACGAGCACCTGAGTCTTGACATGCTTGGTGTCGATCGCGAAGCCGGCAGGCGTGATGGCGCCGCGACTGTCCTTGTTGACATCGACGTCGAGGATCACGTTGCCTTCGGGGGTGATCTGCGGCGTGACCTCCAGCTTCAGGCTCGCCTTGCGGAAGGCAATCGAGGTCGCGCCGCTCGAGGTCGCTTGCTGGAACGGAAGCTCTTCACCCTGTTCGATCAGCGCCTTCACCTGATCGGCCGTGACGACGCGAGGACTCGAGACGATCTTGCCCTTGCCGTCGGCCTCGAGTGCGGAAAGCTCGAGATTCAGGAAACGGTTGGCCGCGGCGTTGAACAACGTCAGCCCGAAGGTTGCGGCAGTGCTGCCGGTCAGAGGGCCGGAGATCACTGCCGGCAGGTTGACGAACTGCGAGTTGTCGTAGACCGTTCCCGTGCCGGTCAGTTGACCTTGGTTCGTCTGCAGGCCGATGGCGTTGTAGTTCCCGCCCGCGGTGATGTAGTTGCTGCCGCCGACGTTGTAGCCCGGGATGCCACCATTGAGGCCGCGCAGGTCGGTTGCACCGAGCTTGACGCCGAGGGTGCGGCCGAAGGTGTCGCTGGCCTCGACGATGCGGGCCTCGATCACCACCTGGCGCACCGGCACGTCGATCTTGGCGATCAGGGCCTGCACCTCCTCCAGTTTGGAAGGGATGTCGCTGACGAACAGCTGGTTGGTCCGGCTCTCGTACAGCACGCTGCCGCGGGCCGACAGTAGACGCGTCGACTGCGAACCGCCGCTACCGCTGCCGCCACCCTGGCCGCCCTGCGCCTGGTTCTGGCCGGTGAGGCCGCGAGCGATCTCCTCGGCCTTCGTGTAGTTCAACTGGAACGACTGGGTGCGCAGCGGCTCGAGGTCGGCCACCTTCTTCTTGGCCTCGAGTTCGACCTGTTCACGCGCGGCCAGCTCGTCCTTCGGCGCGATCCACAGCACGTTGCCGTTCTTCTTCACGCCCAGGCCCTTGGACTGCAGAATGATGTCCAGCGCCTGGTCCCACGGCACGTCCTTCAGGCGCAGCGTCACGGTGCCCGTGACGGTGTCGCTGGTGACGACGTTGAAGTTCGTGAAGTCGGCGATCACCTGCAGCAACGCCCGCACTTCGATGTTCTGGAAGTTCAGGCTGAGCTTCTCGCCCTGGAAGCCCGGGCCTTGCGTCAGCTTGTTCGGGTCGACCTTCACCGGCCGCACTTCGAGCACGAACTGGTTGTCGGTCTGGTAGGCGCTGTGCTCCCAGGAGCCGCGTGGGTCGATGACCATGCGCACCCGGTCACCGCTCTGGAAGGTCGACACCGACTGCACCGGCGTGCCGAAGTCGGTGACGTCGAGCCGGCGGCGCAGCCTTTCGGGCAGCGTCGAACGCAGGAACTCGACCACCAGCGTCTGACCCTGCTGGCGGATGTCGACGCCCACCTGCGTGCTGGGCAGGCCGACGATCACGCGGCCGGAGCCGTCGGTGCCGCGACGGAAGTCGATGTCGCGCAGGCCTTGCGGCTCGGCGTTCTGCGACGGGGCGAACTGCTGCGCGGTCTCGGTGCTGCTGGCGCCGGCACCACCGGCCTCCAGGACCAGCACCAGCGCCTTGCCGTCGAGCTGGGCCCGGAAGCCCGAAGCCTGCTTCAGGCTCAGCACGAGCCGCGTGCGCTCACCCGCCTGCGCCACGGCCACCGATCGCAGGTTGCCCTGGTTGATCTCGACCATGTTGCGGCCGAGCGCGTTGCTGACGTTGGGCAGATCGATGGCGATGCGCGGCGGCGCCTGCGTCGAGAAGCCCGCGGGCACGCCCTTCAGCGGCTCCGAGAGCTCGATGCGGACCACCTCGGTGCCGGATTGCTGGGTGCTCGTGATCGACTGGATCGCCGGCTCGGCCCAGGCCGAGCCCACACCGAGCAGCAGGGCCACCGTGCCGATCAGGGCTCGCAGGTCGAACCGGCTCCACCGGGCAGCCGGGCCCCCAAGGCCACGCAGTGGCCCCGGATGGGGCCATGGGGCGAGCCGGGAGCAGCCCTGCACCGGGGGCGCTGGCAACAATCGCATGGTCACTCTCTCCTCGATGATCCTCATCGCGCCTTCTCCTGGAGCTGCAGGCTGCCGGCGCGCTCGATCCATTCGCCTGCGGCGTCCTGGACGATCTCGCGCAGCGCGATGTCGGTCTCCGCGATCCGGGTGATACGCCCGTAGTTCTGGCCGAGGTAATCGCCCACCTTGACCTGGTACAGCAGGTTGTCGACCTTCAACAGCGCATACGGCTGGCCGTTCTTCGTGAGGCTGCCGACCATGCGCATGCTGTCCAGCGGGAACGCCTCGAGAGGCTCCTTGCGCCGGTTCAGCTCGCCGGCCAGCAGCGAACTGGGCTGCCGCGATTCCTGCTTGATGGCCACCGTCAGCTTCTGGTTGCTGAAAGGCTCGACGGTCTGCGCCGACTGGTACGGCTGCGGGTTGAACTTGCGCGGCGGCTGCAGCGGCGTGACGTTGGGCTTGACGTCGCGGCGCTGCTGCTCCATCCACTCCTGCAGTTCCTCGGTGTTCGGGCTGCAACCCGCCACCGCGAGCAGCACCATGGCCGCGAGGGCCGGGATCGCGAGCGCCTTCACTTCTTGCCCCCGGCCTGGGCGCGCGCCGCATCGGCCTTGGCCTTGGCCGCCCGCTGCTGCTCGGCGATCTCGGTGGCATCGAGGTAGCGATAGGTCCGGGCCGTGGCCTCCATCACCAGGCCTCCGGAGCCCGTGTTGTCTTTCGCCAGCGGCGGGGAGATCGACAGGTTGTGCAGGGTCACGATGCGCGACAGGTTGGCGATGTCGGCCGCGAAGGACCCGACATCGTGGTAGCGGCCGGCCACCTTGATCGAGATCGGCAGCTCGGCGTAGTAGTCCTTGATCTCGACCTGTCCGGGCTTGAAGAGATCGAACAGCAGGCCGCGGCCGAGCCCCGCCTGGTTGATGTCGGACAACAGCGCGTCCATCTCGGCCTTGCCAGGCAGCTGCTTCTCGAGCTGGGTCACGTACTCCTGCACCTGCAGCTTCTGCTTGCGCAGTTCGCCCAGGTTCACCGCCTGCGCGAGCTTGGTGCGGTAGTTCTGCTTCAGCTCGGGTTCCTTGTTGCGCTCGGCGTCGAGCTCGTCGCTGGCCGCCGACAGCAACAGGAACCAGCCGCCCACGATCACCAGCAAAGCGATCCCGAGCCAGGCCAGCACCTTCGGCAGCGGGGGCCACTGCCCCGGCTCGTTGGCGTTGAGGCCGCGGAACTGCGACTGCGCCTTGTCGAAGGTGCTGACGATGTCGAAATTGAAGGAGGAGGACTTGCTCGCCATGGCTTACCTCAGGACGCCTTCTTCGCCGCCGCGCCGCTGGCAGCCGCATCGGCCGGCGTGGCCGCCTGCGGGCGCTTCAGCGACACGCGCATCGAGAACTCGTACAGCCGCCGCTGGTCCTTGCCGGTGGTGGTGATGTTGGCCGACTTGATCTCGAGCAGTTCAGGCCGCTCGAGCCAGGTCGCCGTGCCGACATTGCGCAGGAACTCCGACACCCGCTCGTTGGTCTGCGCCACGCCGTTGATCGCCACCGATTGCCCCGTCTGCTTGATGGTCGTGAGGTAGATGCCCTCCGGGGTGTATCGGGCCACCTCGTCGAGCAGGTACACCGGGGTGTTGCGGTCGGTCTGCAGGTCTTCCACCGACTTCTGCCGGGCCTTCAGCGCCTCGATCTCGGCGCGCAGCGTGGCGATGTCCTTGACCTGCGCGTCCAGCCGAGCGATCTCGCCGCGCAGGAAGTCGTTGCGCGACCCCTGCGCCGAGGTCATCTGCTGCAGCACCGTGAACCACACGCCCACGACCGCGAGGCCGGCGAGCGCCGAGAGCCCGAGGGCGGCGAAGAATGCGCGCTTGCGCTGCTGGCGCTTGGCCTCGCGGTGAGGCAGCAGGTTGATCAGGATCACTGCACGAACCTCCGCATCGCCAGGCCGCAGGCCGTGAGATAGGCCGGCGCCTCGCGGCGCACGCGCGCCTCACGCACCGCCGATCCGAGCTGCATGTGATCGAAGGGGTTGACCACCATCGATGCGAAACCGGTCAGGTCCTTCACGCGTTCCGTCAAGCCGCCGAGCGTAGCCGTGCCACCGGCCAGCATCACGTAGTGGACCTTGTGGTGCGGCGTACTCGTGAAGAAGTACTGCAGCGCGCGGCCGATCTCCTGCGACAGGCTGTCGACGAACGGCCCCAGGATCGCACTCTCGTAGTCCTCGGGCAGGTCACCGGCGAGCTTCTTCTGCTCGGCCTCCTCGAACGAGAACCCGTACTGGCGCGAGATCAGCTGCGTCAACTGCGCCCCGCCGAAGGCCTGATCACGGTCATACAGCATGTCGTCGTCGCGCAGCACCTTCAGGCTGGTGGTGTCGGCGCCGATCTCGAACAACGCGACGAGCGCGTCGCGACCCTCGTTGGGCAGCGTCTGCACGATGCGGCCCATGGCCATACGCGATGCGTGCGACTCGATGTCCAGCACCACCGGCTTCAACCCCGCGGCTTCGGCCAGGGCCTGACGATCCTGCACGCGCTCCTTGCGCGACGCCGCGATCAGCACCTCGACGTCGCCGGCGGAGGTCATGCTCGGACCGACGACGCAGAAGTCGAGGCTGACGTCATCCAGCGAGAACGGGATGTACTGGTTCGCCTCGGATTCGACCTGCAGCTCCATCTCCTCCTCGCGGAGGCCGGCCGGCAGCATGATCTTCTTCGTGATGACCGCCGATTGCGGCATCGCCATCACGACGTTCTTGGTCTTGGTGCCGCTCTTGGAGACGGCGCGACGAACGGCGTCGGCCACTTCGTCGAACTTCTCGATCTGGCCATCTGTGATCCAGCCCTTCTCGAAGGGCTCGGAGGCCATGCGCTCGAGGATGTACTCACCCGAACCGGTCTTGCCGAGTTCGACCAGCTTGGCGCCGGAAGAGCTGATGTCCAGACCGATCATCGGCGAGTTCTTGCGGCCGCGCAGCAGGTCCAGCAGACTCACGTGAAGGCTCTCCCGGTTGCCCGACCATGCTCGAAACGAGGGTCCGGCAGTGTTAAGAAGTTACTTCAATCCTAGCAGTAAAGCCCTTGTGCGCCAAAGAAAAACGGCACGCCCGCGCGCGCGGGGCGTTGTCTTTCGTTAACGACGGAAACAGCCCGCATCGGCCACGTCCGGGTTAACGCGGTGCCGGTGGCGGCTCCGGGCACACCCCGATAATCCGGCCCGATCAGCGAGCGCCATGTCCCCCGTCACCCCACCCGAATCGGCCGGCGGCCCACCGCCCGGCCACCCGGCCCGGCGCGCACTGCGCGGGTTCGGCCGCGGCCTGCTGTGGCTGGCGGGCCTGGCCGGCGGCGGCCTGCTGGCGCTGCTGCTGGTGGTGGGCGTGGCGCTGGCGGTTGCCTATCCGAACCTGCCCGACATCTCCAGCCTGGCCGACTACCGACCCAAGCTGCCGCTGCGCATCCTGTCGTCCGACGGGGTGCTGCTGGGCGAGTTCGGCGAGGAGCGCCGCGAGCTGACGCCCATCGACCGCATCCCCAAGGTGATGAAGGATGCCGTGCTGGCCGCCGAGGACGCCCGCTTCTACGAGCACGGCGGCGTGGACTACAAGGGCGTGGTCCGGGCAGCCCTCGAGAACCTGCGCGACGCCCGCAGCCAAGGCGCCTCGACGATCACGATGCAGGTCGCGCGCAACTTCTACCTCTCCACGGAGAAGACCTTCACGCGCAAGATCTACGAGATCCTGCTGGCGCTGAAGATCGAGCGGCTGCTCACGAAGAACCAGATCCTCGAGTTGTACATGAACCAGATCTTCCTCGGCCAGCGCGCGAGCGGGTTCGCGGCGGCCGCGCAGATCTACTTCGGCAAGCCGCTCGCCGAGGTCACCATCGCCGAGGCGGCGATGCTCGCCGGGCTGCCGAAGGCGCCGTCGGCCTACAACCCGATCGTCAATCCGAAACGGGCGACGGCGCGGCAGCGCTACATCATCGAACGCATGTACGACAACGCGTTCATCACCGAGCAGCAGCGCGACGACGCGCTCGCGCAGGTGCTGCGTTACCGCACGCAGAGCGACGTGGCGGTGCATGCGGAGTTCGTCGCGGAGGCGGTGCGGCAACTCGTCTTCGCCCAATACGGCGACGGGACCTACACGCGCGGGCTCAACGTCCACATCTCGATCGACGCAGGCATGCAGATGGCGGCGTACCGCTCGCTGCGCAAAGGCTTGATGGACTACGAACTGCGGCAGGTCTACCGGGGGCCCGAGGCCTACGTGGACCTGCCCGCCGACGGCGCCAAGCTCGACACCCGCGTGGCCGAGGCGCTGGCCGAGCACCCCGACAACGACGACCTGCGCGCCGCGGTGGTGCTGGAGGCCTCGCCGCGCAAGGTGGTGGCGATGCTGCAGAGCGGCGACACGATCACCGTCACCGGCGAAGGCCTCAAGCCGGTGACCTCGGGCCTGTCGAGCAAGGCCGGCCCGAAGGTCGAGATCCGGCGCGGAGCCGTGGTGCGCACGATGAAGGGACCCAAGGGCGACTGGCTGCTGACGCAGCAGCCCGAGGTCGAGGGTGCGCTGGTCGCGCTCGACCCGCGGACGGGGGCGGTGCGGGCGATGGTGGGTGGCTTCGACTTCGGCAAGAACAAGTTCAACCACGTGACGCAGGCCTGGCGACAGCCGGGCTCGGCCTTCAAGCCGTTCATCTATTCCGCGGCACTGGAGAAGGGCATCACGCCGCTGACCGTGGTCAACGACGCGCCGCTGTTCTTCGACGCCGCCGAGACCGGCAGCCAGGCGTGGGAGCCCAAGAACTACGACGGCAAGTTCGAAGGGCCGATGCCGCTGTACACGGCGCTCGCGAAGTCGAAGAACATGGTGTCGATCCGCGTGCTGAAGTCGATCGGGCCCGACTTCGCCCAACAGTGGATCGGCCGCTTCGGATTCGAGGCGGACAAGCACCCGGCCTACCTGACGATGGCGCTGGGCGCGGGGTCGGTGACGCCGATGCAGATGGCCACCGCGTACAGCGTGTTCGCCAATGGCGGCTATCGCATCGCCCCGCTGCTCATCACCAAGCTCACCGACAGCAAGGGGCGGGTTCTGCGCGAGTCGCCGGTGCCGACCCTGGACGAGAACATGCGCTCGCTGGACGCGCGCAACGCCTTCGTGATGACCAGCCTGCTGCAGGAGGTCACGAGGTCCGGCACCGCGGCTCGCGCCCAGGCCGCACTGAAACGCCCGGACATCTTCGGCAAGACGGGGACGACCAACGACTCGATGGATGCCTGGTTCGCCGGGTATCACCCGACCTTGACCGCGGTCGTGTGGATCGGGTACGACACGCCCAAGAAGCTCGGCGACCGCGAGACCGGCGGTGGTCTGGCCCTGCCGGTGTGGATCGACCTGATGACCTTCGCATTGCGCGGCGTCCCCCAGCAGGAGCCCGAACCGCCGGAAGGCGTGCGACGCGCCGACGGGCGCTGGGTCTTCGACGAATACGCCAGCGGTGGCGGCGTCAGCAGCCTCGGGCTCGAGGACAAGGTGCCTCAGCCGCCCGACCCCAGCGAGCGCAGCAGCATCCTGGACATGTTCAGACGCTAGACGTCTGATCCGCCGCCCGGCGTCAACCCGGGGGGGCCGCCGGCTCGAAGCGCAACGGCTTGCCGCCTTGGACGCTGGCGTGCTTCGACAGCGCCTCGAAGAACTCGCTGCCGTCGCGCGTGTCGACCCAGCGCCCCTGCACGTGGCGGTAGTGGAAGCCACCGGCCTTCGCGGCCAGCCACAGCTCGTGCAGCGGCGGCTGCAGGTTCACGATGAGCTGCGTGCCGTTGGGGAAGCGCAGTTCGAGCAGCCCGCCGGTGCGGTGGGCGTCGATGTCGATCACGTCGTCCTGCAGCCAGCGGTCGGCGGTCGCTTCGATGCATGCGAGCACGCTGCCGGACAGGCGCAGGTACTCGGCATCCGAGAGGGTGGAAGACGGTTGCGTGAGGGGGCCGCTCATAGAATCCGCGCGATGCCGAATCGATCGACGACCAGTGTAGCGAGGCCCCACGCACCACGAACCGATCAGGGGCGCCGCGCATGGTGGCTGCTGCCGCTGCTGCTGCCGCTGGCGGCGTGCGGTCAGAAGGGGCCGCTGACGCTGCCGAAGGCGCCCGCATCGGCTGCGCCGGCCGCATCGGCGCCCACGCGATGACGCTGCCGGGCGCACCCCACCTGGCCCGCAGCGGCGTCGAGCTGAGGCTCGACGGTCACCCGCTGGCGGCGCTGGCCCGCGAGCACGGCACGCCGCTGTACGTGTACTCGCGCGCCGCGATGCAGGAGTCCGCGGCCGCCTATCACCGCGCGCTGCAAGGCCGGCCGCATCTGGTCTGCTACGCGATGAAGGCCAACTCCAGCCTGGCGGTGCTGCAGACCTTCGTGGAAGCGGGCTGCGGCTTCGACATCGTCTCGGGTGGCGAGCTGGAGCGGGCACTGGCGGCCGGCGCAGCGCCCGATCGCATCGTGTTCTCCGGGGTCGGCAAGACGGCCGCCGAGATGGCGCAGGCGCTGCGCACGGGCGTACGCTGCTTCAACGTCGAGAGCCGCGCGGAGCTCGAACGCCTGTCGCAGGTGGCCCAGGGCGTCGGCATCCGGGCCTGCATCAGCCTGCGCGTGAACCCGGACGTCGATGCCGGCACCCATCCCTACATCTCCACGGGCCTGAAGGGCAACAAGTTCGGCGTCGCCCATGGTGACGCGGTCGCCGTGTACCGCCGCGCAGCCGAGCTGCCGATGATCGACGTGGCCGGCATCGACTGCCACATCGGCTCGCAGATCACGCAGATCGCGCCGTACCTCGACGCGCTCGACCGCGTGCTCGATCTCGTCGAGGCCGTCGAGGCCGCCGGCATCCCGCTGCACCACCTCGACCTCGGCGGCGGGCTGGGCATCACCTACACCGACGAGACGCCGCCGCGCCCCGACGAGATGGTGACCGCGATGCTCGGGCGCATCGATGCGCGCGGCCACGGCCACCGGGAGATCCTGCTCGAGCCCGGGCGATCGATGGTCGGCAATGCCGGGGTGCTGTTGACCGAGGTGCTCTACCTGAAGCCGGGCGAAGGTGCCGGCAGCAAGAACTTCTGCATCGTCGATGCCGCGATGAACGACCTCGTGCGGCCGGCGATGTACCAGGCGTGGATGGGCATCGAGCCGTGCGTGCAGCGCAGCGAGGTGCCGGTGACCTGGGACGTGGTCGGGCCGATCTGCGAGTCGGGCGACTGGCTCGGCCGCGAGCGGCCGCTGGCCGTGCATGCCGGCGACGTGCTGGCCGTGCTGTCCGCTGGCGCCTACTCGATGGCGATGGCCGGCAACTACAACTCGCGCCCGCGCGGCGCGGAGGTACTGATCGACGGCCGCGACGTGCACGTGATCCGCGAACGCGAGAGCGTGCGGAGCCTCTTCGCCAACGAGCGGCTGCTGCCCCGGAAGGCCTGACGCTGGCGCCGTGGCGCCGAGGCACGCACCCCTAGATGCGCCCGTCCTGCACGGCGTGGCAGGCGACCTGGATGCCGCGAAAGGACGTGAGCGCAGGTCGCTCGCGGGTGCAGCGTTCGTCGGCGTGCGGGCAGCGGGGGTGGAACGCGCAGCCGCTCGGCGGGTTCAGCGGGTTGGGCACCTCCCCCTGCACCGGCGTGCGGGCACGGCCGGTCATGTGCATGTCGGGTATCGCGTCGAGCAGCATGCGCGTGTACGGGTGTCGCGGACGCGCGAACAGGTCGGCCTTGTCGGCAACCTCGACCAGCCGGCCCAGGTACATCACGCCGACCTGATCGGCCACGTGGCGCACAACCGCGAGGTTGTGCGAGATGAACAGGTAGGTGAGCCCGCGGCTGCGCTGCAGGTCCTTCATGATGTTCAGGACCTGCGCCTGCACCGACACGTCGAGCGCCGAGGTCGGCTCGTCGCACACCAGGAACTCCGGCTCGGTGGCCAGCGCCCGGGCGATCGAGATGCGCTGGCGCTGGCCGCCGGAGAACTGGTGCGGGAACTTCTCGCCATCCACCGCCGCCAGCCCGACCGACCGCAGCAGGTCGCCGACACGCTGCCGAAGGGTCGCCGGGTCGTCGATGAGCCCGTGCTCGCGCAACGGCTCGGAGACGATGTCCTGCACCTTCCAGCGAGGGTTAAGGCTCGCATACGGATCCTGGAAGATCATCTGCATGCGCCGGCGCAGCCGCCGCAGTTCGGCCGCCCCGCGCGAGGCGTCGGTGGGCAATCCATCGAAGGTCACGCTGCCGCGCGTGGGCGCGTACAACCCGACCAGCAGGCGCGCCACCGTGCTCTTGCCGCAGCCCGATTCGCCGACCAGCGCCAGCGTGCGGCCGCGCTCGATCGAGAACGACACGTCGTCGACCGCATGCACGAACAGGCGCGGCTGGCGTTCGATCACGCGGTTGAGCCACGGCGCCGAGACGTCGAAGGTCTTGGCCAGGCCCTGCACCTGCACGAGCGCGGTCATCGACGTGCTTCCTCGACGAGCCAGCAGGCCGCCCGCGTCGCACCGGCATCCAGCAGCTCGGGCCGCTCGCGCCGGCAGCGGTCCATCACCTTGGTGCAGCGCGGGTTGAACGCGCAACCAGCGGGAATCGCATTCAGGCGCGGCATCGCGCCGTCGATCTGCAGCAGCCGCTCGCGGTCGTCGTCCATCGTCGGGATCGATCCCATCAGCCCGACGGTGTACGGGTGCGACGGGCGGTGGATGACCTCGTGCACCGGCCCGATCTCGGCCACGCGGCCGGCATAGAGCACCGCCACGCGGTCGCAGGTCTCGGCGATCACGCCCATGTCGTGCGTCACCAGCATCACGGCCGCGCCGTGGTCCTTGCAGAGCCGCTTGAGCAGCGAAATGATCTGTGCCTGGATCGACACGTCCAGCGCCGTCGTCGGCTCGTCGGCCACGATCAGCTTGGGCTCGGCCGCCAACGCCAGCGCGATCACCACGCGCTGCCGCATGCCCCCGGAGAACTGGTGCGGGTACTGGTCGATGCGCTGCTCGGCCGCCGGAATGCCGGTCTCCTGCAGCAGCCGGATCGCCCGCTGGCGCGCCTCGGCCGCGCTGACCGGCAGGTGCGTCTGGATCGTCTCGGTGAGCTGGCGGCCGATCGTGTAGAGGGGGTTCAGCGAGGTCAGCGGGTCCTGGAAGATCGCGCCGATGCGGCGGCCGCGGATCGCGCGCATCTGCTCGTGGGGCAGGTTGTCGATGCGCTGGCCTTCGAGCAGGATCTCGCCGCCGGCGATGCGGCCCGGGGGTTCCAGCAGGCCGATGATGGCCGAGCCGGTCAGCGACTTGCCGGCGCCGGATTCGCCGACGACACCCAGCACCTCGCCCGGCGAGATGTCGAACGAGATGTCTTCCAGCGCGAGCAGCGTGCCGCGGCGCGTCGGGAACTCGACGCGCAGGTTGCGCACCTCCAGCAGCGGCGACGTCACGCGATCCCCTTCATCGCAGCCGTGGGTTCAGCGCGTCGCGCAGCCAGTCCCCGAGCAGGTTCACCGACAGCGCGATCAGCACCAGCATCACGCCGGGGAAGATGGTGATCCACCACTCGCCCGAGAACAGGAAGTCGTTGCCCACGCGGATCAGCGTGCCCAGCGACGGCGAGGTCGGCGGCACGCCCACGCCGAGGAACGACAGCGTCGCCTCGGTGAGGATGGCCGCGGCCACCTGGATCGTGGCCAGCACGAGCACCGGTCCGAGCACGTTCGGCAGCACATGCCGGAGCATGATGCGCACCGGTGCCACGCCGATCACGCGGGCCGCCTGCACGTACTCCTTGTTGCGTTCCACGAGCGTCGAGCCACGCACCGTACGCGCGTACTGCACCCAGCCGGTGAGCGAGATCGCCAGGATCAGCACGCCGAAGGCCAGCGACTCGTGTGCGTTCGGGAACATCGCGCGGCCGACGCCGTCGATCAGCAACGCGACGAGGATCGACGGGAACGACAGCATCACGTCGCACACGCGCATGATGAAGGCGTCGGTGCGGCCGCCGACGAAGCCCGACAGGAGCCCGAGGCTCACGCCGACGACCATCGACAGCAGCACCGAGGCCAGGCCGACGAACAGCGAGATGCGCGCGCCGTACATCAGCGCCGAGAGGATGTCTCGCCCTTGGTCATCGGTCCCCAGCAGGTACTGGGACGAGCCGCCCTCCTCCCACGCCGGCGGCAGCCGCGCGTCGGAGAGGCTCAGCGACGCGAGGTCGAACGGGTTGTACGGTGCCACCCAGGGCGCGAACACCGAGCACACGACGCACACGAGCGCGATCACCGCAGCGACGATCGCCGTGGGCGAGCGCTTGAAGCTGTACCAGACGTCGCCGTCGAGGAAGCGCGCCAGCGGCCCGGGCGCGGCGGCCGACGTCACGGCGGAGGATTCGGTGGCCATGCCTTCAGTGCCCTCCCGCCGGCTTCTCGATGCGCAGCCGCGGATCGACTGCGAAGTACAGCAGGTCCACGATCAGGTTCACCACCACGAAGATCAACGCGATCAGGCACAGGTAGGCGGCCATCACCGGGATGTCGGCGAACTGCACGGCCTGGATGAAGAGGAACCCCATGCCGGGCCACTGGAACACCGTCTCGGTGATGATCGCGAAGGCGATCAGCGAGCCGAGCTGCAGCCCGGTGATCGTGATCACGGGCACCAGCGTGTTCTTCAGCGCATGCCCGAAGTACACCGCGCGATCAGGCAGCCCGCGGGCGCGCGCGAACTTCACGTAGTCGGTGCGCAGCACCTCCAGCATCTCCGCGCGCACGAGCCGCATGATCAGTGCGAGCTGGAACACCGAGAGCGTGATGGCTGGCAGCACGAGGTGCTTCCAGCCGTCGACGGTCAGCAGCCCAGTGGTCCACGCCGAGGAGCCGAACAGCGCCACGGTGTCGCCGCGGCCGAAGCTCGGCAGCACCTTGAGCTGCACCGAGAAGAAGAGGATCAGCAGGATGCCGATGAGAAAGGTCGGCAGCGACACTCCCAGCAGCGACAGCGTCATCACGACCTGCGAGCCCATGCTGCCACGGCGCAGCGCGGCATACACGCCCAGCGGCACGCCCACCGCCAGCGCGATCACTGCAGCCGCCATCGACAGCTCCAGCGTGGCCGGAAGGCGCTCGGCGATCAGCGTCGAGACCTTGCGGCCTTGCCGCAGCGACAGCCCGAACTCGCCCTGCACCGCATTGCCGACGAAGCGCGCGAACTGCACGGGGAACGGCTGGTCGAGACCGAGATCCTTGCGCAGGGCGTCGCGTTGTTCCTGCGTCGCGTCCTGGCCGAGCAGGCTGGTCACCGGATCGCCGACGTACTGGAACAGCATGAACGCGAGGAAGGCCACCGTGAGCATCACGACGATGGCCTGGGCGAACCGGCGGAGGATGAAGACGAACATGCTGTGTGGAGAGTCGCCCGGCCGGGGCGCGCGGTCAGCCCAACGTGGGCGGCGCGTACCAGGCGCGTGCGGATGACGACGTATTGTCGGCGTCCGTCATCACCGCGATCGAGACCAGGGGCCCCGGAGGTTCCCCGTAGGCCCGCAGGAAATCGGCCGCCAGATCGCGGCGGTGGTCCCGCCAGCGACCCAATTGCTGCGGCCCGCTGTCCGCGACGATCTTGCGCACACGGTCGGTGCGCGGGTTGTGGATCACGGAGCCCACCGGTGCTTCGTTGGCCCACACATAGGCCAGCGTCGCGAAAGGAGGCTCCTCGCCGGTGAGCGCCTGCGCCAGCTCGAACATCAACCGCGTGCGCGGTGACAGCCGGCTGTGGTCGCCCCCGAAGCCGAACAGCACTCGCGCCGGCGCATCGGTGCGATCGGCATGTGCAACGTCGGCCCCCGCGATCAGTTCGTCGACCCACCACGAGAACCCCACGGCTCCGAGGCGATCGGCGGGCACGTCCACCCTGCGCCGCCACATGCTGGCCGAGGACTCGGCCCGCGCATGGATCGCCACGCGATCGGCCTTGCGCTCCCACGAGTAGTGCGTCGCCCGCTTGCCCGGGATGGCGACATCGTGCCAGCCCTCGGCGGGAGCGATGCGCGAGGCGCACCCGGCCAGAGGAAGCCAGCCGGCCTGCAACAGGTGTCGACGCGAGATCACGTGGTGCTGCCCTCCAACAAAAAGCCGCCCCGAGGGGCGGCTTTCATGCCGGAAACCGGCGATCAGAACGCGTGGCGGATGCCCAGTTCGTAGCCCGTCGAGTTCTTGCCCGGGACTGCATTGCCAGCCGTCAGGCCGTTGTTGTTGACGGCCTTGTTCTGGGTGCCGTCGTTGCTCACGCGCGCGTACGTGGCGTACATCTGCGTGCGCTTGGACAGGTTGTAGCCGTAGCCGATCGCCATCTTGCTCCAGTCGTTCGGATTCGCATTGATCGCGCTCGCGCCCGACCCGGCGGTACCCTTGACGTCGAAGTCGGCGTACGAAGCACGAAGCTCGCCCTGGCCCATCGGCACGGTGGCGCCGATCAGCATGCCACGCACCTTGGCGCCCGTGCCCGCCTTCTCCTGCGACCACTGGCCCATCAGCTTGGCCACGCCCATGTCGAACGACGCGCCGAGGTTGTTGTACTTGATGTTGCTCGCGCCGCTGGCACCCTTGCTGTTGCCGTAACCGTAGTGCACGGACAGCGGGCCGGCACCGTAGCCGAGGCGGAAGCCGAAGTAGTCGGCTTGGCTCTTGTTGGCGGCGTTGCTCAGCTGCTCACCAAACGCGACCTGGAACTGGCCATTGAACCCACCCAGGTTGCCCGGGAGGAAGTAGCCGATCGTGTTGTTCGCGCGAACGGCGTTGACACCGGCAGTGGTCGCCGCGACACCAGCGGTGGCGCCGGCAGCGCCGATCATGCCGATGCCCTGGTACTGGCCGACGCCATTGGTACCGAACGGGTCATACACGGTCAGGTTCCAGAAGCTCGGCGTGTAGTCGCGGCCGAGGCGGATTTCACCGAAGTTGCCCGCCAGTGCGACGGTCGACCGACGCTGCCAGGTCTGGCCGGCGGCGTTGCCGTCGTCGTTCGACAGCTGGCCTTCGATCCAGAAGATGGCCCGCAGACCACCGCCCATGTCCTCGATGCCACGGAAGCCCAGGCGGCTGCTGTTCAGGCCGGAGTTCGTCAGACCCGTTGCCGACGGCCCACCCGAATTGGACACGTGCGCGTACGCCGCGTCGACGATGCCGAACAGGGTCACCGACGACTGGGCCGAAGCAGCACCCGCAAAAGCGGTCAGCGCGGCGAGGGCGATCAGCGATTTTTTCATTGCAACTATCTCCTAGGTTGAACAAGAGTCCCGTTGGGGGTCAGCCGGAAGGGCAAGCCTGGCCGCACAAGCCGTGACCCCCTCCACGGAAGCTGCTGCGTATTGCACCAGACGCCCAACCCCTTGCAAACCATTTGGATCGGAATTCGTGAGCGCCTGTTGTCTGGCAACAACGAGGATTCGGAGGACACGCCGCGGTCACGGAGCGGTATTCTGGGAGCCACCATGATGGATGCCACCGATCGCCTGCTGGCCAGCGTCGACACCGCACTGCGGACGCTGAGCGGCGCCGTGCACGCGGCCCGTCCGAACCCCGCCACGGTCCCCGAGCCCTCGGCCGCTGATGGACCCCATGACGACGCCGGACGCAGGCTCTCGGCAAGCCTGATGCGGGTGAACCATGTGGGCGAAGTCTGCGCCCAGGCGCTCTACCAGGCCCAGTCGCTGACTGCCCGCACCCCGGCGCTGCGCGAGCAGATGCTCGCCGCAGCCCGCGAGGAATCCGACCACCTCGCGTGGACGCAGGAGCGACTGAGCCAGCTCGACGCCCGCCCCAGCCTGCTGAATCCGCTGTGGTACGCCGGGGCGTTCGCGATCGGCCTGGTTGCCGGCCGGCTGGGCGACGCCACCAGCCTCGGCTTCCTGGTCGAGACCGAACGCCAGGTCGAATCGCACCTGGCCGGACACCTGGACCGGCTGCCGCCGGACGACCTGGCTTCGCGCCGCATCGTCGAGCAGATGAAGTTCGACGAGCGCCAGCACGCCGACCACGCGGAGGCCGCAGGCGCCTCCGCCCTGCCGGCCCCGGCGCGCTGGCTGATGAAGGCCGCCGCGCGGGTCATGACCACCACCGCGCACCACATCTGAACGCAGCCTGAGAGCCGCGTCGGGCCGCGCGGGCAGACCGTTCAGGCCTCGATCAGGTCGAAGCTGGTCGTCATCGTCGCGGTCTTGGAGAGCATCGCGCTGGCCGAGCAGTAGCGTTCGTGCGACAGCGAGATCGCGCGCTCCACCGCCTCACGCGGCAGGCCGCGGCCGCTCACCGTGAAGTGCATGTGGATGCGGGTGAAGACCTTCGGATCCTTCTCCGCTCGATCGGCCTCGAGCTTGACGGTGCAGCCCCGCACGTCATGGCGGCCGCGCTTGAGGATCAGCACCACGTCGTAGGCCGTGCAGCCGCCGGTGCCGGCCAGCACCGTCTCCATCGGCCGCGGCGCCAGGTTGCGGCCGCCGCCGTCAGGCGCGCCGTCCATCGCGAGCACGTGGCCGCTGCCGGTCTCGGCGATGAACCCCATGCCGGTGCTCGGGGTCCAGTGAATGGTGCATTCCATGTCGGGCAAAGCTCCTGCTGTCGAAAGTCGCATCGAGGATATTGCGCTGCAGCAAAGTGCTGCTAGACTGCGCTGCAAGGGCGGTGCCGCACACATCGCCCGGCAATTGTCTCCTCCACCGCCTCAAAGGGTGGATTCGGCCCAGGGCTCACCCCCTGGGCCTTTTTCTTGCCCCCCTGCACCATCGCCGCCATGAGCACCCGGCACGCCGCACGCATCGCCAGCCAGTACCTGCAGCGCATCCTCACGGCCCGCGTCTACGACGTGGCGCAGGAATCGGCGCTGACGCCTGCCCGCTCGCTGTCGCGGCGCCTGGGCAACCAGGTGCTGCTCAAGCGCGAGGACCAGCAGAGCGTCTTCAGCTTCAAGCTGCGCGGGGCGTACAACAAGATGGCGCACCTGCCGGCCGAGCAGCTCGCGCGGGGCGTGATCTGCGCATCGGCCGGCAACCACGCCCAGGGCGTGGCGCTGGCGGCCAGGCGGCTGGGCTGCAAGGCGATGATCGTGATGCCGGTGACCACGCCGCGCGTGAAGATCGACGCCGTGCAGGCGCTCGGCGGCGAGGTGGTGCTTCACGGCGACAGCTACTCCGACGCCTACCAGCGCGCCGTGGCCCTCGAAGCCGAGCACGGCCTGACCTTCGTGCACCCGTTCGACGACCCCGACGTGATCGCCGGGCAGGGCACGGTGGCGATGGAGATCCTGCGCCAGCACCAGGGCCCGATCGACGCCGTGTTCGTGGCGATCGGCGGCGGCGGCCTGATCTCCGGCGTGGCGGCCTACATCAAGGCGGTGCGGCCGGAGATCCGCGTGATCGGCGTGCAGACTGCCGACTCCGACGCGATGGCCCGCTCGGTGGCCGCCGGGCGCCGCGTCGCGCTGCGCGACGTGGGCCTCTTCTCCGACGGCACCGCGGTCAAGCAGGTCGGTGCGGAGACGTTCCGCGTCGCCCGCGCGCTGGTCGACGAGTACGTCATCGTCGACACCGACGAGGTCTGCGCCGCCATCAAGGACGTGTTCCAGGACACCCGCAGCGTGCTCGAGCCGGCCGGCGCGCTGGGCGTGGCGGCCATCAAGCAGTACGTGCAGACGCACAAGCTGAAGGGCCGCACGCTGGTCACCATCACCTGCGGCGCGAACATGAACTTCGACCGCCTGCGCTTCGTCGCCGAACGCGCCGAGTTCGGCGAGCAGCGCGAGGCGCTGTTCGCGGTGACGATCCCCGAGGAGCGCGGCTCCTTCAAGCACTTCTGCGAACTGATCGGCCCGCGCTCGGTGACCGAGTTCAACTACCGCATCTCCGACGATCGCGTGGCCCATGTCTTCGTCGGCCTGTCGATCTCCCGGCGCGACGAGGCCGAGCGCATCGAACGCCACTTCGTGAAGCAGGGCTTCGCCACCGTGAACCTGACCGACGACGAACTGGCCAAGGAGCATGTCCGCCACATGGTGGGCGGGCGCAGCGAGCTGGCCGAGCACGAGCGGCTGTTCCGCTTCCAGTTCCCCGAGCGGCCGGGGGCGCTGATGCGTTTCCTCGCCGCGATGCACCCGGGCTGGAACATCAGCCTCTTCCACTACCGCAACCAGGGTGCCGACTACGGGCGCATCCTCGTCGGCATCCAGGTGCCGCGCGGCGAGGAGCGCGACTTCGAGGCCTTCCTGCAGTCGCTGGACTACCCGTTCGTCGAGGAGACGGCCAATCCGGTGTACCGGCTCTTCCTGCGCTGAAGGCGGCCGGCACCGCGCTGGTCGGGTCGAACGTCAGGGGCTACACTGAAACGATCCATGGCCGCCTCGCGATCGCTCGTCGCCCCCACGTCGAACCCGCGGCTGCAGCAGGCGCTGGCCCAGAAGCTGCTGCGCCGCCAGGACGTCGGCGGCAGCGTCGGCGAACTCGAGCCGCTGGCGATCCGCATCGGGCTGATGCAGCGCACGCTGAAGCCCGGCTTCCACGACCCGCAGCTGCTGGTGTTCGCGGCCGACCACGGCATCGCCGTCGACGGGCTGCAGGGGCCGGGCGGCCGCAGCACGGCCGACGTGGTGCGGCAAGTGCTCTCCGGGCAGCTGCCGCTGTCGGTGTTCGCGCGTTCGCAGCGGCTGGCCTGCCACGTCGTCGACTGCGGCGTGGCCGAGGATCTGCAGGGCAACGACCGGCTGCTGGCCCGCAAGATCGCCCACGGCACGCGCAACGCCCACATGTCCTCGGCGATGAGCGTGGAGCAGGCGCATGCCGGCATGCGCGCCGGCATGGAGATCGGCGACAAGCTGCGCGGCAACGCGGTGGTGCTGGCCGGCCTGGGCGTGGGCGCCAACGAGAGCGCCGCGATGGTGCTGTCGAGGCTGTCCGAGACCCCCGTGCGCGACCTCATCGTGCCCGGCACGAACATCGATGCGCGCGTGCTGCAGCAGATGCTGGACATCGCCAAGAAGACGCAGCAGCGCCACCGCGGCGTGACCGATCCGATCGAGGTGCTGGCGGCCTTCGGCGGCTTCGAGGTCGCGGTGATGATGGGCGTGATGCTGATGGCGGCCAGCAAGCGCCACGTGCTGCTGGTCGACGGCCTGCCGGCCTGCGCCGCGCTGATGCTCGCGTCGCGCATCGCCCAGCCCGTCACCGACTATTGCGTGTTCACCCGCAGCCACCCGCACAAGGGGCTGGACAAGGCGCTCTCGCTGTTCCGCTCGACGGCGCTGATGGAACTCGGGCTCGACAGCGTTGACGGCACCGGTGCCACGCTGGCTTGGCCGCTGGTATCCGCGGCGGCGGCGCTGCTCGCCGAGGTGGCCGATGGCGAGGACCCGGGCCCCGCGTGGCCCGCCGGCCTCTCGCAGGAAGACGACGAACCCTCGGGCGAGCTCTTCCCCGGCGAGCAGCGGCTGTACTGACTAGCGGCTATCTCACGCCGAGCCACGCGGCGTCGCGTTCGAGCCGGGCCAGCGCCGCCGCATCCCGCGCCCCTGACTTGCGCAGCAGCGGCCACAGCCGCAGCAGCAGCTCGGCCGTGGCCAGCGTGTCGGCCGCCGCGTCGTGCCGCCGCAGGCACGGGATCCCGTAGTGGTCGAGCCAGTCGTCGAGGGCGCGCCCCTGCACGCGGGGCCCGACGGCGCGGGCGAGCACGGCGATGTCGATCCATGCGGCGGCCGACGCTCGGCTCCCCGGCACGCTGCGCTGCGCACGCTCGATCACCTGCCGGTCGAAGGACACGTGGAAGCCCAGCCGGGGCGCACCGGCGGCCCAGGTGTGGAAGTCCCGCAGCGCCTCTGCCGGGTCGACGCCGGTGCGCTGCTCGCCCACGCCGATGCCGTGCAGCAGGATGTTGCCGCGGTCGATGGCGGCGGCATGGTGCGCCAGCCGCACGTCGAAGCTGTCGGCGGGCAGCAGCCGCAGCCGGTCGCCGTCGCGGTACAGCGCAACGGCTGCGATCGCCAGCAGCGCGTCGCGCCGGGCGTCCAGGCCGGTGGTCTCGACGTCCAGCACCACCCAGCGCTCGGACTCAGCGCGCAAGGTCGAACCCGATCTTCTGCTGCAGCTCGCGGGCGACACGGAACGCCTCGCGCAGCACGCGGCGGTCGATCGCCCCGAGCGAGCCGATCTCGACCCGGTTGGCGGTCTTGGGATCGTTCGCGGCGAGTTGGGCGCGCAACCTCAGCAATTGCAGGTGGTCGAAGGCACTGACCCAGGCTGCGGACTCGCGCTCCGGCACGCCGGCAGCGGGCCCCGCCGCCAGCAGCCGCTCGCGCGTGCCCAGCGCCGGCAGCCCGTGCGCGAGCGCCAGCAGCCGCGCCGCGTCGACGAAGATCGCCGTGCCCTGCAGCTTCAGGTCGATCACGTCGCGGCCCTGTGCGTCGTCGGTCGTCGCCAGGGCACCCCGCCAGTTCAGCGGCGGGCGCCGCTCGAGGGCCTGAGTCGCCATCAGCCGCAGGAACAGCGCGGCGTGCGGCGCCCGCTGCTCGATGCGCTCGCGCAGCGGCGCCGCGAGTTCCGGCCGCCCGGCCAGCGGCCGCAGGTCGAAGTAGATGCTGGCGGCCAGCAGGTCTTCGGGCTCGCTGCGATCGATCCACCGGTCGAACCGCTCGAGCCACCCGGCAACGCTCAGGCAGCAGGCCTCCTGCCCGGCCATCACGCCGCCGTCGCACAGCGGGTAGCCACAGGCGGCCAGCGCCTCGTTGACGGCGCCGCCGAAGGCCAGCCAGCGCGCACGGTCGGCCCCTTCGGCGAGCACGAGGCCGTTGTCCTGGTCGGTGGCGACGGTCTGTTCGCCCCGCCCCTCCGAGCCGAACGCGAGCCAGCAGGCCTGCCCCAGGTCCAGCCCATGGGCAGCTGCGGTGATGTCGACCAGCCGGGCCGTGAGGCGGTCGTTGAGCCCGCTCAGGATCGTGGTCAACGAGGGTGATGACAGCCCCTGCCCGATCAGGTGGCGCGCGAAGGCGCGGATCTGCGCCGCGGCGCCGGCGAGCGCAGGCACGTCGTCTGCATCGCCGATCAGCCGGCCGATCTGCCGGCTCGACTGCCGCTGCAGCGCGTACAGGTCGCGCTCGGAGACCATGCCGACCATGCGGCCCTGGTCGGTGACCGGCACGTGGCGGATGCCGCGGCGCGCCATCTCGAGCATCGCCGCCTGCACGCTGTCCTGCAGGGTCAGCGCCGCCACCGGGGTCGTCATCACGTCGACCAGAGGCGTGTCGAGCCGGCGTTCGACCAGCACCACCCGTTCGAGCAGGTCGTGCCGCGTCAGGATGCCCACCGGCGCGCCCTGTGCGTCGACGGCCACGATCGACCCCACGTGCGCCGCCTGCATCCGCTGCAGCGCCTCGCGCAGCGGCGTCGTCGGCGCGCAGGTCACCGGCGTGCGGCGGGGCAGTTCCGACAGCGGCGCCTCCTGCGAGCGCTCGGCCAGCAGCTCGGCCGCCTGCGCCTCGCGCAGGCGCTGCCGAGAGGCGTCGAGCAGCCGCTCGACGCGCCGATGCAGGAAGTCGGCGAAGGCCGTGCTGCGCGCGGCGATGCGCTGCACGGCATCGGCATCGACCTCGAGCGCGAACACATCGTCGACGGCCACGTAGGTCGAGGTCACCGCGCGGGCGGCGAGCACGGCAGCCACGGGCAGCAGGTCGCCGGTCTCGAGCAGCACAGGCGTACCCTGCCCGGGGCGCTCCGTGCGCACGGTGCCACGACGGATGAGGCTCAGCCGCCGCGCCACGCCGCCTTCCGGCCCGTAGAGCTGCTCGCCGGGTGCGTGATAGCTCTCGCACGAGGCGGCCACGAAGGCACGCACGTCCTCCTCGGCCATGTCGGCGAAGGGCAGATGCTGCCGAAGTTCGGCCGCGAGCAGGCCGAGCGTGCGTTGCGACGGCGCAGTCGTCATGCCGCTTCTGCCTGACGCGGGGTCACATCGTCGTCAAGCGCCGGCGGTGGCCGCCCGATGCGGGCATCTGTTGCGGCGATGCGGCTTGGGTCGCGGGATCGGGCACCGCCGACTGCTGCAGCGGGTTGGGCACCTGCGTCGGAGGCTGCGGCAGCGCGGGCATCTGTGCCGGTGGCATCGCGCTTTGCCCGGCACCCGGCGACGCTCCGAACGGGAAGGGCGCCGCCATCCCCGCCGCGGCGCGCGGCACCGCGGGCGCCCCCGGGCGAGGCCCGGCGATGCCCGGCCCCAGCCCCTGCGGAGTCGCGCCGGGACTCGCCCCGGCGGCCGGCAACGTGCCGGTGGCCGCCACGGGTAGCGGCGGCATCTGCAGCCGCACGAGCGGCGCCCCGCCGGCGGGGCCGAGTGTGACCTCGCGCGCCTGGATCGCCTGCAGCACGAGAGCGCCGTCGATCGTCGAGCCGGGTCTGTAGGCTCGCGCCGGCTTGCCATCGACGCCGATCAGCGCGACGCCGACGCTGCCGCCGCCACGAGGCGCGACCAGTCCGACGAGCTGGAAGCGGGCGTCGGGCGGCGGTTCAGCGGCGACGGTGGTCGCAGGCACCGCGTCGGCACCGAACAGGCGCGTCCAGTCGGCCTGCGCCGTGGGCTGCGCCAGCGCCACCGCGGGCACGACCGGCGCGGGCGGCGCCTGCACGAACACGCGCAGGCCCCAGAACACCGCGATGGCGGCTGCCAGCGCCCACACGGCGAAGCTCGCGATGCGCGACCACATCGGACCATTATGATTCACGGCCCTCCCGAAGAGCCGGCCCGCCGGCCCCCGTCGTGCCCCTACGCCCCCTCCGCCGAGCCCGCGGCTTCACGCTGATCGAGCTGATGGTCGTGCTGGTCATCATCGGCGTGCTCGCCGCGCTGATCGTGCCCAATGTGCTCGACCGCACCGACGACGCCCGCGCCACCGCCGCGCGCACTGACGTCAACAACCTGATGCAGGCGCTCAAGCTCTACAAGCTCGACAACCAGCGCTTTCCCGCCTCGGAGCAGGGCCTGGACGCACTGGTGCGCAAGCCGACGGCGGGCGCGATCCCGCCGAACTGGAAGCCCTACCTGGAGAAGCTGCCGAACGACCCCTGGGGTCGACCGTACCAGTACCTGAACCCGGGCGTGAAGGGCGAGATCGATGTCTTCAGCTTCGGCGCCGACGGGCAGGCCGGCGGTGAAGGCAAGAATGCCGACATCGGCTCCTGGCAATAGCCGACCCGCGGGCCTGCTCGCGCACCGGCGCCGCGAGGTGCTGCGCCACGATGGTCGCGGTTTCACGCTGATCGAGTTGATGGTCGTGATGGCGGTGATCGCCATCGGCGTCGCGGTGGTCACCCTCGCCTTGCGCGACCCCGCCGCCACCCGGCTGGAACGCGAGGCGCAGCGCCTGGCCGCGCTGCTGGAGATCGCGCGGGCCGAGTCGCGCGCCACCGGTGTGCCGGCGCTGTGGATCCCCTCGCCGGCAGGCGAGCCGGCCGCATCGTTCCGCTTCGTCGGGCTGCGCGCCGGCAGCCGCCTGCCCGAGACCTGGCTCGACGACGGCGTGCGCGCCGAGGTCGCGGGCGGCCGCGTGGTGCTCGGCCCGGATGCCATCCTGCCGCCGCAACGCATCGTGCTGGCGCTGGGCGAACAGCGGATGGAGATCGCCAGCGACGGCCTCGGCGCGTTCTCCACGCCGGTGCCGCAGGAGAGCGCGCCTTGAGCGGGCTGCACGGCCGGCGCCACGGCGGCTTCACGCTGATCGAGGTGATGGTCGCGCTGGCGATCGTGGCCGTGGCACTGGCCGCAGGCCTGCGCGCCACCTCCGCGGTGGCCGACAACGCGCAGCGGCTGGACGACGTGATCCTCGCGCAGTGGTGCGCCGAGAACCGCTACACCGAGATGCGCCTGCTGCGTGCGCTGCCGGGCACCGGCGAGAGCACCTTCGAGTGCGAACAGCTGGGCCGCACCTTCCGCGGCCGCATGGAAGTGGTGCCGGTGCCGGCGAATGCCGACGTGCGCCAGATCTTCACCACCGTCAGCAGCGACAGCGGCGTGCCGCTGGCGCGGCTGGTCACCGCGATGTACCGGCGATGACGCGCGCGCAGCGCCCCGCACGGGGCTTCACCCTCGTCGAGGTGCTGGTGGCCCTGGCGGCGATGGCGATCATGGCGGCGCTCTCGTGGCGCGGCATCGACGGCATGCTGAAGGCCCGTGAGGTGACGCAGGCCAGCCTCGAGCGCACCACGCGGCTGAACACCGTGATCGTGCAGTGGGAGCAGGACCTGCAGTCCGTGGCCGACACCGGCATCGTGCCGCCGATCGCCTTCGCGGGGCAGACGCTGCAGCTGACGCGGCTCGTCACCGATCCCCTCAGCGGCGCGGACACCGGCGTGCAGGTGGTGGTGTGGGCCCTGCGCTCGGGCGTGTGGACCCGCTGGGTCGGCGCGCCGGTGACGCGCGCCGCGGCGCTGCAGGAACAGTGGCTGGTGAGCCAGCAGCTGCAGGGCACCGAGCGGGAGCAGGTGCGGCTGCTCGACGGCGTGCAGGAGTGGCAGGTCTACTTCTATCGCGACGGGCGCCGCACCAACCCGCAGTCCAGCGGCGACTCGGCGCGCACCGACGGGCAGTCGGCCGCGATCCCGGCCGCACGCGAGCAGACGCCGGAAGGCGTGCAGCTCGTGCTCAAGATGCCGGCCGGCACGCTGACGCGCGACGTGATCGTGGTGAGGCGCTCATGACCCGCGGCCCGCAGTCGCGCCTGGTCCGCCAGCACAGCCGCGGCGCCGCGCTGCTGCTGGCGATGATCCTGCTGACGCTGGTGGCCACGGTGGCCGCGGGCATGGTGTGGCAGCAGTCGCGTGCGATCGAGGTGGAAGGCGCCGAGCGCGCGCGGGCACAGGCCACGTGGATGCTGCTGCCCGGCGTCGACCTCGCCAGGGATGTGGCGCGGCGCCTGTCCAACACGACACCGGGCTCGGACCTGTCCAACCAGCCCTGGGACATGCGCGTCGACGAGCTGAAGCTCTCCACGCTGCTGGCCGCCGACCGCGACAACAGCGCCGACGCCACGCTGGACGTCACGCTGTCGGGCGCCATGGTCGACGCCCAGTCGCGCTACAACCTGACCAACCTGTTCAAGGACGACGGCAAGCTCGACGAGAACGAGGTCAAGATCCTGCAGCGGCTGTGCCAGAACATCGGCTTGGGCGGCGTGGACTCGATCCTCGTGACCGGTCTGCAGCAGGCGCGCGAAAGCGCCGTGGCCGGGCCCGGCGCCGACCCCTCGGTGCCGCTGATGCCCAGGCGCTTCGAGCAGTTGGCGTGGCTGGGCCTGGACCCCGCCACGCTGGCGCAGCTGCGCGATCACGTCGACATCCTGCCGACGCGCACGCCGATCAACGT
>JAEUPB010000100.1 GCA_016789955.1 Rubrivivax sp. | reverse complement strand
GGCACCACCTGCACGAGCAGCTTCACGAGGCTGTCTTCCAGGTCGTTGGCCAGGTTCACCACCTTGGCCACCACCTGGCCGGTGAGGTCGTGGAAGTCCTGGGCCATCATGATGTCGGTGAGGTGGCCGTCGATGGCGGAGGTGCGCTGCTCGACGTCCTGCACGAAGTTCATCAGCCTGCCGCTGGCCACGGCGCGCACCGGGTCGGCGACGATGGCGGCGGCCATCTCGCGCGTGGCTGCGCTGATGGCGGCGTGGTCGGCCTTGGCCTGGTCCACCGAGTTCAGCACCTTGTTGGCGGCGTCGGCCGTCTTCTGGGCGATGTAGGTCAGGCGGCTGCGCGCGTCGGGGATGCCGTCGGTCGCCACCTGCAGCTTGGGCATGACGCCCAGCTGCTGCATGGTGTCGTGCAGCAGCCGCGTGATCGAGCCGATCTGCTGGAAGACCTCGGGCGAGACCATCAGCGGGTCGGCCGGGGCGAGCGTGGCGATGTCGTCCATCTTCATGTCGGGCTCCCTCGGCCTTCAGGCGGTGGCGGTCAGCTTCTGCAGGATCTTCTGCACCTTCTCCTCGAGCGTCGCCTTGGTGAAGGGTTTGACGATGTAGCCGGCCGCACCGCTCTGCGCCGCAAGCACGATGTCCTCCTTGCGCGCCTCGGCCGTGACCATCAGCACCGGCAGGTGCTTGAGCGCGTCGTCGGCCTTCACCGCCTTCAGCAGGTCGAAGCCGTTCATGTTGGGCATGTTGATGTCGGAGACGACGAAATCGAACTTGCCGCTCTTCAGCATGTTCAGCGCCACCTGGCCGTCCTCGGCCTCTTCGGCGTTGTTGCAGCCCATCTCCTTGAGCAGGCCGCGCACGATGCGCCGCATGGTCGAGAAGTCGTCGACGATCAGGAACTTCATCTCGGAGGAAATCATGGGCGGACTTTCGGGATACAGGGTTCTGGCGGTCTTATCGGTGGCCGGCTGGCGGACTTGAGGCTGCGGCCGCCGGGGCCGCCGGGCCCGCGGAGGCCGCCGCGGCGTCCTCCGCGGCTTCTTCGCTCTCGGGCGCTTCGGGTGCGGTGCGGAACAGCGCTTCCTCGGCCTCGCGCGTCATCACGATGATGCTGATGCGCCGGTTGGCGGGGGCCGCCGGGTCGCGTCGGTCGTAGGGGTTGCTGGCGGCCAGGCCCTGCACACGCAGCACCTGGTCGTCGGGCAGTCCGCCGGCGACGAGTTCCCGGCGCGAGGCGTTGGCGCGGTCGGCGCTGAGTTCCCAGTTGCTGTAGCCGCGTTCGGTGCTGCCCGATCCTCCGAACGGCAGCGCGTCCGTGTGGCCCTCCAGCGTCAGCCGGTTGGGCACTTCGGCCAGCAGGCCGCCAAGCTCACGCAGCAGTTCACGCATGCCGGGCACCACCGTGGCGCTGCCGCTGGCGAACATGGCGCGCTGGTCGGCGTCCACGATCTGGATGCGCAGGCCGTCGCGCGTCATCTCCATCATGATCTGGTTGGACAGGCCCGACAGCTTGCCGTTGCCCTCGATCTTCTCGCGCAGCTTCTTGCTCAGGTCTTCCAGCCGCGCCACCTCGGCGCGGATCTGCTCGGCCTTGAGCTGGTGGACGTTGATGGTGGACTTGCGCGCCTCCACCTCGCCGCGCTTGACCTGCCCGGTGGTGCGCGTGAGGTCCTGGCCGCCGCCCTTGATGACGTGCGACGAGTCGCCCGAGCCGCTGCCGGCACCCAGCAGGGCCAGCTTCAGCGGCGACGAGAAGTAGTCGGCGATGCCCTTCTTGTCGCCCTCCGTGGTGCTGCCCAGCAGCCACATCAGGAGGAAGAAGGCCATCATGGCCGTCACGAAGTCGGCGTAGGCGATCTTCCAGGCGCCACCATGAACGGCATGGCCGCTCTTCTTGATGCGCTTGATGATGATCGGCTGGAGCTTCTTCGCATCACCCGCCATGGTGCGGCTCCATCACTTCTTGCCCTTCACGTGGCTCTCGAGTTCGGTGAAGCTCGGGCGCACGTCGGAGAACAGCACCTTGCGCCCGAACTCGATGGCCACCTGCGGCGCGTAGCCTTGCATGCTGGCCAGCAGCGTGGTCTTGATGCACTGCAGTTCCTTGCCGGCGTCCTCGACCTTCTGCTCCAGCAGGCCGCCCAGGGGCTCGACGAAGCCATAGGCCAGCAGGATGCCCAGGAAGGTGCCGACCAGGGCCGAGCCGATCATGCCGCCCAGCACCGCGGGCGGCTGGCCCACGCTGCCCATGGTGTTCACCACGCCCAGCACGGCGGCGACGATGCCGAAGGCCGGCAGACCGCCGGCCAGGCGCGCGATGGCGGCCACGGCCGCATGCTCTTCCTGGTGGTGGGTCTCGATCTCGCTGTCCATCAGCGACTCGATCTCGTGCGCGTTCAGGTTGCCCGAGACCATCATGCGCAGGTAGTCGGTGATGAACTCGGTGACGTGGTGGTCGGTGCCCACGGTGGGGTACTTCTGGAACAAGGGGCTGGAGTGCGGGTCCTCGACGTCCTTCTCGATGGACATCAGGCCTTCCTTGCGCGCCTTCTGGAGGATGTCGTACATCAGCGCCAGCAGCTCCATGTAGCGTGCCTTGCTGAACTTGCTGCCCTTGAAGCAGCGTCCCAGGCCGCTGGCGGCGGCCTTCACGACCTTCATCTGGTTGTTGGCCAGGAAGGCGCCGCCGGCCGCACCACCGATGGTGATCAGCTCGAAGGGCAATGCCTTGAGGATGACGCCGATGTTGCCGCCGTGCACGATGTACACGCCGAAGATGCAACCCAGCGCAACGGCCCAGCCAATGATGACGAACATGAGGGTATGGGGCGGTGTGAACGACCCCGGTGCGCAAAGGCGCCCGCGGTCCTGGATGGGTTATCGGCGCCTCCGGGCGGCGGTTGAGTCGGGATCCGCCGGGCGGTACACCCACACGGGCTTGCGGCCCGGGCCCTGCAGGCTGGCATGGGGCCTCCGGCCCGGCACCGCGAACTCCAGGCTCACCAGCCAGGCGCCGGGGGCCAGCTCGCGCGCCGCCTTGTCGTAGGCCCGCGCCATGCTCTCGGGCCGCTGGAAAAGATAGACCAGGTCGTGGCCGCTCCAGGGCATCGCCCACATGTCGCCCCGACGGACCTTCGCCCCAGGGAGTCGCAGGGCGGACGCCCAGGCCAGCAAAGGGCTCCACTCCACGCCAGCCACGTCGGCCGTCGGCCACAGCCGGCGCAGGGCGGCCAGCCCGTGGCCCAGGCCGCAGCCCGCGTCGAGCACGCGGGCCGGCTGCCCGACGATGGCGTCCAGCCCCTGCAAGGCGTCGGCCGGGGTGGGAAACAGCGGTGCGTCGCGCCAGGCGCGCACGGGGTACAGCGCCAGCAGCGGCGCCAGCGCCACCAGCCAGGCCCAGGGCGCGAGGCCCCCGCTGCCGCCCCAGGCCAGGACAGACAGCGGAAAGCCCGCGAAGGCGATGACCCGCCGCCAGCGGCCACGGCAGCCCAGCGCCAGCAGCCCTGCCACCGTGCCGGCCGCCGCCAGGGCCGGCAGCGGCGCCAGGCCGGCCGCCAGGAGCGCACGCCAGACCGCCCAGCCGGCGGCCCAGGCCAGCAGGGCCGGCAGCGGCCAGGGCAGCGCCAGCGCGCGGCCCGGCAGGGGCTTGAGGTTCATGCCGGCAGTGTCCGCAGCCCGGGCGCAGGCCAAGCCCGAAAAAGCCAAGCGGCCGCGGTGCAGTTCAGCGCATCGCCAGCAGCCGCTCGTGCGGCGGGCGCACCTTCACGGCGTCGGGGCGCAGCGCCGCCCGGACGGCATAGCGACGGTCCAGCGAATCGCGCAGGGCGGGCTCGCCCAGCACGTTGCCGCCGGCCGACACCAGCGAGGCGACGTAGGGCAGGTTGGCACGTCGGCCGCGCGCCAGCACGATGCCCATCTCGCCATTGACGAGTTCGACGAAGCTGCCGGGCGGGTACAGGCCCACGGCGCGCAGCAGCGCGCCGCCGATCTCGTCGGGCTCCCCGTTGACGCCCAGGCAGGCCTCGCGCGCCGCCTGCACCGGCGACATGGGCGGCCGCGTCGCGCGGCGGCTGATCTTGGCCGCGAAGGCATCCACCCGCGACAGCAGGCGGGCCAGCCGGCGCGCTGGCGGCAGCGCCGCCAGGGGCACCCCCGGGTCGCCGGTTTCGTGGTGCAGGCGAACGACCTCCAGCGCCAGGGCGTTGTCGAAGCCCGCGGCGCGCAGCATCGCCGCCCCGGTGGCCGCGTGCCCGTCGATGGTCGCGCGCATCGCCGGCGTGATGGGCAGTTCCGAGCTGGCCAGCTGGTCCTGCAGGCGCAACATGCCGACGTTCATGGTGAGCGCGGCCAGCGAGACGGCGTCCTTCTCGGGCACGGTGAGCGCCATCGCCGCCGACGCCAGGTCGGTCATCAGCATGGCCATGATGGCGTGGTGGCAGCTGTACTTGTGCTGCGGCTGCGAGGCCGCATAGACGAAGTGGTAGAGCGACGCATCCGGGCGCCGCTCGGCCAAGGCACGCACGCGCTGGCGCACGGCCTCCACCCGGGCGGGGCCGTCGCCGGCGCCCGGACGCAGCTCGCGCAGCGCCGCGTCGAGCTGCAGCACGATCTCGTCCCACTGATCCGAGAAGCTGCGGGCGCGGCCGAAGTCCGCGCCATCGCGCGGCGCTTCGGGACGTGCCGCAGCCACCTGCCCGAGCAGCGCCCCCTGCCTCAGCGCCTGGTCCATCGCCGCGACGACACGGCGCTGCCAGTCCGCGGCCTCGTGTTCTTCGGCCCACAGCGGCTGCGCCACCAGCTCGGCGAACTGACCCGGGTCGGCCGTCAGCCCGGCGGCCAGCAGCAGCCGCCCGCCCGCATCGCGCAGGGCGAAGGGCAGCGGTTCTCCGGGTTGGAGTTGTTCGGGAAAGACCGACACCAGCTTCAAGACAGGCAGCCCGGCCACGAAGGCCCTGGACCTGAGCCGGTTATCGGTCTCGGTCGTGCCCGACTTGAGTCGTGGTGCGAGCGGCCAGGGACTGCGCGGCGCCGACCCACAAAAAAGCGGGCCCCGAAGGGCCCGCCAAAAGCACAGAGAACTGTGCCAGGAGGAGACGAACAATGAACCTCTGGAGGATCGGCTGCCCGGGGCGGCGACTGAAGGCGGCGCGGCAGCCGAAGCGTGATCAATGCCCGCAATGCAGCGCGGGATGCGCGGCGCCCAGGCTGCCGGCCAGCTTGCCCTTGCCGGCACGCGCCGGCGGGTTGCACAGGCCGCACACGTAGTGGCGGGCGATCTCGTGCGGGTGGGTGACGAAGTGGCCGCCGCACTTGCTGCAGGGCGTCATCGTCAGCATGCCGTTGTCGACGAACTTCACCAGGCGCCAGGCGCGCGTCACGCTCAGCAGAGGCTCCAGGCCCTGGGCCTGCATCTGCTCGGTGTAGAGCTGGTAGGCCTTGATGACGGTGTCGATCTCGTCGAGCGCCGCCGCCTTGTTGAGGTATTCGTGGATGTTCAGGAACAGGCTGGAATGGATGTTCGGCTGCCAGGTCATGAACCAGTCGGTGGAGAACGGCAGCTGGCCCTTGCTCGGGCTCTTGCCGGCCACCTCCTTATATAGACGCAGCAGGCGCTCGTAGCTCAGGTCGGTCTCGCTCTCGAGGACCTGCAGCCGCGCGCCGAGCTTGATCAGCGTGACGGCACGCTCGATCTGGCGCGCTTCGGTGAGGATGCTCTTGGTGCGGGCCATGGTCAGGCCGCTTCCTGGTGACGGCCGGCCATCAGGATGGAAGCGTGCAGGCGCGACACCCCTTCGTTGGCGGCGCCCTTGCCGTGGCTGGTGAGCAGGTTCCAGACGATGTCGTCGTCCATGCGGAAGCGGCACAGCAGCGTGTTGCCCACGGCCATCTTCATGATCTGTGCGGGGGTGAGCTGCGAAATCAGGTTCGCGGTGTCCTCGTTGATGCCCAGGCGGAACAACGCCTGCTCGCGGTCGGCCCTCACCAGCGTCTGCGCCAGCATCAGGTAGGACAGGTTGGCTTCGCGGATCTCGGCGACGATCTGGTCGGAATTCACGTTCGGTTGCTCCGTTGAGGGGTTGCAGGTTGCTGCTGGTGTGCAACGAACTGTAGGCAGTCGAACAAGGCCGCGGCATCAGGCCATTTCGATCCGCACTGTCCGTGCGGCAGCACCTTCCTTGTCAGGCGAATTCCTACACGCCCGGGGCAAACCGGTCCCAGTTCGGTCGCGGCAGGCACTCAAGCCCGCCATCCGGGCCGCCGAAGCCCCGACGGATCTGCGCCCGCTGACTTTCGGTTGGTGACAACTCGGCCGCAGCCCGACGGTTGATGCGATGAAAAGAGGGGTTGACTCGAAACACTAAAGTAGGCTGGAAAAGCAGTCGATATCCCAGCCAACGGGGCCGCACAAGCAGCTTCGTACCCCGGTTGGACGGTCAAGGAAGCCGGGCATCTTCTGCAACCGCTTAGGAGTTAATTCATGGCTCAGACCATCAACACCAACCTCGTTTCGATCAACGCACAACGCAACGTCGCCTCGTCGCAGAACGCGCTGTCGACGACCATGCAGCGCCTTTCCTCGGGCCTGCGGGTCAACAGCGCGAAGGACGACGCGGCCGGCCTCGCGATCGCCGAACGCATGGGCGCCCAGGTGCGCGGCATGAACGTGGCGATCCGCAATGCCAACGACGGCGTCTCGCTGGCGCAGACGGCTGAAGGCGCGATCGGCAAGATCGGCGACGCGCTGCAGCGCATGCGCGAACTGGCCGTGCAGTCGGCCAACGGCACCAACAACTCTGGCGACCGCGACAACCTGCAGACGGAGTTCTCGCAGCTGCAGGCGGAGATCACGCGGCTGGTCAGCGGCACGAGCTTCAACGGCCAGAACATCCTGGACGGCTCGAGCGCCACGTTCACGTTCCAGGTCGGCGCGAACAACCAGACCACCGACCAGATCGACGTCGACCTGGCCGACCTGTCCACGGACGTCGACACGCCGGTGGCGGCACTCGACATCTCCGGCGCCACCAACGCCGGCGCCCTGGCGGCGATGGACGCGCTGGACGACGCGCTGGACAACGTGACCACCGCGCGCTCCAACTACGGTGCGGTGCAGAACCGCTTCGAGACGGTGGTGAGCAACCTGCTGGTGACGTCGGAGAACCTCACCGCCGCCCGCGCCCGGATCATGGATGCGGACTTCGCGATCGAGACAGCCAACCTGTCGCGCGCGCAGATCCTGCAGCAGGCCGGCACGGCGATGATCGCGCAGGCCAACTCGCAGCCGAACATGGTGATGCAGCTGCTGCGCTGATCCTCGCCCCGCCGCGGCCCCCGGCCGCGGCGCAGCAGGTCCAGGAAGCCGTCGCGCGGCCCCCCGCCGGCGGCTTCTCCACCTAGAAGGGGGCGCAGCGGCGTCAACGCGCCGGTCGGAAGGGCTGCGGAGAGGTCGCGGCGGAAATTGCAGGGGTTTTCGGGGCCTTATCGAAGGATCCTCCCCTGTGCAGGGTGCCGAAAACGGGTCAGCACGGAGACACATCCGCCCTAACCCGCCTCGGAGCCCCCTCATGCCGCAGACCATCAACACCAATCTGTCCTCGTTGAACGCTCAGCGCAACGTGGCCTCCTCTCAAAGCACGCTGCAGACGACGATGCAACGCCTGTCGTCGGGCTTGCGTGTCAACAGCGCGAAGGACGACGCCGCCGGCCTCGCCATCGCCGAACGCATGAACGCCCAGGTGCGTGGCATGAACGTGGCGATCCGCAACGCCAACGACGGCGTCTCGCTGGCGCAGACGGCTGAAGGCGCGATCGGCAAGATCGGCGACGCGCTGCAGCGCATGCGTGAACTGGCCGTGCAGTCGGCCAACGGCACGAACAACTCGGGCGACCGCGACAACCTGCAGACGGAGTTCTCGCAGCTGCGTGCCGAGATCACGCGTCTGGTCAGCGGCACGAGCTTCAACGGCCAGAACATCCTGGACGGCTCGAACCCGACGTTCACGTTCCAGGTCGGTGCCAACAACCTGACCACCGACCAGATCGACGTCGACCTGGCCGACCTGACCACCACCGTCGGCACGCCGACCGCCGCGCTGGACATCTCCGGCGCCGACAACACCGGTGCGCTGGCCGCGATGGACGCGCTCGACGACGCGCTCGACTCGGTGACCACCGCTCGCGCCAACTACGGTGCGGTGCAGAACCGGTTCGAGACGGTGGTCGGCAACCTGATGGTGACCTCGGAGAACCTCACCGCCGCCCGCGCCCGCATCATGGACGCCGACTTCGCGGTGGAGACCTCGAACCTGTCGCGCACGCAGATCCTGCAGCAGGCCGGCACTGCGATGGTGGCCCAGGCCAACCAGCAGCCGAACGCGGTGATGGCGCTGTTGCGCGGCTGATCCTCGCGGCGCGGCGACGCGCCTCGTCTCCGGGCTGGCGGCCGCCGCGCGCACACGCGCCGGCGGCTGAGTCCTTTCTGGGGCCGCCAGGTCAGCGGCCCCGCCGCCACGGGCCCGGATTGGGCCGGATAGTCGCCGCTTTTCGGCGAAACGGGTGGCTCAAGCGGTATCGAGAATCTTCGCACCGGGCGTTGTTCCGTACGCCAGTGGGATCGAAGCCATGCCGCAGACCATCAACACCAACCTGTCGTCGCTGAACGCACAGCGCAACCTTGCATCGTCGCAGAGTTCGCTGGCGGTCTCGATGCAGCGCCTGTCGTCCGGCCTGCGCGTGAACAGCGCGAAGGACGACGCCGCCGGCCTCGCCATCGCCGAACGCATGAACGCGCAGGTGCGCGGCATGAACGTGGCGATCCGAAACGCCAACGACGCCATATCGCTGTCGCAGACGGCTGAAGGTGCCATCGGCAAGATCGGCGACGCGCTGCAGCGCATGCGCGAGCTGGCCGTGCAATCCGCCAACGGATCCAACAACTCCGGCGACCGCAACAACCTGATGACCGAGTTCGCCGAACTGAAGAACGAGGTCTCGCGGCTCGTCGACGGCACGCAGTTCAATGGCACCACGCTGTTCGACGGCGCGACCGCCACGTTCACCTTCCAGGTGGGCGCAGGCACCACGGTCAACGACACCATCGACATCAACGGCACCGACCTCACGGCCACCGTGCGCGACGTCGTCGCCGCGCTGGACATCAGCGGTGCCGATGCCACCGGCGCACGCGCCGCGATGGACGCGATCGATGGCGCCATCGACGAGGTGACCACGTCGCGAGCTCTGTACGGCGCGGCGCAGAACCGCTTCGAGACGGTGGTGATGAACCTGCAGGTCTCGGCCGAGAACCTCACCGCCGCGCGCAGCCGCATCATGGATGCCGACTTCGCGGTGGAGACCGCCAACCTGTCCCGCGCGCAGATCCTGCAGCAGGCCGGCAACGCGATGATCGCGCAGGCCAACGCGCTGCCGCAGAACGTGCTGAAGCTGCTCCAGGGCTGACGGCATCGAAGGCGGCCGGCGCGCGCAACGCACCGAACGCCGACGAAGCGCACGCCGCGCCGCTCCCGCCGCTCAAGACCCTCGACGCGCAGCCGATACGAACGGCGAACCCCGGAGCAACCGATCGTGGCAACCGTCTCCTCTCCCGGAATCGGCAGCGGCCTGGACGTCGCATCCATCGTGGCCAGGCTGATGGCCGTCGAGCGGCAGCCGCTGACGGCGCTGCAGACCGCCACCAAGAAGTCGCAGGACCAGCTCTCGGCCTACGGCAAGCTGCAGAGCGCGATGACCGCGCTGCGCGACGCCGCACGCAATCTCACCGACGCCGACACCTGGCGCGCCACCACCGTGGCCAGCCCGAACACCGCGGCCGTCAACGCCAGCAGCGACGGCAGCACGCCGGCCGGCATCTACAAGGTCAACGTGACGCGCCTGGCTTCGGCGCAGACGCTGGCCAGCACCCATTCCTTCGCGGCACCCACCGATTCGGTCGGCGGCGGCAGCCTCACCATCCAGCTCGGCACCTGGGACGGCAGCACGTTCACCGACAAGCCCGACACGGCCGCGGTCACGCTGCGCTTCGATCCGCCCAACGACACGCTGGAGGATGTGCGCGACGCGATCAACGCCTCGGGCGCAGGCGTCACCGCGTCGATCGTCAGCGACATCGACGGCTACCGGCTCGCGATGCGCTCCACCACCACCGGCGCGGCCGACGGGTTCAAGGTCACGGCCCTCGACGACGATGGCGACGACGGCGACCCCGCCGGTGTCTCGCTGTTCGCCTACGACCCCTCGGCCGGCGTGTCGCAGATGACGCTGGGCTCGGCCGCGACCAACTCGGCGGCGACGATCAACGGCGTGGCGGTCAGCTCGGCCACCAACGAGTTCGACCAGGTCATGGACGGCCTGTCGTTCCAGTTCGGCCAGGTCACGACCACGCCGGTGGATGTCACCGTGGGCCGCGACACGCCGGGCATGAAGAAGAACGTCACCGACTTCGCGGATGCCTACAACGCGATGGTCCAGCTGATCCGCGACCAGACCCGCTACGACGACTCCACCGACACGGCCGGCGTGCTGCAGGCCGACTCGTCGGCGCTGGGCGTGCTGCGCGGGCTGCGCACGTTGGCCAGCTCGAGCAGCGGCGCGGTGACCACCTTCACGCGGCTGGCCGACATCGGCCTGGAGCCGCAGAGCGACGGATCGCTGAAGATCAACGACAAGAAGCTCGACGCCGCGATGGGCCAGATCGCCGACCTGAGCGGCTTCTTCTCCAAGGACGATGCCGACAACGCACTTGACGGCTTCGGCCAGACCTTCCGCACCTTCGCGGATCTGCGCCTGGGCACCGGTGGCGAGCTGACCACGCGGCAGGAAGCGATCCAGAAGCGCATCGACCAGAGTCTCGAGCGCGCCGATGCGCTCGAAGCCCGGCTCGTGCTCGTCGAGAAGCGGCTGACCGCGCAGTACGGTCGCCTGGACTCGAGCATGGCACAGCTCAATTCGCTGCAAAGCTACGTGACGCAGCAGATCGCGGCCTGGAACAAGTCGAGCTGACGACCCGCCGCGCGCCTGTCGCGGCGTTGCGAGGCCTGCGCGCTCCGCGCCGCATCGCCATCGGCATGCCGGCGGCGGGCCTGCGTCCGCCACCCGACCCCTGCGCAAGCACCGCATGACCTGCGACGGCCCGAGGCCGCGATGACATGTCGCGCCCTCGTCCGTCCTCGGCGCGCAGTCGCGGCGGCAGCGGTCCTGCAGGGGTGCAACTCGGGGCAAGCGGGCCCTCAAGCCCCACGCGCGGCTGGTCGATATCCCGGAGGACTCGTCGCCACCCGGCGGCCACCAAGCAGGAAACCCCCGACATGCACCCCAGCGCGTTCTCGCCCCCTCGCCCTGCCGGACAGCGCCTCACGGGGCTGTACACCGATGTCGGTGTGCAGTCGGCCGCGGGTGATCGCTCCGGCCACGCGCTGGTGGGCATGCTCTTCGACGGCGCACTGGAGGCCGTGGCACGTGCGCGCGGCGCATTGCATCGGGGCGATCTGCAGGCCAAGGCCCGGGCGATCGACAAGGCGCTGGCGATCATCGGGGAAGGCCTGCGCGCATCTCTGAACCTCGAGCAGGGCGGGCCGATCGCCCGTGACCTCGATGCGCTGTACGGCTACATCGAGCTGCGCCTGACGCACGCCAACCTGCGCAACGAGGACTCGGCACTCGACGAGTGCAAGCGACTGCTGGAACCCCTGCGGGATGCCTGGACGGGCATCGCCTCGCAGGTGCGTGCACCGGCATGAACGCGCGTCCCGCCGCGCGCTCGCCGCACCCACGCCCGCCCTCCATCCCGCACCTCGGTCCCTAGACACATGAACCCCGACCTGCTGAGCTACTACGAAGCGATCGAACAGGCCAGCGCCGACATGCTGTCGGCCGCCCGCGCGGGCAACTGGGACGAGGTGGTCAAGCTCGAAGGCGCCTGCGTGCTGCTGATCAGCCAGCTCAAGGCCGCTGCGCGCGAGGCACCGTTGACGGCCGACGCCGCCAAGGCCAAGTCCCGCATCATGCAGCGCATCCTCGTCAACGACGCCGAGATCCGACACCTGGCCGAGCCCTGGCTGCAGGACCTGGAAGCCACGCTGCACGGCAAGCCCCAGCGGCTGCACTAGCCCGCACCCGCCCGCCCCGAAGACGGAAGGCCCCCGGCATGTTCGAGAGCACCCGCCCCGCACCGCTGGAACGCGGTGCCGATGGCACCGATCCGTTCGCCGCGTTCCGCATCGAACACCCCTCGGAGATCCTGTCGCTGCTGCGCCGCCTGCGCGACACGGCCGTGCCGATCGTGCTCGCCGCGCCGGCAGGCGTGTCGGCGCGCACGATCCTGTGGGCGGTGGACGTCGGCACCCACCGCATCGGCTTCCACGCCGACGCGGAACAGCCCGAGTGGGAAGCGCTGGTGCAGACCAACGAGGCGCTGGCGGTGGGCTACCTGGACCATGTGAAGGTCCAGTTCGAGCTCGACCACCTGCTGCTCGTGCGCGGCAGCCAGGGCCGCGTGCTGCAGGCGTCGATGCCCCACGTGGTGCACCGCTTCCAGCGGCGCGACAGCTACCGCGTGCGCCCCGGCGCGGGCGGCCCCACGTGCACGATGCGCCACCCGTCGATCCCCGACATGCGGCTGCAGCTGCGCATCGTCGACCTGAGCGTCGGCGGCTGCTCGCTGCTGATGCCCAGCGACATGCCCGAGCTGCGGCCCGGCCTCGTGCTGTACGGCGTGCAGGTCGAGCTGGACCAGGCCACCGCGTTCGTCGCGGGCATCGAGCTGCACCACATCGCGTCGATGGACGGCGAAGGCGGCCAGCGCATCGGTTGCGCCTGGCAGGGCCTGGACCCGATCGCCGAGCGCGCGCTGCAGTGCTACGTGAACCAGACCCAGAAGCAGCAGCGGCTGCAACCCGGGCCATGACCTGCCGCACAGCCGCCCGATGCCGCGCCCGCACGCCTGGAGACAGGGGCTGACGTGACGCGGCCCGCTGTCCGGGGCTACACGCTCGTGGAAGTCGCCATCGTGCTGTCGGTGGCCGCCATCCTCATCGGCGTGGCCGTTCCCGGGGCCATGGGCATGGCCCAGAAGTCGCGCAGAACCGACGCCGTGGCGGCACTGACGCGGCTGCAGTTCGCGCAGGAACGCCACCACGCGATGCACGGCTTCTACGCCGCCGACACGCGCGCGCTGATCGGCGCGTCGCAGGTGGTGAGCGATGCGCGCCTCTACGACATCCAGCTCACCGAAGCCACGCCCGAGCGCTACACCGCGCAGGCCGTGGCCCGCGCCGATGGCCCGCAGGCCGGGGACACCGCCTGCGCGCAGATCGTGCTGACGGTGGTGGGTGGCGTGCCCGAACACGGCCCCACGCCGGCCTGCTGGGTGCGCTGAGGCCTTCCATGTCCCTGCGCACGTTCCGCCGCCGACCCGCGCGCGGCTTCACGCTGATCGAGATGGCCATCGCGCTGGCGATGCTCGTGACGCTGGCGACGCTGGCCTTGCCGATGATGAACGACGTGCTGGCCCGCGCCCGCGTGCGCGCCGCCGGCGAGGTGCTGGTGTCCGAGATGGCCGAAACGCGGTTCGCGGCCGCGCAACGCGACCGCACGATGCACGTGGCCTTCGCGACCGGTGCCGACTGGTGCTGGGCCGTGGCCACCACGCCGGGCTGCGACTGTCGCGTGCCGCAGACCTGCCGCGGGAAGACGATGGGCGCGCCCCAGTTCAAGGGCGTGGAACTGCAGGCCGCGCAGGAGGTGCAGTTCGAACCCGGCGGCCGCGGCAGCGGCCATGCCGAGCTGAAGTCCAGCCGCGGCCATGTGCTGCGCGCCGAGGTGGGGCCTTCGGGCCGGCCTCGGCTGTGCGCCCCCGGCGCCCTGGTGCCCGGCGTGCCCGGCTGCTGAAGGCACCGCGCGGCACGGCGTCGTATTCTCGACGCCGATGCGAGTGCTGCTGGTCGAGGACGACACGATGATCGGCGAGAGCCTGCGCGACGCGCTGCGTGGCCAGGGGCTCGCGGCCGACTGGGTGCGCGACGGCCGTGCCGCCGATGCCGCTCTCGCCAGCGAGCGCTTCGACGCCGTGCTGCTCGATCTCGGCCTGCCCGGCCGCGACGGCCTGGAGGTGCTGCGCGCGCTGCGGGCGCGCGGCGACACGACGCCGGTGATCGTGGTCACCGCGCGCGACGCGCTGCCCGACCGCGTGCGCGGCCTGGACACCGGCGCCGACGACTACCTCGTCAAGCCCTTCGAGCTCGACGAGCTGCTGGCGCGGCTGCGCGCCCTGGTGCGCCGGCACGGTGGCCGCGCGCACAGCGTGCTCGGCGTGGCCGACCTGCAGCTGGACCCGGCCACGCGCGAGGTGACGCGCGGCGGCCGGCCGGTCCTGCTGTCGGCGCGTGAGTTCGCGGTGCTGCAGGCGCTGCTGGAACGGCCCGGCGCGATCGTGTCGCGCGCCCGGCTCGAGGACCGCCTGTACGGCTGGGGCGAGGAACTGGAGAGCAACGCGATCAGCGTCTACATGCACCAGCTGCGCAAGAAGCTCGGCGACGACCTGCTGCACACGGTGCGCGGCCTGGGCTACTACGCCGGGCCGGCCAAGGACGGCGCGCGGTGAATCACCTCGGCTCGCTGCGGGGCCGGCTGTTCGCCTTCCTCGGCGTGCTCGCCGCGGTGGTCGGTCTGGCGGTGGGCGGCGCCACCTGGATCAGCGTGCGCGCCGAGGCCGACCAGCTGTTCGACTACCACCTGCAGCAGATGGCGCTGTCGCTGCGAGACCAGGGCCGCATCGGCGACGACGAGCGCGCCGTGCTGGCCAACCCGGCGCTGGATTACGTCGTGCAGATCTGGTCGATGCAGGGGCTCGAGCTGTACTCGAGCCGCCCACCAGGACTGGTGGGCACGTTGCCGCCACGCGCCGTGCTCGGCTTCAGCGAGGTGACCCTCGGCGGCGAGCCCTGGCGCGTGTACGGCGCGGCGACGCCGCTGCGCGTGGTGCAGGTGGCCCAGCCGATCTCGGTGCGCCGGCGGCTGGCCACCGCGGCGGCGCTGCGCAGCCTGCTGCCGATCGCCGCCGCGGCACCGGTGGTGGCGTTCGCGTTGTGGTGGCTGCTGGGCGTCTCGCTGGCTCCGCTGCAGCGCCTGGCCTCCGGCATCGGTGAGCGCGACGTGCGCGCCACCGAGCCGCTGCCGCTCGCCGGTCTGCCCGGCGAAGTGGTGCCGCTGGTCACCGCCTTCAACGCGTTGCTGGCGCGGCTGGCCGAGGCCTTCGAGACCCAGCGCACCTTCGTGGCCGATGCCGCCCACGAACTGCGCACGCCGCTGACGGCGCTGAAGCTGCAGCTCGGGCTGCTGCGCGACGCCGCCACCGACGAGCAGCACGAGGCCGCACAGCAGCGGCTGCGCGCCGGCGTGGACCGCAGCACGCACCTCGTGGCGCAGCTGCTGGCGCTGGCCCGCGCCGAGCCCGGCGCCGGTGCGCCCCGCGGTGCGGTGGACCTGGCGGCGGTCGTGCGCGAGACGCTGGCCGACGTGGCCCCGCTCGCCGAACGCGCCGCCTGCACGATCGAGCCCGAGCTGCCCGCCTCCGCCCTCGTGCACGGCGACGCCCAGGCGCTGCGCAGCGCCGTGCGCAACCTGCTCGACAACGCGCTGCTGCATGGCCGGCCGCCGGTGCGGGTGTCGCTGGCGTGCGAGGCCGCGAACCTGGTCCTGCGGGTGGACGACGGAGGTGCCGGCGTGCCGCCGGCCGAGCGCGAGCGCCTGTTCGACCGCTTCGCCCGCGGCGCCGGGGCCGAGGCCTCCGGCAGCGGGCTGGGCCTGGCGATCGTGCAGGCCGTGGCGCTGCGGCACGGCGGCCACGCCCGGCTCGACACCGCGCCGCAGGGCGGGCTGCGCGTGGAGGTGACGCTGCCGGCGATGCCGGCGTAGGGTCTGGCGGGCCCGCCACCGCCGCCGCGTCTTCACTTTCGCCTCATCTACGCTTCATCGACGCCTCATCGGCGCTGCCTAGAGTGGGCCTCGGCGGTCGGGGCATGCCGCCCTTGCCGACCCTCACGAGGAGCCCACGATGAAGCGATTGACCCTCACCACCTCCGCCGCCGCATTGACGGTGCTGGCGCTGGCCGCCGGCACGGCCGACGCCTGGAGCTGGCCCGCCTGGATGCGCGCGCAGGCCGCGGCGCCCGCATCGCCCGCCAGTACCGTCGCTTCGGCGGCCGCCGTCAGCGGAACGCCAGCACCGGTGCCGCTGGCCGACCCCACCGCGATGCCGAACTACCGCGCCATCGTGCGCACACAGGGACCGGCGGTGGTCGGCATCTCGGTGGCCGGGCTGCGCAGCGTCGGCAGCGACGACGAAGGCCCAGCCGCGAGCCCTGACGACGACCCCTTCCACCGCTTCTTCCGCGGCCTGCCCGGCCTGCGCATGCCGCCGGGCGGCGCCACCCCGTTCCGCGGCCAGGGCTCGGGCTTCATCGTCAGCAGCGACGGCCTGGTGCTCACCAACGCCCACGTGGTGCGCGACGCACGCCAGGTGACCGTCAAGCTCTCCGACCGGCGCGAGTACACCGCGCGCGTGCTCGGCAGCGACACGGCCACCGACATCGCGGTGCTGAAGATCGACGCGCAGGGCCTGCCCACGGTGGCGCTGGGCGACCCGTCGGCGGTGCAGGTGGGCGACTGGGTGCTGGCGATCGGCGCGCCCTACGGCTTCGAGCAGACCGCCACGCAAGGCATCGTCAGCGCCAAGGGGCGCTCGCTGCCCGGCGAAGGCGTCGTGCCCTTCATCCAGACCGATGCCGCGGTGAACCCCGGCAACTCCGGCGGCCCGTTGTTCGATGCGAGCGGCCGGGTGATCGGCGTCAATGCACAGATCTACTCGCGCAGCGGCGGCTTCCAGGGCCTGGCGTTCGCGATCCCGGTCGACGTGGCGCTGCACGTGAAGGACCAGATCGTCGCGCACGGCCGCGTGGAGCACGCCCGGCTCGGCGTGACCGTGCAGGACCTGTCGGCGCCGCTGGCCGCGTCGTTCGGACTGCCCGCGCCCGATGGGGCGCTGGTCTCCAGCGTGGCTCCAGGCAGCGCCGCCGCCAAGGCGGGCCTGAAGGCCGGCGACCTGGTCACGGCCATCGACGGCCGGCCTGTGCAGGTGGCGGGCGACCTCTCCAGCCGCATCGGCCTCGGGCGGCCGGGCGACAAGCTGACACTGCAGGTGTGGCGCGACAAGGCGCGCACCGACGTGGCGGTGACGCTGCAGCGCGCCGACGCCGAGACGCGCGAAGCACGGGCCGCGGCCGCAGGCGGCACGCTCGGCCTGGCGGTGCGGCCGCTGCAGGGCGAGGAACTGCGCGAGGCCGGCGTGGACCACGGCCTGCTGATCGAACGTGTGGAAGGCCCGGCGCAGCTCGCCGGCCTGCAGCCCGGCGACGTGCTGCTGGCACTGAACGGCCGCCCGGTGGAACGTGTGGAGCAGGTGCGCGAGGCGCTGAAGCCGCGCCCGAAGCAGGTGGCGCTGCTGGTCTCGCGCGACGGGCAGCGGATCTTCGTGCCGGTGCCGCTGGGTTGAACCCGCGGCAGCAGCATCAGACCTGCATGTTCATGATGTCCGTGTAGGCCTGCACCAGGCGATTGCGCACCGCCAGGGTCGCCTGGAATCCGAGCTGGGCCTTCTGCATCGCGACCATCGTCTCTTCGAGGCTGACGGTGGGATTGTCCAACGTCACCTCGCGTTGCATGCGCTGCGCCTCGCCCTGCATGCGGCTCACGTCGGCCAGCGCACGGTTCATTTCAGTCGCGAAGCCGCCGGCCGGAGCGGCCGCGCGAGCCACCGGCAGCCCCTGCCGAGTGAGGCCGGCGCGCGCCACGGCGGCGTCGAAGTCGAAGGGCTTGAGCTTGAGGTCCACGGTGCGACGACTGTAGGCGTCCGGGCCCCCGACTTGAGCCCGATGAACGGGGCAAAGACGGTCCAGTTCGCAGACTCGCGAGAACACCCCCGCCGGCGTGCCGACCGTCACGTCGCTGCGCGAACAGCCCGCGAATCCCGCGCCTGATCCCGCTAATGCCGGCGACGGCCGACTCCAACAATGCCCGGCATGGACAACGCCGTCACGCCTGCCGTGCCCGCCCCGATCGGATCTTCCAACGCCGTGGCCTTGCCGGCCGCACCGGCGCCGCTGGTGCCGGCAATGCCGGGCCTCGGCACCCGCATCGCCGCGCTGCCCGCGCGATCCAGATGGATCGCCGGCGCGGCCGGCCTCGCGCTCGTGGGTGCCCTCGTGCTCGGCGCACAGAACGCGCGCCAGGGCGACTATCGATTGCTGTTCGCCAACCTCTCCGAACGGGAAGGCGGCGCCATCATCGAGAAGCTCGCGCAGATGAACGTGCCCTACCGCTTCGCCGAGGGCAGCGGCACGCTGATGGTGCCGGCCGAGCGTGTCTACGAGCTGCGCTTCAAGCTGGCCTCCGCCGGCCTGTCGCGCGGCACCGTGATCGGCAACGAACTGCTCGACAAGACGCCGTTCGGCCAGACGCAGGCGCAGGAGCAGAGCAGCCAGAAGCGCGCGCTCGAAGGCGAACTGACCAAGACCATCCAGGGGTTCCCCTCGGTGCAGTCGGCGCGCGTGCACCTGGCCGTGCCGCAGCAGAACGGCTTCTTCCGCGAGCAGCAGAAGCCCTCGGCCTCGGTGGTCGTGAACCTGCACCCGGGCCGCACGCTCGACTCGGCGCAGCTCGCAGGCATCGCGGCGCTGATCTCCAACAGCGTGCCCGAACTCTCGCCCAAGGCGATCAGCGTGGTCGACGGCAACGGTGCGCTGCTCAGCAACCCGCCCGACGCCACCACACCGCAGGGCCTGGACGCGCAGCAGGTGCAGTACCTGCGCGATGTCGAGGCGCAGCACGTCAAGCGCGTGCTGCAGCTGCTGGAGCCGGTGGTCGGCCGCGAGAACCTGCGCGCCACGGTCACCGCCGACATCGACTTCTCGCAGGTCGAGTCCACCGCCGAGGAGTTCAAGCCCAATCAGGGTGACCAGCCGGCCGCGGTGCGCGCCGTGCGCAACGAGGAATCCAGCTCGCCCGCCCCTTCCGCCAACGGCGGCGTACCGGGCGCGCTCTCCAATCAGCCGCCCACGCCGGCCACTGCGCCGGTGAACGGCGCTGCGCAGCAGCAGCGCGCCGCGCAACCGGCCGGCGCCACGCCCGGTTCGACGCGCCGCGAGGGCGAGACACGCTACGAGGTGGACAAGAAGGTCAGCGTCACGCGGCTGGCCACCGGCGTCGTGCGGCGCCTGAACGCTGCGGTGGTGGTGAACCACCGCACCACCAAGGACGCCAAGGGCAAGCCCACCACCGTGCCGCTGCCGCCCGAGGAGATCGAGAAGCTCACCGCGCTGGTCGAACAGGGCATCGGCTTCAACAAGGCCCGCGGCGACTCGGTGCGCGTGGTCAACGCGCCATTCATGGAAGTGGCCGCGCCACCGGTGGAGCCCACGCCGTGGTGGAAGGAGCCTTGGATCCAGGACCTGGCGCGCCAGTCGGCGATGCCGGCGGCGCTGGCGCTCGTCGGCCTCGTCCTGGTGCTCGGCGTGATCCGTCCGGCGCTGAAGCCGGCCTTTACGCCGCCGGCCCCGCCCCAGGAGCCCGCCACCACGCCCGGCCAGCGCATCGATGCCGTCGTCGACGACGACAACGTGCTGCCCGGCGCCAACCCGTCGCGCCCCGCGCTGGCCGCGCCCGAGCCCCCCTCCACGCTCGAGGCCGTGCGCGGCATGGCTCGCCAGAACCCCGCCGCCGTGGCCAACGTGCTGCGCGGCTGGGTGAGCGGCGAAGCCGCCTGACGATCGCCGCCCACCGGAAGCCCCGCACACGATGGCCACCGCACCGACGGACGACGCCGGCGTCGAGGACGCCGCGATCCTGCTGATGTCGCTCGGCGAAGAGGACGCGTCCGAGGTCCTCAAGCACATGACGCCCAAGGAAGTGCAGCGCGTCGGCGAGACCATCGCCAAGATGAAGGCGGTGCCGCGCGAGCGCGTCGACAAGGTATTGGAGCGCTTCTCGCAGCAGGCCGGGGCCGAGCAGATGCTGGTCGACGACAACAACGAGTACGTCAAGTCCGTGCTGCGCAAGGCGCTGGGCGACGACAAGGCCAACCTGCTGATCGACCGAATCCTGCAGGGCAGCGACACCTCGGGCATCGAGAGCCTGAAGTGGATGGACGCCGCCTCGGTGGCCGAGCTGCTGCGCAACGAGCACCCGCAGATCGTCGCGGCGATCCTCGCGCACCTGGAGTACGACCAGGCCGCCGACGTGCTGAAGCAGCTCGCCGAACGGCAGCGCAACGAGGTGATGCTGCGCATCGCCACGCTCGACGGCATCCAGCCCTCGGCGCTGAAGGACCTGAACGACGTCATGAGCAAGGTGCTGGCCGGCGGCGACCGCATGAAGCGCAGCAGCCTGGGCGGTGCCAAGGCCGCCGCGGAGATGCTGAACATGCTGGGCTCGCAGGTCGAGACCTCGGTGCTCGACTTCGTGCGCGAGGCCGACGGCGAGCTGGCGCAGAAGATCATGGACAACATGTTCGTGTTCGACGACCTGGAGAAGCTCGACGACAAGGGCTTCCAGGCGCTGCTGAAGGAAGTGCAGAGCGAATCGCTGGTGCTGGCGCTGAAGGGCGCCTCGCCGGTGTTGCGCGAGAAGGTGTTCAAGAACATGTCCAGCCGTGCTGCCGAGACGCTGCGCGAGGACCTCGAAGGCCGCGGCCCGGTGCGGCTGTCGGAAGTCGAGGCCGAGCAGAAGGAAATCCTGAAGATCGTCCGCCGCCTGGCCGACGAAGGCCAGATCGTGCTGGGAGGCGGCGGTGACGAACAACTCGTCTAGCTCCGCCAAGGGCCCGCACCCGTACACGCGGTTCATCCCGCGCGAGGAGCTGACCAGCTTCGCCGCGTGGAAACCGGGCTCGTTCCCGGGCTCGGGCACCGGCGCCGCCGCGGCAGCCCCGGCCCCGGCCGCGCCGCCGCCGCCCACCGAGGCCCAGTGGCAGGCCCGCATCGCCGAGGCGCGCCGCGCCGGGGTGCAGGAGGGCTACCAGAACGGCTATCGCGACGGGCTGGTCGCGCTCGAAAGCTTCAAGCAGACCTTCGCCGCGCAGACCACCGCGCAGGTGGGCGCGCTCCTCACCCGACTGGATGCCGAGTTCGACGCGCTGCAGCCGCGCCTGGCCGAGGCCGTGGCCCGCGCCGCCGTGGACCTGGCCAGCCAGGTGCTGAAGAGCGAGCTGAAGGCCAACCCCGACGTGGTGGCCGCGGTGGCGCAGCAGGCGCTGGGGGCGATGCTGCTCTCGGCGCGCCACATCACGCTGCAACTGCATCCGCAGGACCTGCCGCTGGTGGCCGAAGGCGCCCGCGAGGCGCTGGAAGCCCGCTCGGCGCGCCTCGTCGCCAACCCGGCCCTCGCACGCGGCGACTGCATCGTCGAATCCGACGTCGGCACCATCGATGCGCGCATCGAGACGCTGTGGGCGCAGGCCACGTCGGGACTGGAGCCCGCGCCGTGAACACCGTGCCCGCCGACAGCCCCGCGATGCCGGCCGCCACCCGCGGCGCCGCGGCTCGCGAACGGCACTGGAACCGATTCCTGTCGGAGCTGCGCGAGTACGCCACCGTGGACCACCCGTTCGAGGCCACCGGCACGCTCGTGCGCGTGACCGGCCTCGTGCTCGAGGCCGCCGGCATCCGCGTGCCGGTGGGCTCGATCTGCGAGGTGCTCACGCCCGGCCAGCCGCCGGTGCTCGCCGAGGTCGTCGGCTTCACCGGTGACCGCGCGTACCTGATGCCCACCAGCGAGGTGCACGGCCTCTCCAGCGGCGCCCGCGTGGTGCCGCGGCCGGCGCCGACGGTGCCGCCACGCTGGGGCGAGGAACATCATCCTTGGCGCCGCCGCGAAGACCGCAGCCTGCACCTGCCGATGGGCGACGGCCTGCTCGGCCGCGTGCTCGACGCGCACGGCGTGCCGATCGACCGCCAGGGTCCGTTGCTGGACGTTCCCACCGAGCCGATGGTGCGGCGCCAGATCAACGCGATGGACCGCGACCCCGTGCGCACGCCGCTGGACACCGGCGTGCGCGCGATCAACGCGCTGCTCACGGTCGGACGCGGCCAGCGGCTGGGCCTGTTCGCCGGCACCGGCGTCGGCAAGTCGGTGCTGCTGGGCATGATGGCGCGCTACACCGCGGCCGACGTGATCGTCGTCGGCCTGATCGGCGAGCGCGGCCGCGAGGTGAAGGAGTTCGTCGAGGACATCCTCGGCGACGACGGCCGCGCCCGCTCGGTGGTGATCGCCGCGCCGGCCGACGCGCCGGCCCTCGTGCGGCTGCAGGGCGCCAACTACGCTGCCGCGGTGGCCGAGCACTTCCGCGACCGCGGCAAGCACGTGCTGCTGCTGATGGACTCGCTGACGCGCTACGCGATGGCGCAGCGCGAGATCGCGCTGGCGATCGGCGAGCCGCCGGCCACCAAGGGCTACCCACCGAGCTGCTTCGCGCGGCTGCCGCTGCTGGTGGAGCGCAGCGGCAACGGCGCCGCCGGCGGCGGCTCGATCACCGCGTTCTACACGGTGCTGACCGAAGGCGACGACCCGCAGGACCCGATCGCCGACGCGGCGCGAGGCATCCTCGACGGCCACATCGTGCTGTCGCGCGAGCTGGCCGAGGCGGCGCACTTCCCGGCCATCGACGTCGAGCGCTCGATCTCGCGCGTGATGAACGCGGTGGCCCCGTCCGAACAACTCGCCGCGGCCCGCCGCGTGCGCCAGCTGCTGGCCAAGTTCAACAAGGCGCGCGACCTGATCCAGCTCGGCGCCTATGCGCCCGGCCACGACCACGAGCTCGATCTCGCGGTGCGCCTGGCGCCGCAGATCCAGGCCCTGCTGCAGCAAGGCATGCACGAGCACGCCACGCTGCAGGAGAGCCGCCAGCAGATGACCGCCATCGCGGCCACCACCTGAACCCGTTCCCCGAGTCCCCTCCCCCACCCGAACCACCGTCAGGACCTCATGCCCACCGACTCCACCGCCCTGGCCACGCTGCTCGAGCACGCCACCGCCGCCCGCGACGAAGCCACGGCACAGCTCTACCTGATGCTGGAGCAGGTGCGCCGCTTCAGCACCCAGCGCGAACAGCTGCTGGCCTACCGGCGCGACTACGAGGCGCGCTGGTCGACGCAGTTCCGCGACAAGGCCGCCATCGAGGTGGTGCACAGCTACCGCAGCTTCATCGAGCGGCTGAACCAGGCGCTCGAGCAGCTCGACCGCCAGACCCGGCAGGCCGAACAGCAGGCCCAGGAGGCGCGCGAGCGGCTCGTCGAGCGCGAGACGCGCGTCGCCTCGGTGAAGAAGCTCATCGAACGGCGCGTGGGCGAACGCCAGCGCACCCTGGCCATACGCGACCAGAAGGCCGCCGACGAGATTGCCGCGCTCAAGCACTGGCACGCGCGTCCGTCGATGGCGGCCGCCAACCACTGACCTGCACGCCACGCTGTCGCCGTGGCTCCCGCCCCGCTCCCCGCCTTGCCCCTCCACGTTGCAGGAAGACGCCCATGATCGACGCCGCCTCGATGATCGCCACCTCGTCGGGTGCGCTCTCCGCACCGGGCTCGCCTTCCGCGAACTGCGGCATGGTGATGCCGTCGTCCGGCAGTGCCGATGCCGCGTCCTCGACGCCGACGTCCTCGTTCTCGGGGCTGCTCGCGCAGTCGGCCTCGAAGTCGGCCGCCCAGCCGGCGAACCAGACGTCCGGCCCCGCGGCCGACGCCGCGACTGCCGACGCCGGGACCACCGACGCCGGGACGCTCGACGCGGCCCTGGACGCGCTGACGCGGCGCATCGGGCCGCCGATGCCCAGGGAAGAGGCACCCGGGGTGCTGCCGCCGGATGCGGACCAGGCGGGCGCCGATGCGCTGGATGCCGATGCCGCCGATGCGCTGGGATTGCTGGCCGACGTCGGCACCCGCATGCGCCGCCTGCTGCCCCAAGGCCCGCACGACCCCGCGCTGGCGCGGCTGCGCGCGCTGCTCGCCGGCGATGCCGCAGCGGCCGCGGCCGACCCGAACGACCCGCTCGCCGCGGGCCAGGGGATCCCTCCCGGTGCGCTGATCGATGACCAGTTCGACCCGATCGACACGATCGGCGACGGATCGGCGCTGGAGACCGACGACGCCGAGACGGCCGGGGACGACGCCGCCACCGCCGTGCCGGCGCTGCTGACGCCGCTGGCCGCCGTGCTGCCGGCCCCGGTGAACCGGGCCTCGGCCATCGATGCCGGCGCCTCGAAGGACGGCGTGGGCGCCATCCCCGAGCGGCGAGACGGCCGCGAGGGGCGCGACGGCGAGGCCAGCCGCGCGGCGGCCCCCCGGGCTGCCCGCCCCGAGCCCAGGCAGCCGGCAGCCACCCGGGCCGAAGCGCCTTCCGATGCACCGGCCGCCCCCGGCGCCGCCGGTCCCACGGCACAGGCCGCCGAGGTCGACGCAGCACGCTGGCAGGCCGCCCTGCCCGAGCGCGCGAACGCAGCGCCGAAGGCCGCTGGGGCGGACACGTCCAACGCCATCGCCGCCCCGGGCTGGATGGCCCACCGCGAATCCCTGTCGGCCGCCGCCACCGCGGCCCCGGCCGCGCCGTTCCATGCGCAGCTCAGCGCCGCCATCGATTCCCCGGCGTTCTCGTCGGCCCTGTCGCTTCAGCTGACGACGATGGTCTCGGGCGAGGTCAGCGAAGCGCGCCTGCACCTGCATCCGGCCGAACTCGGCCCGATCGCGGTGCAGATCGGGCTGGACGGGCAGATGGCCCAGGTGCACCTGGCGGTGGAGCACAGCGCCACTCGCCAGGCGCTGGAACAGGCGCTGCCCGAACTGGCCCGCGCCCTGCAGGATGCCGGCTTCACGATGACCGGCGGCGGCGTCTCGCAGCAGGCACGCGACCCGCAGGCGACGCCGAACGCGGCCCCGTCGTCGCGCGGCGAGCGCGGTGGTGCCGACGACGCGCCGCTGGCGGCCGTGGCCGCACCCGTGGCGCGCCGTTCACGCGGGCTGCTGGACGTCTACGCCTGACCGCGCGGGGCGGCAATAGCAGCGCCATCGGCCCTCTTTTGCCGCTTTAGCCCGGCGGGGTGCTTCGCACAATGACCGGCATCCGACGCGAGGAGTGCCGATGTCCGCCGCTGCTGCCACTGCCGAAGCTGTCGCCCCCAAGGGCGGCGGCAAGAAGAAGCTGATCATCATCCTGGCGGCCGTGCTGCTGCTGGTCCTCGTGGGCGGCGGTGCCGCGGTGATGCTGCTGAAGAAGAAGCCGCACGCCGACGACGAGGAGGCCGAGGCGCCGGCGAAGGTCGAGCACAAGGCCGAGATCAAGCGCGACCCGAAGACGCCGCCGGCCTATGTGCCGCTGGACATGTTCGTCGTGAACCTCGCGGACCGCGACTCCGAGCGCTATGCACAGGTCGGCATCACGCTGGAGATGGTCGACGCCAAGCAGGCCGACGGCATCAAGGTGTTCATGCCGGCCATCCGCAACAACATCCTGATGGTGCTGGCGCACAAGACGTCGGCCGACCTGCTGCAGAAGGAAGGCAAGGTCAAGCTCGCCGGCGAGGTTCAGCGCGCCGCATCGCGCGCGCTGGGCATCGAGGTCGACGAGCCCGAGGAGGAAGGCGCGGCCGAAGAGGAAGCGCCCAAGAAGAAGGAAGCGGACAAGAAGAAAAAGAAGAAGAAGAAGCCCGCCGAGCCGCAGCTCCCCATCCTCGCCGTGCACTTCGCGAACTTCATCGTTCAATGAACCAGCAGATCCTTTCCCAGGACGAAGTCGACGCGCTGCTGCAAGGCATCACCGGCGAGAGCCAGAAGCTCGAGCAGGAGGAGCAGCAGCAAGGCGGCGTGCGCGACTACGACCTGGCGAACCAGGAACGCATCGTCCGTGGTCGCATGCCGACCATGGAGGTGATCAACGAGCGCTTCGCCAGGAACATCCGCGTCGGCCTGTTCAACCTGATCCGCAAGAGCCCCGAGGTGTCGATCGGCGGCATCAAGGTGCAGAAGTACAGCGCCTTCCTGCGCGACATCGTCGTGCCCACCAACTTCAACCTCTGCACGGTGCGGCCGCTGCGCGGCAGCGGGCTGATCGTGTGCGACCCGAGCCTGGTGTTCGCCACCATCGATGCGCTGTTCGGCGGAATCGGCAAGTTCCACACCCGCATCGAGGGCCGCGACTTCTCGGCCACCGAGCAGCGCGTGATCCTGCGCCTCGTCGAGGTGATCTGCACCGAGTACCGCAAGGCCTGGGGCAACGTCTATCCGCTCGAGCTGGAATACCAGCGCTCGGAGATGCAACCGCAGTTCGCCACCATCGCCACGCCCAGCGAGATCGTGGTCTCCACGACCTTCACGCTGGAGATCGGCGAGACCTCCGGCTCGGTGCACTTCTGCATCCCCTACGCCACGCTGGAGCCGATCCGCGACGTGCTGTATTCGTCGACGCAAGGCGACTCCACCGAGCCCGATCGGCGCTGGGTGAACCTGCTCAAGCACCAGATCCAGGACGCGCAGGTCGAACTCGTCGTCGAGCTCGGCACCGCCCCGGCCACCGTGGAGCAGCTGCTGTCGTTCAAGCCCGGCGACTTCGTCGAACTCGACCTGGAGCCGATGGTGCAGGCCAACGTCGACGGCGTGCCGGTGCTCGAGTGCCACTACGGCCTGTCCAACGGTCGCTATGCGATCAAGGTCGATCGCCTGATGTCCAGCTCTTCGCTCGGATGGATCGGAGCCCAGTCCCATGTCAGCTGACGCCAACATGTCCGAAGAAGACCGCATGGCCGCCGAGTGGGCGGCCGCGCTCGCCGAGAACAAGCCCGAGGGCGCCGCCGCCGAGTCGGCCGCCGAGGTGACGGCGCCTGCGGAGTCGGTGGCGCCGGCGTCGTTCGCCAGCTTCCAGCCGGCCCAGGTACCGGCGGCGGGCAACGACATCAACATGATCCTGGACATCCCGGTGCAGCTCACCGTGGAGCTCGGCCGCACGCGCATCCCGATCAAGCACATCTTGCAGCTGGCGCAGGGCTCCGTGGTGGAGCTCGACGCGATGGCCGGCGAGCCGATGGACGTGCTCGTCAACGGCTACCTGATCGCGCAGGGCGAGGTGGTGGTGGTGAACGACAAGTTCGGCATCCGCCTCACCGACATCGTCACGCCCAGCGAGCGCATGCGCCGCCTGAGCCGGGCCTGATCCGCCGATGACACCCGACTGGTCCGCCCTCGGCTGGTTCGCGCTCGTCGTCGTCGCGATCCCGCTGGCGCTGTGGATGTTCCGCCGCTCCGGCGCCGGCGCACGCATGGCCGCGGCCTCGATGAAGGCCGTGGGCGCGCTGCCGCTGTCGGCATCGCAGAAGCTCGTCACGGTGGAAGTCGGCCAGGGCGACGAGCGGCGCTGGCTGGTGCTGGGCGTCACTCCCGGCAGCATCAACCTGCTCTACACGCTCTCACCGCACGACGACCCGTCGGCCGCACCGTCCCCGGTGACGCCCGCGGAGGGTTTCGCCCAGCTGCTCTCGCGGCTGAAGACCGAGAAGCGCGACGGCGCAGGCGACGATGGCCGCTGAACTTCCGCTGATGGTCGCGCAGGGCGCGGGGGGCACCAGCTACTCGGTGCCGATCCAGACGCTGCTGTTCTTCACCGCGCTGTCGTTCCTGCCCGCGGTGCTGCTGCTGATGACGGGCTTCACGCGCATCGTGATCGTGCTGTCGTTGATGCGGCAGGCCCTGGGCACGCAGGCGGCGCCACCGAACCAGGTGGTGGTGGGCCTGTCGCTGTTCCTGACGTTCTTCGTGATGTCGCCGACGCTGGACCAGGTCTACGAGAAGGCCTACAAGCCGTATGCGGCCAACCAGATCGACTTCAACAAGGCGCTGGAGCAAGGCGAGGCGCCGATGCGCGCCTTCATGCTGAAGCAGACGCGCCAGAGCGATCTGCAGCTGTTCTCCAAGCTCGCCAAGCTGCCCGAGGCGCAGACGCAGCCCGAGACGGTGCCGTTCCGCGTGCTCGTGCCGGCCTTCGTGACCAGCGAGCTGAAGAGCGCGTTCCAGATCGGCTTCATGATCTTCATCCCGTTCCTGATCATCGACATGATCGTGGCCAGCGTGCTGATGAGCCTGGGCATGATGATGCTCAGCCCGGTGCTGGTGGCATTGCCGTTCAAGCTGATGCTGTTCGTGCTGGCCGACGGGTGGAACCTGCTGCTGGGCTCGCTCGCAGCCTCATTCGCCACCTGAACTACCGACCGGTTGCCCCATGCAGTCCCAACAAGTCCTGACCTATGGCCAACAAGCCCTGACGATGATGCTGATGGTGTCGGCCCCGGTGCTGCTCGCGGTGCTGGTGGTGGGCCTGCTCGTCAGCGTGTTCCAGGCCGCCACGCAGATCAACGAGGCCACGCTGTCGTTCGTGCCGAAGATCGTCGCGGCGGTGGTGGTGCTGGCCATCGCCGGGCCGTGGATGCTGACGACGCTGGTCGAGTACCTGCGGCGCATGCTGACGTCGCTGCCCGGCGTGGTGGGCTGAGCGCCCAGGCCTTCGAGGCCACCGATGATCACCTTCAGCGAAGCGCAGCTGCTGGCGTGGATCACGCCGCTGCTGTGGCCGTTCCTGCGCGCGCTGGCGCTGTTCACGGCGATGCCGGTGCTGGGCACGCGCACGGTGCCGATGCGGGTGCGCATCGGCCTGGCCGCCTTCGTGTCCCTGGCCGCGCAGCCGATGCTTCCGCCGATCGCGGTCGTACCGCTGGATGCGCCGCCGGCGCTGCTGGTGGCCGCGCAGCAGGTCGTGGTAGGCCTCGTGATGGGCTTCGCGGTGCGGCTGGTGTTCGCGGCGGTCGAGTTCGGCGGCGAACTGATCGGCCTGCAGATGGGCCTGAACTTCGCCGCGTTCTTCGACCCGATGAGCGCGAGCACCGCCACCGCCACCAGCCGCTTCTTCGGCACCACGATCGCATGGCTGTTCGTGGTCGGCAACGGGCACCTGGTGGTGATCCTCGCGCTGGCGCACAGCTTCACGGCGATCCCGGTCGCGCCCGAGCCGCTGTCGTGGCTCTACGGCGTGCAGCCGCAGCAATGGGGCGCGCAGGTGTTCTCCGGCGGGCTGGCCGTCGCGCTGCCGCTGGTCGTGATGATGCTGCTGGTCAACCTGGTGCTGGGCGTGATCTCGCGCGTGGCGCCGCAGATCAACGTGTTCTCGATCGGTTTCCCGGTGACGCTGTCGGTGGGCCTGCTCGGCATGCTGGTGACGCTGCCGATGCTGGATGTGCCGTTCAACGCGGCGCTGGCGCGTATGCTGTCGCACTTCCAGTAGCCGCCGCCCCGCCCTGCCTTCCGATCCGCTGCAACCCACCTGGCGCTCGCAGGCGCTCGAGGCCCTGCGCATCGCCGACCCGGCGGCCAAGGCACAGGCTGCCCGCGCGATCGACGTGCGCCAGGGCCGGAGCGGCGCCGTCGACGACCTGCACGCCGGCTCCGACATCCCCGGTCGTCCGCCACGACCGCTTCTCGTCGACCCGGCCTCACTGAAGCCCCGCAAGCCCTCCACGCGCGAGGGCCGCGGCGCGCTGCTGCACGCGCTGGCGCACATCGAGTTCAACGCGATCGACCTGGCCCTGGACGCCGCTTTCCGGTTCGGCGGGCTGCCCGACGACTACTACCGCGACTGGCTGCGCGTGGCCGACGAGGAGGCCCTCCACTTCACGTTGCTGCGCGAGCACCTGCGCGGACTGGGCTACGACTACGGCGACTTTCCCGCCCACGACGGCCTCTGGCAGATGGCCGAGCGCACCCGGCACGACGTGCTGGCCCGCATCGCCCTGGTGCCGCGGACGCTGGAAGCGCGCGGGCTGGATGCCGCGCCGCCGCTGCGCGACAAGCTCGCCGCCGCCGGCGACACGCGCGCCGCCGAGATCCTCGACGTGATCCTGCGCGACGAAGTGGGCCACGTGGCCATCGGCAACCGCTGGTACCGCTGGCTGTGCCGGGAGCGGGGCCTCGATCCCGAAGTCACGTACCGGCGGCTGGCGGCCGAACATCGCGCGCCGACGCTGCGCGGGCCGTTCAACGTGGCCGCACGACGCTCGGCCGGCTTCAGCGACGCCGAGATCGCCGCACTCGTCGGTGATGACGGCCCGGCCGCGCCGGGCGCCCGCGGCCCTACAGCGTGACCAGCGGCGCGCGGAACACGTAGCCCACGCGCGAGCGCGACTGCAACGGCACCAGCGACGGAGTGGCGCGCTCGATGCGGCGGCGCAGGCGATAGATGATCGCGTTCAGGCCGTCGGTGCCGGCGGCGTCGGGTTCGCGGCCCAGGCGCTGGCGCAGCGTCTCGCGCGTCACGGTACCGCCTTCGGCCTGCGCGAAGCACTCCAGCACCAGCACGTCGGCATCGCTCAGGTCCACGCGCACGCCGTCGGGCGCCACCAGTTGGCGGGCGCGGCGGTCGAACTTCCAGGGCGTCTGCGCCGGGGCGCCGGAACCGACGCGTCGCTGCACGGCCTGGATCGCGAGCACGACCTGCTCGAACTGCACAGGCTTGGCCAGGTACATGTCGGCGCCAGCGTCCACCACCTGGCGGAACACGTCGGGTGCCAGCCGCCCGGAGACCACCAGCACACCGGCATTGCTGCGCTTGCGAAGCACCTTGATCAGCTCGACGCCATCGATGCCCGGCAGCATCAGGTCGACGAGATAGAAGTCGTAGTCATAGGCGTCGGTGGCCGCCAGCAGATCGCGGCTGTCGCGGTACACATCGACGCTCATGCCCTGCCCGCTGAGATGCTGGGCGAGGTACTCGGCGTATTCGGGATCGTCGTCGATCAGGGCAACGGTGGTCGGATACATGGTGGAAGGACAACGGGCCTTCGAGAAGTCAAGAACTGAATTCAAGCACAGGCCGCGCCTCTATTCCCAAGGGGAACCCTCGGAAATACAACCCGGAGGCCTCGCTGAAACACGTCAAGGCAGTTGTGCTCGTGTGACGGATAAATGCGCCATCGCATCACCCGCGAGGATGATGTCTGGCGTGAAGCTGTCGCAATCGTTCGCGCGCGACGTGCGTATAAATCGTGGTCGTGCCGATGTCGGCGTGCCCGAGCAGCAACTGCACGACGCGCAGGTCGGCCCCATGATTCAGCAGATGCGTCGCGAAGGCGTGGCGCAGCGTGTGGGGCGACAGCGGCGCCATGATGCCGGCCATCCGCGCATGCCGCTTCACCAGCCCCCAGTAGTGCTGCCGCGTCATCGCGTCGCCGCGCGAGGTGACGAACAGCCGCTCGCTCGTCCGAGGGCCCAGGAGCACGGCGCGCGAATCCGCGAGGTAGCGCTCGATCCACGCGCGGGCCTCGTGGCCGAAAGGCACGAGACGCTCCTTCGCTCCCTTGCCGAGGACACGCACGACACCGTCGTTCAGATGCACCTGGATGCTGTTCAGCGTGACCAGTTCACTGACGCGCAGGCCGCTCGCGTACATCAGTTCGAACATGCACCGGTCCCGCAGCCCCAGCGGCGTGGCCACGTCGGGCGCCGCCAGCAGCGCTTCGACCTGCGCCTCCGACAGCGTGCGAGGCACGCGCAGCGGCGTGCGGGCCGACAGCAGTTCCAGCGTCGGGTCGTCCGACACCAGGTGCTCGCGCAGCGCCCAGCGGTAGAAGCGCTTGAACACCGAGAGCCGCCGGTTGGCGGTGCTGGCCCGCGTCTCGCGGTGGCGCGCCGCGATGTAGCCCAGCAACCCGGTGCGGCCGGCGGTGGCCAAGCCGCCGGCATGGCCCTGGCCGTGCAGCCAGGCGGCCAGTAGAGAGAGGTCGCGGCGGTAGGCCGCCAGCGTCAACGCCGAGAGACCGTGCTCGACCCACAGCGCGTCGGCGAAGCGGTCGATCAGCGCGATGTCGGCGGCAGGCAGGGCCGCAGGCGCGTCGCCGGTGGCCGCTGGCCCGCCCACCGCGGGGTCAATCCAGAGAGAGCTTCTGCTTGGCCACGACGGTCTTGTAGACGTCGAACTCGGCCTTGATCTGTGCGCTGAACTGATCCGGCGTGTTGGCCACGATCAGCGAGCCGGTGTCCTCGATGCGCTTGCGCACGCCGGGATCCTCGACACTCTTCCTCACCGCCGCGGAGATCTTGTCCACCACGTCCTTGGGCAGGCCCTTCGGGCCGAGCACGCCGTAATAGGCCATGCGGTTCACCGGCTCCAGACCCACTTCCTTGAATGTCGGCACGGTGGGCAGCACCGCCAGGCGCTGCGGCGCGGCCACGACGATCGGGATCAGGCGGCCGTCCTTGATGAAGGGCAGCGCCGACGGCATGTTGTCGAAGATGATCTGCACCTGTCCGGCCACGGTGTCGTTCAGCGCCGGGCCCGCGCCCCGGTAGGGGATGTGCGTCATGAAGACGCCGGCCAGGCTCTTGAAGAGTTCGGTCTGCAGGTGACCGATGCCGCCGGTGCCCGAACTGGAATAGCTGTACTTGCCCGGGTTCTTCTTCAGCACGTCGATGAAGGTCTTGTAGTCGCGCGCCGGGAACGACGGGTGGACCGCGATGACGTTGGGCGTGGCGGCGATGTTGATGATCGGCGTGAAGTCGGTGATCGGGCTGTAGCCGATCTTCGTGTTGATCGCCGGGTTGGCGGCCGTGGTCGAGACGGTGGCCATGCCCAGCACGTGCCCGTCGGCCGGCGCCTTGATGACCTCGAGCGCTCCGACCGATCCGCCGCCGCCGGCCTTGTTCTCGACGAGCACCTGCTGCCCCAGCGAGGCCCCCATCTTCTCGGAGACGATGCGGGCGACGATGTCGGTGGTGCCCCCGGGCGCGAACGGCACGATCAGCCGCACGGGCTTGGAGGGATAGGTCTGCGCCTGCGTGACGATCGCCGCGCATGCGAGAGCGGCGGTCAGGGTGGCTCGGCCGAGGATCTTCAGCATGTCGTCTCCAGCACTCCAAGGGATGTTCGGGAACATCGGATTGTCGCTGACCGCTCGGCGCCCCTGGCGACGCCAGCACGTGGCGAGGGGCTACCCGCCGAGAAGCCCCACCCGCAGGCCGGGGTCGGTCACCTTCTCGCCGACGAAGACCTGCAGCAGCGCGGCGTGGAAGTCCCTGCCGGCGATCGCCGGGCCTGCGATGCGGCCGTTGATCGCCATCGTCGTGCCCGCCGTGGGCAGGTAGTCGACGTCGATCACGTCGCCCTTGCGGACGCGCCCCACCGACCGCACGATCTGCTCGAAATCGGCCATGCGGCCCCGCAGCTGCTCGAGCTCGGCATCGCTCGCGTGGCGGCGGACGCCGCGGTCGAAAGCCTTGGCGAACTCGTCGGCCGCCACGTTCTGCAGCATGCGCAGCTGCAGCCGCTTGGGCCCAGGCGCGCCGACGACCTCGGCCGCCGTGCGGCACTTGTGGGTGAGGTACAGGCCCGCGACGTAGCCCTTCAGCCAGGCCACCGCGCGCACGCCGACGCCGTTCAGTTCGAGCAGCGTGCCGCCGAGCTGCTGCTGCTCGGCCAGCGTCTGGCCTTCGACCTGCCGCGCATGGCCCGTTGCGGCAGACGCCGCGATCGCGAGGAGGAGCAGACCCTGGCGGGCGTAGCGGCGTAGCGTGATCGTCATGCGTCGGACCCGGGAGGCGGAGCCGGCTCAACGCGCGAAGCCGGCGCGGCGCCGACAGGCCGGGCACCAACCTGCCCTCGCTGATCGAGCGCCCAGTCGATGTGCTCGGCGACGAGCGCATCCGCCGAGGGGCGCGCGGCCGCGAGCGCCCCGCCGATGCGTGCGTCGCCGGTGTCGCGCAGGGCATTGCCCAGCGCCACGGAGAGGTTGCGCCGCCAGCGCTGCCAGCCCGCGCGCCGCATCGCCGAGCCCTCGGTGCGGGCGAGGAACGTGGCCTCGTCCCACTGCCACAGGTCGAGCAGCCCGGCCCGGTCGAGGCCGTGGCGCACGTCGAAGTCGGCGAGCACGGCGCGCCGCGCGTACTTGTTCCACGGGCAGGCCAGCTGGCAGTCGTCGCAACCGTAGATGCGGTTGCCGATCGCCGGGCGCAGCTCGCGCGGAATGGCGCCGTCGTGCTCGATCGTCAGGTACGAGATGCAGCGCCGCGCATCCAGCCGGTACGGCGCGACGATGGCCTGCGTGGGGCACACCTCCAGGCAGCGCGAACACTCGCCGCAGTGCGCAGTCACCGCGGGTGTCGGCGGCAGGAGCGCATCGACGTAGATCTCGCCGAGGAAGCGCATCGAGCCGCCCTCGCGGTGCAGCACCAGCGTGTGCTTGCCGCGCCAGCCCAGGCCCGATCGCACCGCCAGCTCGGCTTCGAGCACCGGCGCCGAGTCCGTGAACACGCGGAAACCCAGCGGGCCCACGTGCGCCGCCAGCCGGTCGGCGAGGCTGCGCAGCCGGGCCCGCAGCACCTTGTGGTAGTCGCGGCCACGGGCGTAGACCGACACCACGGCCTGCGCCGGCTCGGTCAGGCGGTCGATCTCGTGGGCGGCCCAGTCGGCCGGTGCAGCGCGCGGCAGATAGTCCATGCAGGCCGTGATCACGCTGGCTGTGCCCGGCACCAGGTCGGCCGGCCGGGCCCGCGCCAGGCCGTGGCGTTCCATGTAGGCCATCGAGCCGTGGAAGCCCGCCGCCAGCCACGCGCGCAGGCCTTCCTCGGCCTCGTGGAGGTCGATGCCGGCCACACCGATCTGGGAGAATCCGAGTTCATGCCCCCAGCCCTGCAGCAGCTCGACCACCTGCCCGTCGAGGATGCGATCACTGCGCGGCATCGGCCGATTCTAGGAACGTGCCGCCTGCACTGGCCCGACGAGGCAGCCTGCGCCGAGGCCGCGGCGGCCCTCGCCCGCCGACCCGCGCTGCGCGATGCCCTGATCGAGCTGCGCGGGTCGCTCGGCGCGGGCAAGACGACCTTCGTGCGCCACCTGCTGCGGGCGCTGGGCGTCACCGGCCGCATCAAGAGCCCCACCTACGCCGTGCTGGAGCCCTACGAGCTGCCGGGCCTGCCGATCTCGCACCTGGACTTCTACCGGTTCGACGATCCGCGCGAATGGGAGGACGCCGGACTGCGCGATGTCTTCGCCGCGCCGGGCCTGAAGCTCGTCGAGTGGCCCGACCGCGCGGCTGCACTGCTGCCGCGACCCGACCTGCGCCTCGAGATCGTCGCGCGCGATGACGGCTCGCGCGACGTGCGCTTCGAGGCCTGCACCGAGGCCGGCCGGAGCCTGCTGCCGTGACCCCCACCGCCGCGGCGACACGCTGGCCGCGACGGCATTGGCTGCAGGGCGCTGCTCTGCTGATGCTGGTGCCGGCGCGGCATGCGCTCGGCGCGGCGATCGTGGCCGTGCGCGTATGGCCGGCGCGCGACTACACGCGCGTGACCATCGAGAGTGAACAGCCGTTGCCGGCACGCCATCAGCTCGTCGACAGCCCGCCCCGGCTGGTGATCGACTTCGATGGCCTCGAGCTCGACAGCGGGCTGCGCGAGCTGGTGGGCAAGGTCCGGCCCGACGACCCGTACATCGCCGGGGCGCGCGTCGGCCAGTTCCAGGTGAACCCCCGCGTGCTGCGCATCGTCATCGACCTCAAGCGCAGCGTGAGGCCGCAGCAGTTTGCGCTGCCGCCGGTGGCCGCCTACCGGCACCGGCTGGTGTTCGACCTCTTCCCGACACAGGAAGCCGACCCGCTGCTGCAACTGGTGCGCGACAAGCCCGCCGGCGCCGACGCGCAGAGCGCACAGGCGGCCCGTGACGTGCAGGACACCCTGGGCGACCTGATCGCCCGCATAGAGCGGCCCGCGGCCGCGGCCGCCTCGTCAGCGCCGACGCCGCCGGCCGCCTCGTCACCACCACCGGCGGCGAGCGGGCTGCCGCCGGCCCCGAGCGCGCCGGCCTCCGCCGTCGCGCCGCCGCCGCCATTGCCACTGCCGCCGGCACCCGAGCCCACGGCCGCACCGCTGTCATCGGCCGAGAAGCGCAAGGTCAACCGGCTGATCATCGTGGCGCTCGACCCCGGCCACGGTGGCGAGGATCCCGGCGCCACCGGTCCCACAGGGCTGCGCGAGAAGGATGTGGTGCTCGCCATCGCGATGAAGCTGCGCGACAAGCTCGAGGCCGCGCCGGGCGTGCGCGTGGTGCTCACCCGCGACGGCGACTACTTCGTGCCGCTGCAGGAACGCGTGCGCAAGGCGCGGCGCGTGCAGGCCGACCTGTTCGTCTCGATCCACGCCGATGCCTTCCTGCGCCCCGAGGCGCGCGGCGCCAGCGTCTTCGCGCTCAGCGAACGCGGCGCCACCAGCACCGCCGCGCGCTGGATGGCCGAGCGCGAGAACTCGTCCGACCAGGTCGGCGGCGTGAACATCGCGGCCAAGGACGCGCAGCTCGCTCGCACGCTGCTGGACATGAGCACGACGGCGCAGATCAAGGACAGCCTGAAGGTCGGCCGCGAGGTGCTGTCGCACATCGGCCGCGTCGGGCGCCTGCACAAGGCCCAGGTCGAGCAGGCCGGCTTCGCGGTGCTGAAGGCACCCGACATCCCCAGCATCCTCGTAGAGACCGCGTTCATCTCCAATCCCGACGAGGAAGCGCGCCTGCGCGACCCGCAGTACCGCCGCGAGCTCGTCGATGCGCTCGCGCGCGGCATCCACCGCTATTTCGCGGGGCATCCTCCGCTGGCCCGGCAGCGCCAGCTTTAGGCCTCCGTTTCCCGCATTCCGTCCGATCCGCATGCTCAGACTGCTCGCCTCCACGCTCGCCGCCCTCGCGCTGCTCTCGGCCTGCGCCACGCCGCCTTCGGTGGCGCCGGCCGCGCTCACGCCGAACCCCAACCTGCACCTGCAGGGGCTGCCGCCGATCCCCGCGTCACTGGCCGACGAAGTGGCCCGCTACAACGACTTCCGCGGCCACGGCTTCGTGGCCTGGCATCCGACGCTGCGCGAGATGCTGGTGAGCCACCGCAAGGCCGGCGGAAGCACCACGCAGCTGTGGCGCCTGAAGGCGCCACTGGCCCCGCCCGAGCCGGTGACGCAGCTGCCGGAGCCGATCAGCAACGCCAGCTACGAGCCGCGCGACGGGCGCTACATCGTCTACGCACGTTCCTCCGGAGGTGACGAGGCCTACCAGTTGTGGCGACTGGACCTCGACGGCGGCCGCCACGAGCGGCTCACCGATCCGGCACAGCGCCACTCGGCGCAAGGCTGGCTGCACGGGCCGGCGCAGCCCACGAGCCGCCTGATCGTGGCCTCGGTGCCGCTGGACCGCACCGCGCAGGGCGGCACCCGTGAGCGCATCGAGACGCAGCTGTCGGTCCTCGATCCGCTGGCGCCGCAAGGGCGTGAGGTGATCGCCACGCTGCCCGGCGCCGGCTGGCACGTGGCCGACGTTGCTCCCGACGAGAAGACGCTGGCGCTCGGGCGCTACATCAGCGCCACGCGTTCGGAGGTGTGGTTGTTCGACCTCGCCACGCGCCAGCGCACGAAGCTGCTGCCGCGCCCGGATGCGCCGCCGTCGGCCTGGCCGGGAGCCACCTTCCGCCGCGAGGGCGCGGGCCTGCTCGTCGGCAGTGATGCCGCCGGCGAGTTCCGCGAGGCCGTGGCGGTGGGCCTGGACGGCGCCGTGCAGAAGCGCGTCACGGCGCACATCCCGTGGGACGTGAGCTCGCTGGATGCCTCCCGCGACGGCCGGCTGCTCGCGCTGCAGGCCAACGAGGACGGCTCCGACGTCTTGCGCCTGTTCGATGCCCGCACGCTGGCGGAGCGGCCGCGCCCGGCGCTGCCAGAGGGCAACATCGGCCGTTCGGCCTTCCACCCCTCGCGGCCGGAACTCGCGTTCAGCGTCGCGAATGCGCAGTCACCGGGGCAGGTCTACACGCTGGACACCGAGACCGGCCGCGTCGAGCCATGGACACGCGCGGAGTCCAGCGGTGCCGACACGAGCACCTTCGTGCCGCAGCGGCTGGTGCGCTGGAAGAGCTTTGACGGCCGCACGATCAGCGGCTGGCTGTCGATGCCGCCGGCGCGCCACACAGGCCGCCGCCCGGTGCTGATCAACATCCACGGCGGGCCCGAGGCCCAGGCGCAGAGCGGCTTCCTCGGCCGCTGGCAGTACGCGATCCAGGAGCTGGGCGTCGCGATGATCCAGCCCAACGTGCGCGGTTCCAGCGGCTACGGCAAGACCTTCCTGGACCTCGACAACGGCCGCCGGCGCGAGGACTCGGTGAAGGACATCGGCGCGCTGCTCGACTGGATCGCGCAGCAGCCCGATCTCGACCCGAACCGCGTGGTGGTGATGGGCGGGAGCTACGGGGGCTACATGTCGCTGGCCTCCGCGGCGAACTACGCCGACCGGCTCGCAGGCGCGATCGACGTCGTCGGCATCTCGCACTTCGTGACCTTCCTCGAGTCGACCGAGAGCTACCGGCGCGACCTGCGCCGCGTCGAGTACGGGACGAGCGCGACCCGCAGATGCGGGAGTTCCTGCACCGCATCTCGCCGCTGACCAATGCGCACCGCATCAAGCGGCCACTGCTGGTGGCGCAAGGGCGCAACGACCCGCGCGTACCCTACACCGAGGCCGAGCAGATCGTGGCGAAGGCGCGCGCCAACGGCACGCCGGTCTGGTACGTGCGCGCCGAGAACGAAGGCCATGGCTTCGCGCGCAAGGAGAACGCGGACTACTTCTTCTACGCCGCGCTGATGTTCCTGCGGCAGACGATGCGGCTGTAGCCGCGCGGCGCCGCGCTCCGAAGGCCCGGCGCGGGCGTCAGGCCGGATCGATCTCGGCCTCGGCCGCTCGGCGCGACTTCCACGCCCCCCACATCGCGATCAGCCCGGGCACGATGACCAGCGCCCAGATGATCTTCTCCAGGTTCTGCTGAACCCACGGCAGGTTGCCGAAGAAGTAGCCCGCGGTCGTCAGCGACACCACCCACAGGCAGCCGCCGGCCACGTTGTAGACGGTGAACTTGTGGCGAGTCATCTCGGCCACCCCGGCCACGAAGGGCGCGAACGTCCGGATGAACGGCAGGAAGCGCGCCAGCACGATCGTGATGCCGCCATGGCGCTCGTAAAACTCGTGCGCCTGCGTGAAGGCGCGCTTGTTGAACCACCTCGAGTGCTCCCAGCCGAACACGCGCGGCCCGAAATAGCGCCCGATGCTGTAGTTGAGCTGGTCGCCGAGGATCGCTGCCGCGCACAGCAGCGGCACGATCAGCGGCAGCTCCATCATGCCGGTGCCGCACATCGCGCCGACGACGAACAGCAGCGAGTCTCCCGGCAGGAACGGCATCACCACGACGCCGGTCTCGACGAAAATGATCACGAACAGCAAGGCATAGATCCAGAGTCCGTATGCGGCCACGAACTCGGTCAGATGCCGGTCCACATGCAGCACGAAATCGAGCAGCCACGGGAAGATCTCCATGCGGGGCATTATCCCGAGCGATCCGCCATGCCCCGGCGTGCGATCCGGGAACTCCCTGACGAACTCGTCAGCCAGATCGCGGCTGGCGAGGTCGTCGAGCGGCCGGCCTCGGTGGTTCGTGAACTGGTGGACAACGCGCTCGATGCTGGCGCGCGACTGGTCACGGTGCGTCTGGTGGCCGGCGGCGTGCGCGCCATCGTCGTCGAGGACGATGGCGCAGGCATCCCGCCCGACGAGCTGCCGCTGGCGCTGAAGCGCCACGCGACCAGCAAGGTCGCCACGCTCGCCGACCTCGAATCGGTGGCCACGATGGGATTCCGCGGCGAGGCGCTGGCGGCCATCGCCTCGGTGGCAGAGCTCTCGATCACGAGCCGCACGGCCGACTCGGCCCACGCCGCCAGGCTCGATGCGCGCGGTGGCGAGCTGGGCGCCGCCGCTCGCGGCCGCGGCACCACGGTGGAGGTGCGCGAGCTGTTCTTCGCCACGCCGGCGCGGCGCAAGTTCCTGAAGAGCGACGCAACCGAGTACGCGCACGCGCTCGAGGCGCTGCGCCGCCACGCGCTGGCGCGCCCCGACGTGACCTTCGCGATGTGGCACGACGGGCGCCTCACGGCGCAGTGGCGGGCCGCGTCGGCCGAGCAGCGCCTGGCCGACGTGCTGGGCGCGGAGTTCATCGCGGCCAGTCGGGCCATCGCCGCGCGCCGCGGGCCGCTGGCGATCCGCGGCCGCATCGGCCGACCCGAGGCTGCACGCGCACGGGCCGACCAGCAGTACCTCTTCGTCAACGGCCGCTACGTGCGCGACCGTCTCGTGGCACACGCACTGCGCGCCGCCTACGACGACCTGCTGCACGGCAGCCGCCAGCCTGCGTACGTGCTGTTCCTGGACATCGCCCCCGAGCTCGTCGACGTCAACGTGCACCCGACCAAGATCGAGGTGCGCTTCCGCGATGGCCGTGCACTGCACGGCGCGGTGCAGGCGTCGGTGCAGGATGCGCTGGCCGACTCGCGGGCGCTGGCCGCGCAGGATGTCGCCGCGCCGGCCACCCCGCCCGCCTCTGCACCGACCCCCTACGCAGCGCCGGCGCAGCCCGATGCGATCCCGCCCAGCTATCGGCAGGCCACGCTCGGGCTCCCCGAGCGCAGCAGCCCGCCGCCGCTGGTGCGCGATGCGCCGTGGGGCCCGATCGCGGCCGCGTCACCGCCCGCGGCGCTCGACCCACGCAGCGCCGAGGACCACGACGCGTGGCCGTTGGGGCGCGCGCTGGCGCAGCTCGGCGGCGTCTACGTGCTGGCCGAGAACCGGCACGGCCTCGTGATCGTCGACATGCATGCCGCCCACGAGCGCGTGGTCTACGAGCGGCTGAAGGCCTCGCTGAACGACCCCGATGCACCGCTGCCCGCCCAGCCGCTGCTGCTGCCGGTGTCGATGGCCGCGAGCCCGCTGGAGATGGCCACTGCCGAGAACGAGCGCGACGCGCTCCTGGCGCTCGGCCTCGACGTGGCCGCGCTGTCGGCACAGACGCTGGCGGTGCGCAGCCGCCCTGCCGCGCTGCCCGATGCCGACGTGGCCGATCTGGTGCGCTCGGTGCTCGCCGAACTGGCGCAGCACGGGGCCAGCCGTGTCGTCGCCCGCGCCCGCGACGACCTGCTGGCCACCATGGCCTGCCACGGCGCCGTGCGCGCGAACCGCCGGCTGACGATCGACGAGATGAACGCGCTGCTGCGCGAGATGGAGCGCACCGAGCGCTCCGACACCTGCAACCACGGCCGTCCGACATGGCGCCAGGTCACCGGCCGCGAACTCGATGCCTTGTTCCTGCGGGGGAAGTGAGTCAGCGCAGCCCGCTGGTGTACTTGCGCAGCACGCGGGCGCGCAGTTCGTCCTCCCGCGTCGCGCCCGGCTTGGGATCCGCGGGCGCTGGCGCGGCCGATGTGCCGTCGCGCGGCGCCGCTGCGAAGGCAGGCGGATCGGCGGCCATGCGCGCGCCCGAAAGCCGGGCCTGCACGTACGTGGCGTAGTCGCGCAGCCGGGAGTCGCCGCTGCGCATTGCCTCGTCGAGCACCTCCTGCGCGTAGCCCTGGTCGCGCAGGAACTGGCTCAGTCAACCCTCGTCTGGAGGGGATTGCCGTGATTTCTGATGCTTCCGAGGGTAACCCCTCGGGCCGGCGAGCCGCCCTCAGCTGTGGATGTAGCTCTCGAGTTGCTGGATGGTCAACTCGTGGTCGGCGATGATGTCGTCCATCAGGTCGCGGATCGAGATCATGCCGAGCACCGTGCCGGACTCCACCACCGGCAGGTGGCGGATGCGCTTCTCGCGCATCAGCGCCATGCACTCGCGCGTGCGGGTCTGCGGGCCTACCGCCACGACGTTGCGCGTCATGATGTCCTGCACCCGCGTCTCGCGCGAGTTACGGCCCTGCAGCGCCACCTTGCGCGTGTAGTCGCGCTCGGACATCACGCCCACGAGGCGCCCACCTTCCATCACCATCAGCGCGCCGACCTCGTAGCTGGCCAGCGTCTGCAGCGCGTCGAACACGGTGGCCTCGGGCCGCAAGTGCCACAGCGTGCCGTCGTGCTTCTTCAGGAGTTCCGACACCGGCTTCATGCTTGCCCCCCGTGTGGCGAGTCCGGGCCCGAGACTACACAATCGCGCCCCATGCCTGCAAGACAGTCGACCCCCACGAGTCGCCGCGCCCGGGCGCTCATCGGCGCGGCCGCCGCGAGCCTCGCGCTGCTGGCCGGTTGCGCCTCGCTCGACGAGCAGCAGCGCAAGTGGATCTTCCAGCCCACCGACCGCACCTGGTGGGGCGGTCTGGCCGCCGCCGAAGGCATGACCGACGTCTGGATCGATTTCACTTCGCGCGAGACCGGCCAGCCAGTGAAGCTGCACGGCCTCTGGTTGCCGCAGGCGTCGCCCGACGCGCCCGTGCTGCTCTACCTGCACGGCGCGCGCTGGGACGTGCGCGGCAGCGCGCACCGCATGCGCCGCATGCACGAACTGGGCTTCGCGGTGCTGGGCATCGACTACCGCGGCTTCGGCAAGAGCACCAACGAACTGCCGTCGGAGCAGATGGCCTACGAAGACTCCCGGGCCGCGTGGGACTGGCTGGCGCGCCAGCACCCGAACACCCCTCGATACATCTTCGGCCATTCGCTGGGCGGCGCCGTGGCCGTGCACCTGGCAAGCGAAGTCGGCCCGCAGGCCACCGGGCTCATCGTCGAGGGCACGTTCACGTCCATCCCGGATGTCGTCAGCAGCTTCCGCTGGGGCTGGCTGCCGGTGGGGCCGCTGATCACGCAGCGATTCGACTCGGCGTCGAGGATCGGCCGAGTGGGCGTGCCGGTGCTGGTGGTGCACGGCAGCGCCGACAACCTGATCCCGTCGGAACTCGGCCGCTCGCTGTACGAACGTGCCAGCCCGCCCAAGCGCTTCCTCCTGGTGGAAGGCGGCTCGCACCACAACACCAACCAGGTCGGGCAGCCGCAGTATCGGCGGGCGCTGGCCGAATTGTTCGGCCACGGAGCCGGCGACTCGGCCGGGGCGTCGGCGGGCAACTGAACCTCGGCCCGGGCACGCGAGGCCTGCTACGCCGCGATGGCGCAGTGCACCGGGCGCGCGCCCAGCAGCGTCACCAGCACCGATGGCGCGAGGCCGACGAGGAAGCCGCGCCTGCCGCCGTTGATGCGGATCTCCGGCAGGTCGAGCACGCCCGCCTCCACGTAGACCGGCATCGGCTTGCGCAAGCCGAACGGCGACGTGCCGCCGACCAGGTAGCCGCTGTGGCGCTGCGCCACCTCGGGCTTGCAGGGCGCGACCGACTTGGCGCCGATCTCGCGCGCGAGGTTCTTCGTCGACACCTGGCGATCGCCGTGCATCAGCACGATGAGCGGCTCACCGCGCTCGTTCTCCATCACCAGCGTCTTGATCACCTGGTGCTCGGGCACGCCCAGCTGGCGCGCCGACTCGGCCGTACCGCCATGCTCGACGTAGTCGTACGGGTGCTCGGTGTAGGCGATGCCCGCCCGTTTCAGCGCCTGCGTGGCGGGGGTCTCGCTGACGTGCCGCTCCTTGCGCGCCATGCCGATCGACCGGCTACTGCGCGGGGTCGCGCCGTCGCCAGCGGATCGCGTCGATCTCGGCCAGCAGTTCTCGCGGCAACTCGGTGCCCCACGCGGCCACGTTCTCCTCGAGCTGATCGAGCCGCGTGATGCCGATGATCGTGCTGGCCACGCGCCAGTTGCGGTAGCACCAGGCCAGCGCCATGCGCGTCGGCGCCAGGCCGTGGCGGGCGGCCAGTTCGTTGTACTCGCGCGCCGCGGCCAGCGAGTCGGCTCGCGCCCAGCGCTGCTTGCGCATCGACTCGAAGCGGGCGAGCCGGCCGAGTTCCGGCCGGGCGGGGTCGGCGCCGCCGCCGTCGTACTTGCCCGTCAAGGCACCGAAGCCCAGCGGCGAATACGCGAGCAGCGACACGCCGGTGTGGTGCAGCACCTCGTCGAGGCCGTTGTCGACGACCCGGTTGACCAGCGCGTACGGGTTCTGCACGCTGACGATGCGCGGCAGCCCGGCGGCATCGGCGATGCGGACGAACTCGGCCACGCCCCAGGGCGTCTCGTTGGACAGCCCGATGTGCCGCACCTTGCCCGCGCGCACGAGGCCGGCGAACGCCTCGAGCTGCGCCTGGATCGGCGTGACGTCGCGATCCTGTGCCGGGTCGTAGTAGAGGCCGCCGAACATCGGCACCGCGCGCACCGGCCAGTGGATCTGGTACAGGTCGATGACGTCGGTCTGCAGCCGGCGCAGGCCGTCGTCGCAGGCGCGCACGATGTCGGCGGGCGTGAGGTCGGGCGCGCCGCCGCGGATCCAGTCCATGCCGCGCGACGGCCCGGCCACCTTGGTCGCCAGCACCACGCGCTGCCGCACACCGGGCCGCGACGCGAACCAGCGGCCGATCAGCGTCTCGGTGCGGCTGTAGCTGTCGCGCCGGGCGGGCACGGGGTACATCTCGGCCGTGTCGATGAAGTCGATGCCCAGTTCGAGCGCGCGGTCCAGGATCGCATGCGCGTCGGCCTCGCCGACCTGCTCGCCGAAGGTCATGGTGCCCAGGCAGATGCGGGACACCGCAGGGCCGCCGCGGCCCAGGGTCACGTGTTCCATGGCGATGGAGTGTGCCGCAGTCACACGGTCGGATTGCACCTCACGACTTATTGTTTTACGATAAGTTCATGAAGTCTTTCGATATTCAGGCAGGCAGCGCCCGGCATCTCCGCCTGTGTGCCGTGGTTCGGGCGGGCGCGCTGCTCGGCGTCGCGATGAGCCTGGCCTTGCCGGCGATCTTCTGGACCGACGCCGCGCGCGTGGCCGATCTCGCGCCTCAGATCGCCGGGCTGCCGTGCGGTGCGGCTGCCGTGATCGACGAGACGGCCCGGGCCTGGGCGGTGGCCATCTCGGTGGTGCCGATCGCACTGGCGATCGCCTTCTTCGCAACGGTCTGGCGCCTGTTCGGCGAGTACCGGGCCGGCCGGGCGCTGACGCTGCCGGCGCAGCGGCTCCTCCAGCGGCTGGCGTGGCTGCTGCTCGCGATCGTGCTGTCGCAGCCGCTGGTGCGCGCGGCGATGTCCGTGGCGTTGACGATGCACAACCCAGCGGGGAAACGGCACCTGGTCATCGGGCTCGGCTCGAACGACTACCTGGGCTTGATCGTGGCGCTCACGCTGCTGGCCATCGCCACCGTGATGCGGCAGGCCGTCGGCGCTGCCGAAGAGAACCGTGGCTTCGTCTGATGCCCATCGTCGTGCACCTCGACGTGATGCTGGCGCGGCGCAAGATGCGCTCGCGCGAGCTGGCCGAGCGCGTCGGCATCAGCGAGGTCAACATCAGCCTGCTGAAGAGCGGCAAGGTGCGCGGCGTGCGCTTCGAGACGCTGGCGCGCATCTGCGAGGTGCTGCAGTGCCAGCCCGGCGACCTGCTGGCCTGGGAGCCCGGCGCCACGCCGGCCGCGGATGGGGACGACGCGTAGCGCGAGGCGCGCTGTCGCGACGGTCGTGGTGCTGCTGCACGGGGCGGTCGGCGTCACGCTGCAGCAGTCGGCGCCGCCGGGGGATCGGGGCCCGCCAAGGCCCGTCGCGGAGCGGCCCCCGCTGATCGTGCGGCTGATGGCGCCGCCGTTGGTACCCGCCGAGCCGCGTCGCGAGGCCCCGCCTCCGGCCCGTCCACGCACACCTGTGCCGGCAGCCCCGGTACCGGCGGTCACGTCGATCACACCAGGGACCCCACCATCCGCGGAGGTCCCGATCGTCGATGTGCCGGCCGCCACCGGGCCGACTGCGCCTGCGCAACTCGCCATCGAACCGCCGCCCTTGCGCCTGTCGCTGCCGAGAGCCGCCTCGGCACCGCCGCGCCACCCGGCACTGGACGATCCACGGTCTCGTACTCCACCGACCACCCTCGAGTCGCGCATCGCCGCCGCCACGGGCATGGCGGCCCCCACCGAGGAACTGCGCGGCGACGGCCGCGCCCGCTACAGGCGCGGGCTGCAGTGCGCGGACGTCGAGCCGTCGCGGGCCGGTGAACTCGATCCGTTCAACGCGGCCGTTTCGCCGAAGCCGAAGGCGGCGAAGCCTTGCTGAGGCGCCGGGCCTCGCGCTCCCGCAGCACCTTGCGCTGCACCTTGCCGGTGGTGGTCATCGGCAGGCTGTCGACGAACTCGATCTCCTTGGGCACCTCGTAAGGCGCCAGCCGCGCGCGCACGTGCTGCTGCAGCTCCTGCACCAGCCGGTCGCCGCCCAGCGCTCCCGGTGCCAGCACGATGCAGGCCTTGATGAGCGCGCCGCGATCGCGGTCGGGCTTGCCGATCACCGCGGCATTGGCCACCGCCGGGTGCTTGACGAGGCAGTTCTCGATCTCGCTGGGCCCGATGCGGTAGCCCGCCGCCTTGATCATGTCGTCGCTGCGGCCGTGGTACCAGAGGTAGCCGGCATCGTCCATGCGCGCGTTGTCGCCGGTCCGGCACCAGCTCGAGGCCTCGTCGCCGGTGTACTTGGCGGCCGTGGCCTCTGGGTTGTTCCAGTAGCCGAGGAAGAACACCGGGTCGGGGTCGCCGTGCACGTCCAGCCGGTGCACCGCCACCTCGCCGACGGTGCCCCGCGGCACCTCGCGGCCCTCGTCGTCGATCACCGCCACGCGGTGTCCCGGGTACGGCCGGCCCATCGAGCCGGGCCGCGAGGGCCATGCCGGATGACGGTGCCCCTCTGCGTCCATGTAGCTGCCGCAGTTGCCCACCACGTAATTGATCTCGGTCTGCCCGAACATCTCGTTCACCGGCACCCGCAGCTGGTCGCGGCACCACGCGTACACCGCATCCCCCACGGGCTCGCCGGCGCTCATCATGGCCTTCAGCTCGAGGCGGTAGCGGCTGCGTGGCTCGGGCACCTCCTTCATCATCGCCTTGAGCGCCGTGGGGAACAGGAAGGCGTGCGTCACCCGGTGGCGCTGCATCAAGTCGAAGGCCTTCTCCGCCCCGAAGCGCCCCTGGTAGGCGACGATCTCGCGGCCGAAGTAGAGCGTGGGCAGCAGCGCGTCCATCAGGCCGCCGGTCCAGGCCCAGTCAGCGGGGCTCCAGAACACGCCGCCCGGCTCGGCGCCGAACCAGTTCTGACTGCAGACGAAGCCGGTGAGGTTGCCGATCAGCGCCCGGTGAGGCACCAACGCACCCTTGGGCGGGCCCGTCGTACCACTGGTGTAGATCAGCAGTGCGGGGTCGTCGGCACGCGTGAGGTGCGGCACGAAGGCCGATCCTTCGCGGTCGAGCAGCTCGCGCCAGGCGCCTTCGCCGGCGCTGGCCCGCCCGGGCGGCGGATCGCCCACGACGATGATCGCCTGCAGCGCCGGGCAACTCGCGCGCAGCTCGCGCAGCGTCGGCAGGACGCTCGCATCGACGATCGCCACGCGCGCGCCGCTGTCCTGCAGGCGGAACTGCAAGGCCTCGGGCCCGAACAGCATCGACAGCGGCATCGCCACCGCGCCGAGCTGGTAGCAGCCGAGGTGCGACACCGCGGTCTCCGGGCGCTGCGGCAACACGATGGCCACGCGGTCGCCGGTGCCCACGCCCAGCCGCTGCAACGCATGCGCCAGCCGGCCTGACAACTGGTGCAGCGCCGAGTAGCTGATGGCGCCCGCGCTGCCGTCTTCGCGCTCCCAGTGGATGGCCACCCGCATCGCGCCGGCCGAATGCCGCGCCCAGCGCCCGCAGCAGGCATCGGCGATGTTGAACATCGGGGGTACGCGCCAGTGGAAACCCTGATGCAGGGCAGCCCAGTGGTCGATGACAGGCGGTCGGCGCGACATGCCGCGAGGCTAACAGGCACTTGTCACCCGCGCCCGCCCGGGCGGCGGCAGCGTCAAGTTCCCTCCCGGTGCGCCGAAAACCCCCCCAGGCCCATGTCGCGAGCAGCCATGCAGACCACTCCACTCGTCACCGTCAGGAACCGGCTGCATGTCGGCCAGCCGCTGCCTTTCGGCGTCCGCGATGTCGATGCGACGCTGCTGCTGGCTCGCGGGCATGTCGTCGAGACGCATGAGCAGCTCGACGCGCTGCTGGCCCGCGGCGCGCTGGTCGACATCGAGGAACTGCAGACCGCGGCCGAACGCGCGCGCCATGCGCCGCCGGAGCTGCTGCCGAAGCTGTGGCGCGAGGGCCTGTCGAGGGTCGGCGATGCGCTGCTGCATGCGCCGCACTACAGCTTCAAGGCCGCGCTCGAAGACGCCACCGATCCCGTGATGACGCTCGTCGAGCGCGACCCCGACCTGGCCATCTTCCAGGTGCTGCGCAGCGACGGCAACCCGCACGTGGCCTACGGCGTGCAGCGCTCGATGAACACCGCCATCACCGCCTTCCTGGTCGCACAGCGCCTGGGCTGGACGGCCGACGAGACCGGCAAGGCGTTCAAGGCCGCGTTGACGGCCAACGTGGCGATGCTCGAGCTGCAGGGCGAGCTGTCGCGCCAGCGCACGCCGCTGACCGTCTCGCAGCAGCAGGCGCTGCAGTCGCACCCGCACCGCAGCGCCGCATTGCTCGAGGCCGCCGGCGTGGCCGACCCCGACTGGCTGCGCGCCGTGGCCCACCACCACGAGGTCGAGGACGGCAGCGGCTATCCGCGCGGCATCGCCGGCACCGACGTCGGCGACCTCGCATCGCTAGTGCGCCGCGCCGACATCTACACCTCCAAGCTCTCGTCGCGCTCGCACCGCGACGCGATGAACGCCGACATCGCCGGGCGCCAGATGTTCATGCAGGACCCCGGCCACCCGATGACCGCGGCCCTGGTGAAGGAATTCGGCGTCTACCCGCCGGGTTGCCAGGTGCGCCTGGCCTCGGGGGCGGTGGGCATCGTCGTGCAGCGCGGCGGCAGCGTCACCACGCCGATCGTCGCGTGCCTCACGTCGCCGGGCGGCATCACGCTCACGCAGCCACTGCGCGTGGACACTTCGCTGCCGCAATACGCGGTGGCAGCCGTTGTCGGCGAGCGAACGATCGACGCCGAAGCCACCGCCGACAAGCTGATGCTGCTCACGCTGCGCTGAGGACCCCCACGCCTGAGGCGACCCCAAGCCGTCGCGCGGCCGGCCGGGCCGCTACAGTCGGCAGCAATGGCCGACCCGACCCTGCAGGCGCTGCCGCTGTTTCCGCTGTCCAGGGTGCTCTACCCAGGCGCGCTGCTGCCGCTGCGCATCTTCGAGGTGCGCTACCTCGACATGATCGGCCGCGCCCACCGCGACGGCACGCCGTTCGGCGTGGTGTCGCTGACCGAAGGCCGCGAGGTGCAGCAGCCGGCCGGCCCGACCGGCGACGGCTACGCCAACGAGATCTTCCACGACGTCGGCACGATGGCGCTCGTGGAACGGCTGGAACGGCCCCACCCCGGGCTGTACCAGATCGTCTGCCGAGCCACGCAGCGCTTCCGCCTTCAGCACCGCGAGCGGCTGAAGACCGGACTCTGGGTCGGCAACGCCGAGCTGCTGCCCGACGACACCCCGCTCGAGGTGCCCGAGGACCTCGAACCGGTGGCGCTGATGCTGCGTGCGCTGCTGCGTGAACTCGTCAAGCGCGCCGGCGACGACATGCCGATCCCGCAGCCCCACCGGCTCGACGACTGCGGCTGGGTGGCCAACCGCTGGTGCGACCTGCTGCCGGTGCCCTCCGACGTGAAGCAGCGCCTGCTGGAGACCGACAGCCCGCTGCTGCGGCTGGAACTCGTGTCCGACCTGCTGGAGCACATCCGCCGACAGCCGGCGGCCTAGAATTCCGGGTTTGCCCGCGTGCGCAGCGCGCGGCCTGTCCCCTCCTCCCGAAAGCCACGCCGATGAGCCTCAAGTGCGGCATCGTCGGACTGCCCAACGTCGGCAAGTCCACCCTGTTCAACGCCCTCACCAAGGCCGGCATCGCCGCCGAGAACTACCCGTTCTGCACGATCGAGCCCAATGTCGGCGTGGTCGAGCTGCCCGACCCGCGGCTCGCGAAGCTGGCCGAGATCGTGCAGCCGCAGCGCATCCTGCCGGCGATCGTCGAGTTCGTCGACATCGCGGGCCTGGTGGCCGGCGCCAGCAAGGGCGAGGGTCTGGGCAACCAGTTCCTCTCGCACATCCGCGAGACCGACGCGGTCGTCAACGTCGTGCGCTGCTTCGAGGACGCCAACGTCATCCACGTCGCCGGCAAGGTCGACCCGATCGCCGACATCGAGGTGATCCAGACCGAGCTGTGCCTGGCCGATCTCTCCACCGTCGAGAAGAGTCTCGTGCGCTGGACCAAGCAGGCCAAGGCCGGCGGCGACAAGGAAGCGGCACGTCTCGTCGACGTGCTGAAGAAGTGCGAGGCGGCGCTCAACCAGGGTCGCCCGGTGCGCTCGATCGACTTCAGCAAGGAAGAGCGCGTGGTGCTGAAGCCGCTGTGCCTGATCACCGCGAAGCCGGCGATGTTCGTCGGCAATGTCGACGAGAACGGCTTCGAGAACAACCCGCTGCTCGAGCGGCTGCGCGAGCACGCCGCCAAGGAAGGCGCGCCGGTGGTGGCCATCTGCGCGAAGACCGAGGCCGAGCTGGCCGACATGAGCGACGAGGACCGCGCGCTGTTCCTGGCCGAGATGGGCCAGGACGAGCCGGGCCTGGCGCGGCTGATCCGCGCCGCCTTCAAGCTGCTCGGCCTGCAGACCTACTTCACCGCCGGCGAGAAGGAAGTGCGCGCGTGGACCATCCACGTGGGCGACACGGCGCCGCAGGCCGCCGGCGTCATCCACACCGACTTCGAGCGCGGTTTCATCCGCGCGCAGACGATCGCCTACGACGACTACGTCGCCTGCCGCGGCGAGCAGGGTGCCAAGGACGCCGGGAAGATGCGCGCCGAAGGCAAGGAGTACGTCGTGCGCGACGGCGACGTCATGAACTTCCTGTTTTCGCCGACGTAGCCCCCGTCCCACCGGCGCCGTTCACCGGATGCCGGTGCGGCGGTGGTCGCGCGCGATGTCGTCCAGGTGCGCGAACAGCACGTCGAGCGAATCGAAGCGCTGCCCGGGGCCGCCCTCGGACTCCGCCACCTCGGCCACCCAGCCCGGGGCGGGACGGCCCGCCACGAGGCGCAGCCTCACCCACAGGCGCACGGGCTCGGCGCCGGGGCCGGGGTCGGGCCGTTGCATGGGATCTCGTGTCATCGACAGGTCTCCTTTCGATGGCCGGCCGTGATGCCGGGCCCGCCATGTGCACAGGATCGGCTGCGGGCGTTGCACGTCCGTTGCATGACACCCGCGGCGCCCGCTCAGGCCGGTGCGCCGGCCCGGGGCTGGCACGGCTCCTGCAAGCACTCCGGCTTGTATACCAACGAGTGCACGGACTTGGCACCCCCGATCCCACCCTCTGCCGGCGCGTCTGCAGCATCGACAACGGCCACGGTGCCGACGATCGGCGCATGCCGGGCCGCCGCCTTCGCGGGAGTGGCGCCGCTCGGGCACCTCGCTCCATTGCTGAAGCGGCTCGGTGAGACCAGCCCGGTGGGCGTCTGGATCCGCTTGGCCACCCAAGCGCAACTGGCGACCCGCTGCAGCGAACTCGATGCGCTCGCGCGGTGCCATGCCACGCCCGAGGCCTTGCTCGCCGCCCACCCGCTGTACGGCGTGCCGTTCGCGGTGAAGGACAACATCGACGTCGAAGGCTGGCCCACCACGGCGGCCTGCCCTGCTTTCGAGCACGTCGCCGCGGCGAGCGCCACGGCGGTGCGTCGGCTGCTCGATGCCGGTGCGGTGCTGATCGGCAAGACCAACCTCGACCAGTTCGCCACCGGCCTCGTCGGCACTCGGTCGCCCTACGGAGTGCCGTCCAGCGTGTTCGATGCGAGCCGGGTGAGCGGCGGCTCGAGTTCGGGCTCGGCGGTGGCGGTGGCCCTCGGCCAGGTGGCCTTCGCGCTGGGCACCGACACGGCCGGGTCGGGGCGGGTGCCGGCGGCCTTCAACGGCATCGTCGGACTGAAGCCGACCCCGGGCCGCGTGTCGACCGCGGGGGTCGTGCCAGCGTGCCGCAGCCTGGACTGCGTCTCGATCTTCGCCGCGAGCGCCGAGGACGCGGCCGCGGTGCTCGCGGTCATCGAGGGCGACGACGTCGACGACCCCTACAGCCGCTTCCAGCCCGGTGCGGCGGCCTTTCCGCAGCGCCCGCGCATCGGCGTGCCGATGGCCCCGACGCTGGACGAGGCGCTGGACTACCCGGCCGCTTGGCGCCTGGCGCTGGCCGGGCTCGAGCAGCAGGCCACGCTGGTGCCGCTGGACATGGCCCCGCTGCACCAGGTGGCGTCGCTTCTGTACGAAGGACCCTGGGTCGCCGAGCGCCTGCTGGCGGTGCAACCGCTGATCGACCAGCGGCCCGAAGCGCTCGACGCCACGGTGCGCCGGGTGATCGAGCGGGCCCACGCCCTGTCGGCCGCGGATGCCTTTCGCGGCCAGTACCGCCTGACGGCGCTGCGCCGGCAGGCCGACGCCCTGATGGCGCAGGTCGACTTCATCGTCGTGCCCAGCGTGCCGACCCATCCGACGCATGCGCAGGTGCAGGCCGATCCGGTGGGCGCGAATGCGCAGCTCGGCCTGTACACGAACTTCGTGAACCTGCTCGGCTGGAGCGCCCTGGCGTTGCCGGCCACGCGCACGCCGGGCGGCTTGCCCTTCGGCGTCACCGCGATCGGCCCGGCCAACGCCGACGCCGCGCTGGCCCCCTGGGGGCAGGCCTGGCTGGCGTCGCATGGGGCCCAGGCCAGCGCTGCCACGGGCCCGGATTCCGTGCCACTGCCGACCCCCGCAGTGGCCCCCGGACAGCGCATCGCCGTGGTCGGCGCGCACCTGTCGGGCCTGCCGCTGAACGCCCAGCTCACCGAGCGCGGCGCGGTGCTCGAACGGGCCACCACCACGTCGGCCGCGTATCGCCTGCACGCCCTGCCCGGCGGGCCGCCGCGCCGCCCCGGTCTGCAACGCGTGCCTTCCGGCGGCACGGCGATTGCGCTGGAGGTGTGGTGGCTTCCGCTGGCGCACTGGGGCTCGTTCATGGCGGGCATCCCGGCGCCGCTGGCGATCGGCCGTGTCGAGCTGGCCGACGGCAGCTGGGTGTGCGGATTCGTCTGCGAAGGCCACGCGCTGGCCGACGCGCCGGACATCAGCCACCACGGTGGCTGGCGCGCCTACCTCGCCTCGATCTGAACGATGCCGATGGACCCGGATCAATACCTCGACGCCGCCGCGGCAGCGCTGGAGCTGCCGATCGCCCCCGAGCAGCGCCCTGGCGTGCTGCGCAACCTGCAGCTCGCGGCGGCGATGGCAGAGCGCATCGAGTCGCTGCCGCTGGACCCAGCCGACGAGCCGGGCAGCACGTTCCGCCCCGTGGAGCCCCGCTCGTGAACGTGCGCGAGAGCCTCGCCCGCATCACCGCCACCGACGGCACGGTGAACGCGTTCACCGCGGTGCTGGCCGAGCGCGCGCTGGCGGCGCGCCCTACCGACGGGCTGCTGCACGGCGTGCCCTACGCGGTGAAGAACCTCTTCGACGTGGCCGGGCTGCAGACGCTGGCCGGCTCACGCATCGAGCGCGACGCCGAACCGAAGACGACCGACGCGGTGCTCGTGCAACGGCTCGATGCCGCCGGGGCCGTGCTCGTCGGCGCGCTCAACATGGATGAGTACGCCTACGGCTTCACCACCGAGAACAGCCACGAGGGGCCGACGTGCAACCCGCACGATCCGACCCGCGTCGCCGGCGGCTCCTCCGGTGGCTCGGCCGCGGCGGTGGCCGCCGGGCAGGTGCCGCTGGCGCTGGGCTCCGACACCAACGGCTCGATCCGCGTGCCGTCTTCGCTGTGCGGCGTCTACGGCCTGAAGCCGACGTTCGGCCGGCTGCCGCGCACCGGCAGCTACCCGTTCGTGGCCAGCCTCGACCACCTCGGCCCGTTCGCCGACGGCGTCGAGCTGCTGGCCCGGGCCTACGACGCGATGCAAGGCCCCGACGCCGACGACCCGGCCTGCGCGCAGCGCCCGGTGGAGTCGGCGATGGCCACGCTCGACGACGGCGCCCGCGGCCTGCGCGTGGCGGTGCTCGGCGGTTGGTTCCGCACGATGGCGCAACCGCCCGCGCGCGCCGCGGTGGACCGCGTCGCCCAGGCGCTGGGCGCGCAGCAGACCGTCGAGTGGCCCGAGGTCGACCGCGCCCGCGCGGCGGCCTTCGTCATCACCAACTCCGAAGGCGCGGCGCTGCACCTGCCCGACCTGCGCCGTCGTCCGAACGACTTCGACCCGCACACGCGCGACCGCTTCCTCGCAGGCGCGCTGCTGCCCGCGGCCTGGGTGGCTCGCGCACACCGCGTGCGGCACTGGTTCGCGCGTCAGGTGGCGCGCAGCTTCGAAGGCGTCGACGTGTTCCTCGCGCCGGCCACGCCGTGCGTGGCCCCGCCCATCGGCACCGAGCACCTCGAGCTCGAAGGTCGCCAGCTGCCGATGCGCGCGAGCCTGGGCCTGCTGACGCAGCCGGTGTCGTGCATCGGGCTGCCGGTGGTCACGGTGCCGGTGTGGGGCTGCGACCCCGCCGCGCCGCACCTGCCGATCGGCGTGCAGCTGATCGCGGCGCCGTGGCGGGAGGACCGCGCGCTGCGGCTGGCCCGCGCGCTCGAGAAAGCCGGTGTGGTGCACGCACCGGTCGCGAAGCTGTGAGACCGACACCGATGGCCGCCGCAGACACCAACCTGCCCGACGTGCACGCCGAGGTTTCGGCCGTGTTCGCTCGCTACGAGGACGCGCTCGTGAACAACCGCGTCGAGGTGCTCGACGAACTGTTCTGGGACAGCCCGCACACGGTGCGCTACGGCGCCGCCGAGGACCTCTACGGCATCGACGAGATCCGCGCCTTCCGCACCGCGCGCTCGCCCGTCGGCCTCGCACGCACGCTGCACCGCACCGTGATCACCACGCACGGCCGCGACTGCGCCACCGCGATGACCGAGTTCCGCCGCGAGGGCAGCCCGCGCCTGGGCCGCCAGAGCCAGACCTGGGTGCGCTTCCCGCAGGGCTGGCGCGTCGTGGCCGCGCATGTCTCGCTGATCGACCTGTCCCCTGCAGTACCCGCCCCTCCATCCGTCCCGTCCCACGTTCGCCAGGAGCCGACATGAACCACCCCTCCCGCCCACTCGACCTCTCCCGCCGCCAGGTGCTGGCCGCCGGCGCCGCGCTGCCGCTGGCCGGTGCCTGGAGCACCGCCCGCGCGCAGGCGCCGATCACCGTGGGCATCATCTACGTGGGCCCGCGCGACGACTTCGGCTACAACCAGGCGCAGGCCGAGGCCGCCGCGGCGCTGAAGAAGGTGGCCGGCGTCAAGGTCGTCGAGGAGGAGAACGTCGCCGAGACGCAGGCCGTGCAGAAGACCATGCAGGGCATGATCTCGCAGGACGGTGCGACGCTGCTGTTCCCCACGTCGTTCGGCTACTTCGACCCGCACATGCTCGCCGTGGCGGCGAAGAACCCCGCCGTGCGCTTCTCCCACTGCGGCGGCCTGTGGACGGCCGGCAAGCACCCGGCCAACACCGGCAGCTTCTTCGGCTACATCGACGAGGCGCAGTACCTCAACGGGGTCGTCGCCGGCCACATGAGCAAGAGCAAGAAGCTCGGCTTCGTGGCCGCCAAGCCGATACCGCAGGTGCTGCGCAACATCAACGCCTACACGATGGGCGCCCGCTCGGTGGACCCGAAGATCACGACCACCGTGATCTTCACCGGCGACTGGTCGATGGCCGTCAAGGAGGCCGAGGCCACCAACAGCCTCGCCGACCAGGGCGTCGACGTGTTCACGATGCACGTCGACGGGCCGAAGGTGGTGGTGGAGACGGCCGCCAAGCGCGGCAAGATGGTCTGCGGCTACCACGCCAGCCAGGCCAAGCTCGCGCCGCAAGCCTACCTCACCGGCGCCGAGTGGAACTGGCTCACGGCCTACACGCAGATCCTCGAGGCGGCGCGCACTGGCAAGCCGCACCCGAACTTCGTGCGCGGCGGGCTGAAGGACGGCTTCGTCAAGTCGTCGCCGTACGGCAGCGCCGTCAGCGAGGGCGCGCGCAAGAACGCCGAGGCGGTGCGCGCCAAGATGATGGCCGGCACCTTCGACATCTTCGCCGGCGAGCTGAAGGACAACACCGGCAAGGTCGTGATCCCCAAGGGCACGACGCTGAAGCAGACCGACCTGCAGCTCGAGGCGATGAACTACCTCGTCGAAGGCGTGATCGGCAAGGTCTGAGGCCGGCGCGATGCGCGACACCCTCGAAGCCGTGCTGCTGCCGCTGGCGGCCCTCGCCGGCGCGCTGCTGCTGTTCGGCCTGTTCGTCTGGCTCGGGGGCGTGAGCCCGGTGGAGACCTGGGTACTGCTGTTCCGCGGTGCCTTCGGCGACTCGTTCTCGCTGCAGAACACGCTGCAGCGGGCCGCGCCGCTGATGCTCACGGCACTGGCCGTGGCCCTGCCGGCGCAGGCCGGCCTGGTGGTGATCGGCGGCGAAGGCGCGCTGGTGCTGGGCGGCCTGGCCGCCGCGGCATTGCCGGCGCTGCTGCCGCTGCCCGGTGGCACCGCCGGCACCGTCTGCCTGCTGCTGGCCGCGGCGGTGACCGGTGCGGCATGGATCGCGCTGGCCGGTGCGCTGCGGCAGTGGCGCGGCGTCAACGAGACCATCTCCAGCCTGCTGCTCGGATACCTGGCCATCGCGCTCTTCAAGCACATCGTCGAGGGGCCGCTGCGCGACCCGGCGAGCCTGAACAAACCCTCCACGGCGCCGCTGCCCGAAAGCCTGCGCATCGGCACGGTCGGCACCTGGGACGTGCATTGGGGGCTGCCGATCGGCATCGTGCTGTGCATCGTGGCGGCGCTGTGGCTGGCCGCATCCACGCACGGCTTCGCCACGCGCGTGGTGGGCGGCAACCTGCGCGCCGCCCGGCTCGTCGGGCTGCCGGCCGCGCGGCTGCTGATCACTGCGTGCGCGCTCGGCGGCGCGGCGGCCGGCCTGGCCGGCGGCATCGAGGTCACCGCCGTGCACACAGCCGCCAACGCCTCGCTGATCGTGGGGCTGGGCTACACCGGCATCCTCGTCAGCTTCGTCGCGCGGCACCAGCCGCTGGCGATCATCCCCGTGGCCATCCTGTTCGGCGGCTTTCTCGCCGCGGGCAGCCTGCTGCAGCGGCGGCTCGGCTTGCCGGATGCGTCGGTGCAGGTGCTGATGGGCATCGCGTTCGTGCTGGTGCTGGCCAGCGAGGCACTGCGCGGACGGCTGCACCTGGTGTGGCGCCCGTCGCCGCAGGTGGCGGCGGCCTGAACCCATGACACACGGAGCCTCCGCATGACCGCCGAGCAGTGGATCGACGTGCTGATCGCCGTGCTCGGCGGCGCGATCCGCGTCGGCACGCCATTCCTGTTCGTCAGCCTCGGCGAGTGCATCACCGAGAAGGCCGGGCGCATCAACCTCGGGCTCGAGGGCGTGCTCGTGTTCTCGGCGATGGCCGGTTTCGGCGCCGCCTACGGCACCGGGCTGTGGTGGGTGGGCGTGCTGGCCGCCGGCGCCAGCGGCGCACTGATCGCGCTGGTGCACGGCCTCGTGTGCAGCCTGCCGCGCGTCAACGACATCGCGGCCGGCATCGCGATCATGGGGCTGGGCACGGGCCTCGCGTTCTTCCTCGGCAAGCCGCTGATCCAGCCGCAGGCGCCGCAGATCCCGGCCATTCCGCTGGGCGGCTGGTCGGACTCCGGTGCGGTGGCCGCGGCGCTGTCGATCAACGCGCTCTTCCCGATCGGCGTGCTGCTGGCGGCTTTCATCGCCTGGGGCCTGCACCACACCGGGTGGGGCCTGAAGCTGCGCATGGCCGGCGACTCGGCCGACGCGGCGCGGGCGCTGGGCCACTCGGTGAACGGCATCCGCATCGCAGCCACGACGGCCGGTGGCTTCATCGCGGGGCTGGGCGGTGCGTCGCTGTCGCTGTACTACCCGGGAAGCTGGAACGAGGGCCTGTCCAGCGGCCAGGGCCTGATCGCCGTGGCGCTGGTGATCTTCGCCCGCTGGCGGCCGCTGGCCTGCCTGGGCGCGGCGCTGCTGTTCGGCGGCGCCGGGGCCATCGCGCCGGCGCTGCAGTCGGTGGGCATCGGCTTCGGATACCACCTGTTCAACGCCGTGCCCTACGCGCTGACGCTGGCGATCCTCGTGGCCACCTGCTCGCCGCGCAAGAGCCTCGCCGGGGCGCCGCAGGAACTCGGCGTCACCCGCTAGACCACACCCCGCGCACGCTGCCATGCACCACATCGTCGCCACGCCCTACCCCTGGCCCTACGACGGCCAGCTCAGCCCCCAGAACACCGCGCTCGTCGTCATCGACATGCAGACCGACTTCTGCGGCATCGGTGGCTACGTCGACGCGATGGGCTACGACCTGGCGCTGACCCGCGCGCCGATCGAGCCCATCCGCCGCGCGCTCACGGCGATGCGCAAGCGCGGCTACCACGTGATCCACACCCGCGAAGGCCACCGGCCCGACCTCTCGGACCTGCCGGCCAACAAGCGCTGGCGCTCGCAGCGCATCGGCGCGGGCATCGGCGACCCCGGCCCTTGCGGCCGCATCCTGGTTCGCGGCGAACCGGGCTGGGAAATCATCCCCGAGCTGGCACCGCATCCTGGCGAGCCCATCATCGACAAGCCCGGCAAGGGCAGCTTCTGCGCAACCGACCTCGAGCTGCTGCTGCACACGCGCGGCATCCGCAACCTGGTGCTGGCCGGCATCACCACCGACGTCTGCGTGCACACGACGATGCGCGAGGCCAACGACCGCGGCTTCGAGTGCCTGCTGCTGGAAGACGGCACCGGCGCCACGGACCGCGGCAACCACGACGCCGCCATCCGCATGGTGCACATGCAGGGCGGCGTGTTCGGCGCCACCGCGACCGTCGACACGCTGCTGGAGGGATTGAGATGACGGCCACCGGCGCGCTGAACCTGGAGACCTACGAGCTGGGCAAGCGCTTCGGCAGCTTCACGGCGCTCTCGGGCGTGTCGATGACCGTGCGCGCCGGCACGGTGCACGCGCTGCTCGGCGAGAACGGCGCCGGCAAGAGCACGCTGGTCAAGTGCCTGGTGGGCTACCACCGGCCCGATACCGGCTCGGTGCTGATCGACGGGCGCGAGCAGGCGATCTCCAGCCCCACCGTGGCCCGCAGCCTGGGCCTGGGCATGGTCTACCAGCACTTCACCGTGGTGCCGGGCATGACGGTGGCCGAGAATCTGCTCGTCGCCAAGGGCGCGCTGCCGTGGGTCATCGACTGGCCGAAGGTCCGCGCCGAGCTCGACGCCTTCATGCAGGGCGCCCCGTTCGCGCTGCCGCTCGACGCCACGCCGATGCAGCTCTCCGCCGGCGAGAAGCAGAAGCTCGAGATCCTGAAGCAGCTGTACCTGCGCCCGCGCCTGCTGATCCTCGACGAGCCGACCTCGGTGCTGACGCCGCAGGAGGCCGACGAGGTGCTGGGTGCCTTGAAGGAGCGCGCGCATTCGGGCGAGTGCACGGTGGTGATGATCACGCACAAGTTCCGCGAGGTGATCGAGTTCGCCGACGACGTGACCGTGCTGCGCCGCGGCGCCCACGTCGGCAGCCGCGCGGTGGCGGGCACGTCGGCGGCCGAGCTGGCCTCGATGATGGTGGGCGGCGGGGACGCTGCGCAGGCCGCCGCGACCGACGCGCCGGTCGACCGCGCGAACGCCCGGGGCGGCGCGCCCGGCGACGTGTGCTTGTCGGTGCGCGGGCTGCAGGTCACCGGCGACCGCGGTGAACCGGCCGTGGCGGGCCTCGACCTGGAGGTGCGCCGCGGCGAGATCGTGGGCATCGCGGGCGTCTCGGGCAACGGCCAGCGCGAGCTGATGGAAGCGCTGGCGGGCCAGCGCGAGCGCGTCGGCGGCGACGTGCGCGTGGCCGGGCAGGCGTATCGCGCCACGCGCGGCCAGAACCGCCGCCTGCGCGTGCGGGGCCTGCCCGAGGAGCCGCTGCGCAACGCCTGCGTGGGCGCGATGAGCGTGGCCGACAACATCGGGCTGCGCAGCTTCGACGCGCCGCCCTACGCCCGCGGCGGCTGGCGCGTGCCCGGTGCGCTCACACGGCGAGCCCGCGAACTCGTGGCCACGTACCGGGTGAAGACGCGCGGCCCGGGCGAGCCGATCCGCGCGCTCTCCGGCGGCAACGTGCAGCGCGCCGTACTGGCGCGCGAACTCTCCGACGACGCCGAGCTGCTGCTGGTCAGCAACCCGGTGTTCGGCCTGGACTTCACCGCCGTGGCCGAGGTGCATGCGCGCCTGGCCGCCGCACGCGACCGCGGCGCAGCGGTGCTGATGGTCAGCGAGGACCTCGACGAGCTGCTCGCACTGGCCGACCGCATCGTGGTGATGAGCGGCGGCCGCGTCGTGCACGAGTGCGCTGCCGCCGGGGCCGACCGGCACGACATCGGCCGCCACATGGGTGGCCACGCCCATTGATCGATGACCTCCACCATGCTGCAGATCCCCGCCCGCCCCTTCCCCTACACGCTGCGCCCCGGCCTGGCGGCGCTGGTGATCATCGACATGCAGCGTGACTTCATCGAGCCCGGCGGCTTCGGCGCCTCGCTGGGCAACGACGTGTCTCGGCTTCAGGCGGCGATCGAGCCGTCGCGGCAACTGCTGGAGGCCTGGCGCAAGCGGCGCTGGCCGGTGCTGCACACCCGCGAGTCGCATGCGCCCGACCTGTCGGACTGCCCGCCGGCCAAGCGCGAGCGCGGCTCGCCGCCGCGCCGCATCGGCGACCCGGGGCCCATGGGGCGGCTGCTGGTGCGCGGCGAACCGGGCAGCGAGATCGTGCCGGCGCTGGCCCCGCGCAGCGGCGAGTGGGTGATCGACAAGCCCGGCAAGGGCGCCTTCCACGCCACGTCGATGCAGGCGCTGCTGGAGGCCGCCGGCGTCACGCAGCTCGTGTTCGCGGGCGTCACCACCGAGGTCTGCGTGCAGACCACGATGCGCGAGGCCAACGACCGCGGCTACGACAGCCTGCTGGTGGAAGAGGCCACCGAGAGCTACTTCCCGGCCTACAAGGCCGCCACGCTGGAGATGATCGTCGCGCAAGGCGGCATCGTCGGCTGGACGGCGACGCTGGCGGACGTGCTCGGCGCCATCGGAGAGAGCTGAGGCAACTCGAACCCATGGCGTCGGCGATGATCGCCCTCCGCGCCGGTTCCACACCCCCATGGCCAGCCTCTCCGACACCGTCTACGCCGCGCTGAAGGGCGAGCTCCACGACTTCCGCTGGATCGCCGGCGATCGCCTCTCCGAAGCCGAGATCGGGCAGCGGCTGGGCGTGAGCCGCACGCCGGTGCGCGAGGCGCTGCTGCGCTTGCGCAACGAGGGCTTCATCGACGTCGAGGCCAAGACCGGCTGGTTCGTGCGGTCGATCGACTTCGAGCGGCTCGACCAGCTCTACGACCTGCGCATCGTGCTCGAGTCGGCGAGCGTCGCGCGGCTGATGCACCGACCCGACGACTCCGAGGCGCTCGACGCGCTGAAGTCGGTGTGGCTGGTGCCCATGGCCGAGCGGCTCACGGACCCGCACGAGGTCGGCCGCCTCGACGAGGACTTCCACGCCGCGCTGGTGCGCGCCACCGGCAACCACGAAATGGCCCGCGTGCACGGCGAGGTCACCGACCGCATCCGCATCGTGCGCCGGCTCGACTTCACGCGGCCCGACCGCATCGAGGCCACCTATGCCGAGCACGCGAAGATCCTGCGCGCCATCGTGCAGCGGCGCGCCGACCAGGCACAGCTGCTGCTGAAGAGCCACATCGAGCAGAGCAAGGCCGAGGTGCGCAAGATCTCATTGCACGCGCTGCACGAGGCGCGCTCACAGCGAGATCGCCGGGCGGGCTGAGCGCCGTCGCGCAGCGCCGCACGATGGCGGTGCCGCGGCCCCCGACAGGCACAATGCCCGCCATCGCTTCGTGGACATCCGCCTGCCCATGCCCAAGGTCGCACTCATCACCGGCGTCACCGGCCAGGACGGCGCCTACCTGGCCGAACTGCTGCTGAAGAAGGGCTACGAGGTCCACGGCATCAAGCGCCGCGCGTCGCTGTTCAACACCGACCGCGTCGACCACCTCTACCAGGACCCGCACGAGACCGACCTGCGCTTCAAGCTGCACTACGGCGACCTGTCGGATGCCACCAGCCTGATCCGCATCGTGCAGCAGGTGCGTCCCGACGAGATCTACAACCTCGGCGCGATGAGCCACGTGCAGGTGAGCTTCGAGACGCCGGAGTACACCGCCGAAGTCGACGGCATGGGCACGCTGCGCATCCTCGAGGCGCTGCGCATCCTGGGCCTGGAGAAGACCACGCGCTTCTACCAGGCCAGCACCTCCGAGCTGTACGGCCTCGTGCAGGAAGTGCCGCAGAAGGAGACCACGCCGTTCTACCCGCGCAGCCCCTACGCGGTGGCCAAGCTGTACGCCTACTGGATCACCGTGAACTACCGCGAGGCCTACGGCATGTACGCCTGCAACGGCATCCTCTTCAACCACGAGAGCCCGCTGCGCGGCGAGACCTTCGTCACCCGCAAGATCACCCGCGCCGTGGCGCGCATCGCGCTCGGCCTGCAGGACTGCCTGTACCTGGGCAACCTGTCGGCGCTGCGCGACTGGGGCCATGCGCGCGACTACGTCGAGATGCAGTGGCTGATGCTGCAGCAGCAGCAGGCCGAGGACTACGTCATCGCCACCGGCGTGCAGTACAGCGTGCGCCAGTTCGTGCAGCGTGCCTGCGCCGAACTGGGCGTGGAGGTCGCATTCAGCGGCCAGGGCGAGCAGGAGATCGGTACCGTCACTGCGGTCACCGGCAAGCAGGCGCGCTGCAAGCCCGGCGACGTGATCGTGCGCGTGGACCCGCGCTACTACCGCCCGACCGAGGTGGAGACGCTGCTGGGCGACCCCACCAAGGCGCGCGAGAAGCTGGGCTGGGTGCCGCGCACGTCGTTCGACGAACTGGTGCGCGAGATGGTCGAGGCCGACTACACGTCCGCGCGACGCGACAGCCTCGTGAAGCTCGCCGGCTTCCAGGCCTACGACCACCACGAGTAGCGCGTGATCCACCGCCAGACGGTGCCGGTGCTCGGCGCCCCGATCGACGTGCTCGGTTGGGACGACGTGCTGGCCCGCATCGCGGTGTGGGCCAACCAGCGCGAGTCGCGCGTGGTGTGCTTCTGCAACGCCCATTCGGTGGTGACCTACGGACGCGACCCCGAGTTCGCCGTGGCGCTGCTGCACGCCGACCTGGCCGCGCCCGACGGCGCGCCGGTGGCGTGGATGCTGCGGCTGCTGGGCCACCGCGGGCAGCCGCGTCTGGGCGGGCCCGACGTGATGCTCGCGCTGCTCGCGCAGGCCGAGGTCAACGAGCACGGCGTGTTCCTGCTCGGCAGCACGAAGGAGACGTTGTCGGCGCTGCGCAAGCGGCTGCGCGGGCACTACCCCAAGCTGCAGATCGTCGGCGCGCTGGCGCCGCCGCACCGGCCGCTCACCGCCGAGGAGGACGCACGCGTCGTGCAGCACATCCAGCGCTCGGGCGCGCAGATCGTCTTCGTCGGCCTCGGATGCCCGAAGCAGGAGCGCTGGATGCACGAGCACCGCGGACGCATCCCTGCGGTGATGCTGGGTGTCGGGGCGGCGTTCGACTTCCACGCCGGTGCGCTGAAGCGCGCGCCGCGCTGGATGCGGCGCATGGGCCTCGAGTGGCTGCACCGCTTCGCGCAGGAGCCGCGCCGGCTGGCCTGGCGCTACGTGGACACCAACGCGGTGTTCCTGTGGCGCGCGCTCGGGCAGCTGCTGTCGCGGCCGCTGCGCAGGCGCAGTTCCTGAACCGGCGTCAGCGGCCCCGCTCGAGCATCGCGTCGATGCCGGCGAGGAAGCGCGCGAAGTCCACCGGCTTGGTCCAGTAGTCGGCGAATCCGGCGGCCAGCGCCTCGTCGACGTCCTCGCGCGTCGCGTTGGCCGACAGCGCCACGCAGGGCACCTGCGCCGTGCGGGCATCGGCCCGCAGCGCGGCCAGCACCGCGTAGCCGTCGATGTCGGGCAACTGCATGTCCACGAGCATCAGGTCGGGCGTGCAGGCATGTGCCATCGCCACGCCGCTGCGGCCGTCTTCGGCGATCTGCAGCGCGACGCCGGGACGGTGCGCCAGCATCTCGCGCACGAGCAGTGCATTGACCGGGTTGTCCTCGACGTAGATCACGAGGGCCTGCTTGACAGCCACCGGGTCCGTCGCATCGGATCCGGCAGCGCCCGGGCCGCGGCCCTCGACGGCGGTCGTCGCCACGCCGGCCCCCCCGCTGCCGGCCCGGGGCAGCCGCACGACGAAGGTGCTGCCCACGTCGGGCCGGCTGCGCGCCTCGACCTCGCCGCCCATCGCTTCGACGAGCACCTTGACGATCGACAGCCCGATGCCGCTGCCCTCCACGCCGCTGCCCTCGCCGCCGAGCCGGATGAACGGCTCGAAGGCCTCGCGCATGCGCTCGGGCGCGATGCCGATGCCGGTGTCGGTGACCTCGATGGCGACCTGCGCGCCGCGCTCGACGCAGGCGATGCGCACCGTGCCGCCGCGGCGGTTGTACTTGATCGCGTTGGAGAGCAGGTTGATCACCACCTGGCGCAAGCGCACCGGGTCGGCCAGCACGCAGCCCTCGGCCTCGTCGACGTGCAGCGTGACGCCGCTGGCGCGCGCGGCCGCGTCGACCATCGGCAGCGCCGCCTCCAGCACGTCGCGGCAGTGCAGCGGCTGCGCATCGAGCTTCAGCCGCCCGATCTGTGCGCGCGACAACTCGAGCACATCGTCGATCAGCGCCAGCAGGTGCCGCCCGGCGTCCTCGACATGCGCCAGCCAGCGCGAGCGCCGTTCGGCATCGCCGTCGTGCTCGGCCACCCGCAGCAGCTGCGTGAAGCCCAGCACCGCGTTCAGCGGCGTGCGCAGTTCATGGCTGATGCGCGACATCGCGGCCGACTTGGCCTGGCTCTCGGCCACCGCCACCTGCCGCTCGCGCAGGGCCTGCGCCGCGAGGTGGGTGTCGGTGCTGTCCCAGTTCACGCCGATGCGGCCGTCGGGCCGGCCGGCGTCGTCGTAGACCTGCACCGAGTGCGAGGTGATCCAGCGGACCTGCCCGTCGGGCCACTGCACTCGGAACTCCCGGTGCCACGGCGCGCCATCGGCGATCAGGCACACCTGTTGGGTCATCACCGCGTCGCGTTCCTCGGGGTACAGGTAGCTCGGGATCTCCTCGGGCGGCACCAGGCGCCCCGGTGACTCCACGCCGCGCAGGCGGAACATCTGCTCGTCCCAGTGCACCGCCTGGTGGCTGGCGTCCGAGGTCCACGTGCCCAGGCCCAAGGCCCGCGTGGTGAGCGCCATGCGGGCCACCGTGGCCCGCAGCTCCCGCAGCGTCTCGTGCTGCTGCGTCACGTCCAGGGCCACGCCCTCGGCGTAGCGATGGCCCTCGGTCCCGACGCGTTCGATACGGCCGCGGATCGCCACCCAGCGCGTGGCGCCGTCGCTCGGGCGCACGATGCGGAACTCGTGGCTCTGGTCGCCGTCGCCCCGCTCCCACCAGGCCAGGAGGGCGCCCAGCACGCGCTCCCGGTCGCCTTCGTGCACGCAGCGCAGCAGCCAGTCGCGCAGCTTCAGCGGCCCTTCGGCCGGATCGAGGCCGAAGATCCGGAAGGCGCGCTCGTTCCACTCCTGGTGGCGGCTGTCGCTGCGCGTCGACCACAGTCCGACGCGTGCCGCCTCGGCGGCCGACTCGAGACGGCGTGCGGCTTCGGCTGCGCGCTCGCGCTCCTGCACGCGCTCGCTGATGTCCATCACCACGCCGACGTAGCCCACCGCGCGGCCCTCGGGGTCGCGCTGCAGCGCGCGCCTGAGCAGCACGTGCCGCCATCCGCCGCCTTCGCGCCGGTAGCGCAGCTCCATGTCGATGGGCTCGCCGGAGGCGAGCGTGCGATCGGCCGACGCATCGACCAGCTGCACATCGTCCGGGTGCAGCTGGCCGCGCGCCTGCTCGCGCGTGTAGCCCGCCAGGTCGTACGGCAGCCCGACGATCTCGGCGGCCCGCGGGTCGAACACCACGCGCTCGCGCGCCAGGTCCACGCGCCACAGGCCGATGCGACTCATCTCCAGCACCGCCTGCAACTGCTCGGACAGGCTGTCGGCGCGCTGCGCCAGCTCGTAGACGTCGGTGTCGTCGGTGTTGACCCCGAGCATGCGCTCGGGCCGGCCCTGCTCGTCGAAGATCACCCGGAAGCCCGCATGCAGGTGCCGCAGCTGCCCGTCGGCGCGGCGGATGCGCAGCCGCCGCTCGTGCGGGCCGGGGCTGTCGACCGGGCCGAAGCTCGGCCGCTCGCCCTCGACCATCAGCCGCCCGGTCTCGGCGTGATCGGGCGCCACGCCGCCGCCCACGTCGGGCAGGCCCCAGATGCGGAACATGTGGCGATCCCAGCGGCCCTGCTGCGTGGCCGGGTCGCGCTCGAAGAGGCCTGTGTCGGTGAACTCCTGCACCAGGTCCAGCCGCTCCTGCAGCGCGTGCACCTCGTCGCGCGACTCGGCCCGCAGCAACCGCGCGCCGCCTTCGGCCGGTTGCACGTGCCAGCGCCAGCGCCGGCGGATGCCTGCCGCGTCACGGGTGGCGAGTTCGTCGCCATCGCGGCAGCGGCCGGCATCGAACCCGGGTGCGGCCGCCTCGAGGGCGGTGTAGCCGGCCGATCGCCACCGCACGACGCCACGGCCGTCGACCAGGGCCAGCGGCAAGTCCAGCGCCGCCAGCGCCTGCGCCACGCCGTCGCCTCCGAGCGCGGCCAGCGTCGCCGGGTCGGTCGGGCGGTCCATCTAGTGTCCTGTCCCGGAGATACGTGCCACTGCGACGGGCCGCAACGGGGATGAGCGCAAGGCGCGGAGCCGGCCAGATACCGCTGGGTATCTGGCCGGCTCTGCAACGCCGCGATCGCCCCGTTTCGGCCCGCCCCAAAGGGGTTCGACCAGATCGCGCCCTCGCGGGCTTGCCGGGTGGGGGCGATACCACCCGGTATCGCCCCCACCCGCCGCACCCGCGATCATCGCGATCTGGTCGAATCTCAATGGCATGTATTTCCGGGACAGGACACTAGCGGCCGAACGCCGCCAGCGCCTCGCCGGTGACGCGGCAGATGCGCCAGTCGGGCATCACGGTGGCGCCCATGCGCTCGTAGAACTCGATGGCATTGCGGTTCCAGTCGAGCACGCTCCACTCGAAGCGGCCGCAGCCGCGCGCCACCGCGAGCGCGCCCAGGTGCTGCAGCAGCGCCTTGCCGATGCCGTGGCCGCGATAGGCCGGCTGCACGTAGAGGTCCTCCAGGTACAGCCCCGGCTTCGCGAGGAAGGTGGAGAAGTTGGTGAAGAACAACGCGAAGGCCACGACCTGCGGGCCGATCTCGGCCACCACCGCCTCGGCGACGGGACGGGGCCCGAACAGGTGCGGATGCAGACTCTCCGGCGTGGCCTGCATCAGGTGCGTGAGGCGCTCGAACTCGGCGAGCTCGCCGATCAGGCCGGTGATGGCCGGCAGGTCGCGCGGTTCGGCCGCGCGCAGCGTGTGGGGGGTCTCGGCCATGGAGCGCTCCCGGTTCACCACTTCGGGGCGATGCGCTCGCCCGGCAGCATGTCGTACGGGTCCTGCCAGCCGGGCACCTCGCGCAGCCGCTGCACCCAGCGGGCGATCGCCGGGTAGCGCGCCGGCAGGTCGATGCCGCTCTCCTCGGTGGGGAAGAACAGGTAGCCCGACAGCGACAGGTCGGCGATGGTCAGCGCGTCGCCGACCAGGAACTCGCGCCCGGACAGGTGCTGCTCGACGATGCCGAAGCAGTTCTCGATGCGCGGCATCAGGAAGGCCCGCACCGCCGGGTCCGGCGGCGTCGGCGCGAACGACTTCATGTAGCGCCAGGTGGCGAAGTAGCTCGTGAACTTGTGGTTGTCGAACAGCAGCCAGCGCAGCACCTCGAACTGCTCGTCATCGTCGCGCCCGCCCAGCGCCCCGTGGCGCCGCGCCAGCAGCGTGAGGATCGCGCCCGATTGCGTGAGCCGTCGCGGGCCGTCGTCGAGCACCGGGATCTCGCCCATCGGGTTCAGCTCGGCGCGCCACTGCGGCGAGCGCGTGGCGGCGTTCATGAAGTCGACGAAGACCAGTTCGCAAGGCTGCTGCAGCACGCGCAGCGCGAACGCCACCTTGAAGGTGTTGCCCGATTGGGCGAGGCCATGCAGCCGATACATCGGGGGCGCTCTCCGGTGATGCCCGCAGCGGACGGAAGGCGATTTAAGCATGGCCCGGCGCATCAATCGCCGGGGCTTCCCCGCGACTGGCCGGCCCGCGCGCGCCTGGCCTACAGTCGTCGGATGTCTGCCCCGCCTTGCCAGCCGCGCCGCCCGTCGCGCAGCGAGTTCGTCACCGTGCGCGGCCTGCGCCACCACCTGCACCGCTGGCCGGCCACGACTCCCGGTTCCTCGCCGCCGCTGGTGATGATGCACGGCTGGATGGACGTGGCCGCCTCGTTCCAGTTCATCGTCGACGCACTCGAAGACGATCGCGAGGTGGTCGCGCCGGACTGGCGCGGCTTCGGCCGCACCGAATCGCCGCACGCCGACTGCTACTGGTTCCCCGACTACCTCGGCGACCTCGACGGCCTGCTCGACGCGATCTCGCCCGACGCGCCGGTGGACCTGCTCGGCCACAGCATGGGCGGCAACGTCGTGATGAGCTACGCCGGCGTGCGACCGCAGCGCATCCGCCGCCTCGTCAACCTCGAAGGCTTCGGCATGCCGGCCGCGCGCCCGTCGCAAGGGCCGCGCCGCCTCGTCCAGTGGCTGGACGAACTGAAGACGCCGCAGACGATGCGCGATTACGCCAGCCTGGCCGAGGTGGCCGAGCGGCTGATGCGCAACAACCCGCGGCTGTCGGCCGAACGCGCCGCGTGGCTGGCGCCGCACTGGGCCGAGCAGCGCGCCGACGGGCGCTGGCACGTGCTGGGCGATCCGGCGCACAAGCGGCCCAACCCGTTGCTGTATCACGTCGACGAAGTGCTCGAGTCGTGGAAGGCGATCCGCGCCCGGGTGCTGTGGATCGAAGGCGCCGACACCGACATCGCCAAGTGGTGGGGTGATCGCTACACCAAGCCCGAGTTCCACCGCCGGCTCGACGTGGTGCCGCACACGGAACGCCACGTCATCGCCGACTGCGGCCACATGCTGCACCACGACCAGCCCGAGGCGGTGGCCGCGCACTTGCGCCGGTTCCTGGCCGATTGATGCACGGGCTCGGGCACGGGCTTGAAGCGGCGACGCCGCGAGCCGAGAGACAATCGCGCCCCATGGACACCGAACAGATCAACGCCATCGGCACCCTGCTGGCCGACCTCTCCGCCCGCACCGAACAGCTACGGGGGTATCTTTGACTACGACCGCAAGGCACTGCGGCTGAACGAGGTCAACGCGGCGCTGGAGAACCCGAGCGTCTGGAACGAGCCCAAGCGGGCGCAGGAGCTCGGCCGCGAGAAGAAGCTGCTCGAGGGCGTGGTCGGCACCATCGACCACCTGCGCGGCAACCTCGACGACAACACCGAGCTGTACGAGATGAGCAAGGCCGACGGCGACATCGCCGGCCTGCAGGCCATCGAGGCCGATGCGCACAAGCTGCGCGAGGTCGTCGAGCAGTTCGAGTTCCGGCGCATGTTCAGCAACCCCGCCGACCCGCTGAACTGCTTCATCGACATCCAGGCCGGCGCCGGCGGCACCGAGGCCTGCGACTGGGCACAGATGCTGCTGCGCCAGTACCTGAAGTACTGCGAGCGCAAGGGCTTCAAGGCCGAGGTGCTGGAAGAGACCGAGGGCGACGTGGCCGGCATCCGCAGCGCCACGCTGAAGATCGAGGGCGAGTACGCCTACGGGCAGCTGCGCACCGAGACCGGCGTGCATCGCCTGGTGCGCAAGAGCCCGTTCGACTCGTCCGGCGGCCGTCACACGAGCTTCGCGTCGCTGTTCGTCTACCCCGAGGTGGACGACTCGATCGAGATCGAGATCAACCCGGCCGACGTGCGCACCGACACCTTTCGCGCCAGCGGCGCCGGCGGGCAGCACATCAACAAGACCGACTCGGCGGTGCGGCTCACGCACATCCCGACCGGCATCGTCGTTCAGTGCCAGAACGACCGCAGCCAGCATCGCAACCGAGACGAGGCCTGGCAGATGCTGAAGAGCCGGCTGTACGAGCACGAGATGCGCAAGCAGCGCGAGCAGCAGCAGAAGCTCGAGGACAGCAAGACCGACGTCGGCTGGGGCCACCAGATCCGCAGCTATGTGCTCGACCAGAGCCGCATCAAGGACCTGCGCACCAACGTCGAGATCAGCAACACGCAGAAGGTCCTCGACGGCGACCTCGATGCCTTCATCGAGGCCAGCCTGAAGCAGGGCTTGTGAGGGCCTCCTCGGAGGCCCCAAGGAGACAACGTCCATGCGCGAAACGCACTCCGTGATCGTCCACCGACGGGACTACGCGCCGCCGGCCTACTGGATCCGCGCCGCCGAGCTGAGCTTCGACCTCGACGCGGCCAAGACCATCGTGTCGTCGAAGCTGCGCGTCGAGCGCAACACCGCGCTGCCGCCCGGCCAGCCGCTGGTGCTGCACGGCGAGGACCTGGTGCTGCTGCGAGTGATGGCCGACGGCCAGAGCCTGTCGTTCCGGCAGGACGGCAGCCTGCTGGTGATCGAGCAGCCGCCCGCGGCCGACGCGTTCACGCTGGAGATCCGCAACACCAACGCGCCCGACAAGAACACGGAGCTGTCGGGCCTGTACACCAGCGCCGGCGGCCTGTTCACGCAATGCGAGGCCGAGGGCTTCCGCCGCATCACGTACTTCCTCGACCGGCCCGACGTGATGGCCACGTACACGGTGACGCTGCGCGCCGACAAGGCGAAGTACCCGGTGCTGCTGTCCAACGGCAACCTCGTCGAGCAGGGCGAGCTCGACGGCGGCCGCCACTACGCGAAGTGGCACGACCCCTACCCCAAGCCCAGCTACCTGTTCGCGCTGGTGGCCGGCAACCTGGTCGCCCGCGAGCAGCGCATCGTCAGCCGCGGCGGCCGTGAGCACCTGCTGCAGGTCTACGTGCGCCCCGGCGACCTCGGCAAGACCGAGCACGCGATGGCTTCGCTGGTGGCCTCGGTGGCCTGGGACGAGGCGCGCTTCGGGCTGGCGCTGGACCTCGACCGATTCATGATCGTGGCGGTGCAGGACTACAACTCCGGCGCGATGGAGAACAAGGGCCTGAACCTGTTCAACACCGCCTACGTGCTGGCGTCCCCGGCCACCGCCACCGACCGCGACTTCCACGCCATCGAGAGCGTGATCGGGCACGAGTACTTCCACAACTGGACCGGCAACCGCGTGACCTGTCGCGACTGGTTCCAGCTGTCGCTGAAGGAGGGCCTGACGGTCTTCCGCGACCAGGAGTTCTCGATGGACATGGCCGGCGACGCGAATGCGCGCGCCGTCTGCCGCATCAACGACGTGCGGCGCCTGCGCCAGTCGCAGTTTCCCGAAGACGCCGGCCCGATGGCGCACCCGGTGCGGCCCGACCAGTACGCCGCCATCGACAACTTCTACACCGCCACCGTCTACGAGAAGGGCGCCGAGGTGGTGCGCATGATGCAGACGCTGGTGGGGGCCGACGGCTTCGCCCGCGGCCTGACGCTGTACTTCCAGCGCCACGACGGCCAGGCCGTGACCTGCGACGACTTCGCGCAGGCCATCGCCGATGCGAACGCGCACAGCGAGCTCGCCACGCGGCTGGACGCCTTCAAGCGCTGGTACGCGCAGTCGGGCACGCCGCGCGTCACGGCGCGCTGCCACTACGACGCCGACGCGCGCCGCGCCACGCTCACGCTTGCGCAGCAGTGCCCGGCCACGCCGGGCCAGCCTGCCAAGGAGCCGTTCGTGATCCCTGTGCTGGCGGCGCTGGTCGGCCGCGACGGCGGGAACCTGGCGCCGCAGCGGCTGCTGGTCCTCGACCAACCCGAGCAGGCGTACGTGTTCGACGAGGTCGCCGCGCCGCCAGTCCCTTCGCTCCTGCGCGGGTTCTCTTCGCCGGTCGTCCTCGACGACGGCCTCGCCGACGAAGACCTGCTCGCGCTGCTGGCCCACGACGACGATGCGTTCAACCGCTGGGAAGCGGCGCAGAAGCTCGCGATGCGCCGGCTCGTGGATGCCGTGCTGCAGCCCGGCACGCACCCGCTCGACGATGCCTATGTCTCGGCGATGGGCCGAGCGCTGCGGCAGGACGGGCTCGATCCGTCGTTCAAGGACCTCGTGCTGCAGCTCCCCGACGAGGGCGAGGTGGCCGAGCAGATCGCCGGCCGGGGCGAGGCGGTCGACCCGCAGCGCATCCACCTCGTGCGTGAGCGCTTCCGCAACCAGCTCGCGTCGATGCTCGAAGCCGACTGGCAATGGGCCTGGGAGGCCCACCAGGTGCGCGAGGGCTACGCGCCCACGCCGCAGCAGGCAGGCCGGCGTGCGCTGGCCAATCGGGCGCTCTCGATGCTCTGCCTGCGGGCCGCACAGACCCACGACGCCGTGTGGCCCGGCCGCGCCTACCAGCGCTTCAAGGACGCCGGCAGCATGACCGACCGGCTGGGCGCGCTGGGCGCGCTCGTGCACTCGCACGCCGAGCTGGCGCAGCCGGCACTCGACCGCATGCACGCGATGTTCAAGGGCGACGCGCTGGTCATCGACAAGTGGTTCGCGATGCAGGCAGCAGCCGCCGAGCCACTGGGCGAACGCGCCGGCGCCACGTTCTCACGCGTGCTGTCGCTGATGAAGCACGCCGACTACTCGCTGAAGAACCCGAACCGCGCGCGCAGCCTGCTGTCGCCGCTGTTCTTCGGCAACCCGGCCTCGTTCCACCGGCCGGACGGCGCCGGCCACGCGCTCTGGGCGGACATGGTGCTGCAGCTCGACGCGGGCAACCCCAAGCTCGCCTCGCGCATGGCCCGCGCGATGGACCGCTGGCGCACGCTGTCCGAGCCGTACCGCACGTCGGCGCGCGCGGCCATCGAGAAGGTGGCGGCCAAGGCCACGCTGTCCAGCGACGTGCGCGAGGTCGTGCAGCACGCGCTGGCCGACGCGGCGTAGTCCCCCGCGAGTACCCACCATTCAGCATCCGACGATGAGCCCCGCGAACCGCACCGCCCGAATCAGCCTCACGCGCTACCTGGTCGAGCAGCAGCGCGAGCACGGCCACATCCCGGCGCAGCTGCGGCTGCTGATCGAGGTCGTCGCACGCGCCTGCAAGACCATCGCCATCGCGGTGAACAAGGGCGCGCTCGGCGATGTGCTGGGCACCGCCGGCAGCGAGAACGTGCAGGGCGAGGTGCAGAAGAAGCTCGACGTCATCAGCAACGAGGTGCTGATCGAGGCCAACGAGTGGGGCGGCCACCTGGCGGCGATGGCCAGCGAGGAGATGGACTCGATCCACGTGGTGCCCAACCGCTACCCGCAGGGCGAGTACATGCTGCTGTTCGACCCGCTCGACGGCTCCAGCAACATCGATGTCAACGTCTCGATCGGCACCATCTTCAGCGTGCTGCGCAAGATCGGCCATGCGCGCGGCATCGCCGAGGAGGACTTCCTGCAGCCCGGCAAGCAGCAGGCTGCGGCCGGCTACTGCGTCTATGGCCCGCAGACCACGCTGGTGCTGACGGTGGGCAGCGGCGTGGCGATGTTCACGCTCGACCGCGAGACCGGCTCGTGGGTGCTGACCGCCGAGCAGGTGCAGATCCCCGAGGACACGCGCGAGTTCGCGATCAACATGAGCAACCTGCGCCACTGGGCGCCGCCGGTGCGCCGCTACATCGACGAATGCCTGGCCGGCCGCGAAGGCCCGCGCGGCAAGGACTTCAACATGCGCTGGGTGGCCAGCATGGTGGCCGACGTGCACCGCATCCTCACCCGCGGCGGCGTGTTCCTCTACCCCTGGGACAAGCGCGAGGCCGACAAGCCCGGCAAGCTGCGCCTGATGTACGAGGCCAACCCGATGGCCTTCATCGTCGAGCAGGCCGGCGGCATGGCCACCGACGGGCAGCGCCGCATCCTCGATCTCGTTCCGGGCAAGCTGCACGAGCGCGTGGCGGTGGTGCTGGGGTCGCGCCACGAGGTGGAGCGCGTCACCCGGTACCACGCCGAGACCGGGGGCGCGGCCTGACGTGGGCACGCTGGTACTGGTGCGCCACGGGCAGGCCTCGTTCGGCAGCGACGACTACGACCGCCTGAGCGAGCTCGGGCACCGGCAGTGCGTGCGCCTGGGCGAGTGGTTCCGCGGCCGCGGGATGCGCTTCGACGCGGTGCTGCGCGGCACGCTGCGGCGGCACGAGCAGTCGCTCGCAGCACTCGAAGAGGGGCTCGGTACGGCCCATGCAGCGCAAGCGCTGCCGGGGCTCGACGAATACGACAGCGTAGCGGTGATCCGTACCGTGCACGAGGGGCCGCTCGCGCCGGCCCGCACGCCCGAGGAGGTGCGGGGCCATTTCCGCCTGCTGCGCGACGGGCTGCGGCGCTGGGCGCGCGGCGAGGTGCTGCCGCAGGGGCTGCCGCCCTATGCCGCGTTCGCCGATGCCGTGGATGCCGCGCTGGCCACGGCCGCCGAGACCGACGCGTACGTGCTCGTGGTCTCCAGCGGCGGCCCGATCTGCACGGCCGTCGCGCGCACGGTGGGCGCGCCACCGGAAGCCTTCGTCGAACTGAACCTGCGGCTGCGCAACAGCGCGCTGACGGAACTGGTCGTCTCGCGCGGCCGGCGCGCGCTGCACACCTTCAACCATCTGCCGCACCTGGATGGCCCGCCGTACGACGGCTGGATCACCTACGCCTGAAGCGCACATGCTGACCCGTGCGGAGTGGGCGCTGCTCCTGGCCGGCGCCGGCCTGCTCGCGCTGCTGATGGGCACGGTGCTCCGCCTGCAGCGCATCAACGAGGCCCTGCAGGCCGAACTCGTGCAGCAGCAGCAGTACGTGCAGCAGACGGCGCCGTTGGAGCAGGTGCACCGCGAGATGGTCCGCCTGCTGGCGACGATGGCCGAGCGCGGCCAGGACGGCGACGGCCGCATCCGCGCGCTGCTCGCCGCGCATCCGCTGCCCGCGCGATGACGCGCCGCCACGGCCTGTTCGTGCCCACGGCGCTGCTGCTGGCGGCCGTGCTCGCCTGGTTCATCGCGCAGGCCTGGCACCTCCGCGACGTGAGGCAGGACCTGCGCGCGCGGCTCGCCGCGCAGGCGGCGCCGCTGCAGCGTGCCGAACAGTCGCGCCGCACGATCGATGCGTTCGCGTCGCAGGTGCAGGCGCTGGCCGATGGCGGCAGCGTCCCGGTGCAGATGGTGCTGGGGGAGTTCCGCCGCCGCGGCATCCCGCTGGATGCGATGACGCCCGCGTTGCCGCCGCCGGCATCGGCGAGCCGCTGATCGGGGCCGAGCGGTGGCCGATGCCCTATACTCGCGGGCTTCGCCGGTGTAGCTCAGTTGGTAGAGCAGCGCATTCGTAATGCGAAGGTCGGGAGTTCGACTCTCTTCACCGGCACCAGAGAAATCAAGGGGTTGGCGTTCACAAGGCGCCGACCCCTTGTCCTTTCTGCCGGCGCTGTAGGCGCCCTGTAGGCACGGTGGCCCCATCCCGACAGCACCTGCAGGGCCGCCGCCCCCTCGCCCCTCGCCATCGCAACGATTCCATTCCGGCGCCTTGCGCCAAGCCATCGCCTGCCCGCAGGGGATTCACCGCCTTCTCCAGCCCCCTAGATCGCCGATGAGCGTGATTGCACCCACGACAACTTTCTCCAGAGGGTTTACGCGGCAGTACTTGTCCAAGTAGGCCAAGATGGTCGGAATGGTTGGGATATCGACTTCCTTGTGGCTGCTGAAGTGGTTGTAGCCCGACAAGTAGCCCCAGGCCCAAGTCCCATAAAGCGCGTCTTGGGTCTTGTTGGCGGCCCTACGGTCTTCAAGGTACTCGGCACATCCAATGCCACCAAGACCACTGATGTCCGCTATCCGCTGTGCATCCGCTTGAGTGCAAACCAGCGCGACGAGGGCGGCGATGAACCAAGTCTTCATAGCGGTACCTTCTTGGTGGCGTGTGGCGAGACTCGGTTTTACAAGCCGGGCCGACGCACCTGCGCCGGACATAGTTGCCAATTCGCGCGTGCCTGCGCGCCCGCGCATACTGGTCGCAAATCGCTCATCTGCTCCGGCACAGCTTCACTTCCACGCGGGTCTTGGCGCGCTGCTCTTCCACCGTGAGCCACTGCAGATTCGCCAGCTCGTCGCGGCCGCCGCAGATCAGCGCCTCGCGGTGGTCGACCTCATAGCCAGGGCAGGCGCCGCGCCTGGCGCCCGTGCTCGGGCACGGGTTCGTTCGCTGGAACTCGGCGCGTAGAGCCCGCGATCGGTCGCCCGGTGCCGCTGCCGCCGACAGGGCCATCAGCAGCAGCGCAAGGGGCGCCCAGCACGAGGCCCGTGTGCGCCGCTCCATCAGGCCCGAGTCAGCGCCTGCAGCACCGTGGCCAGTGTCCCTGCTGCGGCCGCGTCCGCCGCGCCGCTGACCGGCCTCAGCGCGGCGAGTTCGACAGTTCGACTTGCAGTCGGTCGACTGCTGACATGGCGGCATCTGCAGGCAGGGCCAGGGCGATCGCGCGGACGGTGGCGGCCAGAACGTCGACGCGGGCGGCGGTCTCGAAAACGGTGCTCATGCCGTGCATGGTGCCGCTGCAGGTCCTCGCCGTCATCGCCCAGCCGGGCCACCCGCACAGGCTCCCCCGTTCGAGGGACGAGAAGAGAACACGCCAGGACCGTAGTCGCAAGGCGGGGCAGAAAGTGTGCCCTCTGTCTGGCTGGACTTGCCCCGTTTCAACGGACGGTTGTCGGCTTGAGTCTCAAGCCGGGGTTGGGTCTTGGGTGATCTGCTGGGCAGGGTTATCCACCGGCGGCGCGGCGCCTGCGACGCGGGCGCCGACGGTGGGTAACCCGTGTTC
>JAEUPB010000009.1 GCA_016789955.1 Rubrivivax sp. | reverse complement strand
TGGATCCTCGTGCCCGACGCGCCGGGGCGCGCCGGCCCGGCGCGCGGCGAGCCGGCCTGACCGCCCTGCGAGACGGCGTCCGCCGCCGACCCGCCCGAGCCCCTGATCTCGCGGCTCGACGCGCTGGCCGGGCGGATGGGGCTGCCGGCGCCCTGAATGCTCGCGGCCGCGCCCGATCCATGGCATCGTTCAACTCCCGCGTCACAGGAGTCGTCATGCCGGCCATGGAAGTCTGGATCGAGTACTCGAGCACGTACTCCTATCTCACGGTGGCGCGCATCGGGCGCCTGGCCGCGCAGCAGGGCGTGGCGCTGGACTGGCAGCCCTTCTTCCTGCCGCCGGTGCGCGAGCAGCAGGGCCTGGGCTTCCCGTTCCCCGAAGCGTCGGCGAAGACGGCCTACATGTGGCGCGACCTCGAACGCCGCGCGGCGAGCCTCGGGCTGCCCTATCGGCGCCCGCAGACTTATCCGGTGAACTCGCTGCCCAGCGCGCGCGTGGCCCTCGCCGGCAAGGCGGACGGCTGGTGCCAGCGCTTCACCGAGGAGGTGTTTCGCCTGCACTGGACGCAAGGCTGCCTGATCGGCAGCGACGACAACCTGCGCCAGGCCCTCGCGACGCTCGGGCTGGATGCGGCCGAGGTGCTCGAGCGCGCGAACTCGCCTGCGAACAAGGAGGCGCTCAAGGCGCAGACGCCGCGCGCCCTCGAGCGCGGCATCTTCGGCGCGCCCTCCTTCGTCGTGTCCGGCGAGCTGTTCTGGGGCGACGACCGGCTCGAGGACGCGCTGGCCTGGGCGCGCGCCAAGGGCTGACGCGGGGCCGGGAAGCTGTCAGGGCAAGAGCAGCACCTTCGCCGAAGCGCAGCGCCCCTGGTCGAGGTCGACGAAGGCCTGCGCGCCTTCGGCGAGCGGCCGCTCCTCGACCCAGGCCAGGTCGCCGAAGGCACCGCGCGCGAGCGCAGCGACCGTCGCGCGCAGGTCGGCGGTGGTGTAGGTGTAGGTGCCCAGCAGCGTGACCTCGGCCAGCGTGAGCTTGCGCATGTCGATCTCGCTCGCCCAGTCCTGCAGGCCGACGTGCATGACCACGCCGCCGGGCTTGACCGCGGCGATGGCCTGGTGGCGCGTGGCCTTGGCGCCCACTGCGTCGATGACGACGTCGAAGGCCGACTCCGCAGGCGGCTGGGCGCGCGGGTCCGTCACCTCGGCGCCGGCATGGCGCGCCACGGCGTCGCGGCGCAGCGCGTTCAGCTCGGCGAGCAGCACCCGCGCGGCGCCGAGGCGGCGCAGCAGCAGCGCCGAGAGCATGCCGATCGCGCCGCCGCCGATCACGAGCACGGAGCATTCGTGGATCGGCCGCACGAGGGCGCGCATCACCAGGTTGAGCGCGTGCCAGGCGGTCGCTGCCGGCTCGGTGAGCGCGGCGGCGCGGGCCGACAAGTCCTGCGGCATCGCGATCAGCGACGCCGCCGGGATGCTCATGTACTCGGCAAAGGCGCCGGCGCGCGTCATGCCGACCATGCCGCGGTCGCTGCACAGGTTGTTGCGCCCCTGCACGCAGTACTCGCACCGGCCGCAGGTGATGAGCGGGTTGCCGGTGAAGCGCGTGCCGGGCTCGAAGCCGGGCGCAGCCGATTCGGCGATGCGGCCGACGAACTCGTGCCCGAGCACCAGCCCGGGCTTGCGCCGCGGGTCGTGGCCGTGCCAGGCGTGCATGTCCGAGCCGCAGATGCCCACGGCCTCGATCCGGAGCACCACTTCTCCGGGCACGAGTGCGGGGTCGGGCAGCTCGTGCAGCTGCGCTTCGTTGGGGGCGGTGTAGACGAGAGCCTTCATGGCGTGGATTCCGTGAGTGCGGCGGTGGCGACGATCGCCGCGCGCAACGCCTCGACCATGCGGTCGATCTGCTGCGGCGTCGAGACGAAGGGTGGCGCGAGCACCAGCGTGTCGCCCGGGGCGCGGGTCAGCACGCCGTGGTCGAAGGCCGCCGACTGCGCCGCGGCACCGCGCGCGCCCGGCGCGCCGGGCACGGGCGCGAGCTCGACGCCGCCGGCGAGACCGAGGTTGCGCACGCTGACCACGCCCGGCGCGTCGGCCAGCGCGTGCAGCGCGTTCTCGAAGTGCGGCGCAAGCGCGGCGGCACGCTCGCACAGCGATTCGCTCTCGATCACCTCGAGCATCGCCAGGCCCGCCGCGCAGGCCAACGGGTGGCCGGAACAGGTGTAGCCGTGCATCAGTTCGGCCAGGTGCGGCGGGCCTTTCATGATCGCGTCGTGGATCTCGCGACGCACGATCACGCCGCCCAGCGGCGCGGCGCCGTTGCTCACCGTCTTGGCAAAGACGATCATGTCGGGCACGACGCCCAGCGCCTGCGCGCCGAACATCGCCCCGAGGCGGCCGAAGCCGGTGATCACCTCGTCGAAGATCAGCAGCAGGCCATGCCTGTCGCAGATGTGGCGCAGGCCCTGCAGGTAGCCGCGCGGCGGCACGAGCACGCCGGCCGAGCCGGCGAGCGGCTCGACGATCACCGCGGCGATGTTCGATGCGTCGTGCAGCGCGACGATGCGCTCCAGCTCCTCGGCCATCTCGGCACCGGTCTCGGGCTGGCCGCGCACGAAGGCCTGGGTCGCCTGATCCCAGGTCGAGCGCAGGTGGTCGCTGCGCAGCAGCGCGGCGCCGAAGGCGCGCCGGTTGTTCGTCATGCCGCCGACCGAGATGCCGCCGAAGCCCACGCCGTGAAAACCGCGCTCGCGGCCGACGAAGAGACTGCGCCCGCCCTCGCCGCGCGCCCGCGCGCAGGCGAGCGCGATCTTGAGCGCGGTATCGCAGGCTTCGGACCCGCTGTTCGTGAGGAACACCCGGTCCAGCCCGGGCGGAGCGACGGCGCCCAGGCGCTCGGCCAGCTCGAAGGCCCCCGCATGGCCGACCTGGAAGTTCGATGCGAAGTCGAGCGTGTCGATCTGCCGCTTCATCGCCTCGGCGATGCGCGGGTGGCGGTGCCCGGCGCCCACGCACCACAGCCCGGACGTGCCGTCGAGCACCTCGCGGCCATCAGCGCTGCGGTAGCTCACGCCCTGGGCCGAGACGACGAGCCTGGGCGCGGCCTTGAACTGCCGGTTCGGCGTGAACGGCATCCAGAACGCGTCGAGCGACGTGCTCATCGCAGGGCTCGGGCCAGCGCCGGGCCGCTCCCAAGCGTCGGCCCGAGCCTCCCCGCGGGGGAGTGCGAGCGTAGCGAGCGAGGGGCCGTCATCTGGCGGTATAGCCGCCGTCGACCATCAGCGTCTGGCCGGTGACGTAGGCGCTGGCGTCGCTGCACAGAAAGACGGTCGCGCCGGCCAGGTCGTCGAGCGCGCCGTTGCGGCCGATGCAGGTCTGCGCGGCGTGGCGCGCGGCGAGCCCGGCATCGGCGAACACCGGCGCGGTGAGCGCGGTCGGGAAGAAGCCGGGGCCGATGGCGTTGCAGGTGATGCCGTGCGCCGACCATTCCTGCGCGATCGCGCGCGTCAGTTGCACGATGCCGCCCTTGGCCGCGCCGTAGGGCGCGCTGCGCGCGAACGCGCGGGTGCTCTGCAGCGAAGCGATGTTCAGGATGCGGCCCCAGCCGCGCGCCTTCATGCCCGGCGCGAGCGCCTGCGTCAGGAAGAACGGCGCACCCAGGTGCAGCGCCAACTGCAGTTGCCAGGACGCCGGCGTGACCTCGGCAAAAGGCTCGCGCAGGTTCACGCCCGCGGCGTTGACGAGGATGTCGATCCCGCCCAGGCGCGCCTCGGCCTGCTGCGCCGCGGTGCGCGTGGCCTCGGCGTCGGCCAGGTCGGCAGCGAGCCAAGAGGCATCGATGCCCTCGGCCTGCAGCCGGCGCGCGGCGGCGTCCAGCTCGGCCTCGCGCCTTGCGACCAGCAGCACGCGCGCACCGGCCAACCCCAGCGCGCGCGCCATCGCCTCGCCGATGCCGGAGTTGCCGCCGGTGACCAGCGCACGCCGGCCGGCCAGGTCGAACAGCTTGGCCAGCTTCATGCAGCCCGTCAGACCTGCACCGGCTCGCCGAGCACGAAGCGCTGCCCGGGGAAGTACTTCGCCAGCCGGTCGTCGGCGGTGCGCGCGTGCGCCTCCATGCCTTCGAGGCGCGAGATGCGCGCCGTGACCTCGCCGATGTCGCGCGCCGCCTCGCGCGTCATCTTCTGCCAGGTCAGCGTCTTCATGAACTTGTGCACCGACAGGCCGCCCGAGTAGCGCGCCGCGCCCTTGGTCGGCAGCACGTGGTTCGGGCCGCTGGCCTTGTCGCCGTAGGCCACCGTCGTCTCCTCGCCGAGGAAGAGCGAGCCGTAGCAGCTGAGCCGGGCGAGCCACCAGTCGAGGTCGCGCGCATGGACTTCGAGGTGCTCGCTGGCGTAGCGATCGGAGACTTCGGCCACCTCCTCGCGCGTGTCGCAGACGATGACTTCGCCGTAGTCGCGCCACGCGGCGCCGGCGGCGTCGCGCGCGGTGGGCGGCAGCGCGTCGATCAGTGGCGGAACGCGCTTCATCACCTCTTCCGCGAGCGCGCGCGACGTGGTGAACAGCCATGCCGGGCTCTCGTGCCCGTGCTCGGCCTGGCCGACGAGGTCGCTGGCGACGATCGCCGGGTCGGCGCTGTCGTCGGCGATCACGGCCACTTCGGACGGCCCGGCGAACACGTCGATGCCCACCTTGCCGAACAGCGTGCGCTTGGCCTCGGCGACGAACTTGTTGCCCGGGCCGACGATGACGTCGGCGGGCTTGCCGGTGAACAGGCCCTCGGCCATCGTCGCGATGGCCTGCACGCCGCCCAGCGTCATGATGACGTCGGCGCCGGCGCGGTTGAACGCGTACAGCAGGTACGGATGCATCGGCCCGCCGCGGAACGGGCCCGAGCAGGCGACGATGGTCTTCACGCCGGCCGCCTTGGCCGTGGCCACGCCCATGTAGGCCGACGCGATGTGCGCGTAGCGGCCGGCCGGTGCGTAGCAGCCGGCCACGTTCACCGGCAGCACGCGCTGCCCGGCCGTCACGCCCGGGTGCAGTTCCACCGAGAACTCCTCGAGCGACTTCCGCTGCGCCTGCGCAAAGGCGCTCACCTGCGCGATGGCGAAGTCGATGTCGCTCCGCACGTCGGCCGGCACCTCGGCGGCGCGGCGGTCGATCTCGGCGCGCGTCAGCACGATGTCGCCGCTCCAGCCGTCGAGCTGCTGCGCGTAGGCACGCACCGCCGCCTCGCCGTTGTGGCCGATCTCGGCCAGCATCTCGGTCACCACCTTCTGCGCGGTGGAGGTCTCGGTCTCCGGCGTCTTGCTCGCCTTCTTCAGGTAGGTGGTGCTCATCGTCGTGGCATCAGTTCGTCCTGCCCGCGAATTCGCGCAGCTTCGGATCCGCAGCGACGCGCTTCATGTAGGCGTCGGTGATGTAGTCGGCCGATGCCGGCACGGTGGGGATGGCGCCGGTGCCGCGCATGAACTCGCCGATGGCGCCGAACCAGCCGTCCATCGCCGAGGCGCCGCGGGCGCGGTCCATGTTCTGCACCTGCTGAGCGAGGTTGAAGGTGGGCCGCGTGTCGAACTCCTTCTTCATCGACGCCTCGCTGATCGACACGCCACCCTGTTCGTAGAACTTCTTCATCATCGCGATGGCCTCGGCCTTGTTGGCGTTGGCCCACGACCAGCCGCGCAGGTACACGGCCAGGAACTTGGCGACGTTGTCGGGGTTCTGCTCGGCGTAGTCGCCGCGCACGATCAGCGCGCCGGGCACGATGGCGCCGCCTTCCTTGCCCGAGCACAGCACGCGGCCGCCGGCCTTCTCCTCCAGCGTGTAGATGTTGGGCGCCCACAGGCCGCCGAGGTCGGCGTTGCCCGACGACATCGCCGAGATGATCTCGGCCTGGCCCATGTTCTTGATCGTCACGTCGGCCTTGGCGATGCCCCACTTCTTCAGGCACGACTGCACCGCGTAGTCGCCGGTGGAGTTCGACGTGAGCACGATGGTCTGGCCCTTGATCGAGCCCGGATTGGCGGTGAACTTGTCGGCCGCGGCCTTGCTGGCCAGCAGCGCGTTGCCCGCCGACTCGTCGTTGGTGACGCCGATGGTCTTGATGCCGAAGCGCACGTGGCCCAGCACCGCCGGCACGCTGCCGGTGCCGCCCACGTCCCACGACTTCGACGCCGCCGCGGCGATCTGCGGCACGCCGGCGGGGAAGGTGGAGAACACCGGCTTCAGCCCCAGCTCGGCCCACTAGCCCTTCTCGGTGGCGATGTGGAAGGGCAGCGCCCAGTACAGCGCCGGCTGGTAGCTGACCTTGATCTCGGTGAGCGCCTGCGCGGAAGCGCCGCCGGCGGTGGCGACCAGGGCGGCCAGGGCGGTGGCGCGGAACAGCGTGTGCATCGGGTTGTCTCCTCGTGGGGTGGGTGGGGTCGGGGTTGGATGGGCGGGGATGTTCAGTGCGCGTCGCCGCCTTGCTGGTCGCGCAGCAGCTTCCAGACGTGGGTGCGCAGATGGATGAAGCTGGGCAGGTCCATCACGTCCTCGATGCGCGTGTGCGAGTCCCAGTCGTCGGCTTCGCGCACGGTCTTCACGTCGATGATCTCGCGCACCGTGCCGGGCCGGCGCGACATCACCACGATGCGGTCGGCCAGGTACACGGCCTCCTCCACCGCGTGTGTGATGAAGAGCACCGTGCGCGGGTTTTTGCGCGCCAGCCGCACCAGTTCCTCCTGCATCACCACGCGCGTCTGCGCGTCCAGCGCACCGAAGGGTTCGTCCATCAGCAGCACCTGCGGGTCGAGCACGTAGGCGCGGGCGATGGCCACGCGCTGCTGCATGCCGCCGGAGAGCTGGTGCGGGAACGCATGCTCGTAGCCGTTCAACCCCATCAGCGCGATGTACTGCTCGATGCGCCGACGGCGCTCGGCCGCGTCGACGTCCAGCGACTTGAGGCCGAAGTCGATGTTGTCCCACACGGTCTTCCACGGGAACAGCGCGAACTGCTGGAACACCACGGCGCGGTCGGGCCCGGGCCGCGTGACGATCTCGCTGCCCACGCGCACCTGGCCGCCGGTGGGATGCTCCAGGCCCGCGGCCATGCGCATGCAGGTGGTCTTGCCGCAACCCGAGGGGCCGACGATGGCCACGAACTCGCGGTCCTGCACGACCAGGTCGATGTCCTGCAGCGCGACGAAGCGCTGCCCGTTCTGCTCGAACACGCGCTGCACGCCCTGGAACTGGATGTGGGCCATCGTGTGGGTGTCTCCGTCAGATGCCGCGGCGGCGCTCGATGGCCCGCTGCAGCCGCCGCAAGGCGATGTCGATGAGCAGGCCGACCGCGCCGATCGCCGCCATGCCGCTCATCACGGTGGCCGTGGAGATCGCCGCCTGGCCCTTGACCATCAGGTAGCCCACGCCGCTGGAGGCCACGATCAGCTCGGCCCCCACCAGCGACTGCCAGCCCAGCCCCGCCGAGATGCGCAGCCCCGCCACGATCGAGGGCACCGCCGCCGGCAGCAGCACCTCGGTCATCGCGCGCCAGGCGCTGGCGCCCAGCATCTGCGCGGCCTCGATGTACTTGCGGTCGACCTGCTTCGCGCCGCGATGGGTGTTGATCAGCACCGGCGGGAAGGCGCCCATGAAGATGATCAGCACCGGCCCGCCGATGCCGGTGCCGAACCACAGCGCGGCGAACGGCACCCAGGCGATCGGCGCGACGAAGCGCACCGCCTCGAAGGCCGGCGAGACGATGCGGTCGACCCAGCGGAACCAAGCCATCAAGAGGCCCAGCGGGATGCCCACGACCACCGCGAGGCCGAAGCCCATCGCGAAGCGCTGCAGACTGGACAGCAGGTGCTCGTGCAGCCGATAGCCGGCGAAGGGTTGCGCCACCAGTTCGGCGAAGCGCGCCAGCACGTCCCATGGCGCCGGCAGGAAGGCGCGCGAAGTCAGCCCCGCCAGCGCCGCTGCCGACCACAGCCCGACGAACGCCGCCGCTCCGGCGGCCGTGAGGCCCCAGAAGCGGGCGGGCGGCAGCGGCGCGGCGATCATCCGTGCGTCCGCCACGGCATCACGCGGCGCTCGATCCAGCCCAGGCCCAGCGTCATCAGCCAGCCGCACAGCGCCACGCTGAACATGCCCACCAGGATCATCGCGGGGTAGATGTCCTGCGCGGCCTGGTTGAGGATCTGCCCGAGCCCGGCCACGGCGCCGACGAGTTCGGCCGCCACCAGCGTGGTCCACGACGCCTGCAGCGACAGGCGCAGGCCGGTGAAGATGCTCGGCAGCGCACCGGGCACCAGCACCTCGCGCCAGTAGCGCAGGCCGGTCGCGTCGAGCATCGCGGCGGCCTCGAAGATCGGCTTGTCGATCTGCCGCACGCCGGTGTAGCTGTTGATCACCGAGGGCACGAACGCCGACACGAAGATCACCATCATCTTGGCGGCGTCGCCCAGACCCAGCCAGACGATGGCCAGCGGGATCCAGGCCAGCGGCGGGATCGGCCGCAGCACCAGGAAGATCGGGTTCACGAAGGCTTCCACCGCGCGGCTGGCGCCCATCGCCAGGCCCAGCGCCACGCCGGCCGCCGACGCCACCACGAAGCCCATCGTCACGAGCAGCACGCTGCGCAGCACGTGCTGGTGCAGCCGGCCGTTGCTGTAGCCGTCCACCGCGATCTGCTTCAGCGCGGTGCCCACTTCGGCCGGCGTGGGGAAGCGCGCCGGCGACACGATGCCGGTGACGGCGGTGAGCACGTGCCACAGCGCCAGCACGATCGCCAGCGTGACGACGACCTGCGCCAGCCGCGTGGGCCACCCGCGCGCGGCAGCCGGCCGCGGCGCAGCGGCAGCGACGGCGGTGGAGGTGGCGGCGGTGGCGGGCATCGGAAGAGGCGGGGCTCTGGGAACGGCCGGACGCAGGCCGCGCACTTGTAAACGATTTCAGTTTCGAGCCCGTGGTCCGGGCCGTCAAGGGTGGCCGCGGGGGTTTCCGATGCGGACTTTCCCTAGACGACGGCCTGAGCCACCGTCGCACCCGTTCGTTGCAAACGAGTACATTCGCAGCGCGATGAGCCGCGACGCGCCGACCCTCCCGACCATCGGCGACGTGGCGCGCCGCGCCGGCGTCTCCACTGCCACGGTGTCACGCGTGGTGAACCAGCCCGACAGCGTGCGCGAGATTCCGCGCGCCAAGGTCGAGGCGGCCATCGCGCAACTCGGCTACGTGCCGCACGCCGGCGCACGCACGTTGAAGTCGCGCCGCACCGGCACCATCGGCGCGATCTTCCCGACGGTGGACAACGCGATCTTCGCCAAGGCCATCGACGCGCTGCAGCACCGCCTGGCCGAGGCCGGGCACCAGCTGCTCATCGCCACGCACGACTACAGCCCCGCCACCGAGGAGAGCCAGGCGGTCAACCTGCTGACGCGCGGCGCCGATGCGCTGGTGCTGTGCGGTACCGGCCAGCGGCCCGCGCTGCTGGCGCGGCTGCGGGCGCGCGGTGTACCGGTGGTGCACGTGATGAGCTGGCCGCCACCGCCGGGCCTGGCCTGCGTGGGCTTCGACAACGCGCGCGCGATGGCGCCGGTGGTGCGTTACCTGATGGACCTGGGCCACCGCCGCATCGCGATGCTGGCCGGCCTGACGCGCGACAACGACCGCGCCGCCGCGCGGCTCACCGGCGTCCGCGCCGCGCTCGAGGCCGCGGGCCTTCCGCTGCCGGCAGGCCGCGTGGTGGAGCGCCGCTACGCGCTGGCCGAGGCGCGCGAGGGGCTGCAGCGGCTGATGGAAGCCACGCCGCCGCCCACGGCCATCGTCTGCGGCAACGACGTGCTGGCCTTCGGCGCGCTGTTCGAGGCGCAGCGCCTGGGCCTGCAGGTGCCGCGCGACCTCTCCATCGTCGGCTTCGACGACCTCGAGCTCGCCTCGCACGTGCAGCCCGCGCTCACCACCGTGCACGTGCCGGCCGAGACGATGTGGCGGCGTGCCGCCGAGCACGTGCTCGCGCTGCTCGACGGCCGCGAGCCGCCGCCGGCCGCGGAGGTCGAGGTGTCGTTCGTGGTGCGGGGGTCGACGGGGCCGGTGGCGACTCGAGCTTCGAAAGGCGCTCACGCAGCCGGCCCGCCGCGTGGTCGATGAAGGCGCGTGTCTTCATCGGCAGGCGCCCCTGGCCGGGGTAGATCAGGCTCGCGGGAACGGCTGGCGGCTCGTCGTCGACCAGCACGCGGACCAGGCGCCCGGCCTGCACGGCGTCAGCCACCTGGTACGACAGCACGCGCGTGAGGCCGAAGCCGAGCAGTGCCGCCTCGATGGCGGCATCGGCGGTGGACACCGTGAGGCGTGAGCGCACCGACGTGCGCCGCCGGGTGCCGTCTGCAGGCACGAAGGTCCACGCGGCGGCGGCGTCGAGCCCGTCGAAGGTGATGCAGCGATGCGCGGCGAGCTCGTCGAGCGACCGCGGCGTGCCGTGGCGCTCCAGGTAGGCCGGGCTCGCGCACACCACGCGGCGGATCGCACCCACCTGCGTCGCCACGAGGCTGCTGTCGGGCAGGGCACCGATGCGCAGCGCCACGTCGATGTGCTCCTCGATGAGATGCACGTTGCGGTCGCCCAGTCGGAGCTGGATGTCGACGTCGGCGTGCGCGTCGAGAAAGGCGGCCACCACCGGCACCAAGTGCAGGCGCCCGAACACGACGGGCGCCGCCACCACCAGTTGTCCATGCACGTGGGCATAGGCGCCCGACGCGGCCCGTTCGGCTTCGTCGACCTGTTCCAGGATGCGGCGGCACGCCTCCAGGTACTCGCGGCCTGTATCGGTCAGCTCGAGCTTGCGCGTCGATCGCGTGATGAGGCGAGTCTGGAGATGCGCTTCCAGGTCGGCGAGCTTGCGGCTGACCGTGGCCAGCGGCAGGCCGAGCCGGCGGCCGGCCGCCGACAGGCTGCCACCGTCGACGATCGCAGCGAAAACGGACATGGCGTCGAGACGATCCATTGTTCCAGATATCGGTAGAAAGATTGCAATGTTAGACGTCTAGTTGTCGAGAACGGGAATATCTACAGTCTCTCCACCGGATGCACCGGCCCACGCAACCCCCAAAGGAGCCCACACCATGTCCCGACTCGCCACTCCCGCCAGCATCGACGCCGCCCCTGCCGCGGCGCGCCCGCATCTCGAAGCCGTCCACGCCCAGATCGGCAGCGTGCCGAACCTGTTCCGCCTCGTCGCCAACAGCCCGGCGGCGCTGGAGGGCTACCTCGGCATGTCCGGCGCCCTCGCCAAGGGCCGCCTGCCGGCGCAGACCCGCGAACGCATCGCGCTGGCCGTGGCCGAGATCAACGACTGCGGCTACTGCCTCTCGGCCCACGGCTACATGGGCAAGCACCTGGCGAAGCTGAGCGATGCCGAGATCGCCGCCAACCGTCATGGCGGCTCGCTCGATCCGAAGGCCGATGCCGCGGTGCGCTTCGCGGCGAAGGTGGTGCTCGAGCGCGGGCACGTGTCCGACGCCGACGTGCAGGCCGTGCGCATGGCCGGCTACGACGACGGGCAGATCATCGAGATCGTGCAGCACGTGGCCCTGAACACCTGGACCAACTACGTGAACTCGGTGGCGCAGACCGAGATCGATTTCCCCGTCGCGCAGGCCCTGGCGGCCTGACCTTCCTGCTCGAGGAGATCCGACCATGCCGGCCACGCCCACCTACGCCAGCGATGTGGCGTTCACCGACACCGTGAAGGCGATCCAGGCCCGCAAGGGCTCGCGCGCGGCCTACGCGCGCATGGAGGCCGGCGGCTCCTGGGAGCAGGCGATCACCCCCGACCTCCGGCGCGAGATCGAGGCACAGACGAGCGTGTTCATCGCCACGGCCAGCGCTGACGGGCAGCCTTACATCCAGCACCGCGGCGGACCGGCCGGGTTCCTGCGAGTGCTGGACGAGCACACCGTCGGCTTCGTGGACTACGCGGGCAACCGCCAGTACATCACCCAGGGCAACCTCGAAGAGAACTCGAAGGCCCACCTGTTCCTGATCGACTACGCACACCAGCGCCGCATCAAGGTGTGGGGCACGGCGCGCGTGGTGGAGGGCGACGAGGACCTGGTGCGCCGGTTGATGCCGCAGGGCTATCGCGCGCGGCCCGAGCAGGTGGTGCTCTTCACGGTCACGGCGTGGGACGTGAACTGCCCCCAGCACATTCCGCAGCGCATCGATGCGGCCGACGTGCGCGAGGCCCTCGCGTCGCGGGACCGGCGCATCGCGGAACTCGAGGCCGAGATCGGGCGGCTGACAGCGGGCCCGCCCGGCGGGCGCAGCCCATAGCGGCAGCGCGCCGACGACGTCGCGGCGCGGTACGACCGCGCCAGCCGGCACGGCCGCTCGCAGGGCGCCGTGCTCGACCGTACGATCACCTGTACCTTGAGGACAGTGATTCATGGCCGATCCGACCCAGAACGCCTGGCTGGAACGCGTGCTCGGCGTTTCCGTGGCCAGCGAGCGCCGCTCCGGCGGCGCAGCCATCGCAGCCTGGAAGCAGGCGCGGGCCGATGCCGTCGCTCAGTTGCGCCGGCTCGGCCGGGCCATCCAGGCGGTGGAGGACCCGGAGGCCGACGCCGCGGTGATCCTGCTCGAGGCGATCGCGAAGAACCTGACCCCGGAGCCGGCCCATCGGCGGGCCGTGGCCGAACTGAACCGGTACCTGAGCACCGACGACATCATCACCGAGGCCGAGATGCCGAACGGCTACGGCATCGAGGTGGTCTTGCGTGAACCTCTGCTGCGGGCGCTGTCGCCGCTGATGCAGGAGCTGCCGGAATGAGCGGCAACGGCACGTCGGCCGTGGGGCGGGCCATCGCGCGCAGCCTGAAGCTCGACTACGGCTGGACCGAGATGCGCCCGCTGGCCTGGATCTGCCTTCGAGGGTGGTCGGGGTGGGCCGAGGAAGCGACGTCGCTGATCCAGGCGTACGACGACCTGCGCGGGGTGCACGACCGTCTCGCCGACCGCCCGGACACGCAGCGCAACGAGACCTTCCGGAGGCTGACGAAGGAGATCAACGATCTCGCGCAGACGAAGGTCGCCAACACGCCCGAGGATCGGGACGATGCCAAGGACAAGGTGTCGAAGCTGCTGGGCAGGGCCAAGGATCTCGAGAAGGCCCTGAACGAGGCGGCCGAGCAGAAGGCGGAGATCCAGGAACTGCCGAAGACGAAGGAGACCGCACGGGAACTGGAGCGGCGGGCCAACGACCTGGCCTCCAGCAAGACCGGCATGTCGCTGGAGGTGCACGAGGCGCTGTTCAAGCAGAAGACCGAGGTGCTGGAAGCCGTGGTCGGCGACAAGGTCGCGCAGTCCCGGAACCCGAAGCTGGCGCCGCTGAAGGGCCTGCCGCCCGAGCAGTACTGGCGGCTGCTCATCGACGGCAATGCCCAGAAGGACCCGCCCGACAAGCATTGCTACGACCGCTCATCGGGCTACATGGCCGGGATGATGAGCGGGCTGGAGCTGATCGTCGATCGGGTCGACGAGAAGGTGTCGATCGACTTCATCAAGGACCTGCACAAGGCGATGAGCCAGCACGTCACCACCGAGACCGCCTCGAACTTCGCGTTCAACGGTTCGCCGCTGATGTCCAGCGGTTCCGGCTGCTTCCAGGAGCAGGGCCTGAAGACCGGCTGGAACGGATGGGGCACCTCCAAGGAAGGTTCGAAGGAGGGACTCAAGGAACTGGCCGAGATGCGCGAACGCCTGCAGAAGGTGCTGGAGCAGGGGGAGGAGCCGGTGATCGACGTCCCGTACTTCACGAAGTCCGAGCAGGAGATGGGCAGTGTGACCGTCGACGTCGTGAACGTCGGCGACAAGCTGGAGAAGTCGAAGATCCAGCCCGTCGTCATGAAGCTGATGACGCATGTGCTGGACGAGTACGAACGCACGATCCGCAACGCCGAGACCGAGGACGACAAGCTCGACGCGATCATCGATTGCTGCCGCGGGCTCGGCCAGATCCATCCGTTCAAGGATGCCAACGGCCGCCTGATCATGTTCGGCGTGATGGCCAAGCTGCTCTTGGAGAACGGCCTGCCGCCCACGCTGCTGAAGGATCAGGGGATCATGATCGGCCAGTCCCGCGAGGAGCTGCGCAAGGCCATCAAGGAAGGGCAGCTCAAGGTCAACGGGATGAAGACGGGCTGATGCCCCGCTGCTTCGCCAGCCACGCCCGCAACGCCGGCTGCACCGTGAGCGCGATGGCGCGGTCGTAGGCCACGCGCGCCTCCTCGGCTTCACCCGCTGCGGCCAGCAGGTGCGCGCGCGCCGCCCACCAGGGCTGGTGCTGCGTCAGCCGTTCGGCGTGCGCCTCGGCCAGCGCGTCCAGCGCCTGCAGGCCGCGGCGTGGAATCTCGGTGGCGCGCGCCAGCGCCACGGCGTGCCCGATGTGCGCGCCGAGCGTCGGGGCCATCGCGATGAGGCCGTCGTACAGCGCCACGATGTCCGGCCAGTCGACACGGCCCTGCCGGCGGCCGTGCATGTGCAGCGCCTGGATACAGGCCTCGAGCTGGAACGGGCCGGGCTGCTGCAGTGCGGCGGCGCGGCGCAGCGCCTCGTGCGCCGCGTCGACCAGGCGTGCGTCCCAGGCCGACGGCTGCTGCTCGTCCAGCGGCACGAAGGCGCCCGCTGCGTCGCGGCGCGCCGGCCGTCGCGCCTCGCACAGCGACAGCAGCGCCACGAGGCCCAGCGCTTCGGCGCTGTCGGGCTGTTGTGCGGCCACGAGTTCCGCCAGGAACAGGGCTTCGGTGGCCAGGTCGTCACCGGCATCTTCGCCGACCGCCAGCGCACCGGCATGCGGCTCGGCGGCATCCCAGTGCAGCGTGTACGCGGCGTAGATCGCTTCAAGCACCGCGGCCATTCGTTCTGGTAGCTCGCGCGCTTCGGGCAATTCGAATCGGATGCCGGTGGCCTTCACCTTGGCCTTGGCGCGCGTCAGCCGCTTGCCCATCGCGTCGGGCTTCACGAGAAAGGCGCTGGCGATGCGCGCGGCGTCCAGACCCAGCACCACCTGCAGCATCAGCGCACTGTGGATCTGCGGATCGATGGCCGGGTGCGCGCAGACGAACAGCAGCGCCAGGCGCTGGTCCGGCACCGCCGCGGGCTCGTCCGCCGGCGTGTCGGCCGTGGGCCACAGGATGGTGAGCGCCGGGTCCTCGGCCAGCCGCTGGCGGCGCGCCGCCATCAGCAGCTCGTGCCGGGCAGTGGCCAGCAACCAGCCTGCGGGCGACGCCGGCACGCCGTCCACCGGCCAGCGGGCCAGCGCCCGGGCGGTGGCCTCTGCCAGCGCGTCCTCGGCAGCGGCGATGTCGCGCCACTGCCAGGCCAGCCAGGCCACCAGCCGGCCGCGGTGCTGGCGCACGGCCTGCTCGGCGGCGCGTGCGGCGGCGGCCCCGGTCACAGGCTGCTGGCGGCCTTGAGCGCGTAGACCTCGCAGCTGCCGCGCCCGGCGCTGGGTGCGCGCTCGGCCCAGGTGAGGGCTTCGTCGAGCGAGGGCACGTCGATCAGCACGTAGCCCCCGAGCAGTTCCTTGGTGTCGGCGAACGGGCCGTCCTGCACCATGCGGCGGCCGTCGCGCACGCGCACGCGGGTGGCGTGCAGCACGTCGAGCCGGTTGCCGCCGCGCATCACGCCGGCTTCGGAGAGGGCGCGCATGTAGAGCATCCACGGCTCCAGTGCGGCCGGGCCGGTGACCGGATCGGCGTTGGCTTCATAGACCTCTTGCGGCTGCTGGAAGGTGAGCACGAATTCCATGGCGGGTGTCCTTCGGTGACGGTGGATGGTGCCGCACCGCGCGGCACCTGGCCATGGATGCGCGAGCCGGGCGTGAACGGACAGGACGCATCGACGATGTGGTCCCGTGGCCTGGGCACGCACGGCGCCCGCACGCCGCGCAGCCTCGCGGCGACCGCCGCGCGCATGCAGCCGGCCGCTACCAGCGCACGCGGCCGCTGCCCACGTCCATCACCATCTTCGTGGCCAGGTACAGCCGTGGCGCGATGTTGGGCACGAGGATGTACTCGTTGTCGTTGGAGTGCCCGCCGAAGCCGCGCAGGCCGAAGCCTTCCAGCACGCCGCCGCGCGTGCGCAGGCCGGCGAACGCGGCGTCCGTGCCGCCCCCGGTGGCGCGCTCGCGCACATCGAGCCTCAGGCCCAGGCCGCCGTACACCTGCACTGCGTGCTGCGCCAGGGCCCGCGACACCGCGTTGGAGACGAACGCCGGCCGGCTGCGGTAGAAGGTCAGCTCGATCTTCGTGTCAGGGATCAGCTTCTCGGTGATGGACTTGCGCAGCGCCGCCTCCATCAGGTCGAGGTCCTCGTTGGTCAGCGAGCGCACGTCGGCGATGGCCGAGGCCTCGGCCGGGATCACGTTGCGCGAGCCGCCGCCGCTGGCCACGGTCCAGTGGATCTGCAACCCCTTGGCGGGGTCGCCGAACTGGCGGCTCTTCAGCATCTGGTGCGCGAGTTCGTACAGCGCGTTGCGGCCCATGTCCGGGGCGGCACCGGCGTGGCTCGCCTTGCCGGTGACCTTCATCTCCACGATGGCGATGCTGCTGGTGGCCAGGCGCACGGTGTCGACGCCACCGGCCGTCGCGCTGCCGCCGCCTTCGAACGACAGCACCGCGTCGTACTCGCCGCCCAGTTGCGTGATGAAGGCATTGGAGCCGGGCGAGCCGACCTCCTCGTCGGCGTTGATCAGCACGCCCAACTGCGCATAGTCGGTGTAGCCGCGGCGGGCCAGCAGTTCCACCGCGTGCAGCACGAGGGCCACGCCCTGCTTGTCGTCGGCGATGCCCAGGCCGTAGGCGCGGTCGCCGTCGACGCGGAAGGGCTGCTTCGCGCCCATGCCCTTCTGGTAGACGGTGTCCATGTGCGCGATCAGCAGCACCCGCCGCGTGCCCGTGCCGGCTTTCGTGCCGTAGACCATGGGTCCGAGCGGCGCGCCCTTGAGCTGCGGGTGGAACTCGGGTGCCCTCGTGGGCTTCAGTTGCACCTGCAGGCCCGCCGCGCGCAGGCGATCGGCCACCACGCCGGCCAGCTTCTGCAGGCCGTCGAGGTCGCGGCTGCCGGACTCGATGCCCACCAGCGTCTCCAGCGTCTTCAGGTAGGCCGCCGCCTCGGCCTGGGTCTGCTCCCGCAGCGCCGTGTCCGGCGGGACCATCGATGCAGCGGATTGCGGCGCGCTGGACGCCCCCGCAGGCGGGGCCGTCGGCGGCGATCCGCAGGCGGACAGCCCCATCGACAAGGCCAGGCACCAGGCTGCCAGGGGCGTGGTGCGTGGGCGTTGGGCACGGGCAGGGTTCATCGCGTCGACAGTCCGGGTGTTGGGACCGGAACTGTAGACGCGGCCGGTGCCGTCAGCGTCTGCGCAAGCGCCGGTGCGTCGCGCCCACCAGCCCGAGGGCCAACAGCCACGCGGTCGATGTCGTAGCGATCGACTGACGTGTGGCAGCCCACCCGGGGGCGGTTCCGAACGCCCGGCGTGCATCCCTCACGCCCGTCAGCGGGCTTCGCGGCCGCTCCACCACGGGTCGGCCGTCCCGTCCCCGAACCGCGCCGCCAGCGCGTCCAGCAGCACGCGCACCTTCGGCGACACGAAGCGTCGGTGCGGGTAGACGGCATACACGCCGAAGGTCGGCAGCGTCCATCCCGGCAGCAGCGGCTCGACCGTGCCGTCGGCGAGGTCGGGCGCGACGAGGAAGCTCGGCGCCACCGCCAGGCCCAGGCCGCGGCGCAGCGCGATTCGGATCGCGTCGCCGTCGTTGCACAGCATCGTCGGGGCGAAGTGCACGCGCCGCTCGTCGGCGCCCCGGCGCAGCGGCAGCTCGAGCAGCGGGCGCGGCTCGGTGAAGACCAGGAAGCGGTGGGCCGCCAGGTCGTCGGGATGCGCGGGCCGGCCGTGCGTGCGCAGGTAGGCCGGGGCGCCGAACACGGCGAGCCGCGTGCGCGCGATCGGGCGGGCCACGTAGCGGCCGTCCAGCACGTGCGCGGCGCGCACCGCGAGGTCCACGCCCTCCTCGACGAGATCGACGACGCGGTTCGACAGCCGCAGGTCCACCGTCAGCGCAGGGTGCGCAGCCATCACGTCGGCCACCACCGGCATCAGGCTCTCGCGGAAGTCCAGCGGCGCCGTCAGACGCAGCGTGCCGGCGGGCTGCCTGGAGAACTCGGCGAGCGACGCATCGGCATCGTCCAGCGCCTGCAACGCCTCGATGCAGCGGTCGAGGTAGATGCGGCCGGCCTCGGTGAGCGCCACGCGGCGCGTGGTGCGGTCGAGCAGCCGCGTGCCGACACCTGCTTCGAGCGCGCTCACCGCCTTCGTGACGCTGGCGGCCGAGAGGTGCAGTTCGCGAGCCGCGGCCGCGAAGCCCAGGTGCTGGGCGACCCGCACGAACACCTGCATCGCGTGCAGCCGGTCCATCGGTCCATCGTGCCACTCTTTCCCGCGCGGAAACAGCCCATTTCGCCGACGCAGGCTTCCCCGCGCATCGTCGCGCGCCTAGGCTGCGGGCACCTTGTTGCAGGAGCCTGCCATGGACTGGGATGCCATCGTCGTCGGCGCGCGCTGCGCCGGAGCCCCCACCGCGATGCTGCTGGCGCGGCGCGGCTGGCGCGTCCTGCTGGTCGACCGGGCGAGCTTCCCGAGCGACACGATCTCCACGCACGTCGTGCATCCGCGCGGCGTGGCGGCGCTCGCCCGCTGGGGCCTGGCGGACGCACTCGCCGCCACCGGCTGCCCGCCGATCTCGACCTATGCGTTCGACTTCGGGCCCATCACGATCGAGGGCGAGCCGGGCACCGAGGCCTCGCCCGTCGCGTACTGCCCGCGCCGCACGGTGCTCGACAAGCTGCTCGTCGATGCGGCCGTGGCGTCCGGCGCCACGCTGCGCGAGGGCTTCGCGGTGGAGGGGCTGGCGCGGGAAGGCGAGTGCATCGCGGGCGTGCGGGGCCACGGCCACGACGGCTCGACGGTGCTCGAGACGGCGCGCGTCGTGATCGGCGCCGACGGCCGCCACTCGGCCGTCGCGGCGGCGGTGCGGCCGCCGAGCCATCACGAGCGGCCGCCGCTGCTGTGCGGCTACTACGCCTACTGGAGCGGGCTGCCGATGCACGGCCGCTTCGAGACGACGATCCGGCCGCGACGCGGTTTCGCTGCAGCACCCACGCACGACGGGCAGACGCTCGTCATCGCCGGCTGGCCGCGCGCCGAGTTCGAGGCGAACAAGGGCGACGTCGAGCGCTCCTACCTTGCGACGCTCGCGCTCTCGCCGGCCTTCGCCGAGCGGCTCGCCGGCGCGCGCCGCGAGAGCCGCATCAACGGGGCGTCGGTGGAGAACTTCTTCCGCCAGCCGTGGGGGCCGGGGTGGGTGCTGGTGGGCGACGCGGGCTACACGAAGGATCCGATCACCGCCCAGGGCATCAGCGACGCCTTCGTCGATGCCGAGCGCGTGGCCGGCGCGGTGGACGACGCGCTGGCCGGCCGCCGCAGCCTCGACGACGCGATGGCCGCGGCCACGCGCGAGCGCGACCAGAGCTGCCTGCCGATGTACGAGATGACTTGCGAGCTGGCCACGCTCGAGCCGCCACCGCCGCCGATGCAGGCGCTGCTCGGTTCGATCGCCGGCCGGCGCGAGCCGATGGACGCCTTCGTGCGCATGAACGCCGGCACGATCGCGCCACAGGCGTTCTTCGGGGCGGTGGGGCCGGGTCGGTGATGTCCCGGCGCCCGGCGAGTGGCGCGGGCCGTCAGCGCCAGGTCGCGACGAAGCTGCGCTGCAGCTCCGGCCAGCCGGCCAGGCTCGCCGCGGCCCGCTCTCGATGCCGTGCCTCGACCTCGCCGCCGAGCGCGCGCGCCAGCAGCAAAGCCACGCCGACGTGGGCCGACGGGTCCTCCAGCGCCGCCAGCAGCACCTCTTGCGGCACGGCGCCGGCGCGCCAGCGCGGCAGCAACGCGCGCATCCGCAACTCGGGGCTCATGCCGGGCGCGTCGTCGGCGGGCAGCGCGTGCAGGGCCTCGGGGCCCGCGCCGGCATCCAGGGCCTGCTCGACGCGCAGCAGCGCCGCGCGGCAGCGCACGCGCGGGTGCTCGGCCTCGCCCTGCGGGTGCACGCGCGCCAGCCAGGCGGCGGCACCGGCCAGGTCGCCGCGCACGCGGGCCGCGTGCGCGCAGCCGAGCGCGATCTCGGCAGCCACCGGCACCTCGTCGAAGACCCCGGTGTCGTCGAGCAACTGCACGAGCGGCTCCACCACGTCCCAGCGGCCCAGCAGGGCCGCGGGTTCCGGCGCGCAGTTGGCGATGCTCATGCGCAGCATCGCCGAGGAACCGGCCATCGCCCCGGAGACGGCCGGCACCAGGTGATCCCACATCGGGCCCCAGTCGCCGAGCTGATGGTGGCACTCGATGAACATCGATCGGAAGACCAGCGTCATCTCTTCGTGCGGCGCATCGGCCATCGTCGGCCAGGCTTCACGTGCCACCGCCAGCGCCTCGGCCGGCCGGGAATGGTTGGAGTGGGCGGCCGCCAGGTTGTAGAGCGCCAGGCGCTGCAGGTAGACGTTTCCGCGCTGCGCCGCGGTGGAGGCCGTGCCACGCAGGTCGGCCTCGGCGGCGGGGATGTCGCCCTGCTCGATCCGCGCGATGCCGCGGTAGAACTGCGCCCGCGCGCGGCCGGTGGGATCACCGAGCCGGTCGAACAGCGCAATGCTCGTATCGGCATGGGCCACCGCATCGGCCATCCGGCCGCCGGAGTGGGCCGCCGTGGCGAGCGACAACAACACCTCTGCCCGTTCGCGCGAGTGAGGCGGTGCGTTCAGCAGCGCCTGCTCTCCCTGAGCAACCGCCTCCTCGATCCGCCCGAGCTGGTGCAGCACGTTGGCGCGCATGCGCCACCAGCGCAGCCGCGCCGGGCCGCTCGGCGGCATCGCCAGGGCATCCAGCTCGGCCAGCGCCTGCGGCAGCTGGCCGCACTTGCTGAGGTAGTCGACGGCGGCCAGCTGCACGTCGAGGCGGACGTCGGGCGGGACCGCAGCCTCGGGAGGCCGTGACAGCAGATCCCGCAGGCGCGCATGCAGCGCGCGCGCCTCGTCGGCATGGCCCTGCAGCCATTCGACCTCGCACAGCCGTGCGAGCAGCACGGCCTCGTCGGCACGCGCGGGGCCGTCGGCCAGCCCCAGCCGCCACTGCGCCGCGGCCTCGGCCGGTGCATGCAGCGCGTGTGCGGTGTCGCCCGCGGCGAGCCGGTGCGGCACGGCACGTGCAGGCTCGCCGCAGGCCTCGAAGTGACGTGCCGCTTCCGCTCGAGCCCCCTGTGCCTCGGCCGCCACCGCGAGCCGGTGATGCAGCAGCCGGCGGCGCGTCGGGCCGAGGGTCGAGGCGAGCGCGCTGCGCGCGAGGTCATGGGCCCAGGCGTAGCCGCCGCCGTCGCTGGCCGTCACCAGGTTCGCCCGCACCGCACCGTCCAGCGCGTCGAGGGCTTCCAGCTCCGACAGCGCGCAGGCCTGGGCCAGCCCGGCGGCGCCGAACGGTTCGGCCGCCAGCGCCGCCGCTTCCAGCAGCCGCAGGCTCGCGGCGCCCAGCCGCCGCACGCGCGCCTGCACGGCGTCGCGCACGCTCGGCGGCAGCGGCAGGTCCTGGTACCCGGCGGCGTCGTCGTCGAACGGCGTGCACCAGCGGCCGGCCATGTCACCACGCAGCAGCGCGCGCTCGGCCAGGTCGCGCAGCGTCTCGTCGATGAAGTACGGATGACCGCCGGTGGCACTGCGCAGCCGCTGCGCGAAGCGCAGCGGATCGGCCGAGCCGGACAGCTGCCGCACGAGTTCCTGCACGGCGGCGTCGTCCAGGGGCGCCAGCACCAGCATCTCGGCGCCCATCGCGTCCGTGCTGGCCAGCAGCTCGGCCTCGTCGGGGTGGCCGCGCCAGGTCAGGATCTCGATCGCCCCGCCGCCTTCCTTGCGCCGACGCGCGGCGGCACGCGCCCACAGCGCGCGGCTCGCGGCATCCGCCCACTGCCAGTCGTCGAGCACCACGGTGTCGAAGCTGGCACCGGCCAGGGCATGCCAGGCGCGCAGGCAGGCCTCGTCGAAGCGCCGTCGGTCCTCGGCATTGCGCAGCGGAGGCAGCGGCGGGCCCAGCTCCGGCAGCAGGCGCGCCAGCTCGGCCGCGACCCAGGGCTCCAGCGCCGACAGGTCGGCCGGATCGCCCGCCAGCTCGCGCAGCGCACGGGCGTAGCTCGCCAGCGGCATCTGGCCGTCGCCGCGCTGCGCCCGCAGCACGGCGTACGGCCCCTGCGTGGCCGCGAAGTCGGCGGCCAGCCGGGTCTTGCCCACGCCGGACTCGCCCACCAGGATCACCGGCTGGCGGCGCGACCAGGCCTTCTGCATCCGCGCCACCTCGTCCACGCGGCCCACGAAGGGCAGGTGCTGCGGCAGGCGCACGGCGGAAAGGGCCGGTTCCGGGGACGGCGGGTGTGCCGGCGGCAGTTCCGCCACCGACGCCGTGGGCCGTGTCGGCGCCGGCGCCCGCAGCGACTGCGCCAGCGCCGCCGTCTCGGGTGCCGGCTCCAGCCCCAGCTCCGCCGCCAGCAGCGCGCGGCACGCCTCGAACTGCCGCAGCGCCCCGGCGCGGTCGCCGGACGCCGCGAGCAGCCGCATCGCGGCCCGGTGCTGGCGCTCCTGCAGCGCATCGTCGGCCAGCAGTGCCTGGACGCTCGCCAGCGCGGTGGCCAGATCGCCGCGCGCTTCGGCCGCTTCTGCGCTGGTCTCCCGTGCGCGCCGGTGCAGGGCCCGCGCGTGCTGTCGCTGTTCGGCCAGCCACGCGGCGAGGCCCATGTCGTCGCCGCCGTCGGCCACCAACCCCTCGGCGGCGTCGCCGCGCCACAGCGCCAGCGCTGCCTCGGGTTCGCCGGCGCACACCAGGGCCTCGGCCCGGGCGAGATCGTGGGTCAGGTCAGGGCCGGGCAGGAGCCGGTCGCCGTCGGCTCGTACGGCCGCTCCCGCACCCACCTCGCGCAGGCGTGCCAGCTCGCGGCGGAGGTTGCGGCGCGCGCTGGATTCGTCCAGGTCGGGCCACAACCACGCGCACAGCCGGGGCCGCGCAACGCTGCCCCCGACGGCCAGCAGCAACAGCAGCGCGCAGGCCTTGCGCGTCGGCAGCGCCACCGGTTGGCCATCCAGCAGCAGCCGCGGCGGGCCGAGCCACTGCAGGTCCATGCGCGCCGGGCCGGGGGCACTCATGCGCGCATTGTGGCGGGCACGGTCACCGCAGGCCGCCACGCCCGGGGGGCGGCAGCGGCGGCGCGGTGAGGAAGCGCATCAGCTCGAACGGGCTGTCGAAGTCGCGCAGCGTGCCGTCGGCCAGCACCACGCGCGCCGCGAACTCGCCGACGCGCGGGCACCACACCGACAGCAGCACCTGGCGCGTGGCCGGGGAGGGCGGGGCAGCGGGGTCCATGGTGGCCCGCACTTTGCCGCCGAGACGTTGCAGCGCCGTTGCAGGCCTGCCCGGCCTCTCACGCTCTCAGCCCGGCACCAGCCCCAGTCGCTTCAGGTGGCGCTGCACCAGCGGCAGCTGCGCCAGCGGGATGTAGAAGCCGTGGCTCGCTGCGTCGCCGTTGAAGTGGATGTGCGTCACGCCCTGGGTCTCGAGGTCGGCGGTGGTGAAGAGGATCGTGTGCACCGGCAGCGCCAGGATCTGCACGTCGCCCTCGGGGCCGGTGAGCGCGTTCTCGCGGGCGTAGGCGTGCAGCCGCCGCGTGTCGGTGAAGGCCTTCACCATCGGCGCGCCGCCGGCGATGGTCGGGTTGCTCGCGACGTAGGGTCGCACGTCGGGCAGTTCGCCGCGGGCGACGAAGTACCACTCGTTCAGCCGGAAGGCCGCGCGGAAGAGGGCGTTCTGGTCGTCGATCGACGCGCCGGCATCGTCGGCAAAGGCGGAGAGACGATCGAAGTCGGGGGTCTCCGCGGGGCCGGCATCGTCGGGGGCCGTTGCGGCCGGCGAGGCGGGGTCGGGCAGCTCGTGCACCTCGCGGCCGAGCAGCAGGTCGTCGATGCGCTGCTGCGCGCGGCGCCGGTCCAGCCCCAGGGCCAGCAGCAGGTCGCCATAGGCGGCGATGGCTGCGCGCTTGTGCCGGTGCGGCCGGCCGGTCTCGTTCTCGTGCTCCTGGAAGATGCGCAGGTGGCGGCGCGACAGCGGCTCGGCCTCGCGGGCGCGGCCGCTGTCCTCCAGCAGCCGGGCCAGGTTGTTCAGGGCCACCGCCACATCGGGATGGCGCGGGCCGCGCTGGCGCTCGAAGACCTCGATCACGCGGCGCATCAGCGGCTCGGCATGCTCGGACCGCCCGCTGTGCTGGCAGACCTGCGCGAGGTTGTTCATCACGCTCGCGGCTTCGGGGCTCTCGGGGCCGGGGCCGCGCTCGAAGATCGGCAGCACGCGGCGGTACAGCGCCTCGGCCTCGGCCAGCCGGCCGGCGCGCCGCAGCACGAGCGCGAGGTTGTTCAGCGCGTAGGCCGTCTCCAGGGCCTCCGGGCCGTGCAGCCGCTCCTCCGCGGCCACCGCGCGACGCATCAGCGATTCGGCTTCCTCCGTGCGCCCGTCCTGGCCGAGGAAGTCGCCGAGGTTGCTCAGGCACACGCCCGTCATCGGATCGTCGGCGCCGAGGTGCCGCTCGGCCAGCGCGAGCGCCTGCCGCAGCTGCCGCTCGGCACCGTCCCGGTCGCTGGACTGTGCGAGGCGCAGGCCGTCGTTGCTGAGCGCGGTGATCTCGGTGTGCACGATGGGTTGATCCGTCCGCTGGGTGGAGGGCGGGATCGCGGCGATCTTGTGGTCGATACGTATACGTAGTAATGTTCCGGTGCGGGTGGCGTCGGGATCACCCGTTCACCCGGGAGGCTCGTCGTGCAACCCGAGCAGCTTGCGCAGCAACGCGACCAGCCGCGCCCCTTCGGCGGCGGTGAGCCGCCCGGCCACGGCGTCGGCATAGGGCGCCGCGCCCGGCAGCGCGATGTGTTCGACCACCTGCAGCCCGGCCACGCTCAGCTCGAGCACGCGGGCGCGCGCGTCGGCCGGGTCGGCGCGGCGCAGCAGCCAGCCGCGCTGCACGGCGCGGCGCACGAGGTCGCTGCAGGTGTTGGCGTCCAGCCCGATGCGGCGCGCCACCTCGGCCTGCGACAGAGGCCCATGCTGCGCCACGCTGACGAGCAGCGCGAGCTGTCGCGAGGTGATCTCCGGCCCGTACACGTCGACGAAGCGCGCCTCGGCCTCGAAGTGCGCGCGCCTCAGCAGGTGCGGCAGGTGCCGCCCGAGCTGGAACTGCGCGATCGCCCGTTTCCTTGAAGCCACCACCGGAGCATACCGATGAGCCCTGTCCGCAGATCCCCCGTCCGGCGCCGCCTCGTGCTGGGTGCCGCCGCCACCACGCTGGTGGCCGCGCCCGCGCTGTGGCGGCCGCGAACGGCGTCGGCCCAGGCCACCGTCACGCGGCTGCTGGTCGGCTTCCCGGCCGGCGGCACCATCGACGTGGTGGCGCGCGTGCTCGCCGACACGATGAAGGACGACCTCGGCGGCACCTTGATCGTCGACAGCCGACCCGGTGCCGGCGGGCAGATCGCGGCGCAGGCGCTGAAGCAGGCCGCGCCCGACGGGCGCACGCTGCTGCTGAGCCCCGACCACACGATGGTCATGCTGCCGCTCACCGTGAAGACCGCGGGCTTCCAGCCGCTGGCCGACTTCGAGCCGGTGGCGCAAGTGGCGCGCTATCCTGGCGGCCTGGCGGTCTCGCCCCAGGTGCCGGCGAAGACGCTCGAGGAGTTCCTGGCGTGGGCGAAGGCGAACCCGGCGCAGGCCAACATCGGCGTGCCGGCGCCGGGCAGCATCCCGCAGTTCATCGTGCACCGCCTGGCGCGCGACAGCGGCGCGCCGCTGGTCTCCGTGCCCTACCGCGGCTCGGCGCCGATGGTGCAGGAGCTGATCGGCGGGCAGCTCACCGCCGGCACCACGGCGCTGGGCGACTTCGTCGAGCCGCACCTCGCCGGGCGGCTGCGCGTGATCGGTGTGCTGGGCTCGCGACGCTCGCCGGCCTTGCCGTTCGTGCCGACCTTCGCCGAGCAGGGGCTGAAGCTGGACTGGGAGTACTGGCTGGGCCTGTTCGCACCCAAGGGCACGCCGGGCGGTGAGGTCGAGCGCGTGCGCGCCGCAGCCGCGCGGGCGCTGGGCCGCGCCGACGTGCGCGAACGGCTGCAGAAGATCGTCTTCGAGCCGGCGCCGGGCGACGGCCGCCAGCTCGAGCAGCTGGTGCGCGACGGCACGGCGCTGTGGGAGCCGGTGGTGCGCGCGTCGGGCTGGGTGCCGCAGTGAGGGCCGCGCGCCGCCGCCGCATCGGCCTGATCGGCTTCGGCTACATCGGCCGGGAGATGTGGCGGCGTATCGTCGCCGGCGCCGATGCGGACCTGGAGATCGCCTTCGTGCACAACCGCAGCCCCGAGGCGCTGGCCGCAGTGCCGCCGGCGCAGCGCCTGGCCGACCTCGCGGACTTCGCTCGCCACCAGCCCGACCTCGTCGTCGAGATGGCGCACCCGTCGACCACGCAGCAGTGGGGCGAGCGCATCCTGCAGGTGGCCGACTACCTGCCGCTCTCGGTGACGGCGCTGGCCGACGACGCGCTGCGCGGGCGCCTGCAGGCGCAGGCGCAGGCCGCGGGCACGGTGCTCGGCGTGCCCCATGGCGCGCTGATGGGCCTCGACAGCCTGCACGAGTGGCGCCATGCGTGGGAGGAGGTGACGATCGCCTTCCACAAGCATCCGGCCAACATCGACTTCAGCGCGTCGGGCCTGCCGGCCGGACCCTACGAGCATGCGACCACGCTGTACGACGGCCCCGTGCGCGGCATCGCCGCGCGCTTCCCGCGCAACGTCAACACGATGGTGACCTGCGCGCTGGCCACGATCGGGCTGGACCGCTGCCGCGCCGTGCTGGTGACCGACCCGGCGCTGCGCTGCGCCATCGCGGACGTGCAGGCGCGCGGCCGCGACGGTTCGCTGCTGCACCTGCGCAAGGAACAGCCGGCGCAGGGCGTCTCGGGCACCGAGATGATCGAATCGCAATGGGCCTCGCTGCGGCGCATGGCCGGCACGCGGGAGCCGCTCGCGTTCGTGTGAGGCCGCACGGCCGAGAGTGCGGGCCGCGGAGGAACGCATGCAGTTGCTGGCCAACACCACCTCCCCCTTCGTGCGCATCGTGCGCACCGCGATGCTCGAGAAGGGCCTGGACATCGAGCCCACGCTCGTCGACCCCTGGGCCGACGATGCGCGGCTGCGCGCGGCCACGCCGCCACGCGCGTGCCGACGCTGGTTCTCGACGATGGCACGCCGCTCACCGAGGCCCTGCTCATCGTGCAATGGCTGGAGGTGACTCGGCCGGTGCCGGAGTGGCCGGCGCTGCTGGGCACCGGCGCGGCCGCCGATGGCATCCTGTCGCGGGCCGGCATCGCGCTCGGTGCGATCGAGGCATCGACGATCACGATCATCACCCGCAAGGTCACCGCGCCGACGTTGTTCGACGTGATCGCGGCGGTGACGTTTTCGACTACCAGCAGCTGCGCCACGCCGACCAGGCGTGGCTGCCGAAGACGCCACGGCTGCAGGCGCTGGCCCAGGCGTGGAACGCGCGGCCGTCCTTCGCAACCACCAGGCCCTACATCCCGGCCTGAACCTGTCGGAGAGCTGCCTGTCGCAACTCGATGGCACACTGAAACGATCATGCGACTCCAGCCGGCGCGGCCGGTCCGGTTCCTCGAGCCGCCCGCAACCCTCGCGGAGGCAGCTCCGGCGCCCGACGATGCAGCGGCTCGACAGGCCGCGCAGGTCTGGCTGGAGCGCTTTCACGACTGCGTGTGCCTGGCTTTGGACGCATACGGCGAGCGATCCGGATCGAGCGGGGCGTCGGCAGGGGTCGAGGTGTTCGAGTTCCGCGACACGGGCCTGAACCTCCGTGCGCTGGCCAAGCTGGCTGATGGGCGAGCCACGGTGGCCTTTCGCGGCACGGTCGGCGTCTTCGGCCTTTCGTGCAACTGGCGGAAGGTCAACCTGAAGGCCGGTCATGTCGGAGAACCGGCGCGTCATGCGGGTTTCGCGGCCGCCTGGGACGTGTTGCGGCCCCAGATCGAGCGCTGGCTTGCCGAGCACCGCCCACAGTCCGTTGCACTGACCGGCCACTCGATGGGCGCCGCGTTGGCCCAGTTGGCCGCGCTGGACCTCCGGCACACGCAGCGCATCGAGCAGGTGGTGCTGTTTGCCACGCCGATGCTGGGAGGTGCCGAGTTCAATCGGCTGATCGTCGAATCGTCATTGGGCGACGAGGAGGGATTGTTGGAACACCGGACTCGTCGCTACCTGATGCTGACCGACGCGATCGGCTGGAAGCTGCCGATGTTGCTGGGCTACGAGCCGCTCGAGCCCGTGGAGCGGATCGACCGTGGTGGCGTGCCACAGCGGCAGGTGCCCGGCTCGTTCGCCCAGGCGGCCACGGCCGTGATGGCGCCCGCGGGTATCCCTGTCTCCGAGCCGGGCTATCTGCGCGGCCTGGCGCGCTCCGCGCCCGACATGGGGCCTCCCCATGCGATCGAGGCGCTGGTCCCGTCCTTCAAGCCCATGGCCGTCGCCTACGGCCCGCTCGGGTGGGTGGCCTTGTACATGGCGGCCTGGCTCGGCGCGCTGGCCAAGGCGGTGGGCTACCACAGCATGGTGGGCTACGCCGAGGCCTTGGGTGCCAGGACCCGCCGCCCTTTCCTCGGCGGCCCGAGTTGACGCTGGAGTCCGGCGTCAGATCCGCCTGGCCTTGCGCGCCGCGCAAGGCGCCGTTGCCGAGTTTCTGATTCCGCCGGGGTGCGCCGCTGCCTACAGTGCGCCCGCAACGCCACGCGCCGGGCACGGCGGGGAGTCCCTTCATGAAGCAGATGTTCATCGGCGGCCGCTGGCTGCCCGCGCGCGACGGCCGCACGATCCCAGTGGTCTCGCCCGCCGACGGCGAGGCCTTCGACCAGATCCCGCGCGGCACCGCGCACGAGGTCGATCTGGCCGTGGCCGCGGCCCGCGCCGCGCTCGAGGGGCCCTGGGGTTGCCTGGCGCCCACCGAGCGCGGCCGCATCCTCGTGAAGATCGGTGAGGCCGTGCTCGCGCACAAGGAGGAACTGGCCCAGATCGAGGCGCGCGACACCGGCAAGCCGATGAGCACCGCGCGCAACGACATCGTCGTGCTGGCGCGCTACTTCGAGTTCTACGGCACCGCCGCCGACAAGGTGCACGGCGAGACGATTCCGTTCCTCGCCGGCCACCAGGTGAGCCTGCTGCGCGAGCCGCTGGGCGTCACCGCGCACATCATCCCGTGGAACTACCCGGCGCAGATGCTCGGCCGCACGGTGGCCCCGGCGCTGGCGATGGGCAATGCCACGGTGCTGAAGCCCGCCGAGGACACCAGCCTCTCGGCGTTGCGCTTCGCCGAGATCGTCACCGCCGCCGGCCTGCCCGAAGGTGCGCTGAACATCGTCACCGGCCTGGGCGAGGAAGCCGGCGCGGCGCTGGCCGCGCACCCCGGCATCGACTTCATCTCGTTCACCGGCTCCAACGAGGTCGGCACGCTGGTGCAGCAGGCCGCGGCGAAGAACGCGGTGAAGTGCGTGCTGGAACTCGGCGGCAAGTCGCCGCAGATCGTGTTCGACGACGTCGATGCGGCGCGCGCCGTGCCCATCGTCGTGCGGGCCATCGTGCAGAACGCCGGCCAGACCTGCACCGCCGGCAGCCGGCTGCTGGTGCAGCGCTCGATCCACGACCGCTTCACCGCGCAGGTGGCGGAAGCCTTCGCCAAGGTGCGCGTGGGCACGCCGGCGATGGACCTCGATTGCGGCCCGGTGATGAACCCGGCGCAGCACCGGCGCGTGCAGCGCTACATCGACGGCGCGCGCGCGGCCGGCATCCCGGTGCTGGCCGAGGGCTCGATCGCGCCGGACGTGCCGCAGACCGGCTACTGGATCAAGCCGACCCTCTTCGGCCCGGTGCCGCGCACCGCAGCGCTGGCTTGCGAGGAGGTGTTCGGCCCGGTGCTCGCGGCGATGCCCTTCGACGACGAGGCCGACGCGATTCGCCTGGCCAACGGCACCGACTACGGGCTGCTCGCCGCCGTGTGGACCGAGAACGCCGGCCGGCTGCACCGCGTCGCCAAGGCCGTGAAGGCCGGCCAGGTGTTCATGAACTGCTACGGCGCCGGCGGAGGCGTGGAGCTGCCCTTCGGCGGCACCAAGCGCAGCGGACACGGTCGCGAGAAGGGCCTGCTGGCGCTGGAGGAAGTGAGCAGCACCAAGACGCTGGTGCACTACCACGGCTAGGGCGTCGGCACTGGCGCCCGGGCGCCGACCGTGGGATGGCCGCGGCGCGGGCCGCTGCCTACGATGGGCTTCCGCGCACGAGTGCGCACCCCTGGAGGCAACCCATGTCCGGCGATGCAGAGCTGTTCCAGAAGGACGTCAAGCTCGAGCTCTCCAAGTTCCGCACGAAGACCAAGCCCACGCTCGCCGAAGCGGTGGCCCTGCGGCTGGAGAAGAAGGATCTCGACAAGAAGGCCGATGCCGACAAGCTCAAGGAGATCGACCTTCGGCTGAAGGCGCTCACCGACGAGTGCTCCAAGAGCGCCGTGGCCAGCTGCGCGGTGATCAAGGCGAACCTGAAGAAGTACACCTTCGACCAGAAGGACGCGCGAGGCCTCGTGAAGTGGTACGCCGACATCGTCGACAAGGACTCCGGCATCGACCTCGGCGGCGACGTGAAGCTGTGGGGCGACCTGAGCGTGGAGAAGAAGGAGGCCAGCCTCATCCTGAAGGGCAGGTTCTGAGGCGCGCGCCGGCCGCCGGCCTCACGAATGCACCCAGCGCCGTGCTTCCTCGACGGTGGCGAACACCCGGTAGGGCTGCGTGAAGAACCGCTGAGCCTGCAGGTCGGCGATCGCGCCCAGCACGTCGGGCCGCACGGCCACCGCGGCGATCCGGATCCGGGGGTTGGTGGCCAGCGCGCCGATGTGCATCGCGCCGATCTCGGCCGTGGCGTCGGGCGTGATCTCGTACGCGCGCACCGCCAGGTAGTCGGTGATCGTGTAGCGCAGTTCGTCGAAGCGCGGGTCGCCGAGGATCGCGTTGAACGAGGCCAGCCGCTCGGCGATGCTCACGTCGCCGAAGTAAGCGCGATAGACGCCGCTCGGTTCCCACGTCAGTCGATAAGCCACTGCACCATTGTGTGCAGCGCGGGCCCACGCCTCGATGACAACCCCAGGCAGAAAAGGGGGGCGGCCCGCCGGGCCCAGATCACGCCGCCGCGCGCAGGCGCCGCAGCGTCGCCTCGACGATCGGCCCGATGCAGCTCGGCGGGAACGGCGACACGCTGCTGACATTGATCTCGCACAGCACGTGCCGCTCGGGTTCTGCAGGCTCCATCGCCCCGGGCAGGAAATCGCAGTCCCACAGCAGCGGCAGGTGCTCGGCCGCCAAGCCCACGCACACGCGAAGCTGCTCCACCCAACCGGACTCGAGCTGCAGCCGCAGTACTTGGAATCTCGAATCGTCGGGGCCGTGGTACAGGCGCGGTCCCGGCTGCGGTTCGTCGGGGTGCAGCGCGTTGATCGCCTGGTGGCCGAAGCCGGCGACGCGGTCGCCCACGAGGTAGGCCCGCACCATGCCTTCGGCCAGGCGCGGCTGCCAGGCCTGGTCGATCAGGTGGCCCCCGGCATCCGGCTCGAAGTACGGCGCCAGCGTGGCGAGCAAGGCGGCCGTGTCCATCACGTGCGTGGCGCTGCTGCGCTGGGCGTGCCGCACGAGCAGCTGGCCCGAGGCCGCGGCTTCGACTCGCCAGACGCCGATGCCGCTGTGCCCACGGTGCTGCTTCAGCACGCGCGGCCCGGCCTGCAGCCGCTGCGGCAGCTCGGCGGCGAGCTGCGCGAGGCTCCCGATGCGGTGCACGTCGCTGCCGAAGGGCAGGTGGCGCGTCTCGAACAGCACGTCCTTCGTGCCGATCCGCTGAACCGCTTCCGGGTGCGCACTGACGAATACGCCGCGTCCTGCGGCCTCGCGCAGCACGGCGTCGAGCGTGTCGCGCCGCCGCCCGTCCTCGATCGGGTTGCACCACACCAGCACCGCCTGCACGCTGCGCAGCTGCGCGGCCACTTCGTCGGCGAAGTCGTCGTGCCAGACCGCCGGCTCGGCAGTGACGCCGGCGGCCGAGTACGCCTCGAACAGCGCGGCGAAGCGGCTCGCGACGGGGTCGGCGCGGTCGCGTGCGGTGCGGTCGCCGGGGTAGAGCAGGGCGATGCGCGGGGCAGTCAGCGGGCCCATGGGTTCAGCCCCGCGTCTTGGCGACGACCGGCCGGCCCTCGGCGCGCCAGCCTTCGATGCCGCCGACGAGGTAGTGCGCGTCGATGCCCGCGGCGCGCAAGCGCGCTGCGGTGGTCTGGCTGACCTCGTGGCCGTGCACGCAGTAGACGATCACCGGCCGGCCGTTCGACGCTTGCGCCACCTCCGCGGCCCATGCCTCCACCTGCACGGGGTCGCGCCACTCGGCGCCGGCCAGCGCCAAGTCGGACTGTGCGTAGGCCGCGGCGCGGCGCACGTCGATCAGGCGGACGCCGTCGGCCTCGTCGGGTGTCGCGCCGGGGGCAGGGCTCGAGGGATTCATGCGGGCACTCCGAGGGTCAGGTGGAACCGGTCAGGAACCGGCCAATGCCGAGCGCACGACCTGCAGCGCGAGCCCGGCCACGCCGGAGCCGAGCACCACGGGGATCACGCCCAGCTTGTAGCGGAACAGGGCCACGCCGGCCGCCAGGCCGATGGCGGCCGCGCCCCACGCGAACGGGCCGCCGAGGCCGCGCGGCCACAGCACGTGAACCGCGAAGAACACGGCGAGGTTCACGATCACGCCCACCACCGCGGCGGTGATGCCCGTGAGCGGCGCGGTGAAGCCCAGCTTGCCGTGCGTGGACTCGATGAACGGCCCGCCGAGCAGGATGAAGCAGAACGACGGCAGGAACGTGAAGAAGGTCACCACGCTGGCCGCCACCGCGCCGGCGAGGAACAACGCGTCGGTGCCGAAGATCGCCTTCGTCCAGCCGCCGACGAAGCCGACGAAGGCCACCACCATGATCAGCGGGCCGGGCGTGGTCTCGCCCAGCGCGAGGCCGTCGATCATCTGCCCCGCGGTGAGCCACTGGTGGTGTTCCACGGCGCCCTGGTACACGTACGGCAGCACCGCATAGGCGCCGCCGAAGGTGAGCAGCGCGGCCTTGGTGAAGAACCAGCCCATCTGCGCGAGCACGCCGTGCCAGCCGTAGGCGGCGGTCAAGGTGCCGAGCGCCAGGGCCCACAGGCCCAGGCTCGCGACCAGCACCGCGCGGAACCGCGCCCACGTGAACCGCGCATGGGTCGGCGTCGGCGTGTGGTCGTCGATGCAGGCCGGGCCATGGCCCTGCGCCGCCGAGCCATGCCCGCCGCCAGCGACGAACTTCCCGGGCGCCACGCGCCCCCCGACCCAGCCGATGAGCCCGGCGGCGAACACGATCAGCGGGAACGGCAGGTCGAGCGCGAACAGCGCCACGAACGCCCCGGTGGCGATGGCCCACAGCCACGCGTTCTTCAGCGTCCGCGACCCCACGCGCCAGGCTGCGTGCGCCACCAGCGCCGTCACCGCCGGCTTGATGCCGTAGAAGAAGCCGGCCACCACCGGCACGCTGCCGTAGGCCAGGTACACCCACGACAGCGCGATCAGGATGAACAGCGACGGCAGCACGAAGAGGCCGCCGGCGACCAGGCCGCCCACCGTGCGGTGCATCAGCCAGCCGAGGTAGGTGGCCAGCTGCTGCGCCTCGGGGCCGGGCAACACCATGCAGTAGTTCAGCGCGTGCAGGAAGCGGCGCTCGGAGATCCAGCGGCGCCGCTCCACCAGTTCCTCGTGCATGACGGCGATCTGCCCCGCCGGCCCGCCGAAGCTGATGAAGCCGAGCTTGAGCCAGAAGCGGAAGGCCTCGGCCCGCGTCGGCCCGCGGGGCGCGGCCGGAGCCGCAGCGGAGGAGGACTCAGGAGTCGTCATGCGGCGCCTGCATGGCGGCGTAGCAGGCGTCGAACGCCGGAAGGGCTGCGGCGAGCAGCGCGTGGTCGTCGGCATGCCGCAGCTGCAGGCCGCGGACGAGCATCTCGAAGCCGGGGGCCTCGTCGACGGGAGGGCCGCCGACATCGATGCAGTGCACGAGGGCGGCGAGCCTGCGCAGCGCCGGGTCCGCGAGCAGCCCGAAGCTCTCGGCCACGACCTCGAACGTGACCTTGTCGCCCACGTGCGTGAACGTGGCCCCGTCGTAGTCGTAGCCGAGCGCCGACTTCGGGCACCTGCGCACGTCGGAGAGCCAGATGAAGGTGGGCCGCCCGTCGATGCGGCGCTGCACCAGCCACGCCGTGGCGATGCGGTCCACCCAGGGTCGCTTGCGCGTGGCCCAGGTGCGGCCCTGGTAGTCGGAGGCGGCACGCGGCGGAATCGCGACCGCGCTCGAGGCCGGCTCGTCGGGAGACAGCTGCAGCTCGACCTCGCGCCGCAGCGCGGCCAGTGCGGCGGCCGACTTCTCGCTGTCCTTGCCGGGGAAGAAGTCGGTGGACTGCAGCGCCGCCAGCTGGGCCTCCAGCGCGCGCAGGCCCTTGCGCAGCTCGCCTTCCGTGGCCAGGCGCAGGCGGCTGCGCACGTTCTTGATCGACTGCAGGAGCTCGGCATGGAGGTCCGAGCGGTCGAACAGCGCGCGGAAGGACCGCTCCTGGGCCTCGTCGCGCGCGGGGAGGACGAGCAGGTGCGCCTGCGCCCCGGCCTCGACGATGGTGCGCTCCAGCTCCCAGAGCGTCGCCGCGCTGGCGGCGTGTTCGGGCAGCACGTAGACGCCTTCGCGCAGCGTGCCCGCGCCGGTGGCCTTGAGGGCCCGCCAGACCCGCACGCGCAGCCCGCTGGGGTGCGTGGGGAGCGTGGCCGACAGCACAAGCCATGTCGTGGACATGCAGCAAATATCGCACAGTGCGATGAATGTTGCAATGAATGTCGCAAATGCCCCTGCCGAATCGTCATGCCCGGTGGTCGCGGCCGTGCACGCCGCCCTCGGCCCGTCCGGCGGCACCTTTTACATGTCATCCATAACGTATATGCTGCGGCATGCCTCGACACGCCCGTGCCGCCGCCGACGCGCCGGCATCGTCCCCGCCGCGCCGCGTCCGGCGCAGCCATGCCGAGCGCAGCGAGGCCACGCGGGCGCGCCTGATCGCCACCACCATCGACCTGCTGCAGGACCGCAGCTACCGGGGTGCCACCGTGTTCGAGGTGGCCAAGGCCGCCGGGCTCACGCACGGCGCGCTGCAGCACCACTTCGGCTCGAAGGCCGCGCTGATGATGGCGGTGACGGCCGAGATCCTGCGCAGCAGCGACGCCGCCGGCGTGGCCTGGCCCGCGCCCGGGCTGCCGCTGCCCCAGCGTGCGGCCCGCTACGTGCAGGCGCTGTGGCGGCGCGTGTACGAGCCGCCGCGCTTCCTCGCGGCCTGGAGCGTCTACTTCGGCAGTGCCGAGGAACCCGAGGTGCGCGAGGCCGTGGGCGTGCAGCGCGGCGAGCTGTCGCGGGCGCTGCGCAAGCGCTTCCGCGAGGTGTTTCCCGAACTCGCGCCCGGTCCCGACGCCGCCGCGCTGGCCGACCTCGTGTTCTCCGCGCTGCGCGGCATCGCCATCGTGCGGCTGTTCGGCCCGGCCCCGCGCGAGAGCGCCGCTCAGCTGCGGGCGCTGGCCGCGCTGCTGGCGCGGCGCGTCGCCGCCGACGCTCGGCCGCCTGCCCCATCCCCCCGCAAGAGGAGCCCCCGATGACTTCCCCGTTCGCCGCACACCGGCCGTGGCTGCAGGCGCTCTGCCTGGCCGCCGCTCTGGCCGCAGGAACCGCCGACGCCGCCGGCTACCCCGAGAAGGCCGTGACGCTCGTCGTGCCGTACCCGCCCGGCGGCGCCACCGACACCGTGGCCCGCATCATGGCCAAGGGCCTCACGGCGCGCCTCGGGCAGACCGTCATCGTGGACAACAAGGCCGGGGCCGGCACGGTGATCGGCGCGGGCGCCGTGGCCCAGGCGCAGCCCGACGGCTACACGCTGCTGATCAGCTCGAACACCACCTTCACGATCAACCCGGCGCTGAAGGCGAAGCTGCCGTACGAGCCGCTGAGGAGCTTCGAGTCGATCGGCGTGATCGGCAGTTCGCCGCTGGTGCTGATCGCCCACCCGTCGCTGCCCGCGAACAGCGTGGCCGAGCTGGTGGCGCTGGCCAAGGCGCAGCCCGGCAAGCTGAGCTACGCGTCGTTCGGCGCGGGCACCACGTCGGGCAAGCGGCTCGTGCTTCACGGCCTCGGCATGCGCGGCCGTGAACTGCAGGCTGCCGCCGATGCCGCCCATGCGGCCCGCGAACGCGGCCTTGAAGGCCTGCGCCTGCTCGTCGGAACCGGCCTGCGCCGGGGCGCCGACGTCCCATTCGGTGGCCAGGTCGCTCATGTCGCCACCTCGCCGGTTGTGGTTCCGCGCGCGGCAGCAGCCGCATGGGCCGAGGCACTGGGCGGCAGTGCGGGCAGGGGGGTTCTCATCGGAGGTCTCCAGCAGCCCGGCATGACGGGCATCGCCGCCTGGATCGGCGGCAGCGAGACTGTCCGGCAGGCCCGTTGCGGCGCCGTTGCGAGGGCCTGCAGCGAGCGCACCGTTCCGCGGCGACCACCCGCGGCGACGGCCGGCCGCCCGAGGGCTGCGCCAGGCGCGGCCGCTGCCGCGCTCCGCTCAGATGTCGATCAGCATCAGCGGCTTCACGAACGCCAGCTTGCGCACGTCGCCCATGCGGCCCTTCAGCTCCGACTCCTTGGTGCCGTAGAGCTTGCCCAGCTCGCGCGGCCACTGGTCCACCGGGCACTCGACGACGATCTTCAGCGCCTTGGTGCGCTTGCCCGAGTCGCTGGCCGGCAGGCCGAAGGTCAGCAGGACCCGTTGCACCTCGGCCTGACCGAACTTCGGGGTCGCGGCCTTCTTCTCCTCCCTGGGCACCTGGCCGAGTGCGACCAGCTCGCGGCCCAGCTTGTCGATGCGGTGGGCGATGTCCTCCGCGCGCTCGATGTCGTCGAGCATCCACTGCGCCTCGGCCTTGCGCTCACGGTCGAGGTCGGGGTAGGTCTTGCGGAACTTCTCGACGCGGTGGCGCATGTCGCTCGCGAACTCGCGCAGGCTCAGCAGGTCGATCAGCTGGTTGCGGGAGTCGGTCAGCGTCTTCTGGTCCTTCCGGTCGAACGCCTTGCGGGCCGCCTGGTCGAGCTTCGTCGCCTCGGCGTCGAACTCGCGCGCCTGCCTGGCCAGGAACTTCACCTGCGACTGCAGCGCGCCCAGGTCGGCTTCGGCGGCCACGGTGCTCTTCTTCATGTCGGCCAGAGCGCGGACGACCTCGGCCTCGATCTCGCGCGAGCGGGTGGCCATGCCGGTCATGTGCTTGCGGGCGTCGGCCACCGAGCGCACCATCGCCTCGACGCGGTCGAAGGCCGCATCGAGCACGGCGCGGTCGCCCTGCAGGCGCTCGAGCACCTTCTGCGCGCCCTGGATGTTGTTCAGGCAGTTGTCGATCTCGTCGCCGAGCGCGGAGAGCTGCGGGCGGTACAGCGCGATCTCCTGCTCGCTGGCATCGGCGATGCCGCGCTGCAGGCCGGCGTGGAACTTTTCGAAGCGCGGCTCGATCCTGTGGCGCTTGGTCTCGATGATCTTCACGAACTCGGCGGCATTCGCCAGTTCGTCGGTGGCCTCGCGGCTCAGGGTGGCGGTGGTCATGGGGGTCTCCGGTGGGGTGCGAGACGCGCAAGCCGCGTCCCGACCGTTGCTATCGGAAACCCGGGGCAAGACCGGACAGATCCCGCCGCGGTTCGCGGCCCGCTACCCCCGTCCTTGCGCTGCGGCCCGCTCGCGATTCAGTGCCAGCAGCCGGCGCAGGATCTCGTCGTCCGGCATCGCCGGCGTGTAGTCGCTCCACCCGTAGGCCGCGGCCACGGCGGCGTCGAGTGCCTCGTGCGCCTGCGCCAGCCACGCGGGGCGCTGGTTGTAGAGGTTGGTCAGCGTGCGCTTGGCGAGATCCTTCTCGAAGCCGGGGCGGGCGACGATGCGGTCGGGGTAGGGCGACGTGCTCATGCCCAGCGGCACCACCTCGGGCACGCGCTCGGTCCACTCGGGCGGGTTCAGCCAGGTCTCGCGCAGCGCGTTGAGCCGGAACGCCGCCTCGGCGATGGCGGCGGCGTGGGTGCGCTGCGGCTCGGGCAGGTCGGCCGCGATCAGCGCGCCGGTGGGCAGCGCCTCGGTGCGCTGGTGGGCCGTGTCGGCGGGGGTGAGGCCGGCGGGGAAGGGGAAGGTCTCGAAGCAGGTGGTGGGGGTGTAGCGGGGGTCGTTGCCCTTGCCCATCCACGTGCACATGCGCAGCGACCAAAGTTCGTGGAAGCGGCAGCTCAGGGAACCGATCGTCGGATCGTCGGACCTCGCGATCACGACAAGGTTCTTGTCGGCAATCACGGCGGCAGGTCGAAACGCGAAGACCCGATGTTTCGAGACCTCGGGCGTGACGATGTATCGCTTCAGGCTCTGCAGTGCCTTGCGCATGACCGGGCGCGACCACTGGAACAGCCAATAGCACTCGTTGGTGCGCGCCTCGCGCTTGCCCACGCGGGTCGGCTTCACGTGCGTCGTGACGAACTCGAACGGCAACTCGTAGAGTGCGGCGACATCGCGTGGCATGTCTGCTCCGAAGTCGACGATCCACATGTCTCGGTCTCGGCGGGTCAGATCCAGCCCGTTGTGCCAAGGCCGAACGACTTCGCTGTTCGAACGCCCGCCAGGGTTCGGCTGTGCGAGCCACGTGCGAGCCGTGTCCCCGGGCAACTCGAAGGGGCCGGTCTTCTGGATGCCCGAGTACGACGTGTCGCGGTTCGCTGCCAGCGGTCGCGCGAGCGTGAGGTCTAGGTGTGAACCGTCAAGAGGTTGTTTCTTGACGATTGGAGTCTGGACATTGGGAAGGCACCACCGATGCCTGCATGTGGGCGGTGCCAGTTGTAGTGATGCTGCCAGCTGGCCAGGGCGCGAGTTCGCTGACTGGAGTTCTGGT
>JAEUPB010000007.1 GCA_016789955.1 Rubrivivax sp. | reverse complement strand
CGGGCGCAGGCTGCCGCCGTAGTCCTCCAGCTCCTCGGGCTGGCAGCCGACGAGCAGCACGCGCTCGGGGTAGTGGCCGGTCAGCTGCGCCAGCGCCAGCACCTCCTGGAAGCCGGTCTGGTGCAGGCTCATCTTCTTGGCGCCGAGGAAGCGCGGCACCTCGTCGTCCTCGACGAGCTTCAGCGTGCCGGGCGGCAGGCCGTAGTCCACCGCATCGAGGATCAGCAGCCGTTCGGCGGCGTGCACATGCGGGATCAGGTACAGCCCCTGCGTGCCCCCGTCGACGAGTTCCACCTGCGGCGCGAAGGCATAGCGCTGCTGCAGCGCCTCCACGCAGCGCACGCCGAAGCCTTCGTCGGCCCAGAGCAGGTTGCCGATGCCGAGGACGACGATGGTGCGTGACAAGGTCAGTCCTTGAACGTGCGGTAGCCGGAGATCATCGTGCTCACCATGCTCTGGCGGCTCATGATGTCCTCGCGGATCGCCGCGTACACGTGCAGGATCACGAAGCACACGATCAGCCACATGCCGAGCCGGTGCAGGCTGTGCACCTGCTGCGACGAGCCGATCAGCGGGATCACCCAGCCGAACAGCGTGTCCTGCCACGAGCCCACGCCGGCCCCTTCGCCGTACAGCGCGAAGCCGGTGCAGATCATGAAGATCGTCAGCAGCAGGTAGCCGAAGAACATCGACAGCCGCGCGAACGGGTTGTGGCCGACGTACTGGTTGGGCTGCTTGCGGATGAAGGCGTACCACGCGAGCATCGAGCCGACCTCGCGCCAGTACGCCGCCTTCGTGACGGGCAGCGTGAACAGCTCGCGCGCGTGGTGGTTGCCCACCAGCGCCCAGTAGGCGCGGCCGAGCAACCCTACCGCGAGCACGTAGCCGGCGGCGAAGTGCGCGAAGCGGATGTAGCCCATCACGTACCAGTCCGACGCCTCGCCGGGCACCGACGGCAGCGGCTGCCCGATGAAGTAGCCGGTCGTGGCCAGCACCGTGATCGCCGCTGCGTTGACCCAGTGCCACAGCCGCACCGGCGCCTCGTACACGTACACCGAGTGCACGCGCGGCGCCGCGGCCACCGCCGCGTCGTCGCGGCCGGTGACATCGGCCAGTTCGGTGGCGCTCACCGCTGCGTCTCCCGCAGCGGCTCGGCGGCACGCGCCTGCAGCCGCTCGCGCAGCCGGCGCTGCCACCGCGCCAGCACCCGCAGCAGCCACGGCGCGGCCAGCGTGCAGACGATCGCGCCGGCGCCGAGCATCAGCAGGTGGTCCGGCTCGGTCAGCGCGTGCAGCAGGCCCTTCGCGGGGCTCATGCCTTCATGCCCGTGGCCGTGGTGGGCGGCCGCGGGGCCGGTCGCCAGTGCGGCGGAGACCAGGGCCGCGGCCACGCGGAGTCGGGGGGTCGTTCGTGTCATCGCGTGCTCCTCTTGCGTCGTGCTCAGCGCACCGTCACCGCGGCCAGTTCGTGCCCTTCGGGCGACATCACGTGCGTCGAGCACGCGAGGCACGGGTCGAAGGAGTGGATCGTGCGCAGGATCTCCAGCGGCTGGTCGCCCTTGGCCAGTGGCGTGTTCATCAGGCTGGCCTCGAACGCGCCGATCTGGCCCTTGTGGTCGCGCGGGCTGCCGTTCCAGGTCGTGGGCACCACGCACTGGTAGTTCTCGATCTTCGTGTCCTTGATCTTCACCCAGTGGCCCAGCGCGCCGCGCGGCGCTTCGGTGAAGCCCACGCCCTTGGCCTCCTTGGGCCAGGTGGCAGGCTCCCACTTGTCGACGTTGGCGGTGGCGGTGTCGCCGGCCTTGATGTTGGCGATCAGGCGGTCGAACTCGCGCACCTGCAGCTCGGAGCAGTACTGCGCCTCGATGGCGCGCGCCGCGGTGCGGCCGAGCGTGCTGAACAGCGCCGTAACGGGCACGTCGAGCTGCTTGAGCACCGCGTCGATCGTGCCCTTGATCCACGGGAACTGCCGGGGCTGCAGGTAGCCCAGCACCATGCGCGACAGCGGGCCGACCTCCATCGCGTGGCCGCGCCAGCGCGGCGCCTTGATCCACGAGTACTTGGCGCCCTCGTCGAGCTGCTCGATGGCGTTGCGCTTGCCCTTGAAGTTCGGGCCCTCGGGCTTGTAGTGCGGCTCGGTGACGCCGTCCCACGGGTGCAGGCCCTTGCTCTCGTCGGCGTACTTGTACCAGCTGTGCGTGACGAACTCCTGCACCTGCTCGGGATCACGCACGTCCACCGCGTGGATCTTCGACAGGTCGCCGTCGATGATCGCGCCGCGCGGCAGCAGCAGGTTGGCCGCGCCGTGGTCGTTGGCCTTGTCCGGCAGGTCACCGTAGCTCAGCATGCTCTTGCCCGACAGTCCGCCGCCGTAGAGCCAGTCCTTGTAGAGCCCGCCGATGGCCAGGATGTCGGGGATGTAGACCTGGTCGATGAACTCCTTGGTGCGGTCGATGATGTGCTTGACCTGGTTCAGCCGCTCCATGTTCAGCGCGCCCACGGCGCCGACGTGCGACACGTTGATCGGGCACGGCACGCCGCCGACGAGCCAGTTGGGGTGCGGGTTCTTGCCGCCGAAGATCGTGTGGATCTTGACGATCTCCTTCTGGAAGTCGAGCGCCTCGAGGTAGTGCGCCACCGCCATCAGGTTGGCCTCGGCGGGCAGCTTGTAGGCCGGGTTGCCCCAGTAGCCGTGCGCGAACGGGCCGAGCTGCCCGCTCTCGACGAACTTCTTCAGCCGCAGCTGCAGGTCGCGGAAGTAGCCCGGCGACGACAGCGGCCACGGCGAGATGCTCTGCGCCAGCTCGCTGGTCTTCTTCGGGTCGGCCTTCAGCGCCGAGACCACATCGACCCAGTCCAGCGCATGCAGGTGATAGAAGTGCACCAGGTGGTCGTGCACCTGCAGGTTCAGCTGCATCAGGTTGCGGATGATGTTCGCGTTGGCCGGGATCTGGATGCCCAGCGCGTCCTCCACCGCGCGCACCGAGGTCAGCGCGTGCGTGCCGGTGCACACGCCGCAGATGCGCTCGGTGAAGGCCCACGCGTCGCGCGGGTCGCGGCCCTTGAGGATCACCTCGAGGCCGCGCCACATCGTGCCGGTGCTCACGGCGTTGCGGATGACGTTCTTCTCGTCGAGGTTGACCTCGACGCGCAGGTGGCCCTCGATGCGCGTGATCGGGTCGACCACCATGCGGCGGCCGCCGTTGTCGAGCTTGTAGCCCTGGGTCTCGTAGACGGACATGGTCTGCTCCTGCCTCAGGCGCCGTGCTTCTCGGTCTCGTGCGACACGGAGGCGCGCTTGATCGCGCTCACCGCCGCGTGCGCCACCGCCGCCGCACCCACCACCCCGGCGGCGGTGCCGCCGACCTTGTCGGCGTTGCTCTCGATGCCGAACTGGTGGATGGTCGTGAGCCGGTCGTAGAACGAGCCCTTGTCCCAGAAGCCGTCCTCGCTGCAGCCGATGCAGCCGTGGCCCGAGCCGATCGGGAAGCTGACGCCGCCGTTCCAGCGCGTGGTGCTGCACGCGTTGTAGGTGGTGGGCCCCTTGCAGCCGACCTTGTAGAGGCAGTAGCCCTTGCGCGCCCCCTCGTCGTCCCAGTGCTCGACGAACTGGCCGGCATCGAAGTGCGGCCGGCGGTAGCACTTGTCGTGGATGCGCTGGCCGTAGAACATCTTGGGCCGGCCCATGCGGTCGAGCTCGGGCACCTTGTCGAAGGTGAGCATGTAGGTGACGATGGCCGTCATCACCTCGGCGATCGGCGGGCAGCCGGGCACCTTGATGATGGGCTTGTCGGTGATCACCTTGTGGATCGGCAC
>JAEUPB010000033.1 GCA_016789955.1 Rubrivivax sp. | reverse complement strand
CAGCAAGTCCATTGCGCTGCGAATGGCATGGACCGAACGCACCAAGGTGTCGGTGTACGCCCTCGCCTGGATCGTGTGCCTTATGAACCGCGAGACAGACCTCAGTTGGGCCGTGGCCGCGACGCAGGCCATCTTCAGCGAACAGGTCCTGTCCAAGGCATTTCGCCTGGAATGGCTGCGCGTCGAGTTCGAGAAGACCTACGAGGCGATGTATCGCCTGTTTCAGGCCCGGCCCAAAGGTGCCGAGTTCACGGCGATGATGCTCGACACGCTGGCCTCCTACGAAACCGCGAAGGCCAACGGTGGCGTCGTGCTGTCTTCGAAGGTATTCCAGCGGCTCAATCCCGCGCTGTCGCTCGAGTGGGATCAGGTGAAGGCGACGCTGCGGATGTAGCGCAGGTGCAGCGCATTGGCACGATCCGGCCGGCACATGCCACCGGACCGCGCCGTTAGCGACTCATATCAGCCCACGTTCGGCGAAGCTGGTGACGTCCGCGCCGGCCCCCACCAGGTGATCGAGCACCAGCACGTCGACCAGAGCCAATGCGGTCTTCAGCGTCTGCGTCAGGTCCTCGTCCGCCCGGCTCGGCTCCACCGCGCCCGACGGATGGTTGTGCGCCAGGATCACCGCCGCTGCGTTCTGCGACAGCGCTTCCTTCACCACCTCGCGCGGGTACACCGAGGTCTGCGTCACTGTGCCGCGGAACATCTGCTTGAGCACGATGATCCGGTGCTGCGCATCGAGGAACAGCACGCAGAACACCTCGTGCTCCAGCCCCCCGATCTCCAGCCGCAGATGATCCTTGACGGCCTGGGGCGACGACATCGTGGCACCGCGCCGTACGCGGTGGGCCAGCACGCGCCGCGCGTGGCTCAGCACCTCCTCGGCAAGTGCCGGTCGGTACTGGCCAGCGACATCGCGCACCAGCAGCGCATCGAACGGAAAGGCAGCGACGGAAGAGATCGAAGAGGACGACATGGCGGACTCCGGTGTGTCGGGCGGGATTGCCCGAGACCGGAGCACCACGGCGCAGCGCAGCTGTCAGGGTTCGAAGACGGCCGCAGGCCGCAAGCACTCGCCCCGCGAGCGCGCAGACCTTGACGGCGAGAACGGCGTGGTAGCTTGGGTCGACACGGCAAGCCCTCCTGCGAGGTAAACACTTCAGACGCCCGCGCGTGCGGAGACGAAATCCTGGCGGGGACCCATCGGGCCGGCCACCCCGCTTGCCCTGTGCGCCGACCGGTTGGCGAGCCTTGTACGATTTGGTCGCTCACTGCCTCTTGCTGCATGTTCGTGAAGCCCCCGCAGCGAGGCGAACTGCCGGTCGTTGAGCCCAGCAGCAGAAGCGGTTTCCCCACGGCCTGACGGCGAGACTCGCGCGCTCAGCGGCACGTTACACCTCGGCTTGGCGCTGCCGGTGGGGGGAACCCTGATGAAGACCCCAGCCATTAAGACGAAAATAGGGGCTCGGGCAAAACCATCGGAACACCTGAGACGCAGTTTGTGGGCCAGCTCATTGCACCTGACGAGGTACCTCGCTGGATTCCCGGTGAGCTGACGCTCGACAGCGCCGCGTCCGGCTGGGAGCAGGTGACCGTCAAGGGCTATCGCTACGGCGCGCTCGACGTCGCCATCCCCTCGATGCGCGACTACATGCTCGTCAGCTACAAGGGCGAAGAGTCCATCATGAGCCGGCGCGCCGGAGGCCCGTGGCAAAGCGAACGTGTCGGGCGCGGCGTGTGTTCCCTGCTGACCCGCGGCGAATCCTCGCAATGGCGATGGGACCGCCCCATCGACGTCGGCCACATCTACCTATCGCAGACCGAGCTGTGCCGCGTCGCCGAGGATGTCTTCGAGCGCCGCGTCAGCGAGGTCGGCATGGAAGACTGGGTCCGGGCCGAAGACCCCATCTTGCCCGGCCTGATGTCCGCCTTCGAGGACGAACTGACCAGCGGCGGGCTGGGCGGCAACCTCTATCGAGCGGCCCTGGTGAACCAGCTATGCATCCACCTGCTGCGCCGCTACGCCAAGGCCGGGGTACGCGAAGTGCCGCTGGCCGGCCGCATGGCCGAGTGGCAGCGGCGGCGCCTGGTGCAGTACGTCGAGGACAACCTGGAGCGCAACTTCAAGCTCGACGAGCTCGCGGGCGAGGCCAGCGTCAGCGTGTCAGGGCTGATCCGCAAGTTCCGCGTCGAGTTCGGCTGTTCACCGCATGCCTACGTACTGCGCCAGCGTCTGGAGCGTGCGCGGCGGCTGCTGGCGCGTCAGTTCGCCGAGCCGCTGAAGTGCATTGCCACCGATTGCGGGTTCTCCGACCAAAGTCACCTGGTCCGCCACTTCAAGCGCGCCTTCCAGCAGACGCCCGCCGAGTACCGCAGTTCGGTCACCGGGCGACCGCTGGATATGTCGGGGCAGATCATCCGCATCGACGCTTCTGGTCGCTGACCGGGACGTGACCCCCGGTCGTCGGCAACAAGGTCAGAGCGTCCTGGCGAGTTCGGGCACTGCCTCGAAGAGGTCGGCCTCCAGGCCGTAATCGGCGACGCTGAAGATCGGCGCCTCCGGATCCTTGGTGATCGCGACGATGACCTTGCTGTCCTTCATGCCGGCGAGGTGTTGGATCGCGCCACTGATGCCAGCAGCGATGTACAGCTGCGGCGCGACGATCTTGCCCGTCTGCCCGACCTGCCAGTCGTTGGGGGCGTAGCCGGCATCCACCGCCGCGCGACTGGCACCCAGCGCAGCGCCGAGCTTGTCCGCCAGGGGGGTCAACACCTCGTTGAACTTGTCGCTCGACCCCAGCGCGCGGCCGCCGCTGACGACGATCTTCGCGGCCGTCAGCTCGGGCCGGTCGAGCTTGGCGATCTCGCTGCCGACGAAGCGGCTGCGGCTGCCGTCGGCCACCGCCGCGATGGTCTCGACCGCCGCGTTGCCGCCGCTGCCCGGTGCGGGGTCGAAGCCGGTCGTCCGCACGGTAACGACCTTGATCGCATCCGCACTCTTCACGGTGGCGATGGCATTGCCAGCGTAGATCGACCGCTCGAAGGTGTCCGGGGCGATCACCCGGGTCGCATCGCTGATCTGCGCGACATCGAGCAGCGCGGCAACGCGTGGCGCCACGTTCTTGCCGTGTGTCGTGGCCGGGAACAGGATGTGGCTGTAGCCCGGCGCCACCGCCAGCACCTGCGCGGCGACGGTCTCCGCCAGCTGCGCGGCGAGGCTCTCGCCATCGGCCAGCAGCACCCGGGCAACGCCGTCGATCTGCGCCGCCGCCCGGGCGGCGCCGGCGGCCTCGTGGCCGGCGACGAGCACATGCACCGCGGCGCCTTCACCGGCACAGGCCAGCGCTGCGGTGACGGTGTTTAGGGTCGCGCCCTTGACCGCGGCGTGGTCGTGTTCGGCCACGACGAGGATTCTTCCGGGTATGGACATGGTCAGATCACCTTCTCTTCGTTCTTCAGCCGGGCCACGAGAGCCGCCACATCGGGCACCTTGATGCCGGCGCTGCGCCTGGCCGGCTCTGCGACCTTCAGCGTCTGGATGCGCGGCGCCACGTCCACGCCCAGCTCGGCCGACCCGACGACGACCAGCGGCTTCTTCTTGGCCTTCATGATGTTGGGCAGCGTCACATAGCGCGGCTCGTTCAGGCGCAGGTCGGCGGTGACGACGGCCGGCAGCAACAGCGCCAGCGTCTCCAGGCCGCCGTCGACCTCGCGCGTGACGGTGACCGTCTCGCCCGCCACGATGACCTTGCTGGCGAAGGTGGCCTGCGGCCAGCCCAGCAGCGCGGCCAGCATCTGACCGGTCTGGTTGCAGTCGTCGTCGATGGCCTGCTTGCCCAGGATCACCAGGCGCGGCTGCTCCCGCTCGACCAGACGTTGCAGCAACTTGGCCACCGCCAGCGGCTCCAGTTCCTCGGCCGTCTCGACCAAGATGCCGCGGTCGGCGCCGATCGCCATGGCCGTGCGCAGGGTGTCCTGGCAGGGCATGACACCGCAGGAGACGGCGATGATCTCGGTCGCCACGCCCCTCTCCTTCAGCCGGACGGCCTCTTCGACGGCGATCTCGTCGAAGGGGTTCATGCTCATCTTCACGTTGGCGATGTCCATGCCGGTGCCGTCGCTCTTGACGCGCACCTTGACGTTGTAGTCGACCACCCGCTTCACTGGGACCAGCACCTTCATCTCTTGCTCCTTGATCTGACTAGACGCGCTCGAGGACGAGCGCAATGCCCTGGCCCACGCCGATGCACATCGTGCACAGGGCGTAGCGGCCGCCGAGCGTGTGCAGCTGGTTCACGGCGGTGGTGACCAGCCGCGCACCCGACGCGCCCAGCGGGTGGCCCAGCGCGATGGCGCCGCCCCAGCGGTTCACGCGCGGGTCGCCCTCGGCCAGACCCAGGTCGCGCAGCACCGCCAGCCCTTGCGCGGCGAAGGCCTCGTTGAGCTCGATGACGTCCAGGCGGTCCAGGCTCAGGCCGGTGCGGTCCAGCACCTTGCGCACCGCGGGCGCCGGGCCGAAGCCCATGATGCGGGGCGCCACGCCGGCCACGGCCATTCCCACCACGCGGGCTCGAGGCGTCAACCCGTGGCGCTTCGCGGCCTTCTCGCTGGCCAGCAGCAACGCGCAGGCGCCGTCGTTCACGCCGCTGGCGTTGCCGGCCGTCACGCTGCCGCCTTCGCGCACCACGCCCTTCAGCTTGGCCAGCGCCTCCAGCGTGGTGGCGCGCGGATGTTCGTCCTGGCTGACGACGACCGGCTCGCCCTTCTTCTGCGGCAGCGTCACGGGCACGATCTCCCGCGCCAGGTGTCCGACGGCGATGGCTGCGGCTGCCTTGACCTGGCTGGCCAGGGCCATGCGGTCCTGGGCTTCGCGCTCGATGTGGAAGTCGTCGGCCACGTTCTCCGCCGTCTCGGGCATCGAGTCGACGCCGTACTGCTGCTTCATCAGCCCGTTGACGAAGCGCCAGCCGATGGTGGTGTCCTGCACAGCGGCGCTGCGGCTGAAGGCGGTCTCGGCCTTGGGCATCACGAAGGGCGCACGGCTCATGCTCTCCACGCCGCCGGCGATCAGCAGCCGGGCTTCACCCGACTTGATGGCGCGGGCCGCCGTGCCCACCGCGTCCAGGCCAGATCCGCACAGGCGGTTGAGCGTGGTGCCCGTCACTTCGACGGGCAGGCCTGCCAGCAGCGCGCTCATGCGCGCGACGTTGCGGTTGTCCTCGCCGGCCTGGTTGGCGCAGCCGTAGATCACGTCGTCCACCGCCGCCCAGTCGGCGCCGGGGTGGCGCGCTATCAGCGCCTGGATGGGCAGCGCACCGAGGTCGTCGGCACGCACGCCGGCAAGCGCGCCGCCGTAGCGTCCGAAGGGGGTGCGGACGGCATCGCAGATGAAGGCTTCTTCGATCGAGCGGGTCATGGAAGATCCGTGAAAGGGGTTGCAATGAGTCGCGCAGATCCGTCGCGCGGATCAATCACACAGCAGGGGGCCGAGATCGGCCCGCACCGCACCGTGGCCGGCCGCTTCGGCCAGGCGCTGCAGGTCGCTGTCCAGCTCGGCCCGGTCCTGCTGCCTCGCCCAGAACACCGGCCCGCCTTCCCACCGCGGGAAGCCGTAGCCCTGCACCAGCACGACGTCCACGTCGCTGGCACGCGCGGCCACGCCTTCGGCGACCAGCAGCGCGGCCTCGTTGACCATCGCCAGCAGCGCCCGGCGCTGGATCTCCGCGGGTGGCAGGGCTCTCCGCACGATGCCGCACCGTGCGCTGGCGCGCTCGATGATTTCGCGCACCGTCGCATCGCTCGTGCGCGTCTGCTTGCCGCCCGGGTACGCGTAGTAGCCGGCACCGGTCTTGCGCCCGAGCCGGCCCTGCTCGCACAGCTGGTCCAGGATGTCGACGTAGCGCTCGCGCGGGTCACGTGTCGCGGCCTGGCTCTTGCGCATGCGCCAGGCGATGTCCAGGCCCGACAGATCGGCCACCGCGAACGGCCCCATCGCAAAGCCGAAGCCGGTGAGCGCGTCGTCCACCTGCTCGGGCCAGACGCCGTCCTCGAGCATGAACTCGCACTGGCGGCGGTAGGCGTTGTAGATGCGGTTGCCGATGAAGCCGAAGGCGTTGCCGGTGAGCACCGGCCGCTTCTCCAGCACCGCGGCGACGGCCATAGCCGTGGCCAGCACCTCGGGCGTGGTGCGCGCGCCGCGCACCACCTCGACGAGCTTCATCACGTTCGCCGGGCTGAAGAAGTGCAGGCCCACCACGTCCTGCGGGCGCGCGGTGGCCGCGGCGATGGCATCGACGTCGAGGTAGGAGGTGTTCGTGGCCAGCACGGCGCCAGGCCGGGCGTGGGCGTCGATGCGGCCGAACACCGCCTGCTTGACGGACAGGTCCTCGAACACGGCCTCGATCACCAGGTCGGCTTCGGCCAGGCGCGCCCAGTCCAGCGTGGCCGACAGCCGCGCCTCGTGGGCCGCCGCCACCTTCGCCGGCAGCTTGCCCGCGGTGACGCGGCCCCGGTAGTGGGCGGCAACGCGCTCGAGGCCGCGCTCCAGCGCGCTGCCGTCCTGCTCCAGCAGCAGCACCCGCAGCCCGGCGTCTAGCGCGGCGATGGCGATGCCCGAACCCATGGTGCCGGCGCCGATGACGGCCACGCAGCGCACCGCGCGCGGCGCGGCCTGCAGTTCAGCCGGCAACTTGGCCGACGCGCGCTCGGCCTGAAACTGGTAGCGCAGCGCCCGCGCCGCTGTCGTCGGCAGCAGCGCCAGGAAGAGCTCTCGCTCGCGCTGCAGGCCATGGTCGAAGGGCAGCGCCGAAGCCGCCAGCGCGTCCAGCAAGGCCGCGTGCGCTGGCTGCAGCTTCTGACGCGCGTCGAGCCTGGCGCGCTGGCCGTCGACGAAGGCGTGCACCGGCGCCGCGTCGAGCATGCGGTCGCGCGCGCGCGGGAACGGCGGCCCGGCCTTGGCCAGCTGCGCGGCGAGCGCCGCGGCCGCCGCCACCGCCCCGTCGTCGACCATGCGGTCGAAGAGGCCGCTGTCCTGCAGCTGCTGCGCCGTCCGCGGCTGGCCGCTGGCCATCAGGGCATGGGCGGCGGCCAGGCCGATCAGCCGCGGCAGCCGCTGGGTACCGCCCGAGCCGGGGATCAGGCCCAGCGTGATCTCGGGTAGGCCCACGCGTGCGCCGGCCTGCGCCACGCGGGCGTGACAGGCCAGCGCCAGCTCCAAGCCGCCGCCGAGCGCCACGCCGTCGATGGCTGCGACCACCGGCTTGGGGCAGGTCTCGACCCGTTCGAGCACGGTGCGCAAGATAGGCTCCTGCAGCTGGCGCGGCGTGCCGAACTCGGTGAAGTCGGCGCCGGCCGAGAAGGCCTTGTCGCTGCCGGCAAGCACGATGCCGCGCACGGCGGGGTCGGCCTGCGCGGCGTCGAGCTGCTGCACGATGCGCGCACGCAGCGCGTGGCCCATGCTGTTGACGGGCGGCTGGTCCAGCGTGATGACGGCGATGCCGTCTTGGAGATCGCTGGCTGCCATGCTCAGGCCTTCATCAGCTGCTTGCCGATCAGCAGCTGCTGGATCTGCGAGGTGCCCTCGTACAGGCGCAGCAGCCGCACGTCGCGGTAAAAGCGCTCGACCTTGTACTCGTTGATATAGCCGGCGCCGCCGTGGATCTGCACGCCGCGGTCGGCCACGCGGCCGACCATCTCTGTCGTGAACAGCTTGGCGCAGCTGGCCTGCATGCTGACCTCGGGGTCGCTCACGCCGAAGGCCTTGGCGTCGTAGCGCCGGGCCACCGCGCGCATCAGCGACAGGCCGGCCAGCAGCTCGGCCTGGCTGTCGGCCAGCATCGCCTGCACAAGCTGGAAGTCGCCGATACGCTGGCCGAACTGCCTGCGCTGCTGCGCGTAGGCCACGCTCTCCTGGATGATGCGGTACGCCATGCCGCAGGCCAGCGCCGACAGGTGCAGGCGCCCGCGGTCGAGCACCTTCATCGCCGTCTTGAAGCCCCGGCCCGGCTCGCCGCCGATCAGGTTGGCGGCCGGCACACGCACGTTGTCGAGGTTGACGTCGCAGGTCTTGGTGCCGCGCTGGCCCATCTTCTTGTCAGGCTTGCCGAGCGACAGGCCGGGCAAGCCGGCCGGCACGATAAAGGCCGAGATGCCGCCGGCGCCGGGCCCGTCGGTGCGTGCCATCAGCGTGAAGGCGCCGGCGCGCGGCGCGTTGGTGATGTAGCGCTTGCTGCCGCTGAGCAGGTAGTCGCTGCCTTCCAGCACGCCCTTGGTCTTCAGCGACGCGGCGTCGCTGCCCGCGTCGGGCTCGGTCAGCGCGAAGGACACGATCAGCTCGCCGCTGGCGATGCGCGGCAGGTACTCGGCCTTCTGCGCCGCCGTGCCGTCCATCAGGATGCCCTGCGAGCCAATACCGATGTTGGTGCCCGCCACCGATCGGAAGGCCAGCGCCGTGTGCCCGAGCAGGTAGACCACCTCGCACTCTTGCGCCATGCTCAGGCCGATGCCACCGTACTCCTCGGGAATCGACAGGCCGAACAAGCCCAGTTCCTTCATGTCGGCGACGATGTCGTCGGGCACGGCGTCGTGCTCCTCGACGGTGTCCTCGGCGGGCATCAGGCGCTCGCGGACGAAGCGCTCGACGCTGTCCTTGAGCAGTTCGAAAGTTTCGGGGTCCAACGACATCGGGGCTTCCTTGAGGTTCGGTGTTCAGATGACATGGCGGCAGCGCAGGTCCTGCAGTTCGGCGGACGACAGGCCGGCCAGCGCGCCCAGCACCGCGTCGGTGTGTTCGCCCAGCAGCGGCGGCGGCAGGCGGTACTCGACCGGCGTGCTGCCCAGCTTCAGCGCGCTGGCCGGCAGGCTGACCTGCCCGGCGGTGGGATGCGCCATGTCCAGCCGCAGGCCGCGCGCGACGACCTGCGGGTCGGCGAAGACGTCGGCCAGGTCGTTGATCGGGCCGCAGGGCACGCCCGCGGCTTCCAGCGCCGCCAGCCACTGCGCGCGGGTCTGGCGCAGCATCAACGGCTCGAGCAGCGGCACCAGCGTGTCGCGGTGGCGCACGCGCTGCGGGTTGGTGGCGAAGCGTTCGTCGTCGGCCAGCGCGGGCGCACCGGCGGCCTCTAGCAGCTTGCGGAACTGGCCGTCGTTGCCGCAGGCCACGATCACCCAGCCATCCGCCACCTTGAACACCTGGTAGGGCACGATGTTCGGATGGGCATTGCCCCAGCGCCTGGGCGGCTGGTCGGTGGCGAGGTAGTTCGTCGCCATGTTGGCCATCATGGCCACCTGCACGTCGAGCAGGCAGATGTCGAGGTGCTGGCCCTCGCCGCTGCGGTCGCGGTGCGCCAGCGCGGCCAGGATGGCGATGGTGGCGTGGGCGCCGGTGAAGAGGTCGGCAATCGCCACGCCAGCCTTCTGCGGCCCGCCGCCGGGCAGCGCGTCGCGCTCGCCCGTCACGCTCATGAAGCCGCCCATGCCCTGCACGATGAAGTCGTAGCCGGGCCGGGGCGCGTAGGGGCCGGTCTGCCCGAAGCCGGTGATCGAGCAGTAGACGAGGTCCGGCTTGACGGCGCGCAGGCTCTCGAAGTCCAACCCGTAGCGCGCGAGCTGGCCGACCTTGTAGTTCTCGACCAGCACGTCGCACTGCGCCACGAGCTGGCGCACCAACGCCTGCCCCTGCGGCGTGGCGATGTCCAGCGTCACCGACTGCTTGTTGCGGTTCACCGCCAGGTAGTAGGCCGCCTCGCTGGTGGGCTGGCCCTCGGCGTCCTTCGCATAGGGCGGGCCCCACTGGCGCGTGTCGTCGCCGGCGCCGGGCCGCTCGATCTTGATGACCTCGGCGCCCAGGTCGGCCAGGGTCTGCGTGCACCACGGGCCGGCGAGCACGCGGGTCAGGTCCAGCACGCGCAAATGGCTCAGGGCTCCCATGTCGCTGACCGTCGGTCCGCGTTCAGTTCAGCTGCGAGACGAACTTGGTCGTCAGGTAGCCGTCGAAGGTCTCGCTGCCGCCTTCGCTGCCGTAGCCGCTTTCCTTGATGCCGCCGAAGGGGGTCTCGGCCAGTGCCAGGCCGATGTGGTTGATCGAGACCATGCCCGCCTCCAGCCCACGCGAGATCTGGTGCGCGTTCTTCAGCGACGTGGTGAAGGCGTAAGAGGCCAGCCCGAAGGGCAGGCTGTTGGCGCGTACCAGCACCTCGTCCACCGACTTGAACCGCACCAATCCGGCGATGGGGCCGAACGGTTCCTCGGTCATGAAGCGCGAGTCGTCCGGCAGGCCGGCCAGCACCGTCGGCGCGAAGAAGTTGCCGTCGCCGGCAAGCCGCCGGCCGCCGGTCAGCACCTGGCCGCCGCGCTGCCGGGTGTCTTCGACGAAGCCCTCCATCGCCGCCACGCGGCGGCGCTGCGCCAGCGGACCCATGCGCGTGGTCTCGTCCAGGCCGTCGCCCACCTTCAGGGCTTCGACGTGGCCGACGAATCGGTCGACGAAGCGGGCGTAGGCACCGTCCTGCACGTAGAAGCGCGTCGGCGAGATGCACACCTGACCGGCGTTGCGGAACTTGAAGCCGGCCAGCACCTTGGCGGCCTGATCGATGTCGGCGTCGTCGCAGACGATCACCGGCGCGTGGCCGCCCAGTTCCATCGTGCAGCGCTTCATCATCGAGCCGGCCAGCGCCGCCAGCTGCTGCCCCACCGGTGTCGATCCGGTGAAGGAGATCTTGCGCACGATGGGCGAGCGGATCAGGTGGTCCGAGATCATCCCCGAGTCGCCCGAGACCACGTTCAGCACGCCCGACGGCAGGCCGGCGTCGTGCAGGACCTCGGCGATACCCAGCACCGAGGCCGGCGTGTCGCTCGAGCCCTTGAGGATGCAAGTGCAGCCCGCACCGATGGCCGCCACCACCTTGCGGAAGGCCTGGCTGAAGGGGAAGTTCCACGGCGAGAAGGCCACGCACACGCCGACGGGCTCGCGCAGCACGGTCTGCTGCACGCGACCATCGCGCGGCGGGATCAGGCGGCCATAGATGCGCCGCGCCTCTTCGCCATGCCACTCGGCGTGCTCGGCACAGCTCATTACCTCGCCCACGGCTTCGGCGAGCGGCTTGCCCTGCTCCAGCGTCAAGTTGCGCGCGATGGCTGGCGTGCGTTCGCGGATCAGCGCGGCGGCCTTTCGCAGAACCTGGGAACGCTCCAGCGCCGAGACCGTGCGCCAAGCCGCGAAGGCGCGCTGCGAAGAGGCCAGCGCGGCGTCGAGGTCGTCGAGCGCGGCATGCGGCAGCTGGCCGATGACCTCGTTGGTGGCCGGGTTCAGCACGGGCTGGGTATGGCGGTCGCCGGCGAGCAGCCGCTGGCCGTCGATGTAGAGGTGGAGTTCGGGGTACATGGCAGGTCCTTCAGGCATTCGGAGTGTGGTCAGGGCGCCATGACGGCACGGCCGATCACACGCCCATGATGGAGATCGTCGATCGCCTGGTTAACCTGGGCCATCGGGCGGCGCGACACCGGGATCGGCTTCATGCCGGTGCGCTTCACAAGGTCCACGAGTTCACGCAGCTCGACCAGGGTGCCGACATAGCTGCCCTCGATGCGCAGCGGGCGCAGCGGAATGGTGGCCAGCGACACCGTGAGGTCGCCGCCCATCAGCCCGCAGATCACGATGTGCCCGCCGCGCCGCGCGCCCTGCATCGCCAGCGTGACGGTGGGCGCGGCGCCGACCAGGTCCAGGATCAGCCCGGCGCCGCCCTCGGTGGCCGCAATGACCTGCTTGACCGCATCCGGCGCCCTGGCGTCGATGACGGCCAGCGCGCCCGCCGCCAGCGCCGCCTCGCGCTTGGCGGGGTCGATGTCGACGACGATGGCGCCCTTTCCACCCAGCGCCTTCAGCACCTCGATGGCCATCAGGCCCAGCCCACCGGCGCCGATCACGAGCACGGGCTCATGCCGGATGCCCTCGCCGAACTTCCGGATCGCGCTGTAGGTCGTGACGCCCGCGCAGGCCAGCGGTGCGGCCTCAGCCTCGTCCAGGCCGTCGATGTCGACCAGGTAACGCGGATGCGGCACGAGCACGTAGTCCGCGAAGCCCCCGGGACGCGCGACACCGAGCGCCCGCCCCTTCAGGCAAATGTTCTCGTCGCCGCGCAGGCAGGTCGGGCACTCGCCGCAGCCGATCCACGGGTGGATCACATAGCGACCGCCCGCCTTCAGGCCGCCCGCCGCCTCGCCAGCGGACACCACCTCGCCGCAGATCTCGTGGCTGAGCACCAGGGGCGGCTTGATGCCGCGGTCCGCCAGGTTCAGGCGCTTGCCGCCGCCCAGGTCGTAGTAGCCCTCCCAGATGTGCAGGTCGGTGTGGCACAGACCCGCGGCGGTCACGCGGACCAGCACCTCGGTGCCCGTGGGCGTGGGGACGTCCTTCTCGACGAGCTCGAGCGGTTGTCCGTGGTGCATGACGCAATAACAGCGCATGGTGTGTCTCTCCTTCGATGCATCGTGTTTCTGGTTCAATGGCGCGCAGCGACCTGGGCTGGCTGCCAGGCCGGTCAGAACAGCGTCAGCAGGCGCAGGTTGAACTGGTTGTTCACCTTGAAGCCCTCGCGCGCCTTGATGTCGCGGCCGTAGGTCGCGAGCAGCTGCGTGGTGGGTGCCACGAACCAGCCGGCACCGACGTTGAACTTCGTCGTCGCCTGGCGGTTGTCCTGGTCCACGCCGCCGAGCTTGGTCTCGCCGCCGAAGGTGTGGAACAGGCCGCCGCGCAGATCCAGCGTCGGGCTGAGCTGGTAGCGCAGGTGCGTCTGCAACGCGAACAGCGGCTTCTGCTTCAGCGTGGTCGCCCCGCCCGCGCCGTTGTTCGCGTCGTCGTTCTTGCCGAAGAAGGTGACGTCTGCAGCCAGGTCCAGGTTCACGCCCGCCGCCAGCTCGTGGATGCTGCCGGCCTGCAGCGCGAACTTGTAGCGGTTCTCGCCCAGGCTCAGCGGGTCGTTGCGGTCGTACTTGCCGGTGGGAAGCCACAGGTAGGGCGTCACCGCAAAGTGCGTCTTCGCGCCGGGCTTCGTGAACCAGATCGCCGACGCCAGGATGAGGTCGCCGA
>JAEUPB010000013.1 GCA_016789955.1 Rubrivivax sp. | reverse complement strand
CTGCTTGCGGGCCTCGATCTCGGCGTCGAGGTTGGGCTTCGCGCCGCCGAGCGCGCGCAGCGTCAGCCGGTACAGGTCCTCCAGCAGCTTGCCCTTCCAGGCGTTCCACACCTTGGGGCTGGTGCCGCGGATGTCGGCCACCGTCAGCAGGTACAGCGCGGTCAGCCGCCGCTCGGTCCCCACCAGCCGCGCGAAGCCCTGGATCACCTCGGCGTCGGAGAGGTCCTCCTTCTGCGCGATGCGGCTCATCGTCAGGTGGTGCTTGACGAGGAACTCGATCAGCTGGGCCTCGGCCCTGTCGATGCCGTGGTCGCGGCAGAAGCGGCGCACCTCGGTGGCGCCCAGCTCGCTGTGGTCGCCGCCGCGGCCCTTGGCCACGTCGTGGAAGAGGGCCGCCACGTACAGCACCCAGTGCGGCTCGAAGGTGGCCGCGAGCTGCGAGCAGAACGGGTACTCGTGCGCGTGCTCGGGGATGAAGAAGCGGCGCGCGTTGCGCAGCACCATCAGGATGTGCTGGTCCACCGTGTAGACGTGGAACAGGTCGTGCTGCATGCGGCCGACGATGCGGCGGAACACCCACAGGTAGCGGCCCAGCACGGAGGTCTGGTTCATCAGCCGGAACGCGTGCGTGATGCCGCTGGGCTGGCGCAGGATGTCCATGAACAGCTCGCGGTTCACCGGGTCCTGCCGGAAGCGGGCGTCCATCGTGTTGCGCGCGTTGTACAGCGCCCGCAGCGTGCGCGACGACAGGCCCTGCATGCCGGGCGTCTGCGCGTAGACGAGGAAGGTCTCGAGGATGGCGTGCGGGTTCTCGAAGTAGAGGTTGTCCTTGGCCACCTCGAGCGTGCCGCCGCGGTCGTAGAAGCGGCCGTTGATGCGCCGCATCGGCGACCGTTCGGAGCCGTTGATGCGCTCCTCGATGTTGAGCATCAGGATCTGGTTGAGCTGCGTCACCGCCTTGGCCGCCCAGTAGTAGCGGTGCATCAGCACCTCCGAGCTGCGCTGTCCCTTGGTGGACTTGTAGCCGAAGGCCTCGGCCAGCGCGGTCTGCAGGTCGAACACGAGCCGGTCCTCGCGGCGGCCGGCCACCGCGTGCAGCATGGCGCGGATCACGCGCAGCGTGCCTTCCTGCTTCTGCAGCTGGCTCACCTCGAACGGCGTCACCAGGCCCTTGGCGGCCAGTTCGCTCCAGGTGCGGCCCAGGCCCGCGGCGCGCGCCACCCAGATCACCACCTGCAGGTCGCGCAGGCCGCCGGGGCTCTCCTTGCAATTGGGCTCCAGCGAGTACGGCGTGCCCTCGAACTTGGTGTGCCGCTGGCGCATCTCGAGCAGCTTGGCGCGCAGGAAGGTGCGCGCGTCGAGCGCTCCGTCGGTGGCGGCCCGGAAGCGCGTGAACGTGCGCCTGGCGCCGCAGATGGCGCGCGCTTCGAGCAGCGCGGTCTGCACCGTCAGGTCGCGCCGGGCCTCCTCCACGCACTCGTCGATCGTGCGTACCGAACTGCCGATCTCCAGGCCCACGTCCCAGCACGAGGTGATGAAGGCCTCGATGCGCGCCTGGGCCGTGGGGCCCGCGGCACCGGGCAGCAGCACCAGCACGTCGACATCCGAGTGAGGGAACAGTTCGCCGCGCCCGTAGCCGCCCACCGCCACCAAGGCGCTGCCCTGCGGCATCGCGGCGGCGTTCCAGAGGGCCGTGAGCGTGCCGTCGACATGGCGCGCCAGCGCGCGGATCAGCCGCGTGGCCGCGGTGGCGGTGAGGCGCGAGTCGCGGAAGTGCGCCACCAGCGCGTCGCGCCCGCTGCGGAAGCCGTGGCGCAGCGTGGCGAGGCTGGCCGGCTCCAGGCGCAGCGGGTCGGGCAGGGCGGACATGCCGAAAGCCGGCTCGGGAGACGGGCTCGGCGCCGCGGTCAGACCGCGGCAGCGACGTTCGCGTGGCGGCCGCCGTAGCCCAGTGGGGCGAACGCAGGCGGCACCGGGCTGCCGGCCGACACGGTGAGCACCTCGTAGCCGGTGTCGGTGACCAGCACCGAGTGCTCCCATTGCGCCGAGAGCGAGCGGTCACGCGTGACGATCGTCCAGCCGTCGTAGGGACGGCCGCCCTTGCGGTCTTCCTTGATGTCGCGCCGGCCGGTGTTGATCATCGGCTCGATCGTGAAGATCATGCCCGGCACCAGTTCCTCGAGCGTGCCCGGGCGGCCGTAGTGCAGCACCTGCGGCTCCTCGTGGAAGCGCGCGCCGACGCCGTGGCCGCAGAACTCGCGCACCACCGAGTAGCCGTTGTGCTCGGCGAAGGTCTGGATCGCGTGGCCGATGTCGCCCAGCCGCGCACCGGGCTTGACTTTCAGGATGCCGCGCCACATCGCCTCGAAGGTGATCTGGCACAGCCGCTTCGCGGCGATGGTCGCCTCTCCGACGATGAACATGCGACTGTTGTCGCCGTGCCAGCCGTCCTTGATGACGGTGACGTCGATGTTGACGATGTCGCCGTTCTTCAGCGGCCGCTCGTCGGGGATGCCGTGGCACACAACGTCGTTCAGCGAGGTGCACAGCGAGGCCGGGTAGGCCGGGTAGCCGGGCGGCGCGTAGCCCAGCGTGGCGGGGATGCCGCCTTGCACGTTCACGATGTGGTCGTGCGCGAGGCGGTCGAGCTCGAGCGTGGTCACGCCGGGCTTGACGTGCGGCGTCAGCATGTCCAGCACCTCGGAGGCCAGGCGTCCGGCGACACGCATTCCTTCGATGTCGGCCGCGGTCTTGATCGGGATCGGCATGGGGGCGGATTATCCTCGCGGCGGCATGCCCCCTTCCGCGACTCCCACCACCCCCCCGACCACCCCCTGCCACCCGTCCCACGGCGCGGGCGAGGTGTTCTCCGTACCCGGCGGGCCGGCGCTCTCGGCCTTCCGAATCGCCGCGCTGCTGCCGCGGCTGCAGGCCGCGGTGCCGCGTGTGTCGGCGCTCTCGGCGCGCCATCGGCACTGGGTGGCGTGCGACGCACCGCTGTCCGCGGCCGATCATGACCGCGTGTCGGCGCTGCTGGATGGCGGCGACCGCCTGCCCGACGGCACTGGGGAGGACGGCGAGCTGTTCGTGGTGATGCCGCGCCTGGGCACCGTGTCGCCGTGGGCCAGCAAGGCCACCGACATCGCCCACAACTGCGCGCTGCCGGTGCGCCGTATCGAGCGCGTGGTGGAGGTGCGCGTCGGGCTGAAGGGCGGGCTGCTGACGCGCGCGAAGCCGCTCGATGCCACCGAGCGCGACGCGATCGCCACGCTGCTGCACGACCGGATGACCGAATCCGTGGGTGCGGCGCGCGACGACGCGCGTGCGCTGTTCGTGCCGCAGCCGGCGCCGGCGCTGGCGCATGTCGACGTGATCGGGCGTGGCCGCGCGGCACTGGCCGCCGCGAATGCCGAGTTCGGCCTGGCGCTGGCCGACGACGAGATCGACTACCTCGTCGACGCCTTCGTGCGCCTGGGCCGCAACCCCACCGATGTCGAGCTGATGATGTTCGCGCAGGCCAACAGCGAGCACTGCCGGCACAAGATCTTCAACGCCGACTTCACCATCGAAGGCGCGCGCCAGCCGCACTCGATGTTCGGGATGATCCGGCACACCGAGAAGACGAGCCCGGCCGGCACGGTGGTGGCCTACAGCGACAACGCCGCGATCATGGAAGGCGGCCCGATCGAGCGCTGGGCGCCGGCCGGCTTCACCAACGCGCCGCGCTACGAGGCCCGTGCCGAGACCGCGCACGTGCTGATGAAGGTGGAGACGCACAACCACCCGACGGCGATCTCGCCGTTCCCCGGCGCGGCCACCGGCGCAGGCGGCGAGATCCGCGACGAAGGCGCAACCGGGCGAGGTGCGAGACCCAAGGCCGGCCTCACCGGCTACTCGGTGAGCCACCTGCACCTGCCGGGGCTGGCCGAGCCGTGGGAGCAAGAGTCGATCGGCAAGCCCGGGCACATCGCCAGCGCGCGGCAGATCATGACCGAGGGGCCGCTGGGCGGAGCCGCCTTCAACAACGAGTTCGGGCGGCCGAACCTGGGCGGCTACTTCCGCGTGTTCGAAGCCGACGTCGCCGGCGTGCGGCGCGGCTACCACAAGCCGATCATGATCGCCGGCGGCCTCGGCGCGATCGACGCCGCGCAGACGCACAAGCGTGATTTCCCCGCCGGCACGCTGCTCGTGCAGCTCGGCGGCCCCGGCATGCGCATCGGCATGGGCGGCGGCGCGGCCAGCTCGATGGCCGCCGGCAGCAACACCGCGGCGCTGGATTTCGACTCGGTGCAGCGCGGCAACCCGGAGATCCAGCGCCGCGCGCAGGAGGTGCTCAACCACTGCTCTCGCCTGGGCGACCTGAACCCGATCCTGGCCGTGCACGACGTCGGCGCCGGGGGCCTGAGCAACGCCTTCCCGGAATTGGTGGAGGGTGCCGGCCGCGGCGCGGTGTTCGACCTGCGGCGCGTGCCGCTGGAGGAGAGCGGCCTGGCGCCCAAGGAAGCCTGGTGCAACGAGAGCCAGGAGCGCTATGTGCTCGCGGTGCAGCCCGACCTGATGCCGCTGCTGCAGCAGATGTGCGAGCGCGAGCGCTGCCCGTACGCCGTGGTGGGCACCGCCACCGATGCCGTGCAGCTGGTGCTGGAGGACGGCCCCGGTGGCGAGCGCGTGATCGACATGCCGGTGGAGGTGCTGTTCGGGAAACCGCCGAAGATGCACCGCGACGTGCATCGCGTGGCGCGACGCGGCGAGCCGCTGGACCTCTCCGGCGTGTTGCTCGAGCAGGTGTGCCGCGACGTGCTGCGCCATCCGACCGTGGCCAGCAAGCGCTTCCTCGTGACGATCGGCGACCGCACCGTGGGCGGTCTTTCCCACCGCGACCCGATGGTCGGGCCCTGGCAGGTGCCGGTGGCCGATTGCGCGGTGACGCTGGCCGACTACGCGGGCTTCCGCGGCGAGGCGATGGCGATGGGCGAGCGCACGCCGCTGGCGGCGCTGGACGCCCCGGCGTCGGGGCGCATGGCGGTGGGCGAGGCGATCACGAACCTGCTGTCGGCACCGATCGTGCTGGAGCGCGTGAAGCTCTCGTGCAACTGGATGGCCGCGTGCGGCGAGCCGGGCGAGGACGCCGCGCTGTACGACACGGTGCGCGCCGTGGGCCTCGAGCTGTGCCCGGCGCTGGGCATCGGCGTGCCGGTGGGCAAGGACTCGTTGTCGATGCGCACGCGCTGGACGGGCGAGGGCGGCGAGCCGCGGCAGGTGATCGCGCCGGTGTCGCTGATCGTCACCGCGTTCGCGGCGCTCGACGACGTGCGTGGCACCGTGACGCCGCAGCTGCAGGGCGATGACTCGGTGCTGATGCTCGTCGACCTGGGGTGCGGGCGGCGCCGCATGGGCGGCTCGATGCTGGCGCAGGTGCTCGGCCGCTACGGCGATCAGGTGCCCGATCTCGACGATCCTGCGCTGCTGAAGGGCCTGGTGGCGGCGGTCAACCGCCTGCGCGCCGACGGCCTGCTGCTCGCCTATCACGACCGCAGCGACGGCGGCCTCTGGGCCGCGGTGTGCGAGATGGCGTTCGCCGGCCGCCGCGGCGTGAGCCTGAACGTCGACATGCTGGTCACCGACAGCGACGGCATCGCCGACAGCCGCGCCGAGTACGGCGACTCGAAGAACTGGGCCGCGCAGGTCGGCGAGCGGCGCGCCCAGCTCACGCTGGAGGCACTGTTCAACGAGGAACTGGGCGTCGTGCTGCAGGTGCCCGCCGCCAAGCGCGACGAGGCTTTCGGCGTGCTGCGAGCGCACGGCCTGTCGCGGCATGCGCATGCGATCGGCAAGCCCAACGACCGCGGCGTGATGGAGGTGTGGCGCGACGCCAAGCTTCGCTACAGCGCCACCTTGCAGGACCTGCATCAGGCCTGGGACGAGGTGAGCTGGCGCATCGCGCGCGACCGCGACAACCCCGAGGCGGCCGACAGCGAGCACGGCGCCGCCGGCGACCCGGCCGACCCGGGGCTGCACGTGTCTCTGACATTCGACCCGGACACCGCCGCCGCGGCACCGGCGTTGAACCTCGCGCGGCCGAAGGTGGCCATCCTGCGCGAGCAGGGCGTCAACTCGCATGTCGAGATGAGCTACGCGATGGCGCTCGCCGGCTTCGAGGCCTACGACGTGCACATGACCGACCTGCAGGCCGGCCGCGTGCGCCTCGAGCCGTTCCAGGCGCTGGTGGCCTGCGGCGGATTCAGCTACGGCGACACGCTCGGCGCCGGCGAAGGGTGGGCACGCTCCATTCTCTTCAACCCGCGGCTGGCCGAGGCCTTCGCGGCCTACTTCGCGCGGCCCGACACGCTGGCGCTGGGCGTGTGCAACGGCTGCCAGATGATGGCGGCGCTGTCGCCCATCATCCCTGGCACGCAGGCGTGGCCGCGCTTCACGCGCAACCGCAGCGAGCAGTTCGAGGCGCGGCTGTCGCTGGTGGAGGTGCTCGACAGCCCGAGCGCGTTCTTCGCCGGCATGGCCGGCAGTCGCATCCCGATCGCCGTGGCGCATGGCGAGGGCTACGCCGACTTCTCGCGCCGGGGCGACGCGGCGGCCGTGCTGCGTGCGCTGCGCTTCGTCGATCACCACGGGCAGGCCACAGAGACCTATCCGCACAACCCCAACGGCAGCCGGCAGGGCCTGACCGGCGTGACCACCGCGGACGGGCGCTTCACCGCGCTGATGCCGCACCCGGAGCGCGTGTTCCGCAACGTGCTGATGAGCTGGTGCGGCGCCGACGTGTCGGCGCACAGCCCGTGGATGCAGATGTTCCACGGCGCGCGCGCCTGGCTCGCGCGCAGCTGACCAGCGCGGCTCCGCGGGCCGCGTTGCTCACCCCTCGGAGGGATGGCGGGCCCCACCTTCCAGGGGCACCATGGCGGCACGTCGAAACGGAGACCGCCATGCAATTCGCAGAGAGTGTGGAAGGTGACCATCGCATCTTCGTCGGTGCGCTCGAAGCGCCCGGTGGCGATGGCTACACCGCTGCGCTGGTCGTCAAGCGCCAGGGGCCTGACGAGGCCCGTCGGCCGGTGGTGTACCGCGACGACAGCGTCGCCTGCGGCTACCGCTGGCCCTCGGCCGACGAAGCGCTGGCCTACGCGCTGATGCGCGGCCGCGAGATGGTGCGCAAGCGGCTGCGCGAAGCCGAGGCGCTGCAGAAGGCGGCCTGAGAACCGCGGCCGCATCCCGCGGCCGATGACTACCGCGAGCGCCGCCCGGCGCTCGCCTTGGCCGGCGAGGCTGCCTGCACCGGCCGCTTGGAAGCCACCGATGCGGTGGCCCGGCGGGCAGGCCGCTTCGAGGCGTGGCCCCGACCGGAAGCCCCCTTGACCTCGGCCTTGTGCCGTCCCGGCGGCGCCTTGCGCGCCTCGGGTGCCAGCGCGAGCGCCGCGTGGTCCGCGATGTGCTCCGACACGTTGCCGCCCGAGTCCGAGGTGCGCGGCACCAGCAGCGTCGAACCCACCTTCACCAGCATGCGCGCGGGGATCGCGTTGACCTCGCGCAGCTGCTGCTCGGGCATGCCCACGATCTTCGCGGCCTCGGCCGGCTTCAGCGTGCGCGGCGCGACCCAGGCCGTCCAGCTCGCATGGGAGCCGCGATGCTGCCGCAAGGCGCGCACGTAGCGGTTGGCGTTGTCGTACGGCAGCAGCACCTGCGGCGTGCCGGCGGCCAGGATCACCGGCTTCTTCAGCTGCGGGTTGAGCTGCTGGAACTCCTCGATCGACAGGCCCGAGAGTCGGGCCACCAGCGCCACGTCGATGTCGTGCTCGATCGGCAGCGACACGAAGAACGGGTGGTTCTCCAGCGGCGGCAGCTCGAGCGCGTAGGCCTGCGGCCGCAGCACGATGTTCTTCATCGCCTGCAGCTTGCGCACGTAGTCGCGCGTCTCGTTGGGCATGCCGCGCAGGCTGGCGTAGTCGGTGGGCCGGCCTTCGCGCTGATGGCGGTCGAGCGCACGCTGCAGGTTGCCCATGCCCCAGTTGTAGGCGGCCAGCGCCAGGTGCCAGTCGCCGAAGCGGGCCTGCAGTCGGCCGAGGTAGTCGAGCGCCGCAGTGGTGGACGCGAGCACGTCGCGGCGGTCGTCGCGGAACAGGTTCTGGCGCAGCTCCAGCTCCTTGCCGGTGCCGGGCATGAACTGCCACATGCCCGATGCCGACGCGCGCGACAACGCCTGGGGATTGAACGCGCTCTCGATGAACGGCAGCAGGGCCAGTTCCATCGGCATGCCGCGCTTGTCCACCGCTTCGACGATGTGGAACAGGTAGCGGCTGCCGCGCTCCATCATGCGCTGCACGTAGTCGGGGCGCGTGGCATAGAACTGCTCCCACTTGCGCACCCACTCGTCGTCGAGGTCGGGCATCGCCATGCCGCCGCGCAGGCGCTCCCACAGGCTGGCCCGTTCGGCATCGACGTCGGGGTCCAGACGCCCGCGCGGCGGCGTCGGCGGGCGCGGTCGGGGAGGCGCTTCGGGTGCGGCTGCCACCGCGGCCACGGGCTCCGGCGAGGGCGGTGCCGCCGCCGGCGCGGCCGGTGGCGGGGCCACCGGTGCGGGCGCAGGCGCCGCGACCTCCACCGTCTGCGCGCCTGCCGGCGGTGCGAGGCTGCTGCAGCCGGCCGCGAGCAGCGCAGAGACCGACGCGCACACAGCAACGGCGAGCCGCAGGGGCCGCGTGATCGTCATCGGATGCGAACCATCGAAAGGGTGCTCACTAGAATGCCCGCGCAGGGCAGCTCGGCTGTGGTCAACGTGGAAGCAGGCGCGATTCTAGAGTTGGGTACGTGGCTGACGTCGGCTCCCGGCACCTACGTGCTGCAGTGGGAGCAGCAGCGCCTGGACGAGGTGGTCGCCGATCGTTTCGGATTCCACGCGCTGCAACTCGGCTTGCCGTCCATCGATGCGCTGCGTGCCAACCGCATGCCCTATCGGTGGGTGGCCGATGAAGCGGTGGCCGCGGGCGACGGCCGGGGCACGCGGCCCGTGGCGCTGCATTGCCACTACGACGCGCTGCCGTTCCCGAGCCACAGCATCGACCTCGTCGTGATGCCCCACACGCTGGAACTGACACGCGACCCGCACCTGGCCCTGCGCGAGGTCGAGCGCGTGCTGGTGCCCGAGGGCCGCGTGGTCATCACCGGATTCAACCCCGCGAGCCTGTGGGGCGTGCGCCAGCAGACAGCCCGGCGCGACCCCTTCCTGCCGCGTGCGGGCGAGTTCATCGGCTACTGGCGGTTGCGCGACTGGCTTCGGCTGCTCGGCTTCGAGCTGGAGGAAGGACACTTCGGTTGCTACCGGCCGCCGCTGCGCTCGGAGATCTGGCTGCAGCGATGGGCGTGGATGGACCGCATCGGCGATCGCTGGTGGCCGGTGTTCGGCGCCACCTACCAGATCGAAGCCGTCAAGCGCGTGCGCGGCATGCGGCTCGTCGGCGTGGCGCGTCGCGACCGCCGCAAGGTGGCCGCCACCGCCGCGGCCGTGAACCGCGAGCACGAGCCCGTGACGCGGTGGCCTACGGAGATCGACGCCTGATGACCGACTGCCGAACGTTGCACGGGCCGGAGGCAGCATGACCGACGTCGTCATCTACACCGACGGCGCCTGCAAGGGCAATCCGGGCCCTGGCGGATGGGGCGTGCTGCTGCGCGCCGGCCAGGCCGAACGCGAGCTGTGGGGCGGTGCCAGCCACACCACGAACAACCGCATGGAGCTGACCGCGGTGATCCAGGGCCTGACGGTGCTGACGAGGCCGTGCAGCGTGACCCTCTACACCGACAGCGAGTACGTGCGGCAGGGCATCACCAGCTGGATCCAAGGCTGGCGCAAGCGCGGCTGGCTCACCGCCGACCGCAAGCCGGTGAAGAACCAGGACCTGTGGCAGCAGCTCGATGCGATGGCGTCCAGGCACAAGGTCGACTGGCAGTGGGTCAAGGGGCACGCCGGCGACCCCGGCAACGAGCGCGCCGATGCGCTCGCCAATCGGGGGGTCAGCGAGCAGGGCGATGCCCGCGGGCCGGGGGCCTGAACGCACGCAACCGGCTACATTTGCCGGCTTTCCCGGCATGACGGATCCATGGCGATATCGAGAGTGCACACCATCGTGGCAGTGGTCGGCATCGGGCTGGCCGGTGCGGTGGCATGGTGGTGGCAGAACAGGCCGGCCGGTGCGCCGGCCGCAACGCTGGTGGGCGCCGCTTCGGCGCCGCGTGGTGGTGGACCGGGTGCACCGGGTGCTGGCGGCCCACCGGGTCGCGGAGGGCCTTCGGGTCCGGTGCCGGTGGAGGTCGGCCGCGTGCAGGCGGTGAGGCTCACCGACGACGTGCAGGCCGTCGGCTCGTTGCGCTCGCGGCAGAGCGTGGTGGTGCGGCCCGAGGTCAGCGGCCGCATCGCGACGCTGGGGTTTCGCGATGGTCACGCCGTCAAGCGCGGCCAGTTGCTGGTGCAGCTCGACGACACGCTGCAGCAGGCTCAGCTGAAGCAGGCTCGCGCGCAGGAGAGCATCGCGCGCACGAACCTGGAGCGCAGCCGCGAGTTGCTGGCGCAGAGCTTCATCAGCCAGAGCGCGGTGGACCAGAATGCCGCAGCGCTCGAGGTCGCCACGGCACAGGTGGCGCTGGCCGAAGCACAACTGGCACGCATGCGCGTGCTGTCGCCCTTCGATGGCATGGCTGGCATCCGGCAGGTCAGCGTCGGCGATTACCTGAAGGACGGGGCCGACGTGGTGGCCATCGAGGATCTCTCGGCGATGCTGGTGGACTTCCGGTTGCCCGAGCGCTACGTGGCACAACTGCGCACGGGGCAGCCGATCGAGGTGGCGATCGATGCGTTGCCGGGCGTGGCCACGCGTGGACAGATCGAGGCGCTGGACGCGCAGGTCGACGCCAACGGCCGCTCGCTGCTCGTGCGGGCGCGCGTCGAGAATCCGGGCGCGATGCTGAAGTCCGGCATGTTCGTGCGGCCGCGCGTGGTGTTCTCGGAACGTGCCGGCGCGCTGGTGGTGCCCGAGGAGGCGCTGGTGCCGATGGGCGGCCGGCAGTACCTGTACAAGGTCGTGGGCAGCGGCCCGGAACGGCGCGCGCAGCGCATCGACGCGAAGCTCGGGTTGCGCCAGCCCGGCCGCGTGGAGATCCTCGAGGGCCTGGCGGTCGGGGACCTCGTCGTCACGGCGGGGCAGGCGCGCCTGCGGGGCGAGCAGACACCGGTGCGCGTGATCGACCTGTCCCAGCCCGGAGGCGCGCGTCCCGGAGCGGGCGGGGCGTCGGGCGCCGCCGGCAATGCGGGTTCTCCTGCAGGCTCCGCGCCGGCGCGCGGCGGCGGTGGCGGCCCCGACTCGGCGGCGGTGCGGCCGTAGGCCCCAGGGGGGAGACGACATGCGCTTGTCCGAAACGTCCGTCCGCCGTCCGGTGCTGGCCACCGTGATGTCGCTGTTGCTGGTGCTGGTCGGCCTGGTGTCGTTCAAGCAGCTCACGCTGCGCGAATACCCGCGCATCGACGAGCCGCTGGTCACCGTCAACACGCGGCTGCTCGGCGCCTCGTCGGAGGTCATCGAGTCGCAGGTGACCAAGCCGCTGGAGGACTCGATCGCGGGCATCGACGGCGTCGACATCATGACGTCGATCTCGCGCACCGAGCAGAGCCAGATCACGGTGCGCTTCCGCCTCACGAAGGACCCCGACACCGCAGCCGCCGAGGTGCGCGACCGCGTCTCGCGCGTGCGCGGGCGGCTGCCGACGGCCGTGGACGAACCGGTGATCGCGAAGGTCGAGGCCGACGCCACGCCCACCATCTGGCTGGCCTACACCAGCGAGACGATGGGCTCGCTGGAGCTCACCGACCTGATCAATCGCGTCGTCAAGCCGAGGCTGCAGACCGTTCCAGGCGTGGCCGACGTGCAGATGGGCGGAGACCGGCGCTACGCGATGCGCATCTGGCTGGATGCCGACAAGCTCGCGGCCTACCGGCTCACCGTGCAGGACGTCGAGGATGCGCTGCGCCGTCAGAACCTGGAGGTGCCCGCCGGGCGCATCGAGAGCCGGCAACGCGAGTTCAGCGTGACCTCGCGCACCGACCTGAACACGGTGGCGCAATTCAACGAGATCGCGGTGAAGACGCTGCCGGCCTTCACCGTGCGGCTGCGCGATGTGGCGCGCGTGGAGGAGGCCGCGGCCAGCGACCGCTCGCGCGTGCGGCTCAACGGCGTGCCGTCGATCTCCACCGGGATCATCCGCAACGCCACGGCCAATCCGCTGGAGGTGGCCGAAGGGGTGCGGGCGATCATGCCGGCCATCCAGCGCGACCTGCCGGCATCGGTCACGGTGCAGCAGGCCAACGACCTGTCGGTGTTCATCGACCGCTCGGTGAAGGCGGTCTACCGCACGGTCATCGAGGCGGTGGTTCTGGTGGCGCTGGTGGTGTTCGTGTTCCTGCGCACGCTGCGCGCATCGATCATCCCGCTGGTGACGATCCCGGTCAGCCTGATCGGCGCCTTCGCGCTGATCGCGCTGGCCGGCTTCACGATCAACACGCTGACGCTCCTGGCACTGGTTCTGGCGATCGGGCTGGTCGTCGACGATGCGATCGTGGTGCTGGAGAACGTCTACCGGCACGTCGAGGAAGGGCTGCCGCCCTTCCAGGCGGCCCTGAAGGGCGTGCGCGAGATCAGCTTCGCGGTGGTGGCGATGACGCTCACGTTGGCCGCGGTGTTCGCACCGCTCGCGTTCACGCCCGGTCGCACAGGCAAGCTGTTCGTCGAGTTCGCGCTGACGCTGGCCGGCGCCGTGCTGGTGTCGGGCTTCGTGGCGCTGACGCTCACGCCGATGATGTGCAGCAAGCTGCTGCGCCACAACCCGAAGCCCAATGCGTTCGACCGCGGGGTCGAGCGCGCCCTGGTGGCTCTGACCAACGGCTGCGCCCGTGTGCTCCGCGCCACGTTGAAGGCGCGCTGGGCGGTGGTGCTGGTGATGCTCGGCTCGGGCGCCGGCAGCGCCTGGCTGTATCTGAACGCCAAGAGCGAGCTCTCGCCGATGGAGGATCGCGGCGTGATCTCGATGCCGGTGCGCGCCCCCGACGGTGCGACGATGGAGTACACCGCGCGCTACCTCGACGCGCTGGAGCGCATCGGCGCGGAGTATCCCGAGTTCGACCGCCGCTTCATGTTCATGGGCGGCGGGCAGGTGTCCTCGGCGTTCTCGGTGTTCCGCACCGTCGACTGGGAGGAGCGCACGCGCTCGACGATGCAGCTGGCCCGCGAACTGACGCCGCGCGTCATGGCGCTGCCGGGCATCACGGCGTTCCCGATCACGCCGCCGAGCCTCGGCCAGGGCTTCCGCGACCGGCCGGTGAACGTGGTGATCGTCAGCAACGACAGCTACGAGAACATGGCCCGGGCGGCGCAGCAGATGGTCGCGGAGATGAACCGCAACCCGGGCATCGTGCAGCCCGACATCGACCTGCAGCTCAACAAGCCCGAGATCTTCATCCAGGTCGACCGCGACCGGGCCGCCGACATGGGCATCTCGGTGGAGGCGGTGGCGCGCACCGTGGAGACGATGCTCGGCGGCCGCGTGGTCACGCGCTACAAGCGCGATGCCGACCAGTACGACGTGCTGGTGCAGACCGACAGCCGCGACCGCGCGCGCCCCGAGGACATCGAGCGCCTGTTCGTGCGCGGCCGCAACGACACGATGGTGCCGCTGTCGTCGCTGGTGAAGGTCACCGAGTCGGTGAGCCCGCGCGAGTTGAACCACTTCAACCAGCGCCGCTCGGTGACCATCACCGCCAACCTCTCGCCCGACTACTCGCTGGGCCAGGCGCTGAAGTTCATGGACGAGACCGCGCAACGCGTGCTGCCCACCGGCTACGCCACCGAGCTGAACGGCGTCAGCCGCGAGTTCCGATCGTCGTCGGGCTCGCTGACGCTGGTGTTCGGGCTGGCCCTGCTGTTCATCTTCCTCGTGCTGTCGGCGCAGTTCGAGAGCTTCATCGATCCATTCGTCATCCTGCTGTCGGTGCCGCTGTCGATGGTGGGCGCGCTGGCGGCGCTGGCGTGGAGCGGGGGCACGATCAACGTGTACTCGCAGATCGGCCTCATCACGCTGGTGGGCCTGATCACCAAGCACGGCATCCTGATCGTCGAGTTCTCGAACCAGCTGCGCCAGGAAGGCCGCCAGACGATGGATGCGGTGGTCGAGGCCGCGAGCCTGCGGCTGCGGCCGATCCTGATGACCACCGGCGCGATGGTGCTGGGCGCCGTGCCGCTGGCGCTGGCGCGCGGCGCCGGCGCCGAGAGCCGCCAGCAGATCGGCTGGGTGATCGTGGGCGGCATGTCGGTGGGCACGCTGCTGACGATCTTCGTCGTGCCGACGGTCTACACGCTGTTCGCGCGCCGCCGCGTGCCCGGCGCCATCACCGAGGCCGAGGGCGCCGCGCATCCCGCCACCGCGCACGGAGACTGATCCTCGCGCCATGGCCGACGACTCGATTACCGAACTGCTGCGCCGCTCGAGCCGCGGCGAGAACGAGGCACTCACCGAGCTGTACGCGCGGCTGTACCCGGAGGTCAAGCGCGTCGCCCGCGTGCGGCTGGCCCAGGCCGGCGGCGTGGTCGGGCTGAACACCACGGCGCTGGTGCACGAGGGCTTCCTGCGCATCGCCGACCAGGCCGGCCTGCAGGGCGATTCGCGCGGCCAGTTCTTCGCCTACGTCGGGCAGGTGTTCCGCTCGGTGGTCATCGACCACCTGCGCCACGACCACCGCGACAAGCGCGGCGGCGACGCGGTGATGGTGACGCTATCGGCCGCAGCCGACGTGCCCGGGGCGTTCGGCTCCGCGGTGGAGCTGATCGCGGTGGACCGGGCGCTCGCGAAGATGCGCGAGGTCGATCCCGCGCTCTACGAGATCATCGAGATGCACTCGTTCGCCGGGCTGTCGATCGCCGAGATCGCCGAGGTGCGCGGCGTGTCGACGCGCACCGTCGACCGCGACCTCGTGAAGGCGCGGCTGCTGGTGCAGGCGTTGCTGGAGTGAACGAGCCGCGCGGCGTGGGCTCGCGCAGCGCCATCGACCGCAACGAATGGCAGCGCCTGTCCGCGCTGCTCGACCAGGGCCTCGAGCTCGACGACGCCGCACGCGCGGCGTGGCTCGAGGGCATCCGCACCACCGAACCCACGCTGGCCGGCAAGCTCGCCAGCATGCTCGGCTCGGCCGTGGCGGCGATGCAGACGGCCGCGGGGGCGGAGGGAGCGACCACCGAGACCTCGGCTGGCGGTCGGCTGGTCGGCGACTTCGACCGCCACCTCGCCCGCGCGCTCGTCGAGCCTGACCTCACGGGCAAGCGGCTGGGTGCGTGGCAGCTCGAGTCGAAGATCGGCGCCGGCGGCATGGGGCAGGTCTGGCGCGCCCGGCGCGTGGACGGGCTGTACCAGGCCGAAGCGGCGATCAAACTGCTGCGCGGTGACGTCTCGTCGTCGGGCCTCACCCAGCGGTTCGCGCGCGAGCGCACCGTGTTGGCGCGGCTCAACCACCCGGCGATCGCCCGGCTGCTGGACGCCGGCGTCGCCGACGGGCAGGCGTTCCTGGTGCTCGAACTGGTGGCCGGGCGCAGCCTGAGCGTGCACGTCAGGGCTGCGGTGCCGACCGTGGCTGGCCGCGTCGAGCTGCTCGCGGCGATCGCGCGCGCGGTCGACCATGCGCACGGCCAGCTGATCGTGCACCGCGACCTGAAGCCGTCGAACGTGGTCGTGACGGCGACCGGCGAACCCAAGCTGCTGGACTTCGGCATCGCCGCGCTCTCGGATGCCGAGCGCGACGCCTCGGGCGACGGCGAGTTGACGCGCAAGACCGGCCGCGGCCTGACGCTGGGCTACGCCGCGCCCGAGCAGGTGACCGGCCAACCCATCGGCACCGCGGCCGATGTGTTCGCGCTCGGCGTGATGCTGTACGAACTGTTGACCGGCGAGCTGCCGTTCGGCGGGCGGCACCTCGGCCGCAGCGCCGCCGAACACGCGCTGCTTCACGACGAGCCGGCGCCGCTGCGCGAGGTGATCCGCAGGCCGCTGCCACCGGGCAGCGGCGACATGACGCTCACGGGCGAGACCAGCGGCCCCGGCCGCCCGGCGGATCTGGCCCGTGCGCTCGGGGACCTCGAGGCCGTCGTGATGCGCGCGCTGCGCAAGAACCCGGCCGAGCGCTACGGCAGCGTGCGCGAGCTGATCGACGACCTCGAACGCTGGCTGCGGCGGCGCCCGGTGAGCGTGGGCAGCACGGGCTGGCGCCACCTCTTCGGACTGTGGTTCGAGCGCCACCGCTGGCTGGCGGCATCGCTGGGCGCGGCGGTGGTCGTGCTGATCGGTGGCCTCGCGGCAGCGACCTGGCAGTGGCAGCGCGCCGAGGAAGCGCGGCGCCAGTCGCAGGCCGTGACGCGTGTGCTGGCCGACATGCTGGCCGAAGCGAGCCCCGATCGCCACGGCGGGCAATGGCCCACCGTGCTGCAGCTGCTCGACCGCACGCGAGAGCAGATCGACACGCGCTTCGCCGATGCGCCCGACGCGAAGCTCGAGATGCTGGGCACGCTGATCACGACCTACCGCTCGCTGAACCGATTCGACCTCTCGATGCCGTTGGCCGAGAAGTGGGTGGCCCTGGCCGAGCAGCGCTACGGACGCGACGATCCGCGCACGCTGGAGGCACGGCTGGAGCAGGCCGGCGGCTATCAGATCCAGGGCCTGTACGACAAGGCAGTGGCCGCCACCGAGCCGCTGCTCGAGCCGCTCGGCCGGGTGTTCGGGCTACAGTCGACGCAGCTCCGCAATGCGCTGTACACGCTGAACTCGAGCTACACGCGCACCGGCCGCACCGCCGATGCCGAGAAGGTGCTGGCGCAGGCCGGCGCCATCACCGCCGCCACGTTCCCGCCCGAGCACCCGATCAACGGCTCGCACCTCAACCACGTGCAGGTGCTGCGCACAGGCCAGGGCCGGCTGCGCGATGCGCTGGAGGCGATCCAGAAGACTCAGGTGTGGTGGAACAACCCGCCGCCCGAGTACCAGCGCGAGGTGCTGGTCTGGCGCCACAACACCGCGGCCATCCAGCTACGGCTGGCGATGATCGACGGCCTGGAGGCGCGCATGCGCACGCTGCTGCAGGACATCGACCGCATCCTCGGCCCGGGGAACGACATGGGGCAGTCGCTGCGCGGCGAGCTGGCGCGCTACCACACCGAGACCGGGCAGCCGCAGCGCGCGCTGCAGCAGCGCCGCGAGAACCTGGAGGTGGCGCGCACGAGCGCCGTGCAGCACGCCGCGGTGACGGTGCCGCTGCGTGCGCAACTGCTGCTGGCGGCGGCCCAGGCCCAGGCGCTGGACGCGGCCGCGCTCACGCAGGAAGGGCGCTCGCTGCTGGCCGCGGCCACGCCCGAGATCGGCTATCCGCGCGCCGAGGTGATGCTGGCCGTCGCCCGTGCCGCGCTGGCGCTGGACCAGGCGCCGCTGGCCGGCGAGGCGCTGGAACGGCTCGTGCAGGACGGCGGCCTGCAGCTCGATCGCGACCAGGGCTTGGCCGCCCGCAAGCGGCAGCTCGACGGCCAGCTCGCGCGCCTGACCGGTGATCTCGCGGCCAGCCGCGAGTCGCTCCAGCAGCGTCGCGACGGCTTCGACCGTGCCGCCGAACGCCAGGTCGTGCCGGGCTGGTCGGCCGCGCTGGACCTGGCCTACACGCTGGTGCTCATGAAGGACCCGCAGGCCGCTGCGGCGCTGGAAGATGCGAAGACGCGCCGCCCGCCCACGCTGCCGGCGGGCCACCCGCTCGACGCCGCGGCGGCCTACCTGCAGGCGCGGCACGAAGGCGGCGACGCCTCGGGCGCGGCGCGTGCCGCCCTGGCAGACCTCGCCAGCCGCCAGCAGCGCCGGGGCGACGCGGCGTCGAGTCCGGGCCTGGGTTCGCTGCGCGGCGCGCTGTTCTGACCGACCGGGATTCGGTTCAGAACGGCAGCACGGCGCCGCGCGCGGCCATGCGCTTGCGCAGGTGCGTGCGGGCCCGCGAGACCCGGCTGCGCACCGTGCCGATCGGCACCGAGAGCAGCTCGGCGGCGTCCTCGTAGCTCATGTCGTCGAGCGCCACGAGCATCAGCACCTCGCGCATCTCAGGCATCAGGCCGTCCAGTTCGTCCTGCAGCATGCGCACCAGCTCGGTGTGGTCGCACTGCAATTCCGGATCGGCGCCGTCGCCGGGCAGTTCGGCCAGCACCTCGTCGTCCTCGAAGCGGTGCACACGGTGCGGCGCCCGCGACAGGTGGTTGCGCACCAGGTTCATCGCGATGCCGTAGAGCCATGTCGACAGCATCGACTCGCCGCGGAACGATGCGTAGGTGCGGGCGGCCTCGACGAAGGCCTGCTGCGCCAGGTCCTCGGCGTCGGTGGCATGGCCGATGTGGCGGTAGACGAACCGGTACAGCCGGTCGCGGTGCTGCGTGACCAGTTCGCGGAACAGTGTGTCGGGGTTCGTCGTGTCCATCGTCGTCTCTCGCTCCATGCGGGCCAAGCGGCCTCGTAGGGACAGACGCCACCGGACCGGCGCCTACGACACGACTACGGGAAACTACCTAGTGAAGCGGCTGCGCGAGCACGTCGCGCAGGCACTCGGCCACGGCCTCGCTGCTAGGCGAAGGCACCGCCGCCAGGCGCTTCTGCACCTCGGCATCGATCGCGCGCCGCCGTTCGAACGGCAGGGCGCGTGGGTCGATCCCGAGCGATTCGCAGCAAGCTCGGAACCCGGCGCCGCTGGTCACTGCGGAGTAGCGCAGGCGCAACCCGTAGGTGGCGCCCTGGAGCAGCGAAAACGCCGCTTCGGCCGACTCGATGAGCCGCCGGACCACCGTGGACGGCAAGCTGCGGCCACGCCGCGTGATCTCGCCGAGCTCGCGCTCGGCGGAGTCCCCGGCGGCCTCGCCGTAGGCATCGCGGATCGCCTCCACGAGCAGCGCGGCGGCGTCGCCGTGACCCGTGGCCGGCGGTTCGGCGGCCGCGTGGATGTGGCTGCCTTCCTTCCAAGCCCACACCTGCGGGCCGCGCGCCGAGGCCAGCATGAAGCCGTCGAGCGTGGGGTCGGAGCGTACCTTGGGGATCACGGTGGGCGGGGTGTCTTGGCCGAAGGGGCACCTGAGGGGTAAGTGACGACGTGCCCGGATCGGTTCCCGCACCCCTAGCTGTGAACCGTCAAGAGGTTGTTTCTTGACGATTGGAGTCTGGACATTGGGAAGGCACCACCGATGCCTGCATGTGGGCGGTGCCAGTTGTAGTGATGCTGCCAGCTGGCCAGGGCGCGAGTTCGCTGACTGGAGTTCTGGT
>JAEUPB010000081.1 GCA_016789955.1 Rubrivivax sp. | reverse complement strand
ATGAGCGAGACCGGCTTCGACGAGACGCCCGAGGTCACCGGCGCCTTGATGGAGGACTTCGCCCGCGCGGGATTCCTGAACATCGCCGGCGGCTGCTGCGGCACCACGCCCGAGCACATCGCCGAGATCGCGCGCCGGGTCGCGCCGCATGCGCCACGGCCGCTGAACCGCCGCATGTTCACGGATCTGCTGGCGGCCTGAAGAGAGTCAGTGCCGGCTCGATGCGGGCCAGCGCGTCGAAGTCCCGGTCGCCGTGCAGCAGCGGCACACGATGCTCGACCGCCGTGGCGACGATCAGGCAGTCGTGCGGGCTGCGCGGCGTGATGCCTTGCCAGCGGGCGCGCGCGTAGAGCTCGCCGGCGCGCCGGTGGGTGTGCGTCGGATCGCTTCCGAGCAACATCGGCAACGCCCCGAAGCGCCGACGCAGCGTCTGCAGCGCCGCGGGAGTGCGGGCACCCTGCAGCAGTTCCTGGAAGATCACCGGTGCGAGGCAGGCGTCTCCGTCGTCGAGCAGTGCGCCCAGCGCCGTGGTCTGCGGCGAGGGCACCTGCCGCAACCAGTCGATCCAGACGCCGGTGTCAACCAGCACCACGTTTCATGGAGCGCCGCACGGCGCGCACGTCGTACTCCGGTGCGATGAGGTCGCGGCCCACCAGCGCCTTCAGTTCCCGCTGACGGTGCCGCGCCACCATCTGGCGCAGCGCCAGGTCGACGACCTCGCGCTTCGTGCGGGCACCCGAGAGCTCCAGCGCCTGCTTCACGAGCTGTTCGTCGAGCACGATGTTGGTCCGCATCGAATACACCTCCGAATGTGTATTCTAGGAGGCGGCCAACCCCGGGGCCCGCTGATCCGTGACCGATTCGCCCACCGCGCGCGTCATCCGACTGCACGGGTGCAGCGCGCGCGATTACCATTCGCCTCCTTTCCGAGGAGCGTTGCAACGGCGTGCGTCCCGCACCCCGCCAGGCTCGGAACCGCCGCCCACCGCGGCGCCCGCAACGGCGCTCACCCGATGTCCAGATCCCCGGGTGAGACCATGACTGTTGCTCCTGCTGCCCCGCCTCCTCCGCTGCGCCTGTCCGGCCTCGAGCCGGTGTCCATCGGCACGGGCTCGCTGTTCGTCAACATCGGCGAGCGCACCAACGTCACCGGCAGTCGTGCCTTCGCGAAGATGATCCTCGAAGGCCGCTTCGAGGACGCGCTGTCGGTCGCCCGCCAGCAGGTCGAGAACGGCGCGCAGATCATCGACATCAACATGGACGAGGCGATGCTCGACTCGGCCGCGGCGATGGAGCGCTTCCTGAAGCTGATCGCCGGCGAGCCCGAGATCGCGCGCGTGCCGATCATGATCGACTCGTCGAAGTGGAGCGTGATCGAGGCGGGCCTGAAGTGCCTGCAGGGCAAGGGCATCGTCAACTCGATCTCGCTGAAGGAAGGCGAGGCGGAGTTCCGCCGCCAGGCGACGCTCGTGCGACGCTACGGCGCCGCCGCGGTGGTGATGGCCTTCGACGAGCAGGGCCAGGCCGACACCTACCAGCGCAAGGTCGACATCTGCGCGCGCGCCTACCGGCTGCTGGTCGACGAGATCGGGTTCCCGCCCGAGGACATCATCTTCGACCCCAACATCTTCGCCATCGCCACCGGCATCGAGGAGCACGACAACTACGCCGTCGACTTCATCGAGGCCACGCGCTGGATCAAGCAGCACTTGCCGGGCGCGAAGGTCTCGGGCGGCGTCAGCAACGTCAGCTTCAGCTTCCGCGGCAACGACCCGGTGCGCGAGGCGATCCACACGGTGTTCCTGTACCACGCGATCCGCGCGGGGCTGGACATGGGCATCGTCAACGCCGGCATGGTGGGCGTCTACGACGACCTCGACCCGGTGCTGCGCGAGCGCGTCGAGGACGTGGTGCTGAACCGCACGCCGGCGTACGCGCCGGGCGAGCCGCCGCTCTCGCCGGCCGAACGGCTGATCGAGATCGCCGAGCGCGCCAAGGGTGCGGCCAAGGACGACAGCGCGCGCCTCGCGTGGCGCGCGCTGCCGGTGGCCGAGCGGCTGTCGCACGCGCTGGTGCACGGCATCACCGAGTTCATCGTCACCGACACCGAGGAGGCGTGGCGCGCGATCGAGGCCACCGGCGGCCGGCCGCTGCACGTCATCGAAGGGCCGCTGATGGCGGGCATGAACATCGTCGGCGACCTGTTCGGGGCCGGCAAGATGTTCCTGCCGCAGGTGGTGAAGAGCGCCCGCGTGATGAAGCAGGCGGTGGCGCACCTGCTGCCCTACATCGAGGCGGAGAAGCGCGCGCTGGTCGATGCCGGCGGCGAGGCCAGGGCCAAGGGCAAGATCGTCATCGCCACCGTGAAGGGCGACGTGCACGACATCGGCAAGAACATCGTCACCGTCGTGCTCCAGTGCAACAACTTCGAGGTCGTCAACATGGGGGTGATGGTGCCTTGCCAGGACATCCTCGCGAAGGCGCGCGTCGAGGGCGCCGACCTGATCGGCCTGTCGGGGCTCATCACCCCCAGCCTCGAGGAGATGCAGCACGTCGCCGCCGAGATGCAGCGCGACGACTACTTCCGCATGAAGAAGATCCCGCTGCTGATCGGCGGGGCCACCACCAGCCGCGTGCACACCGCGGTGAAGATCGCGCCGCACTACGAGGGGCCGGTGGTCTACGTGCCCGATGCGTCGCGCAGCGTGGGCGTGTGCAGCGAGCTGCTGTCCGACACGCGCGCGGCGAAGTTCATCGACGAGCTGAAGGCCGACTACACCCGCGTGCGCGAGCTGCACGCGAACAAGAAGGCCACGCCGCTGGTGCCGCTGGCGCAGGCACGCGCCAACAAGACTCCGATCGACTGGGCGGGCTACACGCCGCCGGTGCCCAAGGTCATCGGCCGGCGCCTGTTCCGCAACCACGACCTGGCCGAGCTGGCCGCCTGCATCGACTGGGGCCCGTTCTTCCAGACCTGGGACCTGGCCGGCAGGTTCCCCGAGATCCTGCGCGACGAGGTCGTCGGTGCCGAGGCCACGCGCGTGCTGTCCGACGGCAAGCGGCTGCTGCAGCGGCTGATCGAGGGGCGCTGGCTGCAGGCCTCGGGCGTGGTCGCGCTGCTGCCGGCGAACACCGTGGACGACGACGTCATCGAGGTCTACACCGACGCCTCGCGCACGCAGGTGGCGCTGCGCTGGCAGCCGCTGCGCATGCAGACCGAGCGCCCGGTGATCGACGGCGTGCCACGGCCGAACCGCAGCCTGGCCGACTTCGTCGCCCCGCGCGGCGTGCAGGACGACTACATCGGCCTGTTCGCCGTCACCGCCGGCCTGGGCGTCGAGAAGAAGGAGCGCCAGTTCGCCGCCGACCACGACGACTACTCGGCGATCATGCTCAAGGCGCTGGCCGACCGGCTGGCCGAGGCCTACGCCGAGCGGCTGCACCAGCGCGTGCGCACCGAGCTGTGGGGCTACGCGGCCGGCGAGACGCTGGGCGTCGAGCAGCTGATCGCCGAGCAGTACCGCGGCATCCGCCCGGCGCCGGGCTACCCGGCCTGCCCGGACCATGGCGTCAAGCGCGCGATGTTCGACGTGCTGCAGGCCGCGGACATCGGCATGGGCCTCACCGAGAGCCTGGCGATGACGCCGGCGGCCAGCGTGTGCGGCTTCTACCTCGCGCACCCCGAGGCGCGCTACTTCAACGTCGGCCGCATCGGCGACGACCAGTTGCGCGACTGGGCGGCGCGCCATGGCCGCGACGAAGCCGAGGCACGCCGCGCGCTGGCGCCGGCCCTGTCATGACGCAGCGTTCCCCGCGCATCCGCCAGCCGGTACTTGCCGGGCTGGCGGCCGCCGTCGTGCTCGCCGGCTGCGACACGCTGCCGCTTTGGATGGTGGCCCAGGGCCGCTCGCAGATCACCGACCACCGCCACTTCGACAACGCACCCATCGCCGCGGCCGCCATCCCGCGCGCGTGGTCTCGCGCACCGCAGCCGCTGCGCTGGCCGCGCGGCGAATCCACCGAGGTGATGGAGCAGCGGGCCGCCGCCGACGGCACCGTGGCGCTGCTGGTGGCGCAGCGCGGGCAGATCGTCTATGAGCGCTACTTCAACGGCTACGACGCCGGCAGCATCGCCACGTCGTTCTCGATGGCCAAGTCGGTGGTGTCGCTGCTGCTGGGCATCGCCATCGACGAAGGCCGCATCGCGGGCGTCGACGAGCCCGTCACGCGCTTCCTGCCCGAACTGCTGGCCAACGAGCCGCGCTTCGCGCGCATCACGCTGCGCCACCTGCTCTCGATGCGCAGCGGCATCGCCTTCGACGAGGGCTACGGCAGCCCGTTCACCGAGGCCGCGCGCTTCTACCTGACGCCCGACCTGAAGCGCGAGGTGGCCAAGCTGCGCATCGAGGGCGAGCCCGACCGGGCCTACGCCTACAAGAGCGGCGACACGCAGCTGCTGGGCATGGCGCTGGAGCGCGCGGTGGGCATGCCGCTGGCGGCGTACGCGCAGTCGCGGCTGTGGCAGCCGCTGGGGGCCGCCTACGACGCCAGCTGGAGCCTGGACAGCCGCGCCGGCGGCGTGGTGCGCGCCTTCTGCTGCCTGAACGCCCGCGCCGAGGACTACCTGCGCATCGGACAGCTCGTGCTGCAGCACGGGCTGTGGGACGGGCGGCGCATCGTCAGCGCCGCCTGGCTCGACCGCAGCACCGCCGCGCAGCAGGACCTCCCCGGCAGCGGCGACGCGGCGCGCCGCAACATCGAGCGGGCGGGGCAGCCGCAGCAGGCGTTCTACGCGTGGCAATGGCGGCGCCGCCCCGTGGCCGGCGCGCAGCCGGCGCAACCGGGCGCAGCGGTCTATGCGCAAGGCCTGTACGCGCAGATCATGCTCGTCGACCCGGTGTCGCAGACGGTGGCGCTGCGCCTGGGCCAGCGCAACGGTGAGCGCCACTGGCCGACGTGGCTCGACGAGCTGGCGCGGCTCAATCCGCCGCGCTGACTGCTGGGGGGGCGCCCGCCCTGTCTACTTCAGTTTGAAGAACGCGATCTCTTCGGCCAGCCGCCGGGACTGCGCCGACAGCGTGGCCGCCGCGGCGGCGGTCTGCTCGACCAGTGCCGCGTTCTGCTGCGTGGCGCGGTCGATGTCGTGGATCGCCGAGCCCACGTGGCCGATGCCCGCGCCCTGCTCGCGCGTGGCCTGATCGATCTCGCCGATCATCGACGCGATGCGGTTGGCATTGGCGAGGATGTCGCGCATCGTGCCGCCGGCCTCGGCCACCACCTGCGTGCCGGTCTCGACCTCGGTGAGGCTGGCGCCGATCAGCGTCTTGACCTCGCGCGCCGCAGCGGCCGAGCGGCCGGCCAGCGCGCGCACCTCTGATGCCACCACCGCGAAGCCGCGGCCCTGCTCGCCGGCCCGCGCCGCCTCGACGGCGGCGTTGAGCGCGAGGATGTTGGTCTGGAAGGCGATGCCGTCGATCACGCCGATGATCTCGCCGATGCGGTTGGAGGCGGTCTGGATGCCCTGCATCGTGCGCTCCACCTGCGCCATCACGTCGCTGCCGCGCGAGGCCGCGTCGGCGTTGGTGCGCACGATGGCGCCGGCGCCGGACACCGTCTCGCCGGTGCGGGCCACCACGGTGCCGATCTGCGCCATGCTCGAGGCCGTCTCCTCCAGGCTCGACGCGGTCGACTCGGTGCGCTGCGACAGGTCCTGCGAGGCCGACGAGATCTCGTGGCTGGCCTGCAGCACGTGCGCCGAGCCGTCGAGCACGGTGGTCGCGACGCGCCGCAGGCTCGCCTGCATCGCGCCCAGCGTCAGCATCAGCTCGGCGGCCTCGTCGCTGCCCCAGGGGCGCGGGGCCGTCGTCAGGTTGCCCTGCGTCATCTCGCGCAGGTGGCCCGACACCTCCTGCAGGCCGCCCAGCATCACGCGGTAGAAGGCCATGAACAGGTAGCCGGCCAGCAGCACGAAGGCGCCGGCCAGCGCGACCTGGGTGATGAGGCGGTTCTGCACGCGGTCGGCGCGGTCCTGCAGCCGCGTGTCGAGCAGGCCGAGCACCTGCTGGGCCAGCTTCTGCTGGCGCTGCAGCGCGTCGTTGCCGACCTGGGCGAAGCGCTCCACCGCGTCGGCCCCGGGCGTTTCCGCCGAGGCGCCCAGCAGATGCGCCGTCGCCTTTCGCAATGCCTCGGAGGCAGCGTCGGCGGCCTTCATGTCGAATCCGCGCGCCGCCTCGGGCTCGGCCTTCATGCTGATCTGGAACGAGCTCTCGGCCTCGTCCTCGATGAATTGCCACAGCGCCAGCGCCTGCGTCATCCAGTCGTGCCGGCGTGCGGTGACCTCGCGGCCGCGCAGCTGTTCCTTCACCGAGAGCATGCCCAGCGTGCGCAGGCGGTCGGTGTTCTCCAGCTGGCCCGGGCCGCGCTGCACCGCGTACACCATCATGTGGTAGGTGTTCAGCTCCGGGTCCAGCGAGAGCTGCGACCCGTCGGCCACGCTGCGCACCAGGTCCAGGATCGCATCGACGTACTCGGCGTGCGCGGCGAAGGTCTCGTCGCTGTTCGCACGTGTGGGTGCACCGCGCAGCGCCTCGTGCGCCTTCTTAAAGGCTGCATAGGCTTCGCCGGTGTGCATCGATTCGCCGTATCGAGCCTGCGCGGCCTCCACGGCCCTGAGGCCGGCGTCGACCTTCTGCTGGGCTTCGTCGAGCCCGCCGGAGCCGAGCACGGCGACGCGCCGGCGCTCCTGCGCCGCGGCCAGCAGTTCGAGCAGCGGCTGCACGTAGGCCACGCCGTCGCGCTCGGAGCGCGCGACGCTGATCTGCTCGCGGGCATCCGCCTGCAGGAAGGTGAGCGTCATCAGCAGCGGCGCGACGAACGCGGCCGAGACCCAGGCGGCCTTGGCCTTGAACGAGAGCCGGCGGAACAGCCGCACGCCCGGTGCCAGCCAGCCGTGGTAGCGGAAGAAGTCGCCGAAGCCCGACGCGACGGGCGTGGCAGACCGGGTCCCGGCGTCGACCAATGTGCGTGCGTTCATGCGGTGCGTCCCTCTCGAACTTGTGACGGTACCCGCCACGCGCATCGGGGTCAGCCGCATGAGTGCCGGATTTCTGCGTCAGTTCGACGCCAGCAGCCGTTGCAGCTGCAGCGCCTCGGCCATGTGCGACGGGTGCACCGCTGCCGACGCCGCGAGGTCGGCGATGGTGCGCGCCACGCGCAGCGTGCGGTGCAGCCGCCGTGCCGACCAGCCCAGCCGCTCGGCCGCGGCGCGCGCGAACGCGCGGGCGTGGTCGTCGAGCGCGACCTGGGCGTCGATGCCGGCGGCATCGAGCAGCCCGTTGGCCCGGCCCTGCCGCTGCTGCTGCCGCCGGCGCGCGGCCGCCACGCGGGCGGCCACCGCCGTGCCGGGTTCGGCAGCCGCGGGGCGGTCGGCCAGCAGCTCGGAGGGGGGCACCGCGGGCAGCTCGATCTGCAGGTCGATCCGGTCCAGCAGCGGGCCCGAGAGGCGCGCCCGGTAGCGCTCCACCTGGTCGGGGGTGCAGCGGCAGCCCGCGCCGGTGGCGGCACCCAGCTGGCCGCAGGGGCAGGGGTTCATCGCGGCCACCAGCAGGAAGCGGGCGGGGTAGGTGGCCTGCCGTGCGGCGCGCGAGAGCGTGATCGCGCCGGTCTCCAGCGGCTCGCGCAGCGCCTCCAGCGCCATGCGCGGGAACTCGGGCAGCTCGTCGAGGAACAGCACGCCGCCATGCGCCAGCGAGATCTCGCCCGGGCGCGGCGGCGAACCCCCGCCCACCAGCGCCGCGGCGCTGGCCGTGTGGTGCGGCGCGCGGAACGGCCGCTGGCCGAACGCGCCGCCGTCGAGCGTGGCCGACGACAGGCCGAGCAGCGCCGCGCTGGACAGCGCCTCGTCGTCGGTCATCGGCGGCAGCAGGGTCGGCAGCCGCTCGGCCAGCATCGACTTGCCGCTGCCCGGCGGGCCGACCATCAGCAGGCTGTGCTGCCCGGCCGCGGCGATCTCCAGCGCGCGCTTGGCGGCCGCCTGCCCGCGCACGTCGGCCAGGTCGAGGCGAACGGGCACCGGTGCCGGCGGCGGCGGGGGCGGCACCCGCGCGAGATCGGGCAGCGGCGCCTCGGGCTCGGCCGGCCGCAGCGCCGCGACCACTTCGGCCAGGTGCACAGGCCCGCGCACGTCGATGCCCGCCACCTGTGCCGCCGCCTCCGCGCTCGGCCGCGGCAGCACTAACGTGCGTGCCGAGCCTTCGCTGCGCAGCGCCAGGGCCAGCGCGAGCGCTCCGCGCACCGGCTTCAGTTCGCCGGCCAGCGACAGTTCGCCGGCGAACTCGTGCGTCTCCAGCCGCGCCGCGTCGATCTCGCCGGCCGCGGCCAGGATGCCCAGTGCGATCGGCAGGTCGTAACGGCCCGAGTCCTTGGGCAGGTCGGCCGGCGCGAGGTTCACCGTGATGCGCCGGTCGTGTGGGAACGGCAACCCGCTGGTCAGCAGCGCCGCGCGCACGCGCTCGCGGGCTTCCTTGACCTCGGTGTCGGCCAGGCCCACCAAGGTGAACGCCGGCAGCCCGCGCGCCAGGTGCACTTCGACCCTCACGCGGGGGGCGTGCAGCCCTTCGAGGGCTCGGCTGTGGACGACGGCCAGCGACATCGCGGTGCTCCGGGACAGGTGGGAACCGCGCCCGATTCTTCGCAGCGCTGCTTCCGCGGCCATCCAGCGCAGGGGTGGGTGCGTGGGTCGCGGACCACCCCCTCGCGGGGGATGTGCGGGTTGTGCGACGAGCCCGGAGCGGCGGACATCCCCGGCGTGGCAGCCGGCATGAGCCCGGCGGGCACTCACGTTTCGTGAGCACCGTCTGCACCCTGTCGATCCGATCGCTGCGCGGCTTCGTGGCCGTCGTCGCCGGCCTGGCTACGATGGGCTGCACGGCCGTGGCGCCCTGGGAGCGCGACGTGCTCGCACGCCCGCAGATGGCCCTCGAGCCCTCGCCCTTGCGCAGCGCGCTGCGCTCGCATGTGCAGGCCAGCCGCGAGGCGGCGGTGTCGGCGTCGCGCGCCGAGGGCGGCGGGTGTGGCTGTTCGTACTGAGGGTCCGGGCGCCGCCGGGGCCGCCGCACTCGACGCGATCGTCGCCGCGGCGCTGCTGCTGCCCGGCGTCACCGGCACCGCCGCGCGGGCCCAGGAGGCGGAGGACGCGGCATCGCTGCAGGCGTCGCGCTACCGCGAGTCGCCGCGGCCGACCGGCATCGCCGGGGGGCACGGGCAGCCGCTGGCCGTCGACACCCGCACGCTGCGCGTGACGCTCGGCGCGCAGGGCCGCGACCGGCTCGACCTCGGCTACGCGCAGGACACCTGGTCGGGCGCGACGCCGGTGTCCACCGCGCCGGTGATCGCCGGGGGCAACCGCGCGGTGCCGCGGCCAGGCCCCGACGGGCTGGTCTTCTCCGGGGCGTCGCCGATGCTCAACGGCCACCTGCTGCTCGACGCCGCCGACCGCCCGGTGCTACGCGATCCGGCGAGCGGCCGCCTGCGCGACATGCCCGACCTCGTGCACACGATGTCCAGCGCGTCGCCCGAGACGCGACAGCAGCTCGACCTCAAGCTCACGCGGCGCTTGGACGGCGGCTCGATCGCGCTGGGCGGCGGCGTGTCGCTGGAGCGCGACTTCCACTCGCGCTTCGTCAACCTCGCCGGCCGCATCGACCGCGGCGGCACCACCGTCATGCTCGGCCTGAGCGCCACGCGCAGCACGATCGCCGCCGCGCTGGACCACGATGCGGTGCCCTACCTCACGCGCACCGCCTACGCGTCGCAGATCGAGGCCCGCGACGGCCAGCAGGTGCTCACCGGCCGCCGCGACGACTGGGGTGCCACGGCATCAGCCACGCAGGTGCTGGGGCCGGGCGCGCTGCTGTCGGCATCGCTCTCGGGCTCGGGCAGCCGCGGCTACCTCGGCAACCCGTACAAGGCGACCAGCGTGATCTTCGCGGCGCCGGGCGGCGGCGACGGCGTGCGCGACGGCGACCTGCGCGCGCTGCTCGAGCAGCGCCCCGCGCGGCGCCGGCAATGGGGCGCCGACGGCAAGCTGGTGCTGCAGCAGGGTGCCTCGGATGCGGCCTGGCACATCGGCCTCGGCGCCTCGGGCGACGACTGGGGCGTGCGCGCGCGGCGGGCGGAGCTGGAGTGGTGGTTGCCGCTCGCCGGCGACGCGCTGTTCAGCGCACGGCTGCGCGGCTACTCGCAGCAGGCGGCGCGCTTCTACGTGCCCTACCTCGTGTCGCGGCAGGCCTACCGGCAGATCTCGATCGGGCCCGACGGGCAGTTCGTGCTGACCGGCTACGACCCGGCTTTGCTGCCGACCCACTACGCCAGCGACAACCGGCTGGGCGCCTACGGCGTGCTCACCGCGGGCTTGGGCTGGACCGCTCGGCTGGGCCGCGGGGCGCAGCTCGACGTGTCGATCGACACCTCGCTGCAGTCGGGTCGCTACGCTTGGGGCGGCAACGGCGACGGCCGCTACGCCGACGTGCGCTACCGGGTGATCCAGGCGAGCCTGAAGATCGATCTCGAGCCGCGTGCGGGCCAGGTGCCGGCGATGCCGTCCAGTGGGATCACCAGGTCGACACGGGCAGACGAGGCGGGCGTTCCCGCGGACCTGCTGCCGGCCCTCGCGTGGCCGGCCCCCGGCGAGTGGCGCCTCGGCTACCGGCAGCAGCGGTCGCGCAGCGGCGGTGCGCTGCAGGCCGGCAGCCGGACGCTGAACCCGGCCGACGCCGCGGCCCGTGCCTGCGGCGACCCGTGCGGCGCGATGCCCACCGGCACGGCGCAGCAACTGCAGACGGTCGACGTGCTGGTCCGCCTCGACGCCCGGCGGGCGCTGCTCGTGGCGCTGCAGTACCGCGTCACCGCGATGGACAGCGCGCTGGTGCCCGGCACCGATGCCGGCCACGCGCCGGTGCACCTGGGCAGCCATGAGAGCGGCGCGCTCGGCGACACGCAGGTCCACCTGTTCTGGCGGCCCGCACCGGGTGGGGCCGCGCTGTGGCGCTGGGGCCTGGGCCTCGGCATCCCGACCGGGCACACGACGCTCGCGCACCGGCGCGTGCACCAGCAGGACGGGACCGCGATGGACTACGCGATGCAGACCGGCACCGGCACCTGGGACCTGCTGCCCAGCGTCACGTTGCAGCGCGTCGCGGGGACGCTGAGCTGGGGCGCCCAGGCCACTGCCGCGCTGCGCCTGCAGGCCCGCAACCGCGACGGCTACGCCTGGGGCCCGGGCGGACAGGTGACCGGTTGGCTGGGCTGGGCGGCGGGCAGCGGCCTCGCAGCCACCGTGCGTGGCGCGTGGCGCGTGGAGCCGGGCGTGGTGGGCGAGCGCACCGCCGCGCCGGCGGTGCTGTCGTCGCCGGACGACCCGGCCAACCACGGCGGCCGCCATGTCGAGCTGGGCGTGGGCGTGTCGATGACGGGCAGTGCGGGCACGCTGTCGGTCGAGGCCGTGCAGCCGCTGCGCAGCTGGGTGCGCGGCGTGCAGCCCGAGCCCCGCACGCGGTGGGTGCTCGCGATCGGCCGGGCGTTGTGAAGCGCCGGAGCCGGGTCGCTACGGATCAGACAAACCCGACCCGGCGACGTGGCGGGCAACCACCCCGAGCACAAGCCGGCACTCACGGCTTCGTGGGACGCCCGGGGCCGTGGAGCCCGACAGCCCGTGTTGCCGGGTTCCTCGATGCCAACCCCTCGCCGCCAGGAGATTCCGCATGTCCCCGATCACCCGTCTGTTCGCCGTCGCCGCTCTGGCGCTGCCCGTCGCCGCCTCGGCCGAGATCTACGCCTACGTCGCCCTGCCGCTGACGCCCACGCAGGAGCCGGTCGCGCCGGCCAGCGTCGGCACCGGCAGCGTCACCGCGCTGTACGACTCCGGCACCAAGGTGATGATCTACAGCATCGTCTACCAGCTGAACCCGGGTGCCACCGCCACCGCCGCGCACTTCCACGGCCCGGCGCTGCTGGGCGCCAACGCCGGCGTGCAGATCGGGCTGCCGACGCAGCCCACCGGCAACGCCGGCAAGCTCACCGGCATCGTCACGCTCACGGCCGCACAGGAGGCCGACCTGCTCGCCGGCCGGTGGTACTTCAACATCCACAGCACGCTGGCCGGCGGCGGCGAGATGCGCGCGCAACTGATCGAGAACTCCAGCACCCTGGTGCTGCCCACGTTCGCCAACGGCAAGCTCACGCTGCCGGTGGTGCTGACGCCGGGCCTCGCAGGCCCGACGGCGTCGTACAACGCCGAGCTCGCGTTCCAGAACGACGCGGCCTTCACCTTCCGCCTCTCCGGCGCCACGCCGCTGCGCTGAGCGCGTGAGCTTGCGGCAGCTCTGCCGGCGCGGCCTGGCCGCGGCCGCGCTGGCATGGTCCGCCTGGCTGGGCGTGGTGCTGCCATCCACCGTGCAGGCCGCCGAGGCGAGCTACGTGGGCGAGGCCGTGTGCATCCGCTGCCACGTGTTCGAGGCGCGGCACTTCGGCCACACGCTGCACGCGCGCACGTTCCGCCAGAACCCGCGCAACGAGCGCGAACGCCAGCTGTGCGAGGCCTGCCACGGGCCGGGCTCGGCCCACGTGGCCGACACCGCCAACCGAGAGCTGCTGATCGGCTACACGCGCCGCTGGGGCACGCCGGTGGCCAGGCAGAACGCGCAGTGCCTCGAGTGCCACCAGGGTCGCCAACGCATCTTCTGGCCTGGTTCGGCGCACGCGTCGGCCGAGGTGGCCTGCAGCGATTGCCACAACCCGATGGCGCGCTACTCCGAGTCCGGCCTGCTGCGCACTGCCGGCGTGTCCGAGACCTGCTACACCTGCCACGCCCAGCAGCGCGCCGAGTTCCGCAAGCGGTCGCACATGCCGCTGCCGGAGGGCAAGATGTCGTGCGGCAGCTGCCACAACCCGCACGGATCGGCCACGCGGCCCTTGCTGAAGACCAACTCGGTCAACGAGCTGTGCGCGTCGTGCCATGCCGAGAAGCGCGGGCCGTACCTGTGGGAACACGCGCCGGTGCGCGAGAACTGCATGAACTGCCACGAGTCGCACGGCTCGAACCACGAGATGTTGCTGGTGGCGCCGCGGCCCTTCCTGTGCCAGCAGTGCCACACCAACCGCACGCACCAGAACAAGCTGGTGACGACGGTCAACCAGGCCAACGGCGGCGACCCGAGCACCTGGCTGATCGGGCGCAGTTGCCAAACCTGCCATGCGCAGATCCACGGCAGCAATCACCCCGCCGGCGTGCGCTTCCTGCGGTGATGGCGTGACTCGCCCGATCCGCCCTCGCCCCCGGCCGCCTGCGCTCGCAGCGGTGGCCGCGGGCTTGTGCCTGGCGGCGGGCGCGGCGCGTGCCGACTCCTCGCTGGTGTGGCCCGTCACCGGCGGCAACGGGCTGAACCCGGCGCCGCCCGCCACCGGCACCGGCGACCGCGACCCCGTCGGCCTCAGCCCCTACCGGCAGCCCGCCTCGCGCTCGCCGTGGGGCCGCCTCTACGACGTGCCGTACGCGCTGCCGGAGCCCGGCAACCGCGTGGCGGGCTGGGAAGTCGGCGGATTCCTGCAGATCGGCGTGCTCGGCGGCAGCGACGGTGGGCGCCGCGAGACGCTGCTGCGCACCTACCGCGATGTCGACAACGGCCCGGTGATCGAGCGCTTCGAGCTGCAGGCGCAGTCGCCCGGCGATGCGCGCTACGTCGAGGTGAGCGGCGGCGGCCTCGGCCGGCGCGATGCCTACGTGGGCGTGCAGTTCGGCCGCTACAACGACTGGCGCGTGTCGCTGCGGTACGACGAGACGCCGCACGTCAGCGCCGCCGGCGCGCAGGCGATGTGGCTGGGCGTGGGCACCGGCATGCTGACGCTGCCGACGGCCCCCGGCGTGGCGGCGGGCGGCGCCAGTGCCAACAACGCGGCCAACGCCGCCGCGGTGCAGGCGCTGATCCGCTCGATGCCGCCGACCGAACTGGCCGTGGTGCGCCGCACCGGCTCGGCGCGCCTCGATCTCACGCTGGCCGACGGCTGGACGCTGAACGGCAGCTACTCGCTCGAGCGCCGACGCGGTGCGCGCGCCTTCGGCGCCAACGAAGGCAACGGCGAGACCGTGGAGCCGATCGACCACCACACGCACGAGCTGCGCGCCGGCGTGCAGTACGCCGACGGCACCACGCAGCTCAACGTGGCGCTGGCCGCCTCGCTCTTCCGCAACGCCATCGACACGCTGACCTGGCAGAACCCGTTCCGCCACCCCTCGGGCGCGCTGAACCTCGCCGGCGGCCGCATGGACCTCGTGCCCGACAACGAGGCCTATCAGGCCAAGGTCGAGTTCGCTCAGGTGGTGGCGTCGCCGTGGCGCGCGCGCTTCACGGCCGTGGTCGACGTGTCGAGCCAGCGGCAGAACGACCGCCTGATCCCGCCGACGCTCACCAGCGGCACCGGCGCGCCCTTCGGCAATGCCTTCAACGGCAACTACGACCTGTGGAACACCACCGCGGCGCTCAGCCGCGAGCGCGCCGATGCCCGTATCGACACGCGCCTGGTCGACCTCGGCCTTGCGCTGAGCCCGCTCGACCGGCTCACCGTGCGCGCCACGCTGCGCCGCCGCGAGACGCGCAACCACACCGCGTACACCGCCTACAACCCGCTCGCCGGGCTGTACGGCTACATCATCCAGGACACCAACCCGAGCCGCATCTACACCGGCACCAACGACATCCACTACCGCAGCATCCCGTTCGAGGGCTCGCAGGATCTGGCGCGGGTGTCGGGTGAGTGGCGCATGCGGCGCGCGATGGTCGCGGCCGAGGTAGAGCGCGAGGACGTGCACCGCGCCTGGCGCGAGCGCGAGCGGACGCGCGAGGACCGGCTGCGCCTGAGCTACAGCGACCGCGGCTTCGAGTCGCTGACGCTGCAGGGCTCGTACGAGCACGCCGACCGGCGCGGCAGCGACTACGTCAGCAACCCCTACCGCGACTTCTACACCGAGACGCTGCCGGGCTACCGGGTGACCACGTCGACGCTGCTCGAACAGCTGCACAACCTCGAGGAGCTGCGCAAGTTCGACCTCGCCGACCGTCGCCAGCAGACACTGCGTGCACGCGTGGGCTGGCTGCCGCGGCCCGACCTCGACCTCGGCCTCTCGCTGCAGGCGCGCCTCGCCGACTACCCTGCCGAGTTCGGCCGCGTCGGCACGCAGTCGCAGCGCTCGGTGAACCTCGACGCGGGCTGGCTGCCAGCCACGACCACGGCGGTCCACGCGCACCTGTCGCGGCAGACGGCGCGCATGCAGCAGGCCGATGCCGCCGACCTCGGCAGCGCGGCCGCCGCGGGCTGCCTGTCGTTGCCGCCGAGCTGCTCCAACGCCTTCGGCGTGCCACGCAGCATCTACCCGGCCGCGCTGGCCTGGGGTGCGCAGTCGGGCGAGCGCACGACGTCGATGGGGCTCGGGCTGCGGCACGACTTCGGCCGGCCGCGGCTGGAACTACAGGCCGCGCGCGTGAAGTCACGCTCGCCGCTGGCCTACGACTACGCCTCGGCCGACGCGCTGCAGAGCCCGTCGCTGGCTGCGCAGTCGGGCACCGGCTTCGCGGACATCGCCTACGAGTGGCGGGTGTTCGACATGGCGCTGCGCATGCCGGTGACGCCCGACGTGGCACTGCGCCTGTTCCTGCGCCGCGAGACGGTTCGCATCACCGACTGGCACGCCACCGGCCTCGACGCGGGCACGGTGGTGGGCAACCGCGTCTACCTCGACGCCGGGCCCGGCGGCTACCGCGCGACCCTCGTCGGCGTGTCCCTGCAGCTCACGCTGTAGCCCGGCAACGGCGCGGCTGTCCCCATTTGTGCGGGGCCCTGCCGCGACCCCGCGCACCAACGTGATGCAGCCCCGTCGGGGGCCCCGTTTCGGCGCGCGACGCCGACCAGCCCATCCGCAGATGCACCAGTCGAGGGCGTTCCAGCACGGCTCGCCGATGGCATGGAAGCTGCAAACAGGGGTGACGAAAGTCTCGACCAACCCTGTGCAAGGACCCTCCATGAAGAAACTGCTGCTGGCCGTCGCGGCCGCAACGACGCTGGGCGCGCTGCCCGCGGTCTCCTACGCCGACATGGCCTTCAACGTCGGCGCGGTGAGCGACTACCGCTACCGCGGCATCTCCCAGACGCGCCTGAAGCCTGCGCTGCAAGGCGGCGCCGACTACAGCAACGGCGGCTTCTACCTCGGCGCCTGGGCCTCCACCATCAAGTGGATCAAGGACGCCGAGGGCGATGCCGGCCTCGAGGTCGACCTCTACGGCGGCTACAAGGGCGAGATCGCCAAGGACGTGACCTACGACGTCGGCGTGCTGAACTACTGGTACCCCAGCGCCGTCACGTCGAAGTGGTCGGGCGCCGGGTTCGCGAATCCCAACACCACCGAGATCTACGGCGCGGTGACGTTCGGCCCGGTGACGGCGAAATACTCGCACGGCGTCACGAACCTGTTCGGCAACGCGAACAGCAAGAACAGCTACTACCTCGACGTGACCGCCACGTTCGACGTGGGCGGCGTCTCGGTGGTGCCGCACATCGGCTACCAGAAGGTCAAGAACCTCTCGGTCGCGTCGTACACGGACTACTCGTTCACCGTCTCGAAGGACTTCAACGGCATCGTGCCCAGCATCGCGATCGTCGGCACGGATGCCGACAAGGGCTTCTACGTGCCGGGGGTCGCTGCGAAGAGCAGCAAATTCCTCGGCAAGACGGCGCTGGTCGTCGGCGTGAAGTACAACTTTTGAGCTGACTGAAGCGGAGCACACGATGAAGATGGTGACGGCGATCATCAAGCCCTTCAAGCTCGACGAGGTCCGCGAGGCCCTGAGCGGGATCGGCGTCCAGGGCATCACGGTGACCGAGGTGAAGGGCTTCGGCCGCCAGAAGGGCCACACCGAGCTCTACCGCGGCGCGGAGTACGTGGTCGACTTCCTGCCCAAGGTCAAGATCGAGGCGGCGGTCGACGAGGCCATCGTCGATCGCGTGATCGAGGCCATCGAGGGCTCCGCCCGCACCGGCAAGATCGGCGACGGGAAGATCTTCGTCACCGCGCTCGAACAGGTGGTTCGCATCCGCACCGGCGAAACCGGCAAGGCTGCGATCTGACGCGAACCACCCACAACACCAGACACCTCCCATGAAAAAGTTCATCGCGACGATCGCCCTGGGCCTTGCGGCCCTGGGCTTCGCGGGGGCCGTGATGGCCCAGTCGCCGGCACCGGCGGCTTCCGCGGCCGCCGAGGCCGCTGCTCCTGCATCCGCGCCCGCCGCGGCGGCTCCTGCCGCGGCGCCGGCCTCCGAGGCGGCGTCGGCCGCGGCCGCGCCCGTGCCCAACAAGGGCGACGTGAGCTGGATGCTCGTCTCCACGCTGCTCGTGATCATGATGTCGATCCCGGGCCTGGCGCTGTTCTACGGCGGCCTCGTGCGCAGCAAGAACATGCTGTCGGTGCTGATGCAGGTCTTCGTGACCTTCTCGCTGATCACGGTGCTGTGGGTCGTGTACGGCTACAGCCTGGCGTTCACCGAAGGCAACGCGTTCATCGGCGGGTTCGACCGGCTGTTCCTGAAGGGCGTGTTCGATCCCGCGGCGGGCACGTTCGCGATGGCCGCCACGTTCAGCAAGGGCGTGGTGATCCCCGAGATCGTGTTCGTCGTGTTCCAGGCCACCTTCGCGGCCATCACCTGCGGGCTGATCGTCGGCGCCTTCGCCGAGCGCATCAAGTTCTCGGCGGTGCTGATGTTCATGACGCTGTGGTTCACCTTCAGCTACACGCCGATCGCGCACATGGTGTGGTACTGGATGGGCCCAGACGCCTACACCGGCAAGGAAGTGGTCGACGCGATGAACGCCAAGGCCGGCCTGATCTGGCAATGGGGCGCGCTGGACTTCGCCGGCGGCACGGTGGTGCACATCAACGCGGCCGTCGCCGGCCTCGTGGGTGCGTACATGGTCAAGAAGCGCATCGGCTACGGCCGCGAGTCGATGGCGCCGCACAGCCTGACGCTGACGATGGTCGGTGCCTCGCTGCTGTGGGTGGGCTGGTTCGGCTTCAACGCCGGCTCGGCGCTCGAAGCGGGCAACAGCGCGGCGCTGGCCTTCCTGAACACCTTCTCCGCCACCGCCACCGCAGTGCTGGCGTGGTGCCTGGGCTAGTCTATGCTGAAGGGCAAGGCCTCGATGCTGGGCGCGGCCTCGGGTGCCGGGGCGGGGCTGGTGGCGATCACGCCGGCGGCCGGCAACGTCGGCATCGTCGGCGCGCTCATCATCGGCGCGGCGGCGGGTTTCGCCTGCCTGTGGGGTGTCAACGGTCTGAAGCGCCTCCTGGGTGCCGACGACTCTCTGGACGTGTTCGGCGTGCACGGCGTCGGCGGCATCGTCGGCGCGCTGCTGACCGGCATCTTCAACAACCAGGCGCTGGGCGGCCCGGGCCTGGTGACCGACTGGGTCACCGCCGCGGTGGGCTCGGTGCCGGTAATGGACCAGTTCATCACGCAGCTGAAGGCGGTGCTGGTGACGGTGGTGTGGTCGGGCGTGGTCTCCATCATCGCGTACAAGATCGTCGACCTGACGATCGGCCTGCGCGTCGGCGAGGAAGAGGAACGCGAGGGCCTGGACATCACGTCGCACGGCGAGACGGCGTACTCGAAGTAGCGATCGACTCCGGGCGCCGTCCACCCGGACGGCGCCTCACGGCAGGGGCCGCCTTCGGGCGGCCCTTGTGCTTGGACAATGCCCCGCATGTCCTTCTTCCGTGATCTCTCGCTGCCGGCCGTCGTGGCCGGTTTCGTCGCCGTGCTCGTCGGCTTCACCAGCTCGGTGGTGATCGTGTTCCAGGCCGCGGCGGCGCTGGGCGCGACGTCGGCGCAGACGACCTCGTGGATCTGGGCGCTCGGCCTGGGCATGGGGATCACGAGCGCGGGGCTGAGCCTCTGGTACCGGCAGCCGGTGCTCACGGCCTGGTCCACGCCAGGCGCCGCGCTGCTGGCCACCGCCGGGGCCGGCGTGCCGATGAGCGACGGCATCGGCGCCTTCATCGTCTGCGCGCTGCTGATCGTCGCGGCCGGCTCCACCGGCTGGTTCGCCCGCGTGATGGACCGCATCCCGCAGGCGCTGGCCGCGGCGCTGCTGGCCGGCGTGCTGGCGCGCTTCGCGTTCGACGCCTTCCTCGCCGCGAAGACCGACGGCACGCTGGTGTGGACGATGTTCGCCGCCTACCTGCTGGCGCGCCGCTTCGTGCCGCGCTACGCGGTGCCGCTGGTGCTGGCCACCGGCGTCGCGGTGGCGGCGTGGCAGCAGCGGCTGCACGGCGAGGGCATCGCGTGGGGCTGGGCGGTGCCGGAGTTCGTGATGCCGACCTTCAGCCTGCAGGCGCTGGTCGGCGTGGCGGTGCCGCTGTTCGTCGTGACGATGGCGTCGCAGAACCTGCCCGGCGTGGCCGCGCAGCGCGCCGCGGGCTACGACACGCCGGTCTCGCCGGTGATCACCGCCACCGGCCTGGCCACGCTGCTGCTGGCGCCGTTCGGCGGCTATGCGCTGAACCTCGCGGCGATCACCGCGGCCATCTGCATGGGCCGCGAGGCCAGCGCAGACCCGGCGCGGCGCTACACCGCGGCGGTGATGGCGGGCGTCTTCTACATCGCGCTCGGGCTGGCCGGCGGCGCCGTGGTCGGGCTGATCGCGGCGTTCCCGAAGGCGCTGGTGCTGGCGGTGGCCGGCTTCGCGCTGCTGGGCACGATCGGCTCGGGGCTGGCCACCGCGATGAAGGACGAGGGCAGCCGGGAGGCCGCGCTGATCACCTTCGTCGTCACCGCCAGCGGGCTCACGTTGCTGGGCGTGGCCTCGGCGTTCTGGGGCGTCGTGGCCGGTGCGCTGGCGCTGGCCGTGCAGCGGTTCAGATCCGGACGGTGATCGCCGCGCCGGCGGGCAGCAGACGCCACGCGGCGCCGTCGTCGTCCAGCGGCTCGGAGGCGATGACCACGCCGCGTTCGCACTCGCGCCTGTAGAGCGTGGGCGGGCGCTCGTCGGTGGAAAGGCGGAAGACATGCAGCTCGTCGCCGTCGGCCAGCGCGGCGGCGAAGCGCAGCGGCGCATCGATGCCGCGGCCGCGCATCAGCGTATGCGTCTCGTCGATCACCGTCAGCACCGCCTCGCGCGGCGCCATGCCGCGCTGCACGCGGGCCAGTGCGAGCAGGAACAGCAGCTCGGAATCGGTGGCGCCGCGGCGTGCGGCGTAGAGGTCGTCGGGCAGCAGCGATTCGAGCGTGCGACGCAACCCCGCATAGCCGCCGATCTGCCCGTTGTGCATGAACAGGTGGCGCCCGTGGCGGAACGGGTGGCAGTTCTGCCGCGCGATGCCGCCACCGGTGGCCGCACGCACATGCGCGAAGAAGAGGCGCGACTTCAACGTGCCGGCCAGCGCCAGCAGGTTGTCGTCGCTCCACGCGGGCAGCACCTCGCGGTAGACGCCCGGCTCCTCGCGCTCGGCATACCAGCCGATGCCGAAGCCGTCGCCGTTGGTGACGGTCTTGGCTTCCTCGGCGCGCAGCGACTGGCGCATCAGCGAATGGGCGGGGCGGGCGATCAGGTCCTCGAGGAAGATCGGGTCCCCGAGGTAGGCGACGAAGCGGCACATGGTGGGAACCTCGGCTGGCCGAAGGCGCGCTGTAGCGGGTGGGGCAGGGTCATCCGTGTGTTGTGCCACAGTCTCGGCCCCGGACCTGCCGGCACCGCGCCTCGCGGAGCCGTCCGCACCGCCAGGCCATCGCCATGAGACTGCTTTTCGTCGCCGACCCGCTGGAAGACTTCAAGATCTACAAGGACAGCACCTACACCATGATGCGCGAGGCCGCGCGCCGCGGGCACGCCGTGCTGGCCTGCGAGCCGCGCCACCTGCGCTGGGTGCGCGGCGGCCCGGTGGTGGCGGCGATGCGCGAGATCCGGCTCGTCGGCTCCGGCGACGGCGGTGGCGCGTGGTTCGAGACGATCGAGGAGGCCACGGTGCCGCTGGCCTCGCTCGACGCCGTCGTGATGCGCAAGGACCCACCGTTCGACAGCGAGTACTTCTACGCCACCCACCTGCTGGGGCAAGCCGAGCGCGACGGCGCGCGCGTCTTCAACAAGCCGTCGGCGCTGCGCGACCACCCCGAGAAGCTGGCGATCCTCGAGTTCCCGGACCTGATCGCGCCGACGCTCGTCACGCGCGATCCGCAGGCCATCCGCGACTTCCACGCAGAGCACCGCGACGTGATCCTGAAGCCGCTCGACGGCATGGGCGGCATGGGCATATTCCGCGTCGGCGCCGACGGCATGAACCTCGGCGCGATCATCGAGACGCTCAACCGCGACGGCGCGCAGACGGTGATGGTGCAGCGCTACCTGCCGCAGATCGCGCAGGGCGACAAGCGCGTGCTGGTGATCGGCGGCGAGCCGGTGCCGCACTGCCTGGCGCGCATCCCGCAGGGCGGGGAGGTGCGCGGAAACCTGGCCGCCGGCGGCAAGGGCGTGGCGCAGCCGCTCTCGGCGCGCGACCGCGAGATCGCCGAGACCGTCGGCCCGAGGCTCGCCGCGCGCGGGCTGCTGCTGATCGGGCTGGACGTGATCGGCGACAGCCTCACCGAGATCAACGTGACGAGCCCGACCTGCTTCCGCGAGATCATGGACCAGACCGGCTGGGACGTGGCGCGGCGCTTCGTCGACGCGCTGGAAGCCGGCGTGGCCGCGGCATAGCCCTTCGATGACCACGTTGGACGACCTGCTCGCCCTCGACTGGACGAGCCACACCGTCGAGATCGCCCCGGGCGTGCAGACGCGCCCGGGCCAGCCGCTGCTGCGCGACGAGGCGCGCACGCGCGCGGTGATGCGCGAGCTGCGCCGCCACGCGATGCACGACGGACGCGGCGATGGATTGCGCGCGCTGGACCTCGGCTGCCTGGAGGGCGGCTTCACGGTGGAGCTGGCGCGTGCCGGCTTCGACGCGCTGGGCGTCGAGGGCCGCGCGAGCAACCACGCCAAGTGCGCGGCGCTGGCGCGGCACCTGGCGCTGCCGGGCCTGCGCTTCGAGCTGTGCGACGTGAAGGCGCTCGCTGAGGCGACCCACGGGCGGTTCGACGCCGTGCTGTGCCTGGGCCTGCTGTACCACCTCGACGACCCGATGGCCTTCGTCGAGCATCTCGCGCGCGAGCTGACGACGCCGCGCGCGGTGATGTTCCTCGACACCCACGTCGCGCCGCCCGACGACGCCGCGATGGCCGGCTTCGGCGGCCGCGCGGCGCTCTCGCCGCTGGTGACGCTGACACACCGCGGCCACGACTACGCCGGCCGCTGGTACCACGAGTACGACGGCGCGCAGGCGCCCGACGAGGCCTGGACCTCGGTGTCGAACGCGCGTTCGTTCTGGCCCACCGAGCCGGCGCTCATCGCGGCGCTGCTGCGCGGCGGCTGGGACCGCGTGTACCCGATCTACGGCACCTTCGAGATCGGCGAGGAGTTCGCGCTGCGCCGGCAGTACAGCCGCGCGTGGTACGTCGCGGTGAAGGGCGACTGACGCGATGGCGCTGCTGACGCTGGCCGACGCACACCTCGCCTACGGCCACGTGCCGCTGCTCGACGGCGCGCAGCTGGCGCTGGAGGCCGGCGAGCGAGTCGCGCTGATCGGCCGCAACGGCAGCGGCAAGTCCTCGCTGCTGAAGATCCTCGCAGGCCTGGAGAAGCCCGACGACGGCGAGCTGCAGTGGCAGGGCGGGCTGACCCGCGTGTACGTGGCGCAGGAGCCTGCGTTCGCCGCCGACGCCACGGTGTTCGACGCGGTGGCCGAGGGCGTGGCCGAGGCGCGCGCGCTGCGCGAGCGCTTCGAACGCCATGAGCCGGGCGACGACCTCGACGCGGTGCAGACGCGCCTGGAGGCGCTCGGCGGCTGGACCTGGGAGCAGCGCGTGGCCGAGGCGCTGCAGCGGCTGGCGCTGGACGGCGCCCTGCACGTGGCGGCGCTCTCGGGCGGCACGAAGAAGCGCGTGGCGCTGGCGCGCGCGCTGGTGGCGCGGCCCGACGTGCTGCTGCTCGACGAACCCACCAACCACCTCGACATCGGCGCGATCGAATGGCTGCAGGAACTGCTGCGCGACAGCCGCGCCACGGTCGCCGGCAACCAGTCCGCGCTGGTGTTCGTCTCGCACGATCGCGCCTTCATCGACACGGTGGCCACGCGCATCGTCGAGCTCGACCGCGGCGTGCTGCGCAGCTACCCGGGCCGCTATGCCGACTTCGAGGCCACACGGCTGCGCGAGCTCGAGTCCGAGGCGCTGGCCCGCGCGCGCGAGGACAAGCTGCTTGCGCAGGAGGAGCTGTGGATCCGCAAGGGCGTGGAGGCCCGCCGCACGCGCAGCGTGGGCCGCGTGGCGCGGCTGGTGCGGCTGCGCGAGGAACGCGCGGCGCGCCGCGAGCAGCTCGGCCGCGTGCGGCTGGAGCTCGACGCCGGGCTGTCGCCGGGCAAGATCGTGGCCGAGCTCACCGACGTGACATTGCGCGTCGGCGACCCGCCGCGCACGCTGATCGAGCGCTTCTCGGCGACCATCCTGCGCGGCGACAAGATCGGCGTGCTCGGGCCCAACGGCTGCGGCAAGACCTCGCTGCTGAAGCTCATCCTCGGCGAGAGCGAACCCACCGCCGGCCGCGTGCGCCGCGGCACGGCGCTGCAGGTGGCCTACTTCGACCAGATGCGCACCGCGCTCGATCTGGACGCGACGCTGGCCGACACCATCAGCCCGGGCAGCGAATGGATCGAGATCGGCCAGGGCAGCAAGGCCGTGCGCAAGCACGTGATGAGCTACCTCGGTGACTTCCTGTTCGCGCCCGAGCGCGCCAACTCGCCGGTGCGCACGCTGTCGGGCGGCGAGCGCAACCGGCTGCTGCTGGCGCGCCTGTTCGCACTGCCGGCCAACGTGCTGGTGCTCGACGAGCCGACCAACGACCTCGACATCGACACGCTCGAACTGCTCGAGGAGCTGCTGCAGGGCTACGCGGGCACGCTGTTCCTCGTCAGCCACGATCGCCGCTTCATCGACAACGTGGTGACCAGCACCATCGCCTGGGAAGGCGACCCGGCGCAGGGCGGCGCCCCCGGCCGCTGGCGCGAGTACGAAGGCGGCTACGAGGACTGGCTGGTGCAGCGCGAGCGCACGCGGCAGGCGCTGGCGCCTGCGGCACCTGCGCCGGCCGCGGCTCGTCCGGCCGGCGCGGCGCCACCGGCAGCGGCCCGGCCCGAGGCCGCCGCCGCGCCGCGCAAGCTCAGCTACAAGGAGACGCGCGAGCTCGACGACCTGCCCGCCCGCATCGAGGCGCTGGAGGCCGAGCAGCGCACCATCGCCGAGCGGCTGGCCAGCGCCGAGCTGTACACGCTCGAACCGCAGCGCGTGCCCGAGCTGCAGGCCCGGCACGACGCCATCGACGCCGAACTGCTCGACGCGATGGAGCGCTGGGAAGCGTTGGAGGCGCGGCGCTGATGCCGCACCGAGGTCACGCTGCGGTCGACGAGCGCCAGTGGTCGTTGATCGCTGCCGGGTGCGTGCGGCTGACGATCAGACCGGCCTGCAGGTACAGGCCGTTGAGCATGCGCATCGCCCGCTGACGGTCGAACGACGGCCAGGCGGCGATCTCGCGCAGGCTGCAGGTCTCGCGCTGCAGGCGTTGGGCCGCCGTGGCGAGCGAGCCGGTGAGCTTCAGCGCCCGCAGTTCCATGCCCGGCGCCACGCGGTACGCCACCACGCCGGCGATCTCGGGGAGCAGCTCGTCGCGCGAGCCGCGCAGCGCCAACTCCCACAGCAGCGGGCCCAGGGGCTCGAACGTCGGCGCGTCGGCCAGCAGGGCGCCCAGGCCGCGCGGCTTCGACTCGGCCGGCGGCCGCAGCGTCGGCGGCTCGTAGGCGGCCACGCGCAGGTCGCCCAGCGGCATCGACAGGAAGCGCTCCATCTCGATCGGCAGGTGCACCAGGCGGTCGGCCGGGAACACCGACATCGGCAGCATGCGGTCCTCGATCTGCAGGTGCACGAGCAGGCTGCGGCCGTGCCGCACGCAGGCCGCCAGCACCTCGAGCAGCTCGCCCTTGTGCCCGTCGCGCTCGAAGCGCTGCAGGTCCTGCAGCAGCGAGGGGCCGAGTGCCGAGTTGCGCGTGGCCATCTCGTCGGCGCCGGTGGACGACGCACCCGCGTCGAGCTGGCGCCGGAATGCGCTGACACGCATCAGCTCGGCAGGATCATCGACAGGGACCGTCGGACGGAAATGCATGGCGCTGCCCGTTGTTGGCCCGACCTTCCTGCGGCTACGCTCTCCGCGGACACGTCGGCATGTTGTTCGGTACAGCCGCCGGGGCAGACCCCGGCGTCGGCGTGGGGAAATCCTAGCGACGCGCCGACTCGTCGCAAGCACTGTTGCAACTGTTTCCGGGCTTGCGGTCTCGCTGTCACGTCCGTGAAGCGAGGGCCTTCACGGTGCGCCAGAAGCGGGCGTCCTGTGCTGTTGCAAAGTTGATGCGCATCAGCGTGCTCGGCCGCGGTGCGGCGTGGAACAGCGTGCCCGGCGCGATCAGCCAACCGTCGTCCAGCAGCGGCTGCACGAGCCGCGCGGTGTCGGCGCCCACGTCGACCCAGCCGAACAGGCCCGCCGGCGGTGTGGCGAAGCGAAAGCCCGCTTCGCGCACGAGCCGCTGGGTGCGCGCCCGCGCCGCATCGAGCCGGTCGACGACACGATCGGCGTGGCGGCGCAGCGCGCCTTGCTCCAGGCAGGCCGCCAGCGCGCGCTCCAGCGGCGCGGCGGTGGTCAGCGTGGACAGCAGCTTGGTGTCGACGAAGCGCTCGACCAGCCGCGCCGGTGCGGCCAGCCAGCCCACGCGCCACTGCGGCGCGAGGATCTTCGAGAAGCCCGAGACCAGCACCGTGCGCTGCAGGCCGTCGAGCTGCGCCAGGCGCGTGGCGTGCGCCGGCGCGAACCAGCTGTAGGTGTCGTCCTCGACGATCGTCAGGTCATGCCGCTCGGCCAGCCGCAGCACCTGGTGCGCCACCGCGGGCGAGAGCGAGTAGCCGGTCGGGTTGTGCAGCACCGAGACGGTGACGTACAGGCGCGGTGCGTGCCGTTCGAGCAGCTGCGCGAGCACGTCGAGGTCGGGGCCGACGGGCCCGCGCGGCACCGGCAGCAGCCGCATGCCGGCCCGCGTGAGCCGCGCGTACTCCACCGCCCAGCCAGGCTCGTCGACGAGCACCGCGTCGCCGGGCTGCAGCAGCGTGCGCGAGATCACATCCAGCGCCTGCGTCGCGCCGATGGTGGTGACGATCTGCGCTGCGCCCGCCTCGATGCCCAGGTCGGCGAGCCGTTGCACCAGCGCGCGCCGCAGCGACTCGTCGCCCTCGGGGTGGCCGTAGCGCAGCCAATCGGTGCCGCTCTCGCCGGCCACGCGACGCAGCGCGCGCTGCAGCATCGCGGCGTCCAGCCAGTCCTCGGGCAGCGTGCCCATGCCCGGCGACGACTTGCCGCCGCGCACCTGGAACATGCCGCGGATCAGCGCGGTGGCGTCCACCGGCCGCGGCTGCAGCGAAGCCGGCGCCGCGGCCACGGGTGCGGCCGCGCGTGGCGGGGTCGACGCGGCACGCACGTAGAAGCCGCGCTGCGGCCGCGCCTCCACGAGGCCCTGAGCCAGCAGCAGGTCGTAGGCGCCGACCACGGTGCTCGGGCTCACGCCGTGCCGGCGCGCGCAGTCGCGCACCGACGGCAGCCGCGTGCCGGGGGCGAGCAGCTTCTGGCCGATGCGCTCGGCATAGCGCTGCGCGAGCTGCGCCGTCAGCGGCTCGTCGCTGCCGCGGGCCAGGCGGCCCGCAGGGCCGGTGGCAGGGTCGATCTCGGGGCTCATCTGTATCGCCTCAGTCAGCAGTACAGGGCGTGTACTGTGGTCGCAGAGTGTATTGCTTGTGTGCTGGTGTCGTCGACTAGACTGACCCGATGACGACGCCAGCCCCCGCCACCGCCGCGCCCGCTCCGGGGTCACAGGCCTCGCTGGGCTACGCGCTCGGCGCGCTGGGCGTGGCGATCTTCGCGCTGACGATGCCGATGACGCGGCTGGCCGTCGGCGACGCGTCGGCGCCGCAGCTGCCGCCGGCCTTCGTCACCGCGGCACGTGCCGCGCTGGCGGGGCTGCTCGCGGCCGCGTACCTGGTGGCAGTGCGTGCGCGCCGCCCGGCGCGCCGGCTGCACGCGCCGCTGGCGCTCAGTGCGCTGGGCACCGTGGTCGGCTTCCCGCTGTGCCTGGCGCTGGCGCTGCGCGAGGTCGAATCGATGCACGCGGCGGTGGTCTCGGGGCTGCTGCCGCTGGCCACCGCGGTGCTCGCGGCGCTGGTGCTGCGGCAGCGGCCGTCGTGGGGCTTCTGGGCCTGCGCGCTGCTGGGCACGGCATTGGTGGTGGCGTTCGCGGCGTGGTCCGGCGGCGGGCGCCTCTCGGCGGCCGATGGCTGGCTGCTGGCGGCGATGCTGATCGGCGCCGTGGGCTACGTGGCCGGAGCGCGCGCCGCCGCCGGCTTGCCGCCCGAGCAGGTGATCTGCTGGGTGCTGGTGGGCTCGCTGCCGTTCACGCTGCCGGCCACGCTGTGGTGGTGGCCCGAGCACGCCGCCTCGGCCGCGGCCTGGGGCGCGCTCGGCTATGTGTCGGTGTTCTCGATGTGGCTGGGCTTCTTCGCCTGGTACCGGGGCCTCGCGCTGGGCGGCGTGGTGCGTGTGAGCCAGGTGCAGATGCTGCAGCCCTTCCTCGCACTGCTGGCGGCGGTGCCGCTGCTGGGCGAGCAGCTGGAGCCCGGGACGGTCGCCTTCGCGCTCGCGGTGATGGCCGTGGTGGCGGTGAGCCGGCGCATGCCGGTGGGGCAGCCGGCAGGCGCTTCGAGATGAAGCGGCTCGGCGTCATCGGCGGCATGAGCTGGGAGTCCACGCTCGTCTACTACCGGCTGCTGAACCGGGGCGTGGCCCAGCGGCTCGGAGGGCTCGCCAGTGCCGAACTGGTGCTGCACAGCGTGGACTTCGCCGAGGTGGCCGCCGCGCAGGCGGCCGGCCAGTGGCACGAGCTGGGCGATGCGCTGACCCGGGCGGCGCAGGGGCTGCGGGCGGCCGGTGCGCAAGGCCTGGTGATCGCCACCAACACGATGCACAAGCTCGCGTCGCGCGTCGAGGCCGGCAGCGGGCTGCCGCTGCTGCACATCGCCGATGCCACGGCCGACGCAGCGCGGGTCCGCGGCCTGCGGCGCATCGCGTTGCTGGGCACGCGCTACACGATGGAAGACCGCTCGATCCTCGTCGACCGCTGGCAGTCGCGCCACGGCCTCCAGGCGCTGGTGCCCGGCGACGAAGACCGCATCGAGCTGCACCGCATCATCTACGACGAGCTGTGCCGCGGCGTGGTGAGCGATGCCTCGCGACAGCGCATCGTCGCGATCATCGAGCGTCTCGCCGCGCAAGGCGCCGACGCGGTGGCCTTGAGCTGCACCGAGATCACGCTGATCATCGACGACCGGTGCAGCCCGCTGCCAGTGCTCGACAGCACCGCGCTGCATGCCGCCGCCGCGGTGGACTGGATGCTGGCCTGACTTTCCGAAAGCGACCCCGAATGACCTTCGACTGGACCATGGCCCGCCGCGCCGAGCGGCTCAACCCCTCGACGATCCGCGAGATCCTGAAGATCACCGAGAAGCCCGGGATCATCTCGCTGGCCGGTGGGCTGCCCTCGGCCGACACCTTCCCGGTGGCCGCGATGGCCGAGGCCACCGCGCGGGTGCTCCGCGACACCCCGCGCGAGGCGCTGCAGTACGCGGCCAGCGAAGGCTACGGGCCGCTGCGCGAGTGGGTGGCGCACGAGCTGTCGCGCATGGGCGTGGCGGCCGACGCCGGGCGGGTACTGATCACCACCGGCTCTCAGCAGGGTCTCGACCTCGTCGGCAAGGTGCTGATCGACCCGGGCAGCCGCGTGGCCGTGGAGCAGCCCACCTACCTCGGCGCGCTGCAGGCCTTCGCGCCGTACGAGCCCGAGTTCACGCCCGTGGAGGGCGACGACGAAGGCCCGCTGCCGCAGGCGCTGCAGGCGGCGCGCGGCGCGCGCTTCCTGTACCTGCTGCCGAACTTCCAGAACCCTACCGGCCGCTGCCTGTCGGCCTCGCGCCGCGAGGCGCTGGCCGCTGCCGCGCGCACGATCGGCCTGCCGGTGGTGGAAGACAACCCCTACGGCGACCTGTGGTTCGACACGCCGCCGCCGCCGCCGATCAGTGCGCAGCTCGGCGACCAGGCGGTGTACCTCGGCTCGTTCTCGAAGGTGCTGGCGCCGGGGCTGCGCCTGGGCTACGTGGTCGCGCCGGCAGCGCTGTACCCCAAGCTGCTGCAAGCCAAGCAGGCGGCCGACCTGCACACGCCGGGCTTCAACCAGCGCGTGGTGCACGAGGTGATCCGCGACGGCTTCCTCACGCAGCACGTGCCGACGATCCGCCAGCGCTACCGCGCCCAGCGCGACGCGATGCGGGCGGCGCTGGAGCAGCACCTGCCGGCCGGCTGCCGCTGGCACGCGCCGATCGGCGGCATGTTCTTCTGGCTGGAACTGCCCGCGGCGATCGACGCCACGGCGCTGTTGCCCAAGGCCGTGGCGGCCGGCGTGGCCTACGTGCCCGGCGCCACGTTCTTCGCGCATCAACCGCGCGCGAACACGCTGCGGCTTTCGTTCGTCACCGTGCCGCCGGAGACCATCACCCGCGGCGTGGCGCTGCTCGGCCAGGTGCTGCGGGCCGCGCCGTGACGTGAAGGAGGAGATGCCGGCCATGACCCCCCGCCGCTTCCACCAGCTCGATGTCTTCAGCGCCGTGCCGCTGAAAGGCAACCCGCTGGCCGTGGTGCACGACGCGAGCGGCCTCGGCGATGCCGAGATGGCCGCGTTCGCCCGCTGGACCAACCTGTCCGAGACGACCTTCCTGCTGCCGCCCACCGATGCGCAGGCCGACTACCGCGTGCGCATCTGGACGCCCGGCGGCGAGCTGCCTTTCGCCGGCCACCCGACGCTCGGCAGCTGCCATGCGTGGCTGGCCGCGGGCGGGCAGCCTCGGCAGCCCGGCGTGGTGTTGCAGGAGTGCGGCGTGGGCCTGGTGCGCGTGAAGCAGGACGGCTCCCGGCTCGCTTTCGCGGCACCGCCGCTGCGTCGCACCGGGCCGCTGGACGACGCGACGCTGCAGCAGATCGGGCGCGCGCTGCACCTCGCGCCGGGCGACGTGCTGCACCACCAGTGGGTCGACAACGGCCCGGGCTGGTGTGCGGTGATGCTGCGTTCGGCGGCCCAGGTCATCGGCCTGAAGCCCGACTTCGCGGCGATGGGCGCGCTGAAGCTCGGCGTGGTCGCGGCGCAGCCGGCTGGCCACGCGACGCGGTTCGAGGTGCGCGCCTTCGTGCCCACGCTCTCGGTGCCCGAAGATCCGGTGACCGGCAGCCTGAATGCCGGTCTCGCGCAATGGCTGATCGGAGCAGGTCTCGCGCCCGATCGCTACGTCGCCACGCAGGGCACGGCACTCGGCCGCGACGGCCGCGTGTTCGTCGAGCGCCTCGGCAGCGACATCTGGATCGGCGGCGACGTGGTGCGCTGCATCGAAGGCAGCGTTTCGCTGTGAGCGTCGTCGAACTCGACCACCTGGTGGTCGCGGCGTCCACGCTCGAGGACGGCGTGCGCTGGTGCGAGCAGACCTTCGGCGTCACACCGGGCCCCGGAGGCAAGCATCTGCTGATGGGCACGCACAACCGGTTGCTGCCGCTGGGCGGGGCCTGCCCGCAGGCCTATCTCGAGATCATCGCGATCGACCCCGAGGCCTCGGCCCCGACGCATCCGCGCTGGTTCGGGCTCGACGAGCGCGACCCGGCCGCGCCGCCGTCGCTCGTGCACTGGGTGGCGCGCTGCGACGACCTGGACGCCCGCTGCGCCACGCTCGCGGCCCTCGGCCTGGACCCCGGCACGCCCACCGCGGCGACCCGGCCCACGCCGCACGGCGTGCTGGCGTGGACCATCAGCGTGCGCGCCGACGGCCGGCCGCAGTGCCGCGGCGCGCTGCCGACGCTGATCGCCTGGCGCGGCGAGCACCCGACGCTGCGCATGGGCGAGCCGGTGCTGTCCATCGAGCGGGTCGAGGTGGGTGGGCTGCCGCCGGCGGCCGCGGCGTTGCTGGTCGCGCCGGGCGTGCATCATCGCGGCGCTGCCGGGCTGCGCGCGACGCTGCGCGGACCCCGGGCTGCCGGCTTCGGCAGCGTGACGCTGGAGACCCGATGACCGACGAACTGTTCCGCGAGGATGCCGACCTCGCCGAGTGCACCGCCACCGTGCTCGCGCACGCGGAGGGTGGGCTGATCCTCGACCGCACGGTGTACTACCCGCTGGGCGGCGGGCAGGCCGGGGATGCCGGCGAGATGGTCGCCTCGGGCGGCGCACACCTCGCGATCGTCGACGCGCGCAAGAGCAAGGAGCATCCGGGCGGCATCGTGCACGTGGCCGCGGCGGACGCGGACCTGTCCTTGTTCACGCCCGGCACGCCGGTGACCGCGCGCATCGACGTCGCGCGGCGCAGCGCCCATCGGCGCTTCCACACCGCGACGCACCTGCTGTGTGCGCTGATCCCGCATCCGGTAAACGGCTGCTCGATCACGCAGGGCTACGCGCGGCTGGACTTCCACACCGACGAGCCGCTGAACAAGGAGGCGCTCAACGAGGGCCTCGCGCGGTTGGTGCGCGAGGCGCGCCCGGTGCGCCACCGCTGGATCAGCGAAGCCGAGCTCGACGCCAACCCGGGCCTCGTGCGCAGCATGAGCGTGCAGCCGCCGCGCGGCCTGGGTCGTGTGCGCGTGATCGAGATCGAGGGCGTGGACCTGCAGCCTTGCGGCGGCACGCACGTCAGCAACACGGCGGACATCGGCGCCGTGGTCGTCACCAAGCTCGAGAAGAAGTCGGCGATGACGCGGCGCGTGGTGCTCGGGTTCGCCGCGATCGCCGAGACGCCGGCCTGAAAGCGGACGAGGCGCCACGCGGGCGCCTCGTCGTCGATCCGGGATGGCCGCCGCATTGCGCGGGGGCCTGGAGGATCACTGGTTGCGGAAATCGTCGTGGCAGCCCTTGCAGGTCTGGCCGACGGGGCCGAACGCCGCCTTCAGGTTGTCGAGGCTGTTGGTCTTGGCAGCGGCCGCCAGCTTCGCGGTCTCTTCCTGCATCTTCTTCGCCGCGGCGTCGAACTTGGCGCGGTCGGACCAGATGCTGGCCTTGGCCTTGCCCTTTTCGGTGCTGGCGGTGCCGTCGACGAAGCCGGCGAACGGCAGGTGCGAGATGGTGGAAACGATGTCCGCATTGGCCGACGCCGCTGCCGCGTCGTAGGGCACGCGGCCCTGCACCATCGCGCCGACCCGGCCGAAGTGGTTCGCCAGCAGGAACATGGCGCTCTGGCGGTACTTCACCGCGTCTTCGGGCTTCTGGAACTGTGCCGCGGCAGGCATGGCAGCGGCAGCAGCCACCAGGGCGGTCAGGGCGACCATCGGACGAATCATGCAGGGCTCCTCAGGGGTGGGGGGATGCGGGAAGGGGTGCAATATACGTAAACGCCGAACGGATCGCGTCGACATCGGGACAAATCCTGAAGGCGACGCCGGCAGTGGTTGAGTGCCCCGGGCCTCGGTTAAGGTTGCGATTGTCGCCGCCACGCCTGTTGCCGCTGCATGTCGAACCTTCCGCTCGAGCGCATTCGCGTCTGGGACCTGCCCACCCGCGTGTTCCATTGGCTGCTCGCGGCGAGCGTGATCGGGTCGGTGATCACCGCGAAGATCGGCGGCAACGCGATGCCCTGGCACTTCCGGCTCGGCTACCTGGCGCTGGCGCTGCTGGTGTTCCGCATCGTGTGGGGCTTCGTGGGCGGGCGCTGGTCGCGTTTCGCGTCGTTCTTCTATCCGCCGCGGACGGTGCTGCGCTACCTGCGCGGCGACGTGCGGCCGGGCGACCACTTCGAGGTCGGCCACAACCCGATGGGCAGCTTCTCGGTGTATGCGCTGATCACGCTGCTCGCGGTGCAGGTGGGCACCGGCCTCGTGTCCGACGACGAGATCGCCAACATCGGCCCGCTGAACAAGCTGGTAGCCACCGAGACCGGGCTGCTCGCCACCTCGTGGCACAAGACCTGGGGGCAGTGGATCCTCGTCACGCTGATCCTGCTGCACGTGTGCGCCATCCTCTACTACCGCTACGGCAAGCGCACCGACCTCATCGGCCCGATGGTCAGCGGCGACAAGCTGCTGCCGCCCGACACGCCGGCCGCCGCCGACGACACGCGTGCCCGCGTGACCGCCCTGATCGTGGCCGCCGCAGGGGTGGCGCTGGCCGTGTGGGTGATGCGGATGGCGCCGTGACGCATCGGCACAGGCTGCCGTGCGCCCCCAGGGCCGGGCTGCGCCCAGCCCGCCCCCCGCGGGGGTTCAAGGTGACCGGCAAAGCCGGATCACCTTGATGAGCCGCCGCATGCCCACCGTCGAGATCGTCACCGCGTCCGTGCCCGAGCAGGTGGAGGACGCGCGCGAGATCTTCCGCGAGTACGCCGCCGGCCTCGGCGTGGACCTGTGCTTCCAGAACTTCGATGACGAGCTGGCCGCGCTGCCGGGCGACTACCGCGCGCCGGGCGGCACGCTGCTGCTGGCCTACGTCGACGGTGCGCTGGCCGGCTGCGGCGCGTTGCGTCCGCTGCCCGACGTCGACTACCCCGATGCCTGCGAGATGAAGCGCCTGTACGTGCGGCGCGCGTTCCGGCGCCTGGGCCTGGGCCGGCAGATCGCGCAGCGGCTGATCGACGCGGCCACGCAGGCCGGCTATTCCACGCTGCTGCTGGACACGCTCGACGACATGGAGGCCGCCCGCGAGATGTACGCCTCGCTCGGGTTCGTCGAGGTGCCGCCGTACTACCACAACCCCGTTCCCGGGGCGCATTACCTGAAAGCCGACCTGTGACCACCGACACCCCGAATGCCGCCGCGCCCGCTGTCGACCTGCGCGCGGGCCCGCTGCGCCTGGCCTTGCGTCCCGACCTCGGCGGCTCGATCGCCGGCCTGTGGCGCGACGAGTGGGCTGTGATGCGCAGCTCGGAGCCCGCGGCGCTCGCGTCGTCGCGCCTGTCGGCCTGCTTCCCGCTCGTGCCCTACTCCGGGCGCCTGGGCTACCGGCGCTTCCGCTGGATGGGGCACGAGCACACCACGCAGCCGAACTTCGACGACAGCCCGCATTCGCTGCATGGCGTGGCGTGGCAGCGGCCGTGGCGGGTCGCGGCCAGCACCGCCACCTCCGCCACCCTCGCGCTGGTCCATCCCGGCGACGCGCACTGGCCCTTCGCCTTCAGCGCCGAGCAGGAGTTCGAGCTGACCGCCGACGTGCTCACCTGCCGCATGACGGTGACCAACACGGCGGCGCACCCGCAGCCGATCGGCCTGGGCTGGCACCCGTACTTCCCGAAGCGCCCGCGCAGCCGGCTGCACGTGGAGTCGCGCGAGCGCTGGGAGACCGACCCTACCGGGCTGCCGACGCGCCACGTGCCGCACAGCGGCATCGACGCCGACGTGGCGCATCTCGACTACGACCACTGCTTCGAGGGCAGCGGCGGCGCCGCGCGCATCCGCGACGAGCGGTTGTCGCTGCGCATGACCTCGTCGCTGCCCTACCTCGTGGTGTTCACGCCACCTCTGCGCGAGTACTTCTGCGTCGAGCCGGTGAGCCATGTCGCCAACGCGATCCACATGAGCGACCCCGCCGCGCATGGCCTCGCGACCGTGGCGCCCTCGGCGCGCGTGGAGGCCTGGATGCGCCTGGAGATCGGCGCGGTGCGCGGATGACGGCGGTGCGTGTCGACGCGCCGGCGGTGCAGCCGCTGCCGGGCGTGCCGCCGAGCCTGCTCGGCGAGTCGCCGGTGTGGCTGGCCGACGGCGGCGGCATGCTGTGGTGGTGCGACATCCCCGGCCGGCAGATCGAATGCTGGTCGGCCACGACACGTGCGCATCGGCGCTGGGCGCTGCCCGACGAGCCCGGCTGCATCGCGCCCGTGCCCGGTGGCACCTGGCTCGTGCCGATGCGTGACGGCCTCTGGCACTTCGACCCCGCCACCGGCAGCCGTACGGCGCTGGCCGAGCCGCCCTACGACCCCACGCGCGAGCGCTTCAACGACGGCAAGTGCGACGCTCCCGGGCACCTGTGGGTCTCGACGATCTACGAGCCGCGCGACGCCGCGAAGGCCGCGCTGTACCGCTGGGCCGATGGGCGGCTCGACCGCGTGGCCGGCGATGCGACGGTGGGCAACGGCCTCGGCTTCTCGCCTGACGGCCGCACCGTGTACTGGGCCGACACGTGGTCGCATCGCATCGATGCCTTCGACGTCGAGTCGGGCAGCGGGCGGCTGTCGAACCGCCGCCTGTTCGCGGGCTTCCCGCGCAAGCCGGCCGACGGTGACCTGTCGCAGTACGGCGGCCGCCCCGACGGTGCGGCCGTCGACGCCGAGGGCTGCCTGTGGGTGGCGATGTTCGAGGGCAGCCGGCTGCTGCGGCTGTCGCCGCGCGGCGAGGTGCTGCGCGAGCTGCGTCTGCCGGTGCGCTGCCCGACGATGCCGTGCTTCGGCGGCGCCGACCTGCGCACGCTGTTCGTCACCACGTCGCGCGAGAAGCGGCCGCCCGAGGAACTGCATCAGCAGCCGCTGGCCGGCTGCGTGCTGATGCTCGCCGTGGACGTGCCGGGGCTGCCGGTGCACTACGTGCGGCCGTGAGCGCGCATGGCCGCTCCAAAGCGCTCACACCGGAGCGCGACCAGCGCGGAGGTTGCCTTATGAGCGCGCATGGCCGCTCCCAAGCGCTCACCCCAGAGAGCGCAAGCGCTGAGGGCCCACGATGACTGGGTGCAGCGCCGGATGAGCCTGCTGCAGCCTCTGCCGCGGGCCGCGCTGGTCGAACGGCTGCGCGAGGGCCGGCGCTGGGACGTGGCGGTGATCGGCGGTGGCGCCACCGGCCTGGGCGTGGCGCTCGACGCAGCGGCGCGCGGCTTCTCGACGGTGCTCGTGGAAGCGCGCGACTTTGCGCAGGGCACGTCGTCGCGCGCCACCAAGCTCGCGCACGGCGGCGTGCGGTACCTCGCGCAGGGCGACATCGGCCTCGTGCGTGAAGCGCTGCGCGAGCGTGGCGCGATGCTCGCCAACGCGCCGCACCTCGCGCAGCGGCTGCCGCTCGTGATGCCGAGCTACCGTTGGTGGGAGACGGCCTTCTACGGCACGGGCCTCAAGGCCTACGACGCGCTGGCCGGCAGCCGCGGCATCGGCGACACCGAGTTCCTCGGGGCGCGGCGCACGCAACAGCTCGTGCCCGGCGTGCAGCCGCGCGGCCTCGCCGGCGGCGTGAGGTACTGGGACGGCCAGTTCGACGACGCCCGCCTCGCGGTGGCCTTGGCGCGCACCGCGGCCGCGCGCGGCGCGCTGGTGATCAACCGCATCGCCGTGACCGGCCTGCTGCGCGAGGGCGGCCGCGTGCATGGGCTGCGCATGCACGACCGCGAAGGCGGCGGCACGATCGACGTGCAGGCCGGCTGCGTGGTGAATGCCACCGGCATCTGGGTCGACGAGGTGCGCGACATGGACCGCGAGCCGGGTGCGCCGCCGCGCGCGCCCATCGTGGCGCCCAGCCAGGGCCTGCACCTCGTCGTGGCACGGCGCTTCCTGCCGGGCGATCACGCGATCCTCGTGCCGCGCACCGGCGACGGCCGCGTGCTGTTCGCCGTGCCGTGGCTGGGCAAGACCATCCTCGGCACCACCGACACGCCGCGCCAGCACATCGAGTCCGAGCCGCGGCCGCTGCCCGAGGAGGTCGAGTTCATCCTGCGCGAGGCCGCCCGCTACCTGGCCACGCCGCCGCGCCGCGACGACGTGCTGTCGGCGTGGGTCGGCATGCGGCCGCTGGTCCGGCCCGACGACGAGGACGGTGGCGGCACCAAGCAGATCTCCCGCGAGCACACGGTGATCGTCGGTCGCTCGGGGCTGGTCACCGTCACCGGCGGCAAGTGGACCACCTACCGCGCGATGGCCGAGGACGTGCTGGACCGCGCGATGACGCGCGGCGTGCTGGCGCACCGGCCCGGCGGCGTCACCGAGCGGCTGCCGCTGGTCGGCGCCGCGCCGGGGCGGCCGCTGACCGACCCTCCGGGCGAGCACCTGTACGGCAGCGAGGCCGCAGCTTTGCGCGCACTGCCGGGCGCCGATCGCTGGCTGTGGCGCGATGGCGAAGGCGGGCTCTCGGAGGCGATGGTGCGCTTCGCGGTGCGGCACGAGATGGCGCGCAGCGTCGAGGACGTGCTGGCGCGGCGTTGCCGGCTGTTGTTCCTCGATGCGCGTGAGGCCGCGCGTCAGGCGGCCGCCGTGGCGCGGATCCTCGGCGAGGAACTCGGCCGCGAGGTCGACACCTCGGAGTTCGAGGCACTCGCCGCGTCGTACGCGACGCTGCCGTGATCCAGCGCCAACGGCGCCGAACTACAGCGCGCCGTCGTACTTCACCGAGCAGCCGTAGGCACGCGTCTGCGCCACCGTCACCGGCTTGCCGGCGAGCAGCTCGGAGAGCGCGACGTTGACGTGGTTCGTCGCGCCGGCGATGTCCGCGGGGTTGGCCGTCGCCTTGCTGTCGATCGCGCCGGCGTAGGCGAGCTTGCCGAAGGTGTCGATCACGTACAGGTGCGGCGTGGTGCGGGCGCCGTACGCGCGGCCGACCTTGCCGTCGGCATCCATCAGAGTGGCGGTGGCCGCGGCCTGGTGGCCCTGCATCCAGGACGCCATCTGTGCCGGCGCGCGGTAGTCACCGTGTGCCGCATGCGTGGAGTTGATCGTCAGCCACACCACGCCACGCGCGGCGGCGGCCTTTTGCGTGCCCTGCATGTTGCCGGCGCCGTAGTGCTTCTGCACGTACGGGCAGCCCGGGTTCACCCACTCGAGCACGACCGTCTTGCCCTTGTAGTCGGCCAGCGAGACCGGCCGCCCCTGGGTGTCGGTGGCGGTGAAGGCCGGCGCCGGGCTGCCGACCGTGGCGGCGGCCTGCGACATCCCGGCCGAGCCGGCGAGCGCGGCGGCCATCAGCATGACGAGCAGTGCGGCGGGTTTCATCGTGGGGACTCCTGACGCGTGATCAGTTCAAGGTGGCCAGAGCGTCGCGCACTTCCTGCACGCTGAGGATCTCCGTCAGCAGCAGCGGCGCGTCGTGGCCGGGGCGGTACAGCGCATACACCGGCACGCCGGTGCGGTTCAGCCGCTGCAGCTCGGCGGTGATGGCCGGGTCGCGGCGGGTCCAGTCGGCGCGCATCGGCACCACGCCTCGGCGCGCGAAGTCGTCGAGCACCGTGGGCTGTCGCAGCACGGTGCGCTTGTTGAACTGGCAGGTCACGCACCAGGCGGCGGTGTAGTCGACGAACACCGCCTTGCCCTGCCCGTTCAACTCGGCCACACGGGCGGGGCTCCACGGCTGCCAATGGTCCTGAGCCGCGTCCGCGCGCGCATGCGCGCCACCGTTCGGCGCCAGGCTCGGCAGCGCCCACGCCAGCGCCACCAGCAGCGCGAAGGCCGAAGCCGCGCCGAACCACAGGTGGCCCTTGCGCCCGAGCGTCGGAGAGCCCAGCGCCCAGGCGCAGAAGGCCAGCGCCAGCAGCGCGCCCAGCAGCGCCGCGGCGCCGTCGATGCCGACCTGCTGGCCGAGCACCCACACCAGCCAGACCACGGTGCCCAGCATCGGGAAGGCCATCAGCACCTTGAAGTGCTGCATCCACACGCCGGGCCGCGGCAGCTGCCGCGCCAGCGCCGGCGACGCGGCCAGCAGCAGGTAGGGCAGCGACATGCCCACGCCCAGCGCGGCGAAGATCGCCAGGCCCTGCACCGGCGGCAGCGTCATCGCCACGCCCATCGCGGCGCCCATGAACGGCGCCGTGCACGGTGCGGCCACCGCCACCGCCAGCACGCCGGTCAGCAGGTCGTCGGCCAGCGGGTGCTCGGCGCGTGCGCAGGCCAGCCGGTTGGGCAGCAAAGACCCGATCTCGTAGACGCCCGCGAGGTTCAGGCCGATCAGCGTGAACAGGGCCGCCAGCCCTGCCACCACGTAGGGGTTCTGCAACTGGAAGCCCCAGCCGAGCTGCTCGCCACCGGCGCGCAGCGAGATCAGCAGCGCGGCCAGCAGCACGAACGAGACCACGACGCCGGCGCTGTAGGCCACTCCCGACGCGAGGCGGCCCCGCGAACCCGGCGCCGCCAGCCCCAGCACCTTCAGCGACAGCACCGGGAACACGCACGGCATCAGGTTCAGCAGCGCGCCGCCGATCAGCGCGAACACCAGCGCCATCGGCAGGCCCAAGGACGATCCGCCGGCGACGCTCGGTGCCGTCGAAGGAACCGGCGCGGGCGGGGCGATGGCCGCGACCGGGGCGCCGGGCGTGGGCGACGCCTGCGGCCAAGGCGTGGTGACCGAGACCGTGACGGCGAGACCGGCGGCGCCGTCCACCGGGGCAGGCTGGCCATCGGCCGAGGTGGCGACGAGCACCGCGGGCATCGCGGTGGGCGACTCGCTGCGCTGCGGGTCCAGCGGCACGCGGGTCTGCCAGCGCTCGCCGTTCCACGCGGCCTGCTGCGGTGCAGCATTGGCGATGACGCCAGCGGTCTCGGGCAGGAACAGCAGCGTGCGGCCGCGCCACGCCGCGGGCAGGCCCTCGACCTGCACGACGACCGCGTCGCCTTCGACGGCCGCCTTGGCCTTCGCCCCGGGCACCGCGCGCGGCAGCGCGGCGCGCGCCGCATCGAACAGCGCCGCATGCCCACCGGTGGCGGCCTGCGCCGGCACGCTGAGCGCGAACTCGCCCGACTCGGGGATGCACACGTCCTTGCACACC
>JAEUPB010000063.1 GCA_016789955.1 Rubrivivax sp. | reverse complement strand
AGGGCACGAAACGGCAGATCGAGCTGATCAGCAGCGACGACCAGAGCAACGTCGAGACCTGCGTGCGCACCTACGAGAAGCTGATGGGCAGCGACAAGGTCGACCTCGTGCTGCCGCCCTGGGGCAGCAACGCCAACTTCGCCGTCGCGCCGCTGGCCAACAAGCATGGCTCTCCGTTCCTCGCGCCCACCGCGCTGAGCCGGCGGCTGGTCGAGATGAAGCTGCCGTACTTCTTCCTCATGCTGCAGCAGCCCAAGCCGATGATGGAAGCGCTGGTGGAGATGCTGAAAGCCAACGGCGTGAAGAGCATGGCGGTGATCTACGTCGACGACCTCTTCGGCCTGGAGAACTACGCCGCGCTGAAGGTCGCCGTGCAGGGCAGCGGCATCACGATCGTCGAGGACAAGAGCTACCCGCTGGGGGTGAAGGATCTCGCCCCGGTGCTGCGCTCGATGAAGGACAAGAACCCGGACGCCTTCGTCGGCCTGACCTACCCGCCCGACACCATCCTCGCCAGCCGCCAGAGCAAGGAGATCGGCTTCAACCCGAAGTTCTTCTACGCCAGCGTCGGCACCGCGTTCCAGCTCTACCGCAACGTGATGCAGGCCAGCGCCGAAGGCGTGCTCGGCATGGGCTCGTGGAACGGCAAGACCAGCCCCGGCGCCAAGGCCTACTTCGACGCCCACGTGAAGAAGTTCGGCGCCGCCAAGGAGCCCGACCGCTGGGCCAGCGGCGCCTGCTGGGCGGCGCTGGAGATCCTCACCGCCGCGGTGGGCAAGGTGGGGCTGGACCGCAAGGCCATCCGCGACTACGTGGCCGGCGGAGAGCACGGCACCATCCTCGGCAAGATCAAGTTCGCCGGCAGCGAGAACGTCGGCACGCCGGGCTCGGTGAGCCAGTGGCAGAAGGGCGAGTTCGAGGTGGTGTGGCCCAAGGCCATCGCTACCGCGCCGCTGGTGGCGCAGAAGCCGGCATGGTCCTGATCCCGCCCACCCGGTGAGCGCCGGTGCCTGGCTCGAACTGATCGCCTCCGGCCTCATCGTCGGGGGCGTGTACGCGCTCGTGGCGCTGGGGCTGAATCTGCAGTACGGGCTGATGCGCATCCTGAACATCGCGCACGGCGAGTTCCTGATGCTGGGTGCCTTCCTGACGTGGATGGCGCACACCGCGTGGGGGCTGTCGCCGGTGCTGATGGTGCCGGTGTGCTTCCTGGTGCTGCTGAGCGTGGGGCTGGTCGTGCACCGGTTCGCGTTCCGGCGCCTCACGCGCACCAGCCCGACGGTGGACATCTTCGAGGCGCGTTCGCTGATGGTGAGCTTCGGGCTGATGTTCGTGGTGCAGAACGGGGCGCAGCTCGCCTGGGGCGGCGACCTGCGTGGCTACGACTACCTGGCCGAGCCGGTGGCGCTGGGTGGGGCGCAGTTCGCCGGCAACAAGCTGGTGCTGTTCGTGCTGGCGATGGCGGCCAGCGCGGCGCTGATCGTCGTGCTGCGCCGCACGCTGCTGGGCAAGGGCGTGCGCGCGCTGATGCAGTCGCCCACCGGCGCGCAGCTGATGGGCATCGATACCGAGCGCTTGCACCCGCTGATGTTCGGCGTGGGCCTGGGGCTCTCGGGCGTGGCGGGCTGCCTGCTCTCGATGACCTACACGATCACGCCGGCGATGGGCGAGCCCTACACGGTGACGGCGCTGATCGTCATCACGCTGGGCGGATTCGGCAGCATGGGCGGGGCGCTGGCCGGCGGCCTGGCCCTGGGGGTCATCGAGGCCGTGGGCATGCACTACACGAGCCCGTCGATGAAATCGCTGCTGTCGTACGCCGTGTTCATCGGCGTGCTGCTGTGGAAGCCCAACGGTCTCTTCAACAAGCGCTAGAGGTTCTGAGCCCCCATGAGCAGCACCTCGCGCAGCCGCCGCTGGCTGCTGGACCGCACGAACCTCGGCCGCGACGCGCTGGTGTTGTTCGCATTGACCGGCTGGGCGCTGGCCGTGCCGGGCCTGGGCAGCGACTTCGCGGTGTCGATGGCGCTGACCTGCCTGATGTACGTGGCGCTGGCGACGAGCTGGACGCTGTTCTGCGGCGCCACGCGCTACCTGTCGCTGGCCACGGCGGCGTTCTTCGGCATCGGCGCCTACGTGGCGGCGCTGGGCCTCGAACAGTTCGCATGGCCGGCTTTGGTGGCGCTGGGCGCCGGCGTGGCCGCCGTGGTGGCGGTGGCGATGGGCAGCGCGGTGCTGCACCTGCGCGGGACCTACTTCGCGGTGCTGACCTTCGGCATGACCGAACTGATCCGCCATGCCGTCACCACCTGGGAGAAGCAGGTCACGGGCACCGTGGGCCGCGTGCTCACCGCCACGCCCGAGCGCGACACGGTGTACTACACCGTGCTGCTGCTGGCGGTGGCGGCGGTGGCCACCTCGATGATCGTGCGCCGCACGCGGCTGGGCCTGGCGATGGCCGGCATCGGCGCCGACGAGCAGCGTGCGCAGACGCTGGGCGTGAACACGCGGCTCGTGAAGGTCGTGGGCTTCGCGATCACCGCGGCGTTCGCCGGTGCGGTGGGCGCGGCGATGAGCGTGCGCTGGACCTACATCGACCCGGCCACCGTCTTCAACCCCTTCATCGGCTTCCAGACCGTGCTGATCGCGCTGATCGGCGGCGTGGCCACACTGTGGGGCCCGCTGGTGGCCGCGGTGGTGTTCAGCCTGCTGGCCGAGACGCTGCGGCTGCAGCTGCCGCAGCTGTACATGGTGACGCTGGGGCTGCTGCTGATCCTGTCGGTGCTGTGGCTGCCGGGCGGGCTGGCCTCGCTGCGCATGGCCACGCTGCGGCAGTGGCGCGACGACATCCACGGCTGGTGGCGCGAGCAGCGCGCCGCCCGCGACCGGCGCGACGAGCGGCGCCGCCGGGGCGCCGATGCCGACGATGCCGAGGGCCGCGCCGCATGAACGGCCACCCGCTGCTCGAAGCCCGCGGGTTGACGGTGCGATTCGGCGGGCTCACCGCCGTCGACGCCGTGAGCGCCGCTTTCGCGGCGGGTGAACTCGTGGGCATCATCGGCCCGAACGGCGCCGGCAAGACCACCTTCTTCAACGCGCTCTCGGGCGTGATCGCGCCCACGGCCGGCGAGCTGTACGCGTCGGGCCGTCGCCTGTCGGGCAACCCGCACCGCTTCGCGCGCGAAGGCGTGGCCCGCACCTTCCAGACGCCGCGCGTGTTCGGCGACCTGAGCGTGGAAGCCAACGTCGACTTCGGGCTGCAGTTCGCCGGCCGCGGCCGCAGCGCGCCGTGGCTGCTGAAGGACGCCACGGCCATCCTGAACCTGATCGGCCTGGCCGGACAGGCGGCGCTGCCGGCCGCGGCGATCACGCCGTCGCAGCAGCGGCTGCTCGAGATCGGCATGGCGCTGGCCACGCGGCCGAAGCTGCTGATGCTCGACGAGGTGGCCGCCGGTCTCACCGAGGCCGAGGTGGAGTCGATGGCACAGCTCATCCGCCGCCTGCGCGACGAGCTGGAGATCACCGTGATCTGGATCGAGCACGCGGTGACCACGCTGCTGCGGCACGTCGAGCGCGTGCTCGTGCTGCACCAGGGCCGCAAGCTGGCGGACGGCGCGCCGGCGGAGATCGTGCGGCACCCCGAAGTGATCGAGGCCTACCTCGGCGAGGAGATGGCCGCATGAAGCCCGATCTGCTCACCGCGCTGGCGCACCTGGAGATCGAGAAGCTCAGCGCCGGCTACGGCGGCTTCCTGGTGCTGCGCGAGCTGACGCTCTCGGCGCGCCCGGGGCTCACCGTGATCCTCGGCCCCAACGGCGCCGGCAAGACCACGCTGCTGAAGGCCATCATGGGTCTGATCCCGCGCGGCGGCGAGCTGCGCCTGGATGGCCGGCGCATCCCGCGCGACGCGAAGACGTCGGAGATCGTGCAGCGAGGGCTGACGCTGGTGGCCGAGGGCCGCCAGCTGTTCCCGCAGATGACCGTGCGCGAGAACCTCGAGCTCGGCGGCTGGCTGGTCGATGCCGCCACGCGCGAGCAACGCCTGGCGCAGGTGCTGCAGGACTTCCCCAAGCTCGCCGAGCGCCAGCAGCAGCTGGCCGGCACCATGAGCGGCGGCGAGCAGCAGATGGTGGCCGTGGCGCGCGCGATGATGAGCGCGCCGCGCCTGCTGATGCTCGACGAGCCGTCGCTGGGCCTCGCGCCGAGGATGGTCGACGAGCTGCTCGCCATCGCGCGCCGCATCGCCGACCAGGGCACCACGGTGCTGATGGTCGAGCAGAACGTGCGCAAGGCGCTGGCCGTGGCCGACCGCGGCTACGTGCTCGAGCGCGGCCGGCTCGTTGCGAGCGGCCCGGCGCAGCTGCTGGCGCGATCCGCCGAAGTGCGCGAGGCCTACCTCGGCGCTGCCTCGTCCAAGACGACCCCTGCCACCAAGACCGCGGAGAACCCGATGTCCGAACTCACGATGCTCATCAACGGCCTCTCGGTGCACGCCGAGAAGCACGCCACCTTCGAACGCCGCAACCCGCTGGACGGCAGCATCGCCACGCGCGCGCCGGCCGCCAGCACCGCCGATGCGGTGGCCGCCGTCGAGGCCGCGGCCGAGGCCTTTCCGGCCTGGAGCCGCACCGGCCCCGGCGAGCGCCGCGCGCTGCTGATGAAGGCCGCCGACGCGCTGGAGGCGAAGACACCGCGGTTCTGCGAGGCCGTGCCGCAGGAGACCGGCGCCAGCGCGATGTGGGCCGGTTTCAACGTGATGCTGGCCGCCGGCATGCTGCGCGAGGCGGCGGCACTCACCACGCAGATCGGCGGCGAGGTGATCCCCTCCGACGTGCCCGGCAGCCTGGCGATGGGCGTGCGCGCGCCGGCCGGCGTGGTGCTGGGCATCGCGCCCTGGAACGCGCCGGTGATCCTGGGCGTGCGCGCCATCGCCACGCCGCTGGCCTGCGGCAACACGGTGGTGCTCAAGGGCAGCGAGAACTGCCCGCGCACGCACCGGCTGATCGTCGAGGCGCTGCAGGAAGCCGGGCTGCCGGCCGGCGTGGTGAACTACGTCACCAACGCCCCGGCCGATGCGGGCGCGGTGGTCGAGGCGATGGTGGCGCACCCGGCCGTGCGTCGCGTGAACTTCACCGGTTCCACGCGCGTGGGCAAGCTGATCGCGATGACCTGCGCGAAGCACCTCAAGCCCGCGGTGCTCGAACTCGGCGGCAAGGCGCCGCTGGTGGTGCTCGACGACGCCGACCTCGACGCCGCCGTGAGCGCCGCGATCTTCGGCGCCTTCGCCAACAGCGGGCAGATCTGCATGAGCACGGAGCGCATCGTCGTCGACGAGAAGGTCGCCGACGACTTCGCCGCGCTGTTCGCCAAGCGCGCCAAGGCGCTGCCGCTGGGCGACCCGCGCAAGCCCGAGCCGGTGGTGCTGGGCTCGGTGGTGGGCATGGGCACGGTGGAGCACTGCAACGCGCTGATCGACGATGCGCTGGCCAAGGGTGCCAAGCTGCTGTGCGGCGGCAAGGCCGACAGCACGCTGATGCCGGCCACGGTTCTAGACCGCGTGACGCCGAAGATGCGGATCTATCACGAGGAGACCTTCGGGCCGCTGAAGTGCCTGGTGCGCGTGAACGGCGTCGAGGAAGCCGTGCGTTGCGCCAACGACAACGAGTACGGCCTCTCGGCGGCGGTGTTCGGGCGCGACACCGCGCGCGCCATCGCTGTGGCGCAGCGCATCGAGTCGGGCATCTGCCACGTCAACGGCCCCACCGTGCACGACGAGGCGCAGATGCCCTTCGGCGGCGTCAAGGGCAGCGGCTGGGGCCGCTTCGGCGGCAAGGCCGGCATCGCCGAGTTCACCGAACTGCGCTGGATCACGGTGCAGACCGGCGAGCGGCACTACCCGTTCTGATCCACGGGCCCCGCGCGCCGCCGCAGGGCGCGCGCCGGCCGCTCTTAAGGTGAACGGTCTCTGCCCGGCACCTTAAACCCCCGCGGGGGGCGGGCTGGGCGCAGCCCGGCCCTGGGGGCGCTCAGCGGCAGACGGCGTAGCCGTTGTCGAACACCACCAGCCAGCGCCCGTCCGCGCCGAGCAGCCAGGTGCTGTAGAAGCGCGCGATCGTCGCGCCGGCAGGGCTCGTCACGGGCCCCTCGGTGTACCCGAGCGTGCCGTCGGCCGCGACCTCGACGATCTCGGGCCTCCAGGCAAACGGGGCCTGTGGCGATGTGTAGTGGCGCCGCCAGTCGGCCAGGATCGCCGCGCGCCCGCGCAGCGGCTGGCCGCCGTTGATGAAGACCGCCTCCGGGTGGAGGTGGCTGCCGAACGCGGCGTGGTCGCGCCGCGCCATCGTCTCGGCGAACGCGGTCTCGGCCGCGCGCAGCTGCGCCAGTGCCGCGGCACGCGAGGCCGGCGAGGCGGCCGGTGCGGGAGTCAGCGGGGCGCAGGCTGCCGCCGGCAGCGTGGCGGCGGCGAGCAGGGCGGTGCGGCGCAGGGGCATGGCAATTCCTGAAGATTCGGAGGACGTCGTCGGAAGACAGCGCGAACGGCGACCCGCGAGCGGACGCAGCCCGCGGGCGGGGCCGTCGTGCAGGGCCGCGCGCATCGGTCAGAAGACCAGGCCGACGCTGAGCACCAGGCCCTCGGTGGTCGTGCGGCCCTTGGTCTGCCGGTTGACCACCACGATCTCGGGCGTGCTCTCCGCGGTGACCACGGCCGGCACGTGGATCGACTGCGTGCGCAGCCCCGCCTGCAGCGTGACGGCGTCGAGCGATCCGCCCATCAGGCCCGATGCGAGCCGGTACGCGAGCCCGAACTCGCCGACCACGTAGCGGGCCTTGACCGACGTGACGCGGCCGTCCGGCTCCTTGTAGGCCCACCGCCCCGGCCCCGCCGCGGCGTTGCCGTACAGCGACAGCCGATCGGTGATGCCCGCCGAGCCGCTCAAGCCCAGCAGGTTGGCCGTGCCGCGCACCGTCGACGGGCCACCGAACTGCGCGGCGGTGTCGACCGTGTCGATCTCCGAGATGTTGCCGGTCTTGCGGATGTAGGACACCAGCAGCCCGGGCACGGCCTGGTAACCGAGCGACACGTCGACCTCGTCGCGCTCCGAGCGGCCGCTGGTCGTGAGGCCGTTGCTGTCGAACGAGGTCCCGTGGAACTTCGACACGGTGGCCAGGAAGGGCCCCTTGCGCACGGCCAGGGACGTGATCGGAACGGTCTTGTTCGACGACGTGTTGATCCAGCCGTCGTTGACGATGGCTGGCGTGGTCGCCGTCGGCGGCGCCACCACGCGCACGTCGACCAGACGCTGGTCCCAGTTGGCGAACCACAGCCGCTGCGACAGCACGACGTTCCAGTCCTTGCCTTGCGCGCCGGCGTGGGGTGTGGCGGCCACGAGGGCCAACGCGGCGAGGACACGGGCGCGAGAGCCGGGGTGAGGGAACAGCGACATCGAAGGGCACTCCTGTGGTTGAGGGGGTCGGAAGATCATGCGGTGGGGCAGGCGCCAGCACGGCGCCCGCGGCGGCGCCCCGGCGGCGGTCTGCCGGCGTCGGGGCGGCATCAGAAGGTCGGGACAAAGGTCGGGCGACTGCGCCGCTCCTGCTCCTTGCGGACCATGTCGACCTTCTCCTGCTCGCGCTCGCGCGCCTCGCGCTCGAGCGCGGCGATGCGCTGGCGCAGCGTCTCGAGCTGGGCCGACTTCTCGCCGAGCTCGCGCAGCCGGGTCTGCAGCGCCTCGATCTCGCCGCCGCGGCCGCCGCTGGCCTGCGACTCCAGCTCTCGGATGCGCTGCGCCGCGGCCTGGCTCTGCCGGCGCAACTGCTCCATCTGGTCGGCGATCCGGTCCTCGTCGCAGCTGTTGAAGCAGAAGGCGCCGGTGTAGGAGAAGCTGCGGTACGGCACCTGGTCGGTGCCGTAGCGCGTGCGGGCCTCGAGCTCCACCGCACGCGCCACGTTGTGCAGCATCTGGCCGATCTGTGGACCGGGCTTGTCGATCTCGGCCAGCAGGTGCTTCGTGAAGAGCCCGTTGCGGCCGCTGCCGTCGGCGGCGGCGCCGCCGGGCGCGGTGGCGTACACCAGCACCGAGCCGCGGGGTGGCTCCTCGCGCGCCAGGCCGCGGGGATGGCGCGCACCGCGAGGATCCGCGAACGGGTCGTCCCGGCACGCATCGAGGATCACGATGCTCAGTTCCGGGAGGCTCTCGCGCAGCAGCGCGTACACCTCGTCCATCGGCAGCGAGTCGCGCTCGACGTCGTCGGCCGCGGCCGGGGCGATGCCGGTGGGCAGCAGGAAGTTGCGGCCCCCGCGCTGCACGCCGTGGCCGGCGTAGTACATCAGCGCCACGCTGCCGGGCCCGAGTTGCGCGCTGAACTGTCGCAGCACGCGCCGGAAGTCCTCGCGCGAGGCCAGGTCCTGGTGGCACTGGGTCTGGAATCCCTGGCGGCGCAGCGCGTCGCACATGTCCTGCGCGTCGTTCGCGGGGTTGCGCAGCGGCGTGATCGAACGATAGGCGCCGTTGCCGATCACCAGTGCAGCTCGCCGCGGCGCACCGCCGTCGATGCCCGGGCGGGGCGACGGCAGCACCCTGCCCGGGGCGGCCGGACTGTCGGCGGGCGCGCGCACGCCGCGCGATTCCGGTGGCGGGGGCGCCACCGACGCCGGCCCTGCGGGCTGCGCGAAGCCAGGCCCGGCGAGCGCGGCCAGCAGCAGCGCGCAGCACGGGACGTACGCTGGGGGTCGGCGGATCGGCATGTCTCGGTCAAGGCGGGCCGGAACCCGCTTCCTCGGCGGTCGCCATTCTCGGGCACGCCGCTCGGGTCGAGCGCCGGATCGCTCCGCAGCTTGGTGCAACCGCTGGCCGCCGCGGGCCGCCGACCCCGTGGCCAGGGGGTGGCCCCGAGGCCCGCTACAGTGCGCCGATGATCCGCTGCGAAGACGTCCCCGGGCACCGCGACTTCCGCCCGCTCGCGAGCATCGAGGGCGTGTGGCACGAGCTGCGCTACGCAACCGCCGAGAACTTCGCCGGCCGCGTGCTGTACCGCGGCTGGGACTGCGCCTACCTGCGCGCCGCGGCGGCCGAGGGGCTGGAGCGGGCGGCCGCGTGGCTGCGCACGCAGCGGCCCGGCTACCGCATCGTGGTCCTCGACGCGCTGCGGCCGCACCGCGTGCAGGAGGCGATCTGGCAGGACGTGGCCGGCACGCCCTCGGCGATGTACTTCGCCGACCCGCGCATCGGCTCGATCCACAGCTACGGCATGGCGGTCGACGTGACGCTGGCCGACGCCGACGGGCTCGAGTGCGACATGGGCAGCGGCTTCGACGAGATGTCGCCGAAGTCCCATCCGTCGCTGGATGCCGAGCACCTCGCGCTGGGGGTGCTGACCGCCGCGCAGGTGGCCGAGCGCGGCTGGCTGCACGCCGCGATGTCGCGCGGCGGCTTCCACGGCATCTCCACCGAGTGGTGGCACTACGACTTCGGCAGCCGCGACGAGGTGCGGCGCACGATGGCGCGGGTGTACTGACCGATGCCGCGGGCGGGTCCGATCGACCTGGCGCCCGTCGACTTCGGCGCCCCGGGCTTCGGGGACCTCTACGACGAGCTGCCGCTGTGGTCCGCCCCGTTCGGGCTGTGGATCCTCGACCGCGTGCCGCTGTCGCCCACGCAGACGGTGCTCGACCTGGGCAGCGGCACCGGGTTCCTCGCCATCGAGCTGGCCGAGCGCTGCGGGCCGGGTGCCACCGTCATCGCGGTGGACCCCTGGCACGAGGCGATGCAGCGGCTGCAGCGCAAGATCGCGCAGCGCGGCTTGGGCAACATCCGGCTGCTCGAACAGGATGCGGCCGCGATCGAGTTGCCCGACGCCTCGGTCGACGTGATCGTCTCGAACCTCGGCGTCAACAACTTCGACGATCCCGCCCGCGTCGTGCGGCGCTGCGCACGGCTGGCACGGCGAGGCGCTCAACTGCTGCTGACGACGAACCTCGTCGGGCACATGGCCGAGTTCTACGAGGTGTACCGAGCCGTGCTCCTGCAGACCGGGCAGGCCGATCGGCTGCCGCTGCTCGAAGCGCACGTGGCGCACCGGGCCACGGTCGACTCGCTCAGCGCGTTGCTGGAAACCGGCGGCTTCGAGATCGAGGCGGTGGAGCGGGGCTCGTTCCGCTTGCGCTACGCCACTGGAGCGGCCCTCCTGAGTCACCACTTCGTGCGACTCGGGTTCCTGCAGGCCTGGAAGAACTTCGCCACGCCCGGCCGCGAGGCCGAGACCTTCGCAGCGCTGGAATCGGCGTTGAACGGCGAGGCCGAGCGCCGCGGCGAACTGGCGTTGACGATCCCCACGGCCGGCGTCCAGGCCCGGCGACGGTAGCCTGCCGCCACGATCGGAGCCACACCACATCATGTCCGGCCCCATCATCCTGCTCAACGGCGCGTCGAGCGCCGGCAAGTCGACGCTCGCGCGGGCGCTGCAACAGCGGCTGCCGCTGCCGTTCTGGCACTGGTCTATCGACCACTTGCGCGCGGCCCGCGTGCTGCCGCACACCCGCATCGACTCGGGCGAGTTCCCGTGGTGCGAGCTGCGCGAGACGTTCTTCGACGGCTTCCACCGCAGCATCCCCGCGCTCGCCGCGGCGGGCAACCACCTGATCGTCGAGCACATCGTGGAGACGCGTGCGTGGATGGACCGGCTGCTTCGGATGCTGGCGGGGTTCGACGTGTACTACGTCGGGGTGCACTGCGCGCTCGACGAGCTGGAGCGGCGCGAGCGGGCCCGCGGAGACCGCCGCATCGGCGAGGCGCGGGCGGACTTCGAGGTCACGCACACGTTCGGCCACTACGACGTCGAGTGCGATTCGGCTGCCGGCGTGGAGACGATGGCGGAGCAGGTCATCGCAGCCTGGTCGACCCGACAGCCGCCAGGCGCCTTCGAGGCGATGCGGGCCGCACGGGCCGGGGACGCGCCTGCGGCATGATCCACCCGACCACCCCAGCAGTCCCGGAGGCCCGCATGCCCACGCTCTCACCCAACGCCCAGCTCGTGTCCCACGTCTTCGACGAAGTGGCGCGCGGCAACGGCGCGCCATTCTGGGAGGCCTGCCACGACGACCTGGTGTGGCGCACCATCGGTGCAGGCTCGTGGAGCGGCGAGTTCGTCGGCAAGCAGGTGATCGTCGAGGAGATCTTCCGCCCGCTGAACAAGGTGCTCGTCGAGCGGGCGACGATCCCCACGCGCGTCATCGACGGCGGTGACGTGGTCGTCGTTCAGGCGCGCGGCCGCAACCTCACCCACGACGGCCGCCGCTACGACAACGACTACGCGTTCGTCATCCACTTCCGCGACGGCAAGATCGCGCGCTACGAGGAGTACTGCGACACCGAGCTGATCGCACGCGTGCTGCCCGATCGGGGCGTCGCCCGCGGGCTGCCCCGCCAGCCGTGACGGCGACATGACGCGGCCGGCTCCGGTGGACGCGGCCGTCCGCCACGAGATCCGCTACTCGCTGCTGCTGGCCGTCGCCGCGCTGCTGCTGATCGTGCTCCTCGGCGGCCGGTTGGCCTGGCTGGCCGTGGTCTCGGTCCTGTCGATGCACCCCGTGCTGTTGATCGCGGGTGTGCTGGGGCTGGCGGGCCTGGTCTTCTTCGTCCTGCCGTTCGTGCCGGAGACGCTGCGGGCGCTGCGGCGCCGCGAGCCCGTCGTCGTCTTCGACCGGGACGGCGTGCGCGACATCCGCAACCGGCCGGAGCTGCTGCGCTGGGAGGACGTGACGAGCATCGACCTGGGCCTGCGCCGCTCGAACCACCAGCACCTGATCTTCACGCTGCGCGATGGCGCGGCAGCCCGGGTGCACGGCGGGCCGGCGCCGCGCCTGAGCCGGCTGGGCCGCCAGCTCGTGGGCGACGGCGACTGGCACGTGAACCTGCGCCGGCTGAGCTGCCGGCGGCTCGAGGTGCTCGAGATCGCGCGGCGCTTCCACCGCGAGGCGATCCGCCGCCGGGTGGTGGCCACGAGCGGCGGCCCGGATCGCGGCTGGTCGGGCCGGCTGTAGCCGCTCGCAACTCCCGAACCCGCGTCTGAGGTACCGTCTCGACGGAGTCGACGACCTGCGAGGTGACCATGCGCAAATCCCTGTGCCTGCTGTGGCTGGCCGCACTGCCGCTCGCCGTGCAGGCGGCCCCGCCCAGCGACGACTCGCTGCGCACGCTGTTCGAGGCCACCAAGGCCGAGAGCCTGATGGACAGCATCTACGGGTCGCTGGAGTCCAGCCTGCGCCAGGCGATGCAGCAGGCGTCGGCCGGCCGCACGCTCACGCCCGAGCAACAGAAGGTGCTCGACCTGGCGCCGCAGCGGCTGAGCACCGTGATGCGCACCGAGCTGAGCTGGGCGCGGCTGCTGCCGATGCAGATGGCGATCTACCGCGAGACCTTCACGCAGGAGGAAGTGGACGGGCTGATCGCGTTCTATCGCAGCCCGGTGGGCCGCAGCTTCGTCGACAAGATGCCGCTGGCCACGCAGCGCGCGATGGCGGCCACGCAGACGCACGTGCAGCAGGCGATGCCGCGCATCAAGGCTGCCATGGACGAGGTGCTGTCCGAGGCGAAGCTGGCGCAGCCGCGTTGAGCGACCGCGGCGCCATGCCGGCCCTGCCGGCGCTCCACGTCTTCTACGGCAAGCCCGGCGCGGGCAAGTCGACACTGGCGGCGCGCATCGCCCGGGAGCACGGGGCGACGCTGATCTCGGAAGACGTGTGGATGCAGCGCCTGTACGGCGACCAGATGCACACCTTCGACGACTACATCCGCTGCGCGCCGAAACTGCGCAGCGTGGTCGGCCCTCTGGCCACCGATCTGCTCCGGGCCGGCCTGCCCGTGGTGCTGGACTTCCAGGCGAACACGCGCAGCGGCCGCACCTGGTTCCGCTCCGTGGCCGAGGCCGCCGGTGCGGTGGCGGTGCTGCACGTGCTGGACCTGCCCGATGCCCTGTGCATGGCGCGCATCGCGCAGCGCAACGTCGAGCGGCCCGAGGGTTCGCATGAGGTGACGCCCGGCACCTACGCACGGGTGTCGGCCTACCTGCAGCCGCCCGACCCTTCGGAGGGCTTGCGCATCGAAACCCACGCCGACCCGGAACGCCGACGCCCGAACGCCCAGGAGGAGCTGCGATGAACGATTCCACGAGCATGGGCCTGCGGCTGCGCCGCGAGGGCCTTGTGGCCTGGGTGGTGCTGGATGCGCCGCCGCACAACCACGTGACGGTGCACGGCATGGCTGCGCTGGCCGAGGCCCTTGCCGAACTCGATGCCGACGACAGCTGCCGCGCGATCGTGCTCGCGGCGCAAGGCAAGGCGTTCTGCGCCGGCGCCGACTTCGCCTCGGTGCGAGACGAGGGCGGCCCGCCCAGCCTGGATACGCGCGAGTTCTATCGCCACGCGATGCGGTTGTTCGATGTCGGCAAGCCCATCATCGCTGCGATCCAGGGCGCGGCGATCGGGGCCGGTGTCGGCCTGGCGCTGGCGGCCGACTTCCGTATCGGCACGCCGGCGGCGCGTTTCAGTGTCAACTTCAACCGGCTCGGCTTCCACCCCGGCTTCGGCCTGACGGTGACGCTGCCGCGGTTGATCGGCGCGCAGCAGGCGGCGCTGCTCTTCTACACGGGGCGCCGCATCGGTGCCGAGGAAGCGCTGCGCATCGGGCTGGTCGACGAGTGCGTGAAGGCCGACGCGTTGGCCGCCCGTTGCCAGGCGCTGGCCGACGAGATCGCCACCTCGGCGCCGCTGGCCGTGCGCAGCACCCGGCAGGCCTTGCGTGCGGGGCTGGCCGAGCAGGTGCGGCAGGCCAACGCGCACGAGTACGCGACGCAGCAGGTGCAGTTCCGCTCCGACGACTTCCAGGAAGGCGTGCGCGCGATGGCCGAGCGCCGTGCCCCGGTCTTCCGCGGGCGCTGACCGCCATGCCGGTGCTCGGTCCCGCCGCCCTGCTGCTGTCGTTCGACATCGACGCCGACGCCATCGACGAGCACGACCGCTGGCACACGCACGAGCACCTGCCCGAGCGCCTGGGCATCCCCGGCTTCCTGCGCGGCACGCGCTGGGTGGCCACGGCCGGCGCGCCGCGCTACCTCGTGATCTACGAGGTGCAGTCGCTGCTGACGCTGACTTCCGAGGCCTATCGCGCGCGGCTCGACGCACCCTCGCCATGGACGCAGCGCGTCATGCCGCACTACCGCGGCATGGTGCGCGGCCTGTGCACGGTGCTCGGCAGCCACGGCCACGGCCTCGGCGGCTCGGCCGCGCTGGTGCGCTACGCCGCGCCCGAGGACGCGGCGCAGGCCCGGGCGCTGCTGCGCTGGCTGCTCGACGATGTGCTGCCGCCGCTGCCGGCGCGCGCGGGCCTGGGCAGCGCGCACCTGCTGCAGGGCGCGCAGGTGGCGGCGATGACGAACGAGCAGCGCATCCGTGGGGCCGACCGCGGCGTCGATGCGGCCATCGTGATCACTGGCTACGACGGCGAGGCGGTGGCCGCCCGTGCCCGGGCCCTGTGCGCACCCGACGGCTTGCCCGGCCGCGGCGCGCAGGAGGTGACCTGGTCGACCTATCGCACCGCATACACGCTGACGAGCGCCGAGATGGGCCTCTCGCCGCCCGGGCCCGGCGCAACGCCCACCGGAGCGGCCGCCGTTGGCGCCGATCCTTCGGCGGCCCCAGAATGACCCCATGCCCTTCCTCGCCCTGACCCCCGGCGGCCTGGCCGCCGCCCTCGACGATGCCGCGAAGACGAACACCGCGATCTGGTGCGGCAACGACATCCTGTCCGCGAGCGACGTCGACGCGCACGTCGAACGCGGCGTGCGCCTCACGCGCCTGGCCTATCCCCTGACACGCGCGACGCGGGAGATGATGATCCGCACACTGGCCACGATCGAGCGCCGCCATCCCGGCGAGCCGATCTGGGTGGAATCGGCAGGGCGCGGGTACTACTGACGTGATGCCCTCCACGCGGCGCGCTGCGCCGCGTGGGCGTGGCGCGTGCAGCTTGATCGGAGTCAAGTCCCCGGCTTCGACGACTGCGTGCAATCGGCGTCGGGTCGGGCCTGTCCAACGGACGCGCCGGGCCGAGTTGCACGTGGACGAGGGCACGCATGGATCCGACTTTCGACCCGCCGCGCACGGTGGGCTCGCTGCGCATCGCCGCCGTGGTCGGCCTGGTGTACCTGGCCGTCGGCGCGGCGTGGATCTGGACCTCCGACCGGCTGGTGGCGGCGATCTCCACCGAGCCCGGCTGGCTGGTCGAGGCACAGCGCGGCAAGGGGCTCGTGTACATCGTCGTCACGACGCTGGGCCTGGTCTGGCTCGTGCACCGCGGCTACCAGCGGCTGCTGGCGATGCAGGAGCGGGTGGCGCACACCGACCTGCGCGTGCGCGACCTCTTCGAGAACCACCCGCAGCCGATGTGGGTGTACGACCTGGAGACCTATCGCTTCCTGCGCGTCAATGACGCCGCGTTGGTGGCCTACGGCTGGCGCCGGGACGAGTTCCTCGCGATGACGGCCAAGGACATCCGCCCCGAGGCCGAGGTGGCGTCGTTCCTCGCCGCGGCGCGTCTGCACGGCGCAGGCACCGGGTCGCCCGGGATCTTCCGCCACCGGCGGCGCAACGGCCAGACGCTGCTCGTGCGCATCAGCGAGCACCGCGTCGAGCTGGACGGCCGCCCGGCGATGATGGTGATGGCCGAGGACGTCACCGAGGAGGTGGGCCTGCAGGACGCGGTGGACCGCCAGCAGCGCCAGTTCCGGCAGCTGCTGCAGAGCCTGGGCGAGGTGCTGTGGATGGCCGCGCCCGACTTCAGCGCGGTGATGTACGTGAGCCCGGCCTTCGAGACGATCTACGGCCGCCGGCCCGACGAACTGGTGGCCGATCCGGACCTGTGGCGCCGGGCCGTGCACCCCGACGATGCGCACAAGATCGTCGACCTGCGCGCCTTGCTGGCGAGCACCGACAGCGTGGCCTCCGAGTACCGCATCGTCCGCCCCGACGGCAGCATCCGCTGGATCGAGGACCGCAAGCGCCTGATCCGCGACGAGGCCGGTGCGGTGGTGATGGTGGGCGGCATCGCCGAGGACATCACGGCGCGCCGCGAGCGTGACGAGGCGCGCGATGCGCTCGCGTCGCGGATGGAGGCGCTGGTGGCCGATCGCACCTCGGAGCTGCAGCAGGCCAACATCGAGCTCGAGGCTTTCTCGCGCACCGCCGCGCACGACCTGAAGAGCCCGCTGAACGGCATCGTCGGCATGAGCCAGCTGCTGAGGCTGAAGGCCGGTCCGGCGCTCGACGGCACCGGCCTGCGCTACCTCGACCAGATCGAGCGCTCGGCTCGCGACATGGCCGTGCTGATCAACGACCTGCTGGCGCTGTCGCGCGCCGGCAGCGTGCCGCTGCAGCGCGAGGAGGTGGACCTGGCGCCGCTGGTGCTCGCGCAGGTCGAGCAGCTGCGGCTGCTGGACCCGCTGCGCCGGGTGAGCCTGGAAGTGCCGCAGGCGCTGCCGGTGCACGGCGACCCGGGCTTGCTGCGCTCGGTGGTGCAGAACCTCGTGGGCAACGCGTGGAAGTTCTCCGGCGGGCGCGACGAGGCGCACATCACCGTCTCCGTGGCGCGCGAGGCCGGCGAGACACGGCTCACCGTGGCCGACGACGGCGTGGGCTTCGACACCAGCGGCGTCGGCGAACTGCTGCGGCCGTTCCAGCGCTTCCACACGCAGGCGCAGTTCCAGGGCACCGGCCTGGGCCTCGTCACCTGCCAGCGCATCGCGCATCGTCACGGCGGGCGGCTGGTGCTGCAGTCCGCGCCCGGTGCCGGCACGCGGGTCAGCGTGGTGCTGCCGGCGTAGACCGCCCTCAGCGATCGGTGCGCCGCATGCGGATGGCGCCGAACGGGCACACCACGGCACAACGGCCGCAGCCGGTGCAGCCGGCGCGGTCGTGCAGCAGGGCGGACTTCTCCCAGCCGCGCGGCTCCAGGCACAGCACGTGCGGCGGGCAGGCGCCCACGCAGCGGCCGCAGCCGGTGCAGCGCGCGGTGATGTCGGGCAGCGCGACAGGGGCCGCGGGCAAGGGGCGAGGAGGGGCGGGGTCGGACATCGGCAGCGCGTAGTGTGTCGCCTCGCGCGCCGCCCATCGCGGGCCCCGTGCGCTTAAGCTCTCGCATGCGGCGCGCGAGGCGCCGTTCCGCCCCTTCACGAGGTGCCCATGTCGAGCTGGCTCAAGAGCGCGCTGCGCAACAACCGCGGCTTCATCGTCTTCCTGCTGTGCTTCGGCCTGTTTCGCACCGCGGTGGCCGACTGGAACCCGATCCCGTCGGGCTCGATGCGGCCCACGCTGCTGGAAGGCGACGTGGTGTTCGTCAACCGCGTGGCCTACGACGTGAAACTGCCGCTGACCGACGTGGTCGTCGCGCGCGTGGGCGAGCCTCAGCGCGGCGACATCGTCACCTTCCACTCGCCGAAGGACGGCACGCGGTTGATAAAGCGCCTCGTGGCGGTGCCGGGCGACCGCGTCGAGTTGCGCGACGGGGTGCTGCTGCTCAACGGCGTGGCGGCCGAGTACCACGACCTGTCGGAGCTGATCGAGCCGGTCGCGCCGGGCCTCGAGCTGGCGGCCACGCGGGCCATCGAGCAGGTGGGTGGGCGGGGCCACGCGGTGCAGTACCTGTCGCACTACGGATCGGTGCGCTCCTTCGGCCCGGTGGTGGTGCCCGCCGACAGCTACTTCATGCTCGGCGACAACCGCGACAACAGCGCCGACTCGCGCTACATCGGCTTCGTCGACCGCCGCGCGCTGATCGGCCGCGCCGAGCGCACGCTGGTCTCGGCCGACGTGCTCGGCCACTGGCTGCCGCGGCTGGAGCGGACCTGGGCGCGGCTGGAGTAGGCCGCGCTTGCATCGGTCAGGAGTTCCAGTCCACCGGCAGGCGTTTTGCGACGAGTTCCTTCCAGCGAGGGACCTCCCAGCGCTGATCGCCGTGCTGACCGAGATGCATCTGGCAGAGATCGGCGGCGCTCGCGGCCAGTGCCGGATCGATCGTCTGCATCCAGCGGTCGAGCACAGGGTGCATCGTGCCGGTGCCGGCGCGTTCCCATCGCAGGTGCACCCAGTGCGCGATCACGATCCAGGCCTGCGCGGCGGTCAGCCCCCGTCGCACGGCCCTGCGGATCACGCGATGCACGTCCGGATGGATCTCCAGCCGCTCGATGCGCGGCAGCAGGTCCGCCGGCGAACCCGGCCCCGTGAGGTGGTCCGCCACGGTGCGCGCCAGCTCGGCCAACGTCGCCGGTCCGGGGGAGGCAGGCCGGGACTTGGGGCGGGAACGCGGGGTCGCCGGAAGGGCCTCCAGGGGCTCGGCAGGCGCCGCGCGCATCGGCATCGAGGTGCTCGGGTCGAACAGGGACTCCCAGGCGGGATCGACGGACATGCAGAACATCGGCACCGGCGCCTCCTTCAGAACGGTCCCCGTGCCGCCCCATCCCGCCGCCAGCATCGACTCCACGCGGTGCAGCCGGGCTTCCTCGACCGCCCGCTCGGCCTCGGCCCGCTCGTGCACGAGGATGCACGCGGTGTGCGCCGACATCAGCTGGTAGCGCACCGCGTGGGCCTGCGCGTCGGCGTCGGCGAGCGTGGACAGGCGACGCGCGGCCGCCAGACGCGCGAGGCTGTCGCCGGGGCAGGGCGCATCGGCCTCGCCGCGGGCGAGTTCGCGCGGGCCCCCGTGTGGGTCGTCGGCGAGCAGCCGCACCGGCGTGCCGCCCCGTGGCGGCGCTGAGAAGCCGGCCATCGCGATCACCGTGTCGCCGCCGAACAGCGACGGGCCCGGCTCGACCGACCATGCCGGCTCGGCCCCCCAGTCGATGCGCAGTCCGGACAGGCGCGGCTGGCGGATGCGTTCGAGCATGCGGCGCGCAGCCGCCTGCAGCGCCTCGCCCGGCGTGGCGAACTCGCAGGCGCCGCCGGTGGACTCGGCCAACGTGCGCAGGAACCCTTCCGCCGGAGCCGAGCCGACCCCGATGACGAACACGCGATGCCCGCTGCGACGGGCCGCCTCGATCGAGGGTGCGGTCTCCCAGATCTCGCCATCGGTGATCAGCAGCACATCGGCGGCGGCGCCGGCGGGCGTGTCGACGGGGATCTCGAAGACCTCGCGAAGCGCCTGCGCCGTCTCGGTGCCGCCGAGGTCGGCGCGCAGGCCGTCGATCATCGGCTGCAGGCGCGGCAGCAGCGCCGGCCCGGCCGGTGCCGGCGCCAGCACGTGCTCGACCGACGAGCCGTAGCGCGTGAGGCTCAGGCGGTCGCGTCCGGTCAGCGCCACCGCCAGGCCGCGCAGCGCGGCACCGGCCGACGCGATGCTGTCGCCCTGCATCGAGCCGGAGCAGTCGACCAGCGCCTTCACCGCCACTGCGTCGCGCGACGTGCCCGGCCGAGGCGTCAGCGCGGCCATCAGCACCACCGGGGCCGCCGGGTTGCAGGCGTCGTCGGTGCGCACGAGCAGCGACGGGTGCGGCTCGCGCGGGGTCACCAGCACGACCACGTCGCGGTCGAGGCGCGCGGGGGCGTCCAGGCGCAGCTCGATGGAGCCGTCGGGCTCGGTGCGCACGCTCGCCGGGTGCGTGGGGCAGGCCACGGCGGCGCCGGCCAGCGCGGGGCCGATGGTCAGCGCCAGGTCCAGCGGGTACTCGGCGTGCAGGCCGATCGCCGGCTCCTGCTGCGGGTGCAGCCCGGCCCCTGCGGGATCACCGTAGCGCGGTGCGATCGTGGTCGGCAGCGACACCCGCAGGCGGCCCTGCTCCCACGTCAGCACCTGGGCGTAGCGGCACTCGACCACGAGTTCGTCGCCCGGCTTCAGGTTGCCGATGTTGGCGGTGTGCACGCCGTCGTGATGTGCTTCGAGCAGCACCGGGGCGTCGCCATCGGCCAGCGAGGCCTCGTACTGTTGCTCGGCCCGGCGCCGGGCGACGACCACGCCCTCGCGGCGCGCGCCGTTCAGTTCCGACGCGAAGCCCAGCAGCACCGCGGTGGCCGGCAGCGGGAACGTGTAGATCACCTCGAGCACCGAGTCGCCCGTGTTGCGGTAGGTCTGCCGCAACGTCAGCTCGAACAGCGCCGCGTCGAGCCGGCCGCGCGCGTGCACGCCGTTCAGCACCGGCGTGCCGGCAGCGGGGTTGCGGGCGACCAGGGTGTGGAAGGAAGGAGGGCGCTCATGCATCGTCGGACTCCAGGGTCTCGCGGGGAATCGCAGGGGGTTGGGGGGCCGGGCCGGCGACACGCCCGCCCGGTTCGGTGCCGCGCAACTGCCGGTACAGCGCCGCCACGCCACGCACCAGGCCACGCACCTGCTCGGGCGTGAGGCCGGCGCGGCCCGGCTCGATGTGCATCTCGAGGCCATCGGCCAGCGTGACGCGGCTCCAGACCTCCACCGATCCCGGCGCGGCGCGGCGAGGGGCGGGGTCTTCGGGTGCGCCGGCGATCAGCTCGCGCACGCGCTCCAGGCTCAGCCCGGCATCGGTCCAGCGCCGGATCAGCAGCAGCTGTTCGAGGTGGCGCCGCAGGTAGTGCGCGCCGCGCTTCTCGCCGGCCGGCCGGTCGACCAGCCCTTCGGCGATGTAGTAGCGCACCGTGCGCGGTGTGACGCTGGCGAGCGTGGACAACTCGTCGAGCGAGTAGCGTTCGGGCGCGTCGGCGACGTGGGGCGGTGGGGCATCGGTGGGCACGCCCCATTATCTGACATCACTTTACAACAGTCAACTGTCTTTTAATCCGCAGCCGCGGGGCTGGTCGATCCGGTGCGGTCTCGCCGGCCCCACAACAGGTACACGAGCGGCCCGAACGAGCCGGCCGCCAGCGACAGCACCACCCAGGGCCAGGGATTGCGGCCACGGGCACGGGCATCACGCCACAGCCACACCAGCACCAGCGTCAGCGAGATGCCGAGGTCGGCCAGCACCTGCAGCCCGGCGAGGTTCTGGAACTGGTGCAGGAAGATGCCGACGTAGCCGTGCTGCAGCACGGCGGCGAGCGTGAGGGCCCCGAACAGCGCGAGGGCGATGGAGAGCAGGATGGCGGGCATGCGGTACCTCCGAAGTGCGTCGCAGTCTCCCGGACCGCCGGCGCCTGGACAATGACCTCGGAGGTCAAGCCATGCCACCGATCGATCCCGACCTGCGACGCAGCTGGCTCTTCGGCCCGGGCGCCGACGCGGCCGCGCACGACGCGATGCTCGCCAGCCCCGCCGATGCGTTGATCGCCGACCTCGAGGACTTCACGCCGCCGCAGCGGCTGGGCGAGGCCCGGGCCGGCATCGCCGCACTGCTGGCACGCTGGCGCGAGCACGGCCGCGTGGCCACGGTGCGCATCAACGTGCTCGATGGTGCAGGCCGCGCCGACCTGGCCGCGGCGATGCCCGGCCGCCCGCACGTGGTGGCGCTGCCGATGGTGGCGTCCGCTGCCCAGATGCGGACGCTCGACGAGGCCATCGGGCACTGGGAGACGACGCTGGGCCTGCCGGGCGGCAGCACCGAGATCCTGCCGGTGTGCGAGACCGCGCTCGGCGTGGCCGACGTGCGCGCCATCGTGGCCGGCAGCGCGCGCATCCGCTGCGCGCTGCTCGGCGCCGAAGACCTCGCAGCCGACCTCTGCGCCGAACGCCACCCCGACGCCACCGAACTCGAGCATGCGCGCCGCCGCTTCCTGCTCGACTGCCGCGCCGCCGGCATCGAGCCCATCGATGCGCCCTACACCTACACCGATGCCGACGGCGCCGCGGCCGAGGCGCGCCACGCGCGGCGGCTGGGCTACCGCAGCAAGTCGCTGGTGCGGCCCGACCACGCCGGCGCGGTCAACGCCGCGTTCACGCCGGATGAGGCCGACGTGCAACGGGCCCGCGCGATGGTCGCGGCCTTCGACGCAGCGCGTGCCCGCGGCGAGGACCGCGCGCTGGTCGACGGCCTGTGGGTGGAGGTGCCGACCTACCGCACGGCGCGGCGCACGCTCGAACGCGCGCAGCGGCTCGCCACGCGCGGAGGCTGAACGGCGGCGCCGCGTATCCTCCACCGCACCCCGGGTCACCCCTGGCCCGGGCAGATGCGACACAGGAGCGAGGCGGGCATGCGAACGAGATCGGTGGGTGTGGCGGTGCTGGCGGCCATGGTGACGATGGCGTGGGCCCAGGCGCCGACGCCGCAGGGTGAGGTGAAGGGTGACGCGTGGGTGCACACGCCGGAGTCGCTGCGCACCAGCGCCGAACTCGCCGCCGTGGTGCTGCCCGCGCGCGTGACCGGCGGCGCGCCGTACACCGGCAAGCTGAAGGACGCCCCTGCCGGCAACGGCCAGCGCGTGGCGGTGGTGCTGTTCCTGCACGGCTCCTCGGGCCTCGGCCTGAAGGCCATCGGCGAGTGGCAGCAATGGCTGGCGACGATGGGCATCGCCAGCGTCGCGCCCGATTCGTTCACGCTGCCAGGGCACGTGACCTACAAGTCGCCGATCGACAAGGCCTCGTACGAGCGCATCCACGCGCTGCGTGCCTCCGAGATCCGCCCGGCGCTCGAGGCGATCCGCCGCCAGCCCTGGGCCGACCCCGCGCGGCTGATCCTCGCCGGCACCAGCGAAGGCGCGGTGCCGGTGGCCCGCCACGAGGGCCGCGAGTTCGCGGCTCGCATGCTCTACGCGTGGAGCTGCGAGCCCAACTACTTCGTCGAGGCGCCGCGCAATGCCTTCGAGGCCGACAAGCCGGTGTTGAACGTCATCAGTTCGACCGACCCGTTCTTCTCGCGCAGCAATGCCTGGCTGGGCAATGCCGACGCGCAAGGGCACTGCGGCGCCGCGCTGAAGGACAACCCGCGCGCGGCCGTGGTGCTGGTGCCCGGTGCGCCGCAAACGCTGCTGAACCTGCCCGCGGCGCGGCACGCCACGGCGGGCTTCCTCGCGCCGTACGCCGCGCCCTGACGCAGTGCGGTCGCGGCCGGCCCGCCTGAAACTTGCGTGCGCGGCAGTGCTCGCGGGGCTGGCCGGGTGTGCCACCGGGCCGGGCGAGACACGCGATGAGGCGATGTACGCCGCGTGGGCCGCGGCGCATCGGGACGACGTGCAGGCCTTCGAGGCCTTCCTCGCGCAGGCCGGCGTGGCCGGCGTCGTGCGCAGCGGAGAGCTGCTGCGCTCGGCCAGTTCATGGCGCGACTGCGGCGCCGAGCCGTATGCCGTACCGCCGCCGGCGCAGTGGCCCGCCGCGGTGCGCGTGCTCGAGCTGCTGCGCACGCTGGTGGAGGCTGGCGTGCTCGGGCCTTTCGAGGTGCACTCGGCCTACCGCGCCGAGCCGCTCAACAGCTGCGCCGGTGGCGCGCGCGGCAGCGCCCACCTGCGCTCGTTCGCCGTCGACCTGACGCCGCGCGACGGGCGCGACGCCGCCGCGGCGCTGTGCTCGTTCTGGCGCGAACAGGGCCGCGCCTGGGCGATGGGCCTGAGCCGCTATCCGTCGGGCCGCATCCACGTCGACACGGCGGGCTATCGCACCTGGGGTGCCGACCAGACCGGCCGCACGACAGCCTGCGCCGGGTATGCTGGCAGCCTCCCGGAACCCGCCCGCGCCACGCCATGACCACCGACTCGCTGCGCAAGCCCGCCCTGATCCTCGCCATCGCCACCGCGGCACTGCTGCTCGTGCCCGCGGTCGCGATGCGCTACACGCGCGAAGTGTCATGGGGGCCGGGCGATTTCGTCGTGGCGGCCGTGCTGCTGTACGGGGCGGGCTTCACCGCGCTGCTGCTGGCGCGGCGGCTGCAGGGTCGCGCGGTCCGCGTGCTCGCGGTGGGCGGCGTCGTGCTGGCGCTGGCGCTGGTGTGGGTGGAGCTGGCGGTGGGGATCTTCCAGTAGGTAAGGTGCCTGCGGCGCCCGAGCCGGCGCGCGTGTCGATTCCGCGGCCGCCCGTCCGTCATGCATGGCAGCGGCGCCGCGGGCGGCTGCCGCACACTGTCGACCCTGGAGCACCTGACATGCAGATCACGATCGAGACCCTCGTCCGCGCCCCCGTCGCCGCCGTCTGGCGCGCCTGGACCACGCCCGAGGACATCTGCCGCTGGAACGCGGCCTCCGACGACTGGCACACCACCCGCGCCACGGTGGACCTGCGCGTCGGCGGCGAGTTCTCGTCGCGCATGGAAGCGAAGGACGGCAGCTTCGGCTTCGACTTCGCCGGCACCTACACCGCCATCGACGAGCACCGGCTGATCGAGAGCCGCTTCGGCGATCGCACGCTGCGCGTGGCGTTCCTGCCGGCGGCCGACGGCACGACGGTTCGCGAGACCTTCGACGCTGAAACCACGCACTCCATCGAGCAGCAGCGGCAGGGCTGGCAGGCGATCCTCGATCGCTTCGCGCGACACGTCGAGGCCTTGCCGCGCGGCGGCTGACATTCGGGGTGCTCAGCCGCGCGCGCGCTCGCCCAGCAGGCCCAGCGCCAGTGCCGTACCGGCCAGCACGATGGCCGCGCCGGCCACCGTCTGCCACGTGATCGCCTCGCCGAGGTAGGCGGCGCCGGCCAACAGCGCCACCACGGGGTTCAGGAACGTCACCGACATCGCGCGCACAGGCCCCACGCGGCGCAGCAGCCGGAAGTACAGCAGGAAGCCGAGGCCCGAACTCACCACGCCGAGGAAGACGACCTCGGCCCACGCGCGCAGCGGCGGCGGCGTGACGGGCCAGGTCGCCGCGGCCAGAGGTGCCAGCGCCAGGCTCGCCAGGCCCATCGTGCCCACGGTCAGCGCGAGGCTGTCGAGGGCCGCCAGGTGGCGCCGCGTGTGGTTCGCGCCGAACGCCCAGATCGCCGAGACTCCCATCACCGTCGCCACCGCGAGCAGGCCGTCGGCCGAGCGGAACGACACGCTGCCCGCGGTGAGCACCAGCACGCCCGCGAAGCCGATCACCAGCCCCGCCACGCGCCAGCGCCCGAGCCGCTCGTTGAACACCAGCTGCGCGAGCAGCGCGGCGAACAGCGGCGCCGTGGCGTTCAGGACCGCCAGCAGCCCGGCCGCGAGGTGCTGCGCCGACCAGCCCAGCATCAGGAACGGCAATGCGGTGTAGAGCAGCCCCTGCACCAGCAGCGCGCGCGGTCGTGCCGTGAGCTGCGGCAGCCCGCCGCGCATCGCCAGCAGCGGCAGCAGCACCGCGGCCGCGATGACCATGCGCAGCGCGATCATCGGGGCCGGCCCGAAGGCCGGCACGGCGGCGCGCATGAAGAGGTAGGCCGCGCCCCACAGCAGGCTCAACAACAACAGCTCGGCAACGTCTCGCGGGCGCATCAGCGGCTGGAGTATCGGCGCGGCGAGAGAGCCGGCGTCCCACCTACTGGATACTCCGGCCACCCGATCGTGACCCGCCTCGCGCCTCTGCTCACCCGCCGCCGTGCGCTCGCCGCGCTGGCCCTTCCTGCGATGACGATGACTTCCGTTGCCACACCCGCGGCCCCGCTGCCGCTGCTGCGCCCGCGCCGCCTCGCCCCCGGCGACACCGTGGCGCTGATCAATCCCAGCAGCGCCATCCACGAGCGCGCGCCGTACGAGGTGGCTGCCGAGGCGCTGCGCTCGCTGGGCCTGAAGGTGCGCGAGGCGCCGAACCTGCGCGCACGCTACGGCCAGTTCGCCGGCACCGATGCGCAGCGCGCGGCGGATGTCAACGCGATGTTCGCCGACCCCGGCGTGCACGGCCTGCTCGCGCTCACCGGCGGCTCGGGCGGCACGCGCATGATGCCGCTGGTCGACTACGAGCTGATCCGCCGCAATCCGAAGTTCATCGGCGGCTACTCCGACCTCACCGCGCTGATCAACGCGATCCACGCGCGCACCGGGCTCGTCACGTTCCACTCGCCCACCGGCGCGTCGGAGTGGAACGTCTTCAGCGTGGAGAGCCTGCGTGCGATGGTCTTCGACGCGCAGGCCGCGACGCTGCGCAACCCGCCGCCGCCCGACGACGTGCTGGCCAGCCGCGAGCGCATCCAGACGATCCGCGGCGGCCGTGCCAGCGGGCCGCTGCTGGGCGGCAACCTCGCAGTGCTTGCGGCGATGATGGGCTCGCGCTACGTGCCGTCGTTCGACGGTGCGGTGCTGTTCCTCGAGGACATCAACGAGTACATCTACCGCGTCGACCGCATGCTCTCGACGCTGCGCAACGCCGGCGTGTTCGACCGCCTCGCCGGCGTGGTGCTGGGTGCCTTCACGAACTGCGGCCCGGGCGACGGCAACTACGGTACGCTGACGCTCGACGAGGTGTTCGACGACTACTTCCTCGGCCTGAACGTGCCGGTGTACCGCGGCGCGATGTTCGGCCACATCCGCCGCAAGTTGACGCTGCCCGTGGGGCTGCCGGTGGAGATGGATGCCGACGCCGGCACCATCCGGCTGCTGCAGCCGGCGGTGACCTGAAATGCGGCGGCGGATGCTGCTGGCGCAGGCCGCCGCAGCGGCTGCCGTGGCGGGCTGCGGGCTCGTGGGCTGCGCCGGGCCGGGGCCTGCCGCCATCGTCCCCTTCATCGACGCCCACGCGCACCTCAACGACCCCGCGCTGCAGATCGAGCTGATGGACGCGCACGGCGCCGCGCAGGCGCTGGTGTACTGGGGCGGCCGCAGCGACCACGACACGTTGCTCGCCGCCGTGCGGCGCTGGCCGGGGCGGTTCGTGCCGTTCGCCTCGATCTCGCCCGAGCGGCGCGCCTACCGCGGGGCCTGGGCGCGCGACGCGCCGGCCGAGTTGCTGGGCCTGCTGGAGCCGCTGCTGGCCGCCGGCGTGTTCCGCGGCATCGGCGAACTGTCGCCGGTGCACCATGCGTCGGCCGGATTCCCCGCCGCCGACTTCGACGTGCAGGGCGCGATCACCACCGCCGTGCTGGCGCTGGCGCGGCGCCACCGCGTGCCGGTGGTGATGCACGTGGAGCTGACGCGCATCGACGCGTTCTCCGAGCTGCTGGCCCGCCACGACGACGTGGCGGTGGTCTGGGCGCATGCCGGCTACGCAGGCGCCGAGCGGGCCGCGCGCCTGCTGCAGCGGCATCCCCGGCTCACGCTCGAGCTGAGCGCACGGACGTGGCCGCATCCACGGCTGCCGGGCACGCTGGTGTTCGACGAACAGGGCACGCTTCAGCCCGCGTGGCGCACGCTGATCGAGCGCGAGCCGCTGCGCGTGATCGTCGGCACCGATGCCGCAGGCCGCTCGCGGGAGTCGGACGCGATGAAGTTCGCCAGCGTGCAGGCCTTGCTGCGCCAGCTCGACGAGCCGGTGCGCAGCTTGGTGGCGCGGGGCAACGTGCAGGCGCTGCTCGGAGCGTGAGCAGCGATGAGCGCTCTACGGTCGCGTCGAGCGGGGCATTGGAGCGTCCGCGCGCGCTCACGCCTTCAACGGCGCCTGGCGCTCCAGCACGGCGTAGATCACCCCGCCGAGCAGCAGCGCCGCGGCGGCGGTCTGCAGCGACGCGGCGAAGCCCTCCGCAGGCTGGGCGCTGCGTTGCAGCAGCCAGGCCACCATCGGCGGGCCGGCGATCTGCCCGAGGCCGTAGGCGGCCGTCAGCAGCCCGATCAGCGCGGATGCGTTGTGCGGCCACAGCCGCCGGGCCTCCTGCATCGCGAACAGCGTGATGGCCGTGAACGGCAGGCCGAGCAGCAGGCTGCCGAGCGCGAAGCCGGCGAGCGTCGGCCACCAAACGCTCAGCAGCACGCCGGTGGCCTGCATTCCATAGCAGCCCATCAGCAAGCGGCGGCGATCCCAGCGCACCGGCAGCTTCACGGTGATCAGCGCCCCGGCGGAGACACCGATGCCGAAGATCGGCCAGAACAGGTCGAGCCAGACCGACCCCGGCAGTGCCTGCCGCGCGATCACAGGCAGGAACGTGGCCGTGACGATGTAGCCGAACCCGGCCAGCCCGTACGCGACAGAGAACGCCGCGATGGTGCCGCGTGACGGATGTTCCTCGCGTGTCGGCGCCGCCGCCGACAACGGCACGACGCCCCTCAGCTGCGGCCAGGCCAGCGCCGTCAACGCCAGCGCGAGCCCCGCGAACACCAGCCAGCCGATGGCGGCGCTCGCACCGTGCGTCACCATCGCCGTGGCCGCCAGCCCGCTCGCGGCGATGCCCAGGCCCGGGCCGACGTAGATGAGCCCCGCCAGCGCGGGCACGCCCAGCGCGCTGAGCCGCGCGAGGCACCAGCCGGAGACGTAGACGAACACCAGCGCGCTGGCCACGCCGGCCAGGCCGCGCCACAGCGCCCAGGTGCCGGGCCAGGGCAGCGCCATGCCCACCGTGAGCAGCACGGTGGCCACCAGTCCGGTGCGCACCACGCGCGTGTGCACCAGCGGCGCACGCCCCAGTCGTCGCCAGAACATCGGCTGCAGCGCGCAGCCCATCGCGCCCAGCCAGTAGCCGAGGTAGTTGGCCGTCGCGAGCCAGCTGGCCCCGGGCAGGTCGACCACGCCGTCGTGCAGCATCATCGGCAGCAGCGGCGTGAACGCGAAACGGCCGATGCCCATCGCGATGGCCAGCGACAGCAGGCCGGCGAGCGCGATCGCGAGCGGCCGGGGTTCGGGGCGGACTCCAACGGGCATCGGCCGATTCTCGCGGTCGGCCCTCGCGCCCTGCGCCCGGTGGCCGATGGCTCGGGAGTTGCTTACTGGCGGGCTGCCTTCATCGCGGCTGCAGTGAAGGAAGCGGGCGGCTGACCTCAGCCTGCGGCGCTGGACAGCCAGCGCCCGCGGCCCAGCCGGTACAGGCAGTGCCGCCGCAGCGGCGAGCCCTCGGGCAGGGCGGGGTGGTCGAAGTCCTCGCCGCTGTCGATCATGCCGATGCGCTGCATCACCGCCTGCGACGGCGTGTTGGTGCGCGCCGTGAACGAGACGATCTCGTCGAGGCCGAGCCGCACGAAACCGAAGCGCAGCGCCTCGCGCGCCGCTTCGGTGGCGTAGCCGCGGTGCCAGTGCGCGCGGGCCAGCCGCCAGCCGATCTCCACGCAGGGCGTGAAGGGCAGCGTGCGCCAGGGGATCGTGAGGCCGACGAAACCGATGAAGGTGCCGGCCGGGTGCACGTCACCGTCGGCATCGCGCAGCGCCACGGCCCAGTTGCTCCAGCCGCGGCGCGCGAAGTCGGCGCTCCACGCATCGAACGAGCGGTCGCTGGCCTCGCGCGTCAGCACCGAGGGGAAGTGGCGCATCACCTCGGGGTCGGCGTTCAGCGCGGCGAACGGCGCGCGGTCGGCGTCCTCCCAGGGCCGCAGCGCGAGGCGCGGCGTCTGCAGCCGGGCCGGCTCGCCGAGCGGCTCAATGCGTGTGGGGTCCCGGGACATTCGAGCCTCGGTGGCGCTGCGTCATGCCCGAGCGCGCGATCCAGTCGACCAGCGCATCGAGCGCCGGTCGTCCGCCGCGGCGCGCGGCCTCGTGGTTGATGATCGCCACCATCACCCACGGGCGGCCGTCGCGGTCGGGCACCAGGCCGGCCAGGGCCACCACGTTGCGCAGCGTGCCGGTCTTCACGCGCGCCCAGCCGGTGGCGGGGCTGTCCTTCAGGCGGTTGCGCATGCTGCCGTCCACGCCCACCGTGGGCAGGCTCATCAGCAGGTCGCTGGCGTGGCGGCCGGTGAACGCGGCCTTCAGCACCGCGCCGAGCTGCTGCGCGCTGATGCGCTCGCTGCGCGACAGGCCCGAGCCGTTGTCCATCACCAGCCCGCGGGCGTCGATGCGCTGCTCGGCGAACCAGCGCTTCACCTCGCGCTCGGCGAGCTGCGCGGTGGTGAGCTGCGGGTCCTGCGGCAGCGCGGCCACGCCCAGCGCCTGATAGAGCATGCGCGTGAGCACGTTGTCGCTCTGCTTGTTCAGCGGCCGCATCAGCTCGCCCCACGGCCGGGCCTCGCGCCGCGCCAGCAACCGCGCGCCGGGCGGTGCCGCGGCTTCGCGGGCCTGGCCCGTCCACGTGCCGCCGAGCTGCGCCCAGGTCCAGCGCAACAGCCGGTCGGCGAGCACCGTGCGGTCGAGCAGCTGCAGCTGCGGGCGGCGTGTGCAGGCCTTCGGGAACGGGCCCTCGAGCACGACGTGCACGGTGCCGTCGGCATCGGTGGTGGTGGCCGGGGTCTTCCACGGCTCGCTCCACTGGCCGCAGGGCAGCTCGCCGAGCGTGAGGCGGTTGTCGATCACGACGCCGGGCAGCGCCGGCAGCAGCCGCGCCGACACAGGGCCGCTGCCGTTCGCGATGCCCGCCTCGCTGCTCAGTTCGAGCGTCACGAGGTTGCCCGCGAGCTGCAGCGCATCGGGGATCACGTTGTAGGGCCACTCGGGCGCCTCGTCGAACGGCGGCAGGCCCACGTCCAGCCGCGTGGGGCGCCACAGCGTGCGGTCGAGCAGGATGTCGCCATGGATCTCGCGGATGCCGCGGTGGCGCAGCTCCAGCAGCAGCGCCCACAGCTGCTGCAGGCCCAGCTCGGGGTCGCCGCCGCCGCGCAGCACCAGGTCGCCCGCGAGGCGCTCGCCCTCCTGCGGCGCGACGCTCAGCAGCTCGGTGCTGCCGCGCAGGTTCGGGCCCAGGCGGTCCAGCGCCACCGCGCTGGTGACGAGCTTCATCGTCGAGCCCGGCTGCATCGGCACGTCCTCGCGGTGCCGCAGCACCGGGCCACGGCCGCTGAGCGGCATCACCAGCACCGCCAGCGCGTCGTCGGGCAGCTCTGCGCGCTGCAGGGCTTCGCGCACGGGCTCGGGCAGCTCCATGCGGCCCGGTGCGGCCGGCGGCGCTGCGTGTGCCGCCAGCGTCGCGACCAGCGGCAACAGGTGCAGCAGGCGGGCGGCGGCGAGACGCGGAATCATGGCGCGATTCTGCCGGCGCGCCGCGCGGGGCCGGCTCGCGCTACCGTTGCGCCTCGCCACGCAGAACACGGGCCCGGAGACACGCCATGATCGAACACCACCTCGACATCCCCACCGCCGACGGCGCGATGAACACCTTCGTCGTGCATCCCGAAGAAGGCGGCCCGCACCCGGTGGTGCTGTTCTACATGGACGCCCCCGGCAAGCGCGAGGAGCTGCACGACATGGCGCGGCGCCTGGCCTCGGCCAGCTACGTGGTGCTGCTGCCCAACCTGTACTACCGCCGCAGCCGCGACTACTACCTCAAGGAGCGCACCGAGGCGCAGATGGCGGTGATGTTCGAGCACATGCGCTCGCTGAACCGCGCCACCACGCGCTGCGACACCCGCGCGATGCTGGCGTGGGTGGACGCGATGCCCGCGGCCGACGCGCGGCGCATCGGCGCGGTGGGCTACTGCATGAGCGGCCCGTTCGTCGTGTGGGCAGCGGCGGACTTCCCCGAGCGCCTCGCCTGCATCGCGTCCATCCACGGCGCCAACATGGCCACCGACGACGCCGACTCACCGGCCGCGGTGGCCGCCGCCCTGCGCTGCGAGACCTACGTGGCCTGCGCGCAGACCGACATCTGGGCGCCACCCGAGCACGTCGCGCGTCTGCAGGCGTCGCTCGAACAGGCCCCGGGGCCGCACCGCATCGAGTGGTACCCCGGCACCGAGCACGGCTTCGTGTTCCCGCAGCGCGCGGTCTATCACCGCGAGGGCGCCGAGCGGCACTGGGAGCGGCTGCATGCGCTGTTCGACCGGATGCTGCGCAGGGCCCAGTAGGGCCACATGGGGTCCCATAGATTCGACTTATCGCCGAGATCTATCGATCTTGATTGATCGATAGCGGTGTGACTCCCAGAATTCGACCCGTGCCGGCCCAGCGTGCCGCGAACGTTTCGATCAACCCCCACGGAGTCTCACCATGTCCCTGATCAACACCACCGTCCAGCCCTTCAAGGCCACCGCCTTTCACAACGGCAGGTTCGTCGAGGTCACCGACCAGTCGATCCGCGGCAAGTGGAGCGTGTTCTGCTTCTACCCGGCCGACTTCACCTTCGTCTGCCCCACCGAGCTGGAAGACCTGGCCAACCTGTACGAGCAGTTCAAGGACCTGGGCGTCGAGGTCTACGGCGTCTCCACCGACACGCACTTTGCGCACAAGGCCTGGCACGACACGTCGGATGCGATCAAGAAGGTTCGCTACCCGCTGGTCGGCGACCCCACCGGTCGCCTGACGCGCGCCTTCGACGTGATGATCGAGGAAGAGGGCCTGGCGCTGCGCGGTACGTTCCTCGTCAATCCCGACGGCGTGATCAAGACCGCCGAGATCCACGACAACGGCATCGGCCGTGACGCCAGCGAGCTGCTGCGCAAGGTCAAGGCCGCGCAGTACGTGGCGAAGAACCCGGGCCAGGTCTGCCCGGCGAAGTGGAACGAAGGCGCCAGGACGCTGACCCCGTCGCTGGACCTCGTCGGCAAGATCTGACGACCTGCGCGCAGGCCCGCACCGGGTGCGGGCCGCGCGCTCCTCGAACGCCCACATCCGTACCCGGGCCGCCGCCTCACCGCGGCCCGATGGGAGACCTTTGGCATGCTCGACCTCCAGATCCAGCAACAGCTCCGCACGCATCTCGGCCGCATCACGCGGCCGGTGGAGATCGTCGCCACACTCGACGACCGCGCCGCCTCGCAGGAGCTGCGCGAGCTGCTGGCCGATCTCTCCGGCCTGTCGGACCGGCTGCACGTGCGCCTGGACGGCGACGCGGCGCGCCGGCCGAGCTTCACGATCTCGCGCGCCGGCTCGGGCACGCACGTGGCCTTCGCCGCCGTGCCGATGGGCCACGAGTTCACGTCCCTGGTGCTGGCGCTGCTGCAGGCCGGCGGCGTGGCGCCGAAGCTCGACGACGCGGTGGTCGAGCAGATCCGAGGCCTCGAGGGCGACTTCGTCTTCGAGACCTGGATGTCCCTCACCTGCCACAACTGCCCCGACGTCGTGCAGGCGCTCAACGCGATGGCCGTTCTGAACCCGCGCGTGCGCCACGTGGCCATCGACGGCGCGCTGTTCCAGGACGAGATCGCGGCGCGCGAGATCATGGCCGTGCCGACGATCCTTCTTAACGGGCAGCCGTTCGGCTCGGGCCGCATGACGATCGAGGAGATCCTCGCGAAGGCCGACACCGGTGCGGCCGCGCGCGACGCGCAGCGGCTGTCGGAGAAGGCCCCGTACGACATGCTGATCGTCGGCGGCGGCCCGGCCGGTGCCGCGGCAGCCGTGTACGCGGCGCGCAAGGGCATCCGCACCGGCGTGGTGGCCGAGCGCTTCGGCGGCCAGACGCTGGACACGCTGGGCATCGAGAACTACATCTCGGTGGCCGAGACGACCGGCCCCAAGTTCGCCGCCGCGCTGGAAGCGCAGGCGCGCAGCTACGGCGTGGACATCGTGGGCGGCCATCGCGTGCAGGCGCTGGAACCGGCGGCTGCGCCCGGGGCGCTGGCCTCGGTCACGCTCGCCAACGGCGCCGAGCTGCAGGCGCGCACCGTCGTGCTGGCCACCGGCGCCCGCTGGCGCAGCGTCGGCGTGCCCGGCGAAGCCGAGTACCGAAACAAGGGCGTGGCCTACTGCCCGCACTGCGACGGGCCGCTGTTCAAGGGCCGGCGGGTGGCCGTGATCGGCGGCGGCAACTCGGGTGTGGAAGCGGCCATCGACCTCGCCGGTATCGTCTCGCACGTGACGCTGATCGAGTACGCGGAGCAGCTCAAGGCCGACTCGGTGCTCGTGAGCAAGCTGCGCAGCCTGCCCAACGTGCGCATCGTGACGAACGCGCAGACCACCGAGATCCGCGGTGACGGCAGCCGCGTGAACGGGCTGGTCTACAAGGAACGCGCCACCGGCATCGAGCACCTCGAAGCCCTCGCCGGCGTGTTCGTGCAGATCGGCCTCGTGCCCAACACCGAGTGGCTGCGCGGCACGCTGGAGCTGTCGCGCCACGGCGAGATCGTCGTCGACGCGCGCGGCGCGACCACGGTGCCCGGCGTGTTCGCCGCCGGGGACGCGACGACGGTGCCGTACAAGCAGATCGTCATCGCGGCGGGCGACGGGGCCAAGGCGGCGCTGTCGGCCTTCGACCACCTGGTGCGCAGCCCGGTGGCGCGGTAGACGGCCGAGTGAGGGGGCGCGCGAAGATCTCTCGAGCGCTCACGCCAGCTTGAACTGCTGCACGTGCGCGGCGAGGCCCCGTGCCTGCGCCGCCAGCGACGTGGCTGCGGCGGCGGTCTGTTCCACCAGGGCCGCGTTCTGCTGGGTGACCGAGTCCATCTCCTGCACCGACTCGGTGGTCTTGCGCACGCCGCCGGCCTGTTCGGTGGCGCCACGGGCGATCTCGCCGAGCATGTCGTTCACGCGCGTGGCCTCGTGGACGATGCGCTGGATGGCATCGCCCGACTGCTTCACGAGCTGCGAGCCGGTGTCGACCCGGCCGATGCTGTCGTTCACCAGCAGCTTGATCTCGCGCGCAGAACCGGCGGCGCGCCGGGCCAGCTGGCGCACCTCGGCCGCCACGACCGCGAAGCCCCGGCCGGCTTCCCCCGCGCGGGCCGCCTCGACGGCGGCGTTGAGCGCCAGGATGTTGGTCTGGAAGGCGATGGCGTCGATGGCGCCGGTGATCTCGGCGATGCGGCGCGACGACTGCTGGATCTCGTCCATCGTGGCGACCATCGAGCCCACCACCTCGCCGCCCTGCTGAGCGGCGTGCGCGTTGCGCTGCGCGAGCTCCGACGCCTCGCGGGCGTTCTGCGCCGTCTGCTGCACGGTGGCGGCGATCTCCTCCATCGCAGAGGCCGACTGCTCCAGGTTGGCCGCCGAGCGCTCGGTGCGCGACGACAGGTCGTGCGAGCCGGCCGAGATCTCGGCACTGGCCATCACCAGGTTGTCCGACGCCGTGCGTACCTGCGACACGATGGTGCGCAGGCTCGCCTGCATGTCCAGCAGCGTCCACATCAGCTGGGCCGCCTCGTCGACGCCCCACGGGCGGGGCGAGGTCGTCAGGTCGCCGCTGCGCATCGCGTTGATGTGGAACGCCACCTCGCGCAGCCCGCCGTCGAGCACCTTGCGGAACGACGTGAAGAGGTAGAGCACCACCAGCAGCGACACGCTGAGCAACGCAGCCGTCGCGTTGCGGGCGCGCTGCAGCGATGCGACGCGCACCTCGAGCAGGCGCCCCAGTTCCGACATCGCCTGGGTGCGCAGGTCGCGCACCGCCGCCAGGGCGGATGCCCCGGCATCGCGCAGTCTCGCCTGGCTGGCGGCATCGACGACATTGCCGAGCTGCGCATCGACGGCGCCGGCGACGCGCTCGATCGAGGCCAGCAGGCCCTGGCCGCCGTCACCCACGCGGATCCCGGCGTTGTAGGCGCGCGCCTTGGCGAGATCCGCCTTCACCGCGGCGGCATGGCCCTTCAGCTCGGCCAGCTTCTCGATGAGCAGGCGCCGCTGCTCCTCGCTGCGGCCCTGCGCCGGCACGGGCTCGCGCGCCAGCGCGGCGAGCTGCACGAGGTCATCGCTCATCGGGCCGGCGCGGAACATCGCCACGTCCATCAGGTAGTAGGTGTCGATGTCCGGATCGAGCGTGAGGTTCGAGCCGTCGGTGGCCTGCCCGAGCAGGTCGAGCGCGGCGGCCACCGCCTTGGCCAGGGCGCCGGGCTGGCCGGCGGCCGCCGCCGGTGCGATCGACGCCAGGGCCGTGTGCGCGGTCGCGCTGCCGAGCGACTCGCCGGCGGATGTCTGCAGGTCCGCGAGCGCCTTCTGGTTCGCTTCGATCGCCTGGCCGCTGCCACCCGGCCGCAGCTGCCGCTCCTGCAGGGCGTCGAGCAGCGCGTAGAGGCTCCGGGCGTAGTCCACGCCGAGCTGTTCCTTCGCCGAGAACTCGATGCTCGCCGCCTTGTCGCCGAAGTAGTTCCAGGCCAGCACGACGATGGGCAGCACGAAGGCGCTGGAGATCACGAGGGCCTTGGCGCGGAACCCGAGGCGGCGGAACAGGCGCACGCCGGGGGCTCAGAAGCCGTGGTAGCGGAAGAAGTCCGCCAGGTTGGAGGGCCGGTGCGCCGGGGCCCGGATCGAGGTCTCGGCGGGCGGGGGGGACTGCATGCAGGTCTCCGGTCGATGTGTTCGTCGGGCGTTCGGCCGACGGCATCCGGAATCATTTCTTCGCGACCCGTCGCCGGGTGCGTGGAAGTGCACTGCTTTCGGGGCGCATTTCCGGTGCACGGGCGGTCCGCGCGCGCCCGCGGGCCCCATCGCTTTCCGACCCGGAACCGACGCGTCGCCGACGACAGGCGGAAGGACGCCGGCCACACTGGCGGCTCGCTTCCTTCCCACTTCACCATCGTCACGAAAGGACCTCGCCATGGCCTCGCCCACCGTCTCCCCGAAGGAGTTCTCCGAACTGCGAAAGGAGCACGACGCGCTCCACAAGCGCTACGAAACGCTCGTGAAGGACCTCAATGCCTCGCTGGTCAACGCGAAGGCCTATGTCGACGAGGTCGGCGGCCGCGTGGCCAGCGTCGAGCGCAAGTACGACGACCTGCTGAAGGTGGTCGCGAAGCGGGCCGGCTGAACCCACCGCGCAAGCCCCCGCGCGTGCAAAGCCATCCGCCGCGCGGGGCGGTGGCAGGGGCCGCAGCCGCTACATTCGCGCGCCGATGAACCTGCTGCTCTTCCTCGCGGGCCTGGTGGCCCTGGTCGTCGGGGCCAACCTGCTCGTCCGCGGCGCCTCCCGGCTGGCGTTGTCGCTGGGCATCTCGCCGCTCGTGGTCGGCCTCACCGTGGTGGCCTTCGGCACCAGCGCGCCCGAGGTGGCCGTGAGCGTCGGCGCGGTGCTCGACGGCCGCACCGACATCGCCATCGGCAACGTCGTCGGCAGCAACGTCTTCAACGTGCTGTTCATCCTCGGCGTCAGCGCGCTGATCGTGCCGCTGGTCGTCAACGTGCAGCTGATCCGCCAGGAGGTGCCGATCATGATCGGCGCGTCGCTGCTGCTGCTGGTGCTGGGCCTGGACGGCCGCCTCGGCCTGTTCGACGGCGCGCTGCTGGCGGGGCTGCTGGTGGCCTACACCGTGTTCCTGGTGGTGCAGTCGCGGCGCGAGACCGCCGCGGCGCAGGCGGACTACGTCGCGGAGAACCGCGCCGCCGAGCCCGGGGCGTGGGATGCGAAGTGGCCCGCGCAGGTGGCGCTGATCGCGGCCGGACTGGCCTGCCTGGTGATCGGCTCGGACTGGCTGGTCGACGCTTCCGTGGCGTTCGCCAAGGCGCTGGGTGTCAGCGACCTGGTCATCGGGCTGACCATCGTCGCCGCAGGCACCAGCATGCCCGAGGTCGCGGCGTCGATCACCGCGGCGTTCAAGGGCGAGCGCGACATCGCGGTCGGCAACGTGGTCGGCAGCAACACGTTCAACATCCTCGGCTGCCTGGGCCTGTCGAGCCTGGTCTCGGGTGATGCCGGGCTGACGATGGCCGCGTCGCTGCTGTCGTTCGACATCTGGGTGATGCTGGCGGTGGCGCTGGCCTGCCTGCCGGTGTTCGTCAGCGGGCGCGAGATCGCGCGCTGGGAAGGCGGCGTCTTCGTCGCCTACTACGTGGCCTACGTGGCCTACCTGATCCTGGCAGCCCAGCAGCACGACGCGCTGCCGGCATACTCTGCCGCGATGCTGAGCTTCGTGATCCCGCTCACCGTGGTCACGCTGGTCGTCGTGCTGCTGCGCGGGCCGGCGCCTCGGCCGTCGTGACGCTGCCGCTGCTGGCACTGCTGCCCTGGCTGGGCGCGTTGCTGGTCGCCTGCCTGCCGGCCGGCGCGCGGCGCGGCTGCGCGGCGGTGGCCGGCGCGGTTGCGCTGGCGGTCACCGCGCTGGTGCTGCAGTCGGCCGCCGCGGTGCAGGCCGGCGAGGTGCTGCGCTGGGGCGTGGCCTGGCTGCCGGCGCTGGGGCTGGACCTGGGCCTGCGCATGGACGGCCTGGCGTGGCTGTTCGCGCTGCTGATCGGCGGCATCGGCGCGCTGATCGTGCTGTACGCGGCGTGGTACCTGGACCCGGCCGACCCGCAGAGCCCGGCGCGCCGCTTCTTCGTCTTCCTGCTGCTGTTCATGGGCGCGATGCTCGGCGTCGTGCTGGCCGACAACCTCGTGCTGCTGGTGGTGTTCTGGGAGCTGACGAGCCTGTCGTCGTTCCTGCTGATCGGCTACTGGCACCGCCGCGACGACGCCCGCGAGGGCGCGCGCATGGCGCTGACGATTACCGGTGCCGGCGGGCTGTGCCTGCTGGCCGGCGTGCTGCTGCTGGGCCACATTGCCGGCAGCTTCCGGCTCGACGACGTGCTGGCCGCCGGCGACCGCATCCGCGCGCACGCGCTGTACGAGACCGCGCTGGTGCTGGTGCTGCTGGGCGCGTTCACGAAGAGCGCGCAGTTCCCGTTCCACTTCTGGCTGCCGCACGCGATGGCCGCGCCGACGCCGGTGTCGGCCTACCTGCACTCGGCGACGATGGTCAAGGCCGGCGTGTTCCTGCTGGCGCGGCTGTACCCGGCGCTGGGCGGCAGCGAGCCCTGGTTCTGGATCGTCACGCTGACCGGGCTGGCGACGCTGGTGGTCGGGGCCTACATCGCGATCTTCAAGCACGACCTGAAGGGCCTGCTGGCGTACTCGACGATCAGCCACCTCGGGCTGATCACGCTGCTGTTCGGGCTCGACGAGCCGCTGGCGGTGGTCGCCGCGGTGTTCCACATCATCAACCACGCCACGTTCAAGGCGGGGCTCTTCATGAGCGCCGGCATCATCGACCACGAGACCGGCTCGCGCGACATGCGGCAGCTCAACGGACTGATGAAGTACATGCCGTTCACCGCCACGCTGGGCATCGTGGCGGCTTCGGCGATGGCCGGCGTGCCACTGCTCAACGGCTTCCTGTCCAAGGAGATGTTCTTCGCCGAGGCGGTGGCCAAGGAGGGGCACGGCGTCATGGAGTGGGTGCTGCCGGCCGGCGCGACGCTGGCCGGCGTGCTGAGCGTGGCCTACTCGCTGCGCTTCATCCACGACACCTTCTTCAACGGCGAGCCGGTGGGGCTCGACCGCACGCCGCACGAGGCGCCGTTCCTGATGCGGCTGCCGGTGCTGGTGCTGGTGGTGCTGTGCGTGGCGGTGGGGCTGTTCCCGGCGGCCGTCGCGGGCCCGGCGCTCGCGGTGGCCGCGCAGGCCGCGCTGCACGGCACGCCGGGCGCGCCGCTGCCCGCCTACCAGCTCGCGATCTGGCACGGCGTCAACCTGCCGCTGGTGATGAGCGCGGTGGCGGTGGTCGGCGGTGCGCTGCTCTACGCCGGGCTGCAGCGCTTCGTGAACCTGCACCGCGTCGCGCGGCTGCCGGGCTGGATCGCGCACGGCGGGCGCGACTTCTTCGTCCTGCTGGTCGACGCCGGCGTGGCCGCCGCGACGGCGCTGACGCGCGCGCTGCAGAACGGCCACCTGCCGCGCTACCTCCTGCTGCTGGTGGTCATGGCGCTGGTGGCGGGCTACGCGCCGTTCGTCGGCGACGGCCTCGGCGGCCGCGCGATGCCCGCCGCGGAGGCCGCTGCGCTGCACCTCGACGGTCTCGGCCCCGCGGCAGCGATCGCGGGGCTGATCGGCATCTCCGCCACGCTGGCCACCACGATCGCCCACCGCCGCCGGCTGCTCGCGCTGCTGCTGATGGGCGCCGTCGGCCTGGTGGTGTGCGGGGTGTTCGTGGCGTTCTCGGCGCCGGACCTGGCGCTGACGCAGCTGCTCGTGGAGATGGCGACCATCGTGCTGATGATGCTGGCGCTGCACTGGCTGCCCGAGCGCAGCCCACCCGAGCGCGCGCGCTGGAAGGCCTGGCGCGACGGCGCGATCGCGCTGGCGGTCGGCCTCGGCCTGGCCGCGCTGGCCTGGATGGTGCTGACGCGGCCTTCGGCGTCGATCTCCGACTACTTCCTGCAGACCACGAAGGCCTTGGGCGGCGGGGCCAACGCGGTCAACGTGATCATCGTCGACTACCGCGGTTTCGACACGCTGGGCGAGATCACCGTGATGGCGATCGCCGCGCTGATCGTGCACGCGCTGCTGGGCGGGCAGGCGCTGCCGGGCGTGCACCCCGTGGCCGCGGCCGCCGGCGAGTCGAGCCGCCACCCGCTGATGCTGCAGCTCGTGGCGCGGCTGGTGCTGCCGTTTGCCATCGTCATCTCGCTGCACCTGTTCCTGCGCGGGCACAACCTGCCCGGCGGCGGCTTCATCGCCGGACTGGTGCTGGCGCTGGCCCTGGTGCTGCAGCAGGTGGCGCACGGCCACGCGTGGGTGTCGGCGCGCGCGGCGATCGACTTCCGCACGTGGATGGCCCTGGGGCTCGCGGTGGCCGCGGCCACCGGGCTGGCGAGCTGGCTGTACGGCGCGCCGTTCCTGACCAGCACCTACGACTACCCGTGGCTGCCCGGCGTCGGGGGCGTGCCGCTGGCCAGCGCGTCGATGTTCGACCTCGGCGTGTACCTTGTGGTGGTGGGCGCGACGATGGTGATGCTGGTGTCGCTGGCGCGGTTGTCGCGCGGCCCGGGTGGGGTGCGCTGATGCTGCTGCTGCTGGCCCTGTTCATCGGCACGCTGGGCGGCTGCGGCACCTGGCTGCTGCTGCGCGCCCGCACGTTCGACGTCGTGCTCGGGCTGACGCTGGTCTCGTACGCCGTCAACCTGTTCATCTTCGCGATGGGCCGCGTGAAGGCGGGCGCGCTGCCGATCGTCGCCGACGGCCGCGCCGCGACGCTGGCCGACACCGCCGACCCGCTGCCGCAGGCGCTGGTTCTGACGGCCATCGTGATCAGCTTCGCGATGACGGCGGTGCTGCTGGCGATCGCGCTGCGCGCGCGCGCCGAGACCGGCAGCGACCATGTCGACGGCGCCGATGCGGCCGGCTCGATCGGGGAGGGACCGCGATGAGCGCCGCCCCATGGCTGTTCGCCGGCCACGGCGTGGTGCTGTCCATCGTCGGCCCGCTGGTGGCCGGCGCGCTGATCCTGCTGCTGGAGCGAGCGCGCTCGCGCTGGGCGGCGCGCCTCGGGCTGGCCAGCACGCTGGCGCTGCTGGTGCTGGCGGCGGCGCTGGTGCGGCAGGCCGATGGCGGCGCGGTGCAGCCGTACCTGCTGGGCAACTGGCAGGCGCCCTGGGGCATCGCGCTGGCGCTCGACCGGCTCGCGGCGCTGATGCTGCTGCTCACGGCCGCCGTGGCCACCGGTGCGCTGGTCTACGCGATGGCCGGCGAGCACGCGCGAGGGGCGCACTTCCACTCGCTGTTCCAGTTCCAGCTCATGGGGCTCAACGGCGCCTTCCTCACCGCCGACCTGTTCAACCTGTTCGTGTTCTTCGAGGTGCTGCTGGCCGCCAGCTACGGGCTGCTTCTGCACGGCGCCAACCGCGCGCGGCTGCAGGCCAGCGTGCACTACGTGACCTTCAACCTCACCGGCTCGGCGCTGTTCCTGATCGCCGTGAGCCTGCTGTACGGCGTGACCGGCACGCTGAACATGGCCGACCTGGCCGTCAGGCTCGCCGCGCTGCCGCCGCAGGACCTGCGGCTGGCGCAGGCCGCCGCGCTGATGCTGCTGGTGGTGTTCGCGGTGAAGGCGGCGCTGCTGCCGCTGTACTTCTGGCTGCCCGACACCTACGCCGCCGCATCGCCGCCGGTGGCCGCGCTGTTCGCGATCATGACCAAGGTCGGCGTCTACGCGATCGCGCGCACGACGACGCTGGTCTTCGGAGGCGGCGCGCTGGCGGGCATCGCCACGCCGCTGCTGCCGCTGCTGGCGCTGGGCACGCTGGTGCTGGCGGCGATCGGCGTGCTGGCGGCGCGGCGGCTGCGTGCGCTGGTGGCCTACCTCGTGGTGGCCAGTGCCGGCACGCTGCTGCTGGCGGTGGGCCTCGGCACGCCGGGCACGTTGGCGGCGGGGCTCTTCTACCTGGTCAACAGCACGCTGGTGGCGGCGGCCTGGTTCCTGC
>JAEUPB010000108.1 GCA_016789955.1 Rubrivivax sp. | reverse complement strand
AGGGCGGCCATGTGCCGCGCTTTTGACCCGGGGTGGGGGGCGAGCAGTTCGGCTAACTTTTGCGTATCGGCGCGGGCCCGGGTGGCCGCTTCGGCCTGCCCTCGGGGGTGCAGGCCGAAGCGGCCACCGTCATCGACCTTCAGCAGGCTCTTGTCGACCAGGGACGACAGGAGCGGCAACGGCACCGACGCCACTTCCATCGCCGCGCGGCGCGTGAATCCCCCGTGGAACACCGACAGGCCGGCGAGCGCGTCGCGCTCGCTCGGGGCCAGCAGCTGCCACGAGCGCTCGAGCACGGCCCGCATGCTGCGATGCTCGGGCCGTGCGGCATCGCCGCCCGCCGCCGGGTCGCGCTCGAGCACGTCGATCGAGTGCCGCAGTTCGCGCGCGATCTCGGCGGGCGGCAGCAGCCGCACCCAGCCCGCGGCCAGCTCGATGGCCAGCGGCAGGCCGGCCACCCGCTCGACGATCTCGATCACCGGCCCGATGTGCTGCTGAAGCTCGAAGCCGCGCTGGGCCGCCACGGCGCGACGCTCGAACAGGCGGACCGCATCGAACGTGATCGCCGCCTCGGCATCGCGGCTGTCCTCGTCCGGCACCGCCAGCCCGTCGATCGGCAGCAGGAACTCCGAAGCCACGTCGCAGCGCACGCGCGAGGTCACGAGCAGCTGCACCTCGGCGCACTCGCGGCAGAACCGGTCCAGCAGCGCGGGCAGCTCGGCGAGGTGCTCGGCGTTGTCGAGCACCAGCAGGCGGCGCGGCTGGCCGCGCAGGTGCTGCACGATGGGCACCAGCCGGTCGGGCGCATCGCCCACCTGCACGCCCAGCGCCTGCGCGAAGCGCGCCAGCACGTCCGCGGTCGTCGCCAGGTCCTGCAGCGCGACCCAGCACGCAGCGTCGGCCTGCGCCGGCGCCAGCTGCCGCAGGGCCTGCCGCGCCAGGCTGCTCTTGCCGATGCCGCCGGGCCCGACGAGGGTGATCAGCCGACAGTCCTCGCGCGCCAGCAGCAGCGCCAGCTGCTTCAGTTCGTGCCGCCGGCCGATGAAGTCCTGCGCGGTGTCATCGACAACCCTCGCTGCCGCCGGCGGCGACGCGGGGGGCGGCGCCGGGGCCGGCGCTGGCGACGCGGCCAGCTCGCGCAGGGCCTGGGAGGGCTCGACACCGTAGGCTTCGGCCAGCCGCTGCGCGTAATCTCCGTACAGGCGACGCGTGCGCTGCGCGTGTCCGAGCGCCCGTTCGGCACGCAGGCAGATCTCGATGGCCGCCTCGTCGAGCGGGTCCACCTCCAGGATGCGCTGGGCGAGGTCGATGCGCTCGGTCGGCTGCACGGCTGCGCCCGAGGCGGCCAATGCGGCCTGTCGCCAGGCCTCGGCCCAATGCCGGCGCTGGGCGGCCAGCCAGTCGTTGAACTCCGGGGCGTCGGCCGCGTCGAGGCCACAGAGCAGCGGCCCGCGACCCAGCGCCATGGCCTGCGCCGGGTTCCCGGCGGCGAGTGCGGCCGTGAAGGCCTGCAGGTCGGTGGGCACGGGCCAGCGCAGCGCATGCTCGGTGGCCTCCAGCGCCTGCGCGCCGGGCACCGCCCGGGCGCGCAGGACCACCTTGCGCAGGTTGCGCCGGGCCTCGGCCAGTTCGTGGGCGGGCCACAGCAGGGCCGCGACGTGGTCCCGCGCCAGCCACTGCCCGCTGCCGACCGCCAGCAGGGCCAGCAGCTGATAGCGGCGCTCGGGCAACCACGGCATGGCGACGCCGTCGACCCACAGCAGGGGCAGGCCCAGCAGCGACACATGGGGGGTGCCCATACGACGCATCCTAGCGCCGGCACGGCGAGGGAAACGGCAAGGAAACGGCCGCACCCGAGACTGGGCGCACCCCGGTCCTTTCAAGGAGACGTTCATGCACGCTCGAGCCGAGCACCCGTTGAACCCGCGCGCCCGAGGATGGCGGGCCACTGCGCTGTCCGTGGCGGCCGCATGGGCCTGGGCCCTGGCCGCACCGGCACACGCCGATCCGGTGTTGACCACCCACTTCTCGCAGGCCACCTACGACGTCGACGTGCGCGCCGGCTCCGATCTGCTGGGCTGGAGCGGCTTCTCCGGGGTGGGCATCACGTCGTACTCGCACCTGCAGGCGCTGACCGGCGACGGCGTGATCCTGCAAGCCGGCTCCGGGCAGTTCCTGACCCGCACGCAGCAGCTGAAGCTGCACTTCCAGGCGCATCCGGGCCAGGTGTTCGACAGCATCTCGATGAGCCACCTGCTCTCGTATTTCAACGATCGCGGGGGCTACCGCGCGATGATGAGCTGGACGCTGGATCCGGAGGACGGCCCGGCGCAGACCGGCACCACGGGCTTGCTGGAGGACTTCGTCTGGTTCCACGGCGGCTCGTACTCCGACGCCACCCAGGCGTCGCCGCTGCTGCCCCTAGGGGGCGACGATGCGTTCGATCTCGACGTGACGCTCTTCTATGCGTCGGGCGGCGCCTCGGGCGGCTGCACGACCGTGAGCGGCGTGTGCCAGCAGCTCGGCGCCAACGCGGTGAAGGTGTTCGTGGCCACGGTGCCCGGCACCGACGACGACCCGGCACCACTGCCCGAACCGTCGACCTGGATGCTGCTGTTCGGGGCCGCGCTGGTACAGGCCAGGCGCACCGTGCGCCGGTCGGCACCGCCACAGAGTCGGGCCTGAGCACCGGCGCCCCTACGCCCGCCCCTTGCGGGCGCGCGCCGGCACCGGCCGCTTGTCGACCAGCAACTCGTCCATCAACGCCCGCACGACGTCCAGCGCCGGCGGCGCGGTCCGGCGCCTGAGCGTCACCAGCCCGAATCGCGCCGTGGCCGCGAGCGGCGGGTCCATCTTCAGCTCCACCAGGTCGGGCGCGGCGGCGCGGATGGCCAGCAGCACCGCGTCGCTGTGGCGCGCCACGTCGACGAGGCTCTGGATCTCGTCGCAGCGCAGCGTCACGCACAGGTCGGGATGCGCGCGCGGGCCGTAGCGTTCCACGAGCGTGCGCGCCACGTCGTCGGAGAGCGGCGTGGCGGCCACGGGGTAGCGCAGCACCGCGTCGAAGCCGATGCCGGCGCGGGTGCGGGCCAGCGGGTGGCCGCGGCGCACCATCAGCGCGCCGCTCATCTCGTGCGCCATCTGCGCGTGCAGGTCGGGGGCCGGGCGCAGCGAGCGCGCGTCCACCACCAGCGCGTCGAGCGCGCGGTCGCGCAGGGCCTGCACCAGCAGGCCGGTGTTGGCGCGCGTCACCGCGAGCTGCACGCGCGGCCGCTCCTGTGCCATCTTCAGCAGCAGCGGCGTCATCAGCATCGCGCCGGGGCCCGAGCCCAGGCCGATGCGCAGCACGCCCTCCTCGCCCGCACCGGCGCGGCGCGCGCCGGCACGCAGGTCGTCGGCGGAGAGCACCAGCTCGCGCGCCTGTTCGAGCGCCTGGCGCCCGTAGCCGGTGAGCTCGCTGACGCGGCCGACGCGGTCGAACAGCCGCTGGCCGAGTTCGTCCTCGAGCGCGCGGATGCTGCGGCTGAGTGCCGGCTGCGTGAGGTGCATCGCCGCGGCGGAGCGGGCGAACGAGCCGGTCTGCGCCAGCGAGAGGAAGTGCCTGAGCTGCACGAGGGTCATGGCCGGGCTCCACGCAACGCCCGGTGGGCACGGGCAACGTCGAACTCATCGTATCCGAACCAACAATGCATTGGACGCACGGCACGTGCGTTCCTACATTCGCCTCGGCTGCACGCACCCCACCCGACGAGCAAGACGACAGGAGACATCCCATGCGCACCCACCCCATCCTCCGCACGCTGGCCTTGTCGGCCGGCCTGCTGCTCGTCGCCACCGCGGCGCTGGCGCAGGCCTGGCCGCTGAAGCCGGTCAACCTGATGGTGCCGTACCCGGCCGGCGGACCGTCGGACGCGATCGCCCGCATCTTCAACACGCAGCTCGGCAAGGAGCTGGGCCAGCAGGTGATCGTGGAGAACCTCGGCGGCGTCAGCGGCGCCATCGCGGCGCAGAAGGTGCTGGCCTCGCCCGCCGACGGGTACTACGTCTTCCAGGGCTCGCCCAACGAGGTGATCCTCTCGCCGCTGGCCAACGCGGCGGTGAAGCTCAAGGCCGAGGACTTCCGCCTCGTGCACCCGGTGGCCGACGCGGTGATGGTGTTCGTCACGCGCAAGGAGCTGCCGGTGAACAGCGTGGACGAGCTGATCGCGCTGGCACGCAGGTCGACCGACAAGCCTTTGACCTACGGCAGCGTCGGCGTCGGCTCGCTGTACCACCTGATCCTCGAGCAGGCGCAGGCACAGACCGGCACCCGGCTCGCGCACGTGCCGTACAAGGGCAACGCGCCGCTGCTGCAGGACATCGCCGGCGGCCAGCTCGACTTCGCCGTGCTGGTCTACAGCGCCGCGATGGGCGCGCTGGGCGACCAGGGCCGGCTGAAGGTCATCGGCCAGCTGGGCGCGCAGCGCTCGGAGCTGCTGAAGAACGTGCCGGCGATGAGCGAGACGAAGGAGCTCAAGAGCTTCAACTACAAGATCTGGACCGGCTTCATGGTGCCGAAGGGCACGCCGGAAGAGCTGGTGAACCGCCTGCACGCGGCCATCGGCAGGACCCTGCAGGACCCGGCGGTGCGCGCGCAACTCGCGGCACAGACGCAGCTGGCCGCGGCACCGGTCAGCCTGACCGAAGCCGCGCGCTTCTACGAAGCCGAGACGGCGCGCTACCGCGCCATCGCCAGGCAGATCAACCTGCAGCCGCAGTGACGCGTGCCCGCAGCCGCACGACCGCAGCCCGCCGGAGCCTGAGGTGACCTACCTGCTGCAAGCGCTGGCGGCGCGCGCCGGTGAATTCATCAGCCTGCGCCGCGACATCCACCGCCACCCCGAGCTGGCATTCGCCGAGCACCGCACGGCGGCGCTGGTGGCCGACAAGCTCGCCGGCTGGGGCTACGCGGTGGAGGCCGGCATCGGCGGCACCGGCGTCGTCGGCACGCTGGTGCGAGGCCGCGGCACCCGGCGCCTGGGCCTGCGCGCCGACATGGACGCGCTGCCGATCGACGAGGCCAGCGGCGCCGCGTGGGCCAGCGTGCATGCCGGCGTGATGCATGCCTGCGGCCACGACGGCCACACCGCGATGCTGCTGGCGGCGGCACGCCACCTGGCCGAGCACGGCCGTTTCGACGGCACGCTGCACCTGATCTTCCAGCCGGCCGAGGAAGGCGGCGGCGGCGCGCTGCGCATGATGGCCGACGGCCTGTTCGAACGCTTTCCGTGCGACGCCGTGTTCGCGATGCACAACATGCCCGGGCTGCCGCAAGGCCACCTGGTGCTGCGCGAGGGCGCCGCGATGGCGTCGTCGGACTACGCCACGATCACGCTCAACGGCGTGGGCGGCCATGGCGCGATGCCGCACCGCGCGGCCGATCCGATCGTGGCCGCGGCCGGCATCGTGATGGCGCTGCAGACCCTCGTGGCGCGCAATGTCGACCCGCTGCAGCCCGCGGTGGTCACCGTCGGCGCACTGCACGCCGGCACCGCCAACAACGTGATCCCGGCCTCGGCCGTGATGGAACTCAGCGTGCGGGCCCTGGACCGCGCCGTGCGCGCCATGCTCGAACGCCGCATCCGCGCGCTGGTGGCCGCGCAGGCCGAGAGCTACGGCGTGGAGGCGCGCATCGACTGGAAGGCCGGCTACTCGGTGCTGGTCAACGCGCCGGCCGAGACGGCCTTCGCACGCGAGGTGGCGCTCGAACTCGTGGGCCCCGCGAACGTCACGCTGCAAGGCCCGCCGCTCACCGGCAGCGAGGACTTCGCCTTCATGCTGGAGCGCGTGCCGGGCAGCTACCTGCTGATCGGCAACGGCGCGCACGAGCACGACTGCACAGGCGATGGCCAGGGCGCTGCGAGCGTGGCCTGCATGGTGCACAACCCGGGCTACGACTTCAACGACGCCAACATCGCCACCGGCAGCGCCTACTGGGTGCTGCTGGCCGAACGATTCCTGGCCTCGAAGGCCGATGCAGGCGCTGCCGATGCGCAGCCCGCCGAGGAGCTGCTCGCGGCCCACTGACTTCGTTTCACTGCAGGAGAGTGCCCAGGCTGCCACCGCGTGGAGGCCCGGGCCACCGAAGGCGCAAACTCCCATGAACGCTCAGGTTCCGTACTGCACCACACCATCGCCGTCTGGAGAGCCGCCGCGCGCCTGAACACGCGCGGAGCACCGAAGGAGCAACGCGCGGGGCACAGGGCCCCGCGCCGAATCTCTCAGGTACCGAGGACAGGGGGAGCGGCACGGAGACCCGTCATGAGAGTCATCGTCCTCGGCGCCGGCCTGCTCGGCGTCACCTCGGCCTGGTTCCTGCGCCAGCAGGGCCACGACGTCACCGTCGTCGACCGCCAGGCCACGCCGGCCGCGGAGACCAGCTTCGCCAACGGCGGCCAGATCTCGGTGAGCCACGCCGAGCCCTGGGCCAACCCGAGCGCCCCGCTGAAGGTGCTGAAGTGGCTGGGGCAGGAAGACGCGCCGCTGCTGTTCCGCATCCGCGCCGACATGCGGCAGTGGCTGTGGGGGCTGCAGTTCCTGCGCGAGTGCACGCCGGCGCGCACCCGGCACAACATCGAGCAGATCGTGCGGCTGGGCACCTACAGCCGCGACACGCTGCAGCAGCTGCGCCGCGACAGCGGCATCTCGTACGCCGAGCGCACGCAGGGCATCCTGCACTTCTACACGAGCGAGCGCGAGTTCGCGGGCGCCGAGGCCCCGGCCGCGCAGATGCGAGCGCTGGGCTGCGACCGCCGCGTGATCTCGGCCGACGAGGCGGTGCGGCTCGAGCCTGCGCTGCGCCACATCCGCCGGCAGCTCGCCGGCGCCACCTACACCGCCGAGGACGAGTCGGGCGACGCCAACCGCTTCGCGCGCGAGCTGGTCAAGCGCTGCGAGCACGACGGCGTGCGCTTCCTGACGAACCACACCGTGACCGCGCTGCGCGAGGCCGGCGGCGCCATCGACCACGTCGAGGCCACCGACGCCGAAGGCCGCTTCCAGCGCCTGCGCGCCGATGCCTACGTGCTGGCGATGGGCAGCCTGTCGCCGCTGATCGCGGCGCCGCTGGGCATCCGGCTGCCGATCTACCCGGCCAAGGGATACTCGGTGACGATGCCGGTGAAGGACGCGGCGATGGCGCACCAGGTCTCGCTGACCGACGACGAATACAAGCTCGTGTTCTCGCGCCTGACCGGGCCCGACGGCGACCGCCTGCGCATCGCCGGCACCGCCGAGCTGAACGGCTACGACCGCGACCTCAACCGCGTGCGCTGCGAGGCGATCGTGCGCCGGGTCGAGGAACTGTTCCCCGGCGCCGGTGACACCGAGCAGGCGCAGTTCTGGACGGGCCTGCGCCCGGCCACGCCCAGCAACGTGCCGATCATCGGACGCTCGAAGCTGCCCAACCTGTTCCTCAACACGGGCCACGGCACGCTGGGCTGGACGCACTCGTGCGGCTCGGGCAAGAGCATCGCGCGCATCGTCAGCGGGCTCGCGCCGGAGGTGGACTTCGCGTTCTCCGGCGTGCCGGCGCCGGCGGTCCGCGGCCGGCCGGCACGGCTCACCGTCGCGAACTGACGGCGCCTGTCCGCGCCGGCGGGGTCACCCGGCCCGCTCTGCCTCGGGCTGCGCCTGCCGGACTGTGGTGCGGGCCGCGAGTTCGCGACGCAGCACCTTGCCGGCCTCGTTGCGGGGCAGGCGCTCGATCTTGACCAGCCTCGCGGGGGCCCGCTGGCCCAGCACGGCATGGCAGCGTTGCAGGGTCTGCGGCACGTCGACCGGTCCGCGGCAGACCAGCGCGGCCACCAGGAGGGTCTGCCCCCTGGCGGTCTGCACCCCGTAGGCGGCGGCTTCGGCGATGTTCTCGTCCTGCAGCAGCACCTGCTCCACCTCCTCCGGGCGGACCTTGGTGCCCCCGACGTTGATGATCTCGTCCGACCTCGCCTCCAGCACGACGGCGCCATCGGCATGGATGCGGCCGGTGTCGCCGGGATAGAACCAGCCGTCGACGAAGACGCGGGCGCTGGCGTCGGGGTCCTCGAGGTAGCCGTCGGGGAACCCCTCGCCGCGGAAGCGCAGCCGGCCGCTCGAGCCCGCCGGCAGGGCCTGCCCGTCATCGCCGCAGGCCTCGCCGACCACCCAGGGCATCAAGTAGCCGACGCTGCCGGGCAGCCGGTCGATCACCTCGCGGTCGCCATCGGCCAGCGCACCGACCTCCGACGCACCGTAGTCGCTGCAGACGTCGTCGCAGACCATCCGGCGCAGCTGCAGCAGCAGCGCCGGCTGCACCAGGCTGCCCGCGAGACGGAAACTCTCCAGCGCGGGGAACCGCTGGCGGTCGCGAGACAGTTGCGGCATCAGGCGGCCCACTAGCGCCGGCGATGTCAACACGTGGTTGGCGCCGAGCCGGTCCACGGCGTCGGACAGGCTCGCCATGCCGGCGTCGGGCGCCAGCACCACGGCCGCGCCCGACAGCAGCATGCGCAGGCAGGTCATCACCGCGTAGTTCGCGTCGAGCCCCATCATCACCGCCATGCGCACGCCGGGCCCGTGCGGGCGGATGCGCTGCTGCTGTTCCCACTGCCGCCAGATGCGGCGATGGCTGCGGCCCATGGCCTTGGGCTCGCCGGTGGTGCCCGACGACAATGTGATCAGCGCCAGGGCCTCGCCGCCCGGCGCGTGGGCGAGGCCCCGCTCGGCGTCGGACACGGGCGCCAGCAAGGCGTCGTCGACGGCGACGAAGCGCGTCTCGGCGAGGGCGTCGGCCTCGACCAGCCCGAGCGTCCAGCGCACGCCCAGGCGCTGCACGGTGGGGGCGAGCTGCTCGGCCGGCCGCCGGCGCGGCACGGGCACCGCCACGGCACCCAGCCGGCACAGCGCGAGGATCGCCAGCACGAACGAGGGCGAGTTGGGCAGCCGCAGCGCCACCCGGTCGCCGGCGCCCAGGCCGAGCGCCCGCAGCGCGCCGGCCATGCGCCGCACACGCTCGTCGGCCTCCTGGTAGGACAGCACGCGGTCGGGCGTGACGAAGGCCGGTGCGTGCGGCTGGCGACGCACCGGGTGGTCGAAGGCTTCGAGCAGGTTCAACGCGGGCTCCGGGAACGGACAGGGGTGGACAGGGATGGGAGGTTGCGGCGACGAGAGGGGCCGATGGTCACTCGGGCTTGAGCCCGGCAGCCGCGGCGATGCGGCGGAAGCGCTCGGTGTCCTCGCGCAGCAGGGCGGCCATCTGCGAGGGCGGCCCGCCGGCCGGCTGCACCTCGAGCTCGCGCAGGCGCTGCTGCATCTCGGGCTCCAGCAGTACCGCGTTGAGCTCGCGGTTCAAGCGCGCGACCACGTCGGCCTGCACGCCCGCCGGCCCGAAGACGCCGTACCAGCCTTCCAGGTCGAAGTCGGCCAGCGTCGTGGCGCCGGGCGAGCTCTCCCGGCGCGACCCGCTGCCGATGGCCTTGATGCGGCCCGCCGAGAGCAGGGCCGCCGAGGACCCGGCCAGGCCGATCGCGAGGTCCAGGTGTCCGGCGGCCAGGTCCGCCAGCGCCGGCGGCGTGCCCTTGTACTCGGCGATGATGATCGGCACGCCGGCCCGCAGCTGGAGCTGCTCGGCGGCCAGGCGCGTGATGCCGCCGGCCGACCCGCAGCGAGCCTGCCCCGGCCGGCTGCGGATCCACGGCAGCAGCTCGTCCAGGCTCGCTGCCGGCAGGTCGGCCCGGCCGAACACGAACACCTGCATGCGGCCGACCTGCATCACGGCGACGAGGTCGCGCCGCGGGTCGATGCCGATGCGCGTGAGCGAGGGATTGATGGCCGCGACCGTCGAGGTCAGCAGCCACGTGTGGCCGTCGGGCGCGGCGCGGGCCACGGCATCCATGCCGATGTTGCCCACCGCACCGGGGCGGTTGTCGACCACGACCGGCTGGCCCAGCCGCTCGGCGAGGCGCTGCGCGAACGCCCTGCCGATGGCGTTGATGCCACCGCCGGGCGGGAACGGCACGACCAGCCTCAGACCCCGCTGCGGCCATGAGGGCTCCTCGGCCCGCGACCCGGAGGACGACAGCGCCGTCAACGAGAGCAGAAAGGTCCGTCGCGAGGTGCCGGGGCGGCGTCGTTGTCGGGCCAGAATGGGCATCGGGTGGGTGTGGGCGCGCGGATGTCGAGTGTCGCCGCCTTTGTCGAGAGCCCCTTTTCTATCATCCTGCGCTTTCGCGCCTGGGACCCCCATGAACCTGTTCGAGACCGTCGAGCTGCAGGCCCGTACGCGCCCCCATGGGGTCGCCCTGGTCGAGGCCGACCAGACGCTCGGCTATGCCGAGGCCGTCGAGCTGTCGTACCGCATCGCAGGAGCGCTGCGCCGGCGGGGCGTGGGCGAGTCCGATGTCGTCGGCCTGATGCTGGGCAACACACTCGTCCACCTGCTGGTGCTGCTGGGCCTGGCGCGGCTGGGCGCAGTGGCCGTCTCGTTGCCGCCGTCGCTCAACGAGGCCAATCTCGAGGGGTTCTGCACGCGCTTCCGGCCCCGGTTGGTCCTGGGGTTCGCAGCCGCGCGCCAGGTGCACGGTGCGGTGTACGTTCGCGTCGGCCCGTGGCTCGAACAGACCTGCGACGATGCCGAACGCAGCCGGCCCCACGCGGAGGGCGATGACCGGACGTTCAAGATCGCGCTGTCCTCCGGCACGACCGGCCGGCAGAAGGCCATCTCGTGGTCGCACCAGCGCATGCTCGCGCTGCTCGAGCTGCAACGCACCGTGCGCCCCTTCGGGCCCGGTGTGCGGCTGCTGCCCTTGATGGGATTCGACGCCACGGTGGCGGCGGACACCGCGCTGCGCCAGCTCTGCGCGGGCGGCACGGTGGTGGTGACGCGGCGGATCGGCTACGCCGACCTGGTGCGGGCGATCGACAAGTTGGGGGCGACCCACGTGCTCTCGTCGCCCGGCATCATGGCGCGGCTGCTGCCGCAGATGCCGGCCGGCGCGCAACGCTTTCCAGACCTGGGCGGCCTGCGTCTGACGGGCGGCCTCGTGAGCCCGGAACTGCGGGCCGGTCTGTTGCAGCGGGTGACGTCGCGGGTGTCGGTGGACTACGGTGCGTCGGAGGTCGGCGTGCTGGCCGTGGGAGACCCCGAGACGTTCCGCGTGGCACCCTCGTCCGCCGGCCGCATCGTGCCCTGGGTGACGGCCGAGGCGGTGGACGATGCCGGGCAGCCGCTGCCGGCAGGCGACCGCGGCCTGCTGCGCTTTCGCGGCGAGACCTTCCCGCCCGCCTACCTCGACGACGGCGGCCCCATCCTGGACGCGGATGGCTGGTTCAAGCCCGGCGACATCGGCCGCGTCGACGCCGACGGCCTGCTCACGGTGGACACGCGGGAGGATGACGTGATCAACCTCGGCGGCATGAAGGTGCTGCCGGCGGAGGTCGAGGAGGTGCTGGTCCGGTGCCCCGGAGTCACCGAAGCGGCCGCCTATGCCATGCAGACGGCCGACGGGCGGCCACTGCTGGTGGCTGCCGTGGTCTGCAGCGACCCCTGGGAGCCGGCGCCCGTCCTGCAGCGGTGCCGGCGAGAACTCGGGCAGCGAGCGCCGTCGCACCTGGTGCGCGTGCGCCAGCTGCCGCGCAACGAGATGGGCAAGGTGCTGCGGCGCGAACTGATCCGCCGCACGCGGATCGAGCCGGCATGACGCCCCACGCCTACGCGCGCCCGACCCTGGGCGTCCTGCTGCTCGGCGCGGCTGCCGCGGCCGCCTCGCAGCCGGTGGCGGACTGGCCCTCCAGGGCCATCCACCTCGTCGTGCCACTGGGGGCCGGCGGCAATGCCGACGCCGTCGCGCGCGCGCTGGCCAAGGGACTGTCGGAGCGGCTTGAGCAGCCGGTCGTGGTGGAGAACCGCCCCGGCGCCGCCGGCAACATCGGCATGGAACACGTGGCTCGCTCGGCCGCCGACGGGCACACGCTGCTGTTCGCCGTGACGGCCGCGGCCATCAATCCCAGCCTCTACAGGCTCAGATTCGACCCCCAGGTCGATCTGGCACCGGTGGCGCAGCTCAGCCGCGTGTACTTGGCCGTGTTCGGCCGCAAGGACCTCCCGGCCCGAGATCCGGCGTCTCTCGTGGAGTACGTCCGGGCGAACCCCGGCAAGGTGTCGTGCGCCTCCACCGGCGGGGCCACTCAGCTGGCCTGCCTCGAACTGCAAGCGCGGGCGGGCGCGCCGATGATCCAGGTGCTGTTCAAGGGACCGGTCCAGGCGCTCACCGACCTGGCTGCCGGGCAGGTGGACGTGCTGGTCGACACCCCCTCCGCGGCCCGGCCGCTGATCGAGGCCCGGCGCATCAAGGCCATCGGCACCAGTGCGCCGCACGACTTGCGCACGCCGGCGGGCGAACTGCGCAGCCTGTCCACCGCGCTGCAGGGATTCGTCCTGCCGGGATGGCACGGCGTGTTCGCCCCCGCGGGCACGCCGGCGGCCGTGCTGAAGCGGCTCAACCACGAGGTCAACCAGGTCCTGCAGGATCGCCGACTGGTGCAGGTGATGCAGGACAACGGCCTGGAGCCGGTGGGCGGGCCGCCGGACGTCATGGCCGAGCGACTGCGCGACGACCGAGCGCGCTACCGCAGGATCGCGCAGGACGCGGGCATCACGCCGGAGTGAGATGCCGTGGCCGGGCTCGATCGGCGGTGGGCGTCGCGCGTGTGGGCGCCTTGCGCCGGATCAGTGCGGCGCGGGCGCGGCACGTGCAGCATGCGCTCCGGGACCACCCGTTCGAGGAGCCGCCAATGAAGCATCCGTTCGCCCTGCTCGCCACCGGCCTGTGCGCCGCGAGCCTGTGCGCCTCCGCGACGGCGCAGGACGCCACCTTCCCGCTGCGCACGCTGACCCCCGAGACTGCGCTGAAGGCCGCGCAGGGCGCGCTGGCCGACTGCCGTGCCCGCGGCTACCAGGTCGCGGTGGCGGTGGTCGATCGCAGCGGCATCACGCAGGTGCTGCTGCGCGACCGCTTTGCCGGCCCGCACACCGTGGGCGTGGCCAGCGACAAGGCGTGGACGGCGCTGTCGTTCCGCACCTCGACGCTGGAGCTGGTCGAGCTGACGCAGCCTGGCCGCCCGATGAGCGGTCTGCGATCGGTGCCGCGCATGCTGGCCATCGGAGGCGGCCTGCTGATCGAGGGCGGCGGCTCGATCCACGGCGGCATCGGCGTCTCGGGCGCGCCTGGCGGCGATGCCGATGAGGCCTGCGCCAAGGCCGGATTGAAAGCCGTGGCCGACGCGCTGGCGTTCTGAAGGTTGCCGTACAGAATCCATCGCTCCGGCATATCCGCCGGAGCGAGGAGCACACATGGCCGACGAGGTGACCAAGAAGGACCTGCAATCGCTGCAGGGCTACTGCAACAAGATCGTGGCGGACGTGCAGAAGCAGGTCGAGGCCGTCAAGAAGCTCGCCGAGGGCGCGCAGAAGGAGTCCGAGACCAACTACAAGGTGATCGAGAACATCCAGTCGGCCACCAACGACACGCTGAAGGGCTACACGGCCCGCATCACGGCGCTCGAGAAGCAGGTCGCCGCGCAGGCCGCGACCATCGCGCAGCTGCAGAAGGAGGCCTGAGAGGGTGAGAGGCATTCCAACGCACCCGCGCCGGGGTGGCCAAGGGTCCGGCAGCGTCTACCGAACCGGGATCGGCGTGCCGCGGTCCACCGGCACGGCCGTGACGCTGTTCTGCGGCGAGCCCTCGATGACGCGATCGGAGTAGGTCAGGTAGACGAGCGTGTTGCGCGGGGCGTCGACCATGCGAACGACGCGCAGGCGCTTGAAGACGATCGAGATGCGCTCGCTGAACATCTCGTCCTGCTGCTTCAGCAGCTTGGGGAACGAGATCGGGCCGGTCTGCCGGCAGGCGATGGACGCCTCGGCCTTGTCCTCGGCCAGGCCGAGCCCGCCCTTGATGCCGCCGGTCTTGGCCCGCGAGACGTAGCAGGTGACGCCCTTCACGTCGGGGTCGTCGTAGGCATCGACGACGATCTTGTGGTCGGGGCCGACGAACTTGAACACGGTGTCGACCTCGCCGATGCGCTGGGCATGGGCCGCGGGGGCTGACGCGAGCAGGGTGAGCAACAGCAGGAGAGGCTTCATCTCGATCGATCGGAGAGGGGCACGACAGGGGCCGGACGGACGCCCATGATGCCTGCCTCGCGCACCAGCGCGCCACTCCGGGGCCAGCGCGAGCGGTTTGACGTGGGGCTGCGCCGCGGGGTGCCGGATCGAGGGCCGGCCCGATCGCGCGGCGGCTGCCGCTACCCCTGCACTTCCTCGCGGATCCGCCGCGCCTCGCCTGCGACCGCATCGACGAGGCCCGCCAGCGCGGCACCGGTGAGCCCCTCCACCGGCACGCGCCCCCACAGCACGATGGTGCCGCCGGCATCGGTGGCGATGCGGAACGGCGCCAGCTTGGAGTCGTAGAAGTTGCGGTGCAGCAGCCACTGCACCACGGCGTAGTCGGGCTGCCTGGGCAGCGGGGCGGCCGGGGCGGCGATGAGCAGGAAGCCGTCGGACTGGCCCCACAGGTACACGGTGGACGCGGCCGGCTCGCTGCCCACCGTGAGCTGCACGCCGCCGGCCGCGTCGGGTTCGAGCGCCGGCAGCCCCAGGGCCTGGGCGAGGTCGGCGTACAGCGCAAGGGCGGAAGGGGTGATCATGGATCGGTGACCTCAGGGTGGCTCAGCGGTTCATCAGGGGTCCATCAGCCGGCGCTCGAGTTCCTCGGCGAACTCCGCGTGGCCCTTCAGCCCGAGCGGGTCGCTGCGCTTGCTGAAGTGGTCGATGGCCAGGCGCAGGGCGGCGTCGACGTCGGCCGGCGACTTCGCGGCGCGCAGCCGGTCGTCCACCATCGCGAGCAGTTCGCCGTCCACGCCGTCGGAGGGGGTGCGCACCATCTTCGGGTAGACCACGTCGCGCAGCACGTCCTTGGCGTGCGCGCGCGCCTGCACGCCGTCGTTGACGACCGCGCAGACCTGCATCGTCGGGCTGCTGCCGGCGCCGCCGGCAGCCTGGATCAGGCCGTCGAACGCCGGCACGCGGTTCATCTCGCGGGCCACCACGCCGCGCCGCTCGGCGCTCGCGCCGGCGAGCTCGTCCAGACCGGCCAGGGCCGCCTGCACCTTCGCATCGGCCGCCGCGGCGGCGCCGTCCGGGCAACCCTCGACGAGCGGCTTCAGCGCCACGACCTTCGCGACGACCTGCTTGCGGAAGGCCAGCGCCTCGGCGGCGCCCTCGAAGCCGTCGGCGGCCATGGCAGCGAGGTCGGCAAGCGGCACCGACATCAGCATCTGCTCCATCGACGCGAAGCGGTGCGCCTGCTGTCCCTTGCGGCCTTCGAGCCGCTCCTGGGTGGCTTTCTCGGCGCGCCGCTGCAGCTCGAGCTTCTCGGGCTCGGTCATGTTGAAGTTGACCGTGCCGCCGGTGAGCGTGGCGAAGTTCTTGTCCACGTCTTCGCCGTCCTCGCCGGTCATCGTGAACTTCAGCGGCAGCATCACCACGTCCTGCGGCTGGTCGGCGAGCGCGCGGTTCTTGCCGTATTCAGCCGCGCTGTTCTCGGCGCCGGTCAGCCAGTCGAAGATGCGATTGCGCGTGGGCGCGGCCTCGCCTTCGAGGACATCCTGGGCGGTGTTGCCGTCCTCCTCGAACACGAAGGTCAGGCCGCCACCCTCGGGCATCGGATCGAGCTGCCGGTCGGTGCCGACGCTCTCGGGCGTGGGGGCGTTGTTCAGCACGCCGCCATCCTGGAAGCGGATGGTCTTGCCGTCGGCCAGCGTGATGTCCACCGGCTTGAAGACCGGCGGCAGCGCGGCCGAGGCGCGCACGGCGAGCGCCACCTCCAGGTCGGGCTGGGTGTCGGCATTGAACATCATGAGCTTCGACTGCTCGGTGCCCGCGATGGGCTCGCCGCTGCTGTCGACCTCGCACATCGCGGTGCCGGAGATCGCCACCTCCTTGATTCGCGGCATCACCGTGGAGAGCACGCGCAGGTCGCGGAAGGTCACGCCGCGCTTGCCGTCGGCGAGCGTGTGCGCGATCTCCAGCACCTTGGCGTCGGGCGGCATGCCGATCGCGGCCTGCGCCTGCTCGTACTCGACGATGCGCTTGCCCACGCTGCGGGTGAGCTCGTCGCTGACGAGGTTCTGCAGCCCTTCGCCGGTGAGGCCGCCCTCGAAGGCGATGCGCAGGTCGCCCTTGCCCTGCTTGATCTGGTCTGCGATGGCCGGGTTGTTGGCGATCTCGGTGAACTCGTCGGCGGTGATGCCGGCGGCCACCAGCGAGGCCGTCATCGAACCCACCGAGGCGCCGCTGACGGTCTTCACACCGTCGAGCACATGCGCGTTCTCCAGCGCCCGCACGGCGCCGGGCAGCGCGGCGCCCTTGCCGCCGCCGCCCGAGAAGGTGATGTTCTCGATCTTCGGCGGCGGGGCCATCAGCGTGACGCTGCCGTCCTCGGCCTGGCCGACCTGCAGCGGCTCGTCACCGGCGCCGGCGACGGGCTTCAGCGGCGGCAGCGGCGCGGCGGTGATGGGCTCGCCCGAGGGCGGCTGCCCGGCCAGCAGGCCCTCGGGGGGTTCGTCCGGCGGCTGGCCGATGGCAGCGCCGATCTTGCCGGACACCCAGCGCGCCGCGTCGGCCACCTTGCCGCCCACCGCGTCGCCGGCCATGGCGCCGAGCAGTCCGCCCGCCTTGTCGCCGATGTACTGGCCCGCCGCGGTGCCGGCGGCCGCGCCCAGCATCGTTCCAACGGGCCCGCCGAGCAGGGTACCCGCCACGGCGCCCGCGGCGCCACCGACGTTCCGGCCCAGCGCGGACCCGGCCGGGCTGTCGCCGACGATCTCGCCGATCTCGCCACCGGCTTCGCCCAGGTCGGCCACGGTGTCGGCCACGCCGATCGCGGCTTCACCGACCGCAGTGGCCGCCTGTCCGACAGCGTCCTTGACGGAGCCGATCATCGAGCCGAGCAGGCCCTGGGCGTCGTCCTGCACCTGCGCGGCCGCGGCCTTCGCCCGGTCGGCGGCCTCGCGCAGCGACTGCAGCGCGGCCAGCGCCGCGGTGTAGTCCTGCTTCTCGGCCTGGCGGCGCAGCGCCTCGAGCTGCGCGAGCAGCGGCGCGGCCCCCTGCGCGATGCCGGCTGCCTCGTGCGCGGCCAGCGCCTGCAGGTCGGCGGCCACCGGGCCCGCCAGCTCGTCGTACGCGGCCTGCGCCTGCTTCTGCGCGTCGAAGTCGGCGTAGGCGCTCTCCAACGGCTGCAGGAAGCGGTCGAGCGCCGTCAGCGCCTCGCCGACCTTGCGCGCATCCACGCGGGCCCGGATGGCATCGGCCACGGCCAGGAACGGGGCCGCCTTCTCGTGGCCCCAGTCGTTCATCTCGGTGACGCGCGCCACCGCGTCGTCGAAGGCCCCGGAGCGCTGCTGCCACTGCGCGAACTCGGCCGCGGCCTTCTGCGCGGCCTCGGTCGCCTGTGCGCGCAGGCCGTCGGTGGCTTTCAGCACCTCGTCGATCTCGGCCTGCGCGCGGGCCACATCGGCCGGATCGATCGCACCCAGCACCTGCTGGAAGCGGCCGATGAGCTGCCCGCGCTGGGCGTCCAGCGCCTGGTGCAGTGTGGCCTGCGCGTCGGTGCGCAGCGTCACCAGGCTCTCGTTGAGCGCCGACATCGACGCCTCGAAGCGCTTGCGGAAGTCGTCTGCCTGCTCGCCCGACCCCGCGGCCCCGGGCGCGGGCGAGGCCGGATCGGCAACGCCCCACGCCGCCTTCAGGCCACCGCCGGAACCTCCCGATGCGCCCATCTGCTGCCCCCGTCGCCTATGGACGCGGAATCGGCGTCGCCCGGTCCCCCGGCAGCGCAGTGACGCTGCCTTGCGGCGAGCCTTCGATGACGCGATCGGAGCGGGTGAGGTCGATGAGCGCGTGGCGCGCGGCATGGGCCGCGGAGGCTGATGCGGGCGCGGTGAGGAGCAGGCGGAGAGGCTTCATCTGATCGATCGAAGAAGTGCGGGTGGACGTTCAGACGGGCTGGAGCGGCGCATGCCGGGCAGGTACCGACTGGACGGCGATCGCGTCGCCCGTCGACACCGGCCCCGATTCGAGCACGATGCCCATGATGCCCGCCTTGCGCACCAGCACGCCACCGGGGCTCTTGTCCAGCACCGCGGCCAGCAGCCCCGGCTTGAACGCCTCGATCTGGGCGCAGGGGTTGCGCAGCCCGGTGACCTGCACCAGCGCGCGCGGGCCGACGCGCAGCACGGTGCCAGCGCCCAGGTCGAGCAGCGCCAGGCCTTCGGTCGTGATGTTCTCGCCGAGCTGGCCGGGCTCCACGTGCAGCCCGGCTGCAGCGAGCTCGGCGAACAGCTCGGCGTGCATCAGGTGGACCTGGCGCAGGTTCGGCTGGGTCGGGTCGCGCGCCACGCGCGAGCGGTGCTGCACCGTCACGCCGCAGTGCGCATCGCCGCGAACGCCGCGGCCGGCCACCAGATCGATGGCCGGCATGGTGTCCTTCGAGAACCGGTGCTCGGCCTGCAAGTGCACGGCGACGACGCGGGCCGTCATGGGCGAGCCGTGGCCTGCCTTGCGCGCCACGTCCGATCACCGGCATCGACGACCATCCGTCCCTCTCCTCGCGCCCGCGCGGCGGGGCTCCCTGCGCGCCCGACCGCGCGCTGCTCGGCGGATGGTACGGCCGCGGCCCGGGCGCCTACGATGCCGGGCGCCGGGCCGATCGTGTCGAATCGACGACCCGTCGTTCGTCGAGCAGCTCGGCGAGCCCTCGGCCCGGGGGCATCGACCGATCAACCCCACAGGAGTACCGGCATGTCCTACATCGATGGCTTCGTGATCGCGGTTCCCAAGGCCCACAGACAGCAGTTCATCGCGCATGCGCGGCATTTCGATGCGCTGTTCATCGAACTGGGCGCGATCCGCGTGGTCGAGAGCTGGGGCGACGACGTGCCCGACGGCAAGGTCACCGACTTCCGCCGCGCGGTGCAGGCCACGGCCGAGGAGACGGTGGCCTTCTCGTGGGTGGAGTGGCCGGACAAGGCCACGCGCGACATCGCCATGAAGAAGATGACCGAAGACCCCCGCATGGACCCGACCAACCCGGCCAACCCGCCGATCCCCTTCGACGGCAAGCGCATGATCTTCGGGGGCTTCGAGCAGGTGGTCGAAGTCAAGGCGTGACGGGCAGGCGACACTGCGCGCAGTGCGAGGATGTGCCCGCGCGCCCAGGAGATCGCCGATGCCCGATCGAAGTGACACGTTGCCCCAGTCGTGGTTGAAGCACGCGAACGGCATCGGGATCACCGGGCAGTCCATGCCGCTGCTGTCGCAGCTGGTCGCGCGCTGGAGCGAACCGCACCGGCATTGCCACACGCTGCGCCACCTGCAGGAGTGCCTGCAGTTGCTCGAGGAGTGGGGGCGGGCGCATCCGCTGCGGCATGAGATCGGCATGGCGCTGTGGTTCCACGACGCGATCCACGACCCTGCGCGCCCCGACAACGAGGAGCGCAGCGCCCGGCTGGCCACGCGCGCACTGGGCCGGGCCGGGGCCGACCCGGAGCGGGTGCGCATCGTCTCCCGCTTCGTGCGCGCCACGCGCCACGGCGCACGGACGCGGTCGGCGCAGGGCGCCGAGCTGATGCTCGACATCGACCTGGCGATCCTCGGCGCGGACCGGGCGCGCTTCGAGGCCTACGAGCGCCAGGTGCGCGCCGAGTACGCCCATGTCCCGGACGACGACTTCGCCCGCGGCCGGGCGGCCTTCGTCGACGCCATGCGCGAGCGCCCTCGCCTCTTCATGACCGAACCCGGTCAGCGGCTGGAGGCGCGGGCCCGCGAGAACCTGCAGCGGTCCTCGCTGCGCTGGCATCGGATGGCGACGCGGGCTTGATGCCGGGCCGTTCGCTCAAGCCACGCCGCGGGGTAACGGCAGCTCCTTCGCGTGCAGCAGGCGGATGACCGGCTTGCTGGCCGCCAGCCGAGCGAGTTCGCGCGCGAATCCGATCGAGGCGGGCACGGCGAAGTGCTGCATCAGCGCCTGCTCGGACTCCCATTCCTCGACGAACACGAGCTGCCCCGGCCGATCCGGATCGTCGTAGACCGCATGCGAGACGCAGCCGGGCTCGGCCCGCGAGCGCGCGACGTGCTCGCGGGCGATGCGTCGCGCCTGCTCCAGGTGATCGGGAGCGACGTCGACCCTGCCGAAGACGATGATCACGTGGGGTTCTCCTGGATGGGTGAGGCGTTGAAGCGGCCCCGGGGATCGGGAAGGGCGGCGAACATACCATCCACGGCACGCGAACCGCCCTTGACGGACGCACCCGCTCGCCTCCGCGGACCAGCCCCCGATGCTCGAAGTCCTCGCCGTCCAGAACTACCGCACGCTGCGCGACTTCGTCATCCCGCTGGAGCGCGTGAACCTGATCACCGGCCCCAACGGCAGCGGCAAGTCCAACGTCTACCGGGCGCTGCGGCTGCTGGCCGAGACGGCCCAGGGTGGCGTGATCGGCTCGCTGGCCCGCGAGGGCGGACTGGCCTCGACGATGTGGGCGGGACCCGAGGAGATCTCGCGCGCCATGCGGCGCGGCGAGGTGCCGGTGCAAGGCACGCGGCGCAGGAAGCCCGTGGGCGTCGGCCTGGGCTTCGTCGGCTCGACGTTCAGCTATGCCATCGACCTCGGCATCCCGATCCCGAGCACCTCGGCGTTCGCGCTCGACCCGGTGATCAAGACCGAGCGGGTGTGGGCCGGGCCGATCGCGCGCCCGTCGGCGATGCTGGTGGAGCGCAACGGCGCGCTGGTGCGCTCGCGCGACCGCGCCGGCGAGTGGCAGGTGGTGCACGACCGCCTCCCCACCTTCGACAGCATGCTCGCCTACGCCGCAGACGCGCGGGCGACGCCGGAACTGCTGGCGCTGCGCGAGCAGATCCGCTCGTGGCGCTTCTACGACCACTTCCGCACCGATGCGGCTGCGCCGGCGAGGCAGCCGCAACTGGGCACGCACACGCCGGTGCTCGGGCACGACGGCTCGGACCTCGCTGCGGCCTTGCAGACGATCCGCGAGATCGGCGACGGCGAGGCGCTCGACGACGCGGTGAGCGACGCCTTCCCGGGCGCCCGGGTGGGTGTGGAAGCGCGCGACGGCCGCTTCGAGACCACGATGGAACAGCACGGGCTGCTGCGGCCGCTGAAGGCCGTCGAACTCTCCGATGGCACCCTGCGCTACCTGCTGTGGATCGCCGCGCTGCTCTCGCCGAGGCCGCCCGAGCTGCTGGTGCTCAACGAGCCCGAGACCAGCCTGCACCCGGACCTGCTGCCCGCGCTGGGCCGGCTGATCGCCCGCGCGGCGGCGCAGTCGCAGGTGTTCGTGGTGTCGCATGCGTCGCGGCTGATCGCGTCGCTCGAGCAGGCAGGCTGCCGTTCGTTCGTGCTCGAGAAGAGCCTGGGCGAGACGACGGTGGTCGGGCTCGAGACCCTGGAACGCCCGGCCTGGCAGTGGCTGTCGCGTTGAGGCGCGCCAGCCGACGGTGCCCTGCTCAGCGCTCGCCCTTGCGATACGGCTTCATCAGCGCCTGCGGATAACTCGCGTGGCGCGACGCCAGCACCAGCGCGACGATCGCCATCGCGTACGGCAGCGCCAGGTAGAGCTGGTACGGCAGCTCCAGGCCGAACACGCCGCCGCCACTCTGCTGCAGGCGCAGCTGCAGCGCGTCGAAGAACGCGAACAGCAGCGCGCCCAGCAGCGCCTTGCCCGGCTGCCAGCCGGCGAACACCACCAGCGCCACGCACACCCAGCCGCGGCCGTTGACCATGTTGGCGTAGAACGCGTTGAACGCGGCCAGCGTGAGGAAGGCGCCGGCCACGCCCATCAGCGCCGAGCCGGCGACCACCGCGCCGGTGCGCAGGCCGTGCACGCTGAGGCCCTGCCCTTCGGCGGCGGCCGGGTTCTCGCCCACCATGCGGATGGCCAGGCCCAGCGGCGTGCGCGCCAGCATCCACGCCAGCAGCGGCACCAGCGCCAGCGCCACGGGCGTGAGCACCGTCAGTGCATCCAGCAGCGGCAGCGGCGCCATCGGCGGGAAGGTCTCCACCGTGGGCGGCCGCTCCACGGTCGGGAAGCTCACGCGGTATGCGTAGCTCGCCAGCGCCGTGGCCAGCATCGTGAGGCCCAGGCCCGCCACGTGCTGCGACAGGCCCAGCCGCACCGTCAGTGCCGCGTGCAACAGCCCCAGCAGCGCGCCCGTGCCGGCGGCCACCGCCACGCCGGCCCACAGGCTCGCGCCGGCGTGCACCGCGAGCCAGCCGGCAAAGGCACCCGCGACCATGATGCCCTCGATGCCCAGGTTCAGCACGCCCGCGCGTTCGCACAGCAGCACGCCCAGCGTGCCGAAGACGAGCGGCGTGGCGATGCGCAGCACGGCGGCCCAGAACGGCGCCGAGAGCAGCAGGTCCAGCGTCTCGCCCATGCCGCCCTTCAGGCCTTGCGCAACCGGTACTGGGCCGCCATCGTCGCCACCAGCGTGGCCAGCAGCGCCACGGCCACGATGACGTCGGCGATGGCGGTGGGCACGCCCACCGCGCGGCTCATGCCGTCGGCGCCGACCATCATGCCGGCCACGAACACCGCCGCGGCCACCACGGCCAGCGGGTGCAGCAGCGCCAGCATCGCGATGACGATGCCGCCGTAGCCGACGCCGATGCTCATGTCCAGCGTCACGTAGCCGGCGCGGCCGGCCACCTCCACCGCGCCGGCCAGGCCGGCGAGCGCACCCGAGCCCAGCGCCACCGCCACCGTGGTTCGGGCCACCGGCAGCCCGGCGAAGCCCGCCGCGCGCGAGTTGGCGCCCACCGCACGCACCGCGTAGCCCCACAGGCTGAAGCGCAGCAGCGCCCACAGCAGCAGCGCCGCGCCCAGCGCCAGCAGCAACCCGGTGTGCACGCGGCTGCGCGCGACGAGCTTGTCGAGCTGCAGCGCATCCTGCACCGCCACGCTCTGCGGCCAGCCCATCGCCGACGGGTCCTTCATCGCACCGTCGAGCAGCGCCGAGACGGCCAGCAGCACGATGAAGTTCAGCAACAGCGTGGTCACCACCTCGTCGACGCCGAATCGGCCCTTGAGCCAGGCCGGCAGCAAGAGCAGCAGCGCGCCGGCCAGCATCGCCGCGGCCAGCATCGCGGGCATCAGCAGCAGCGGCGAGGCCTCGAACCCGCTGCCGCCGTGCAGGCCGCCCACCGCCACCGCCGCCAGCGCGCCGGCGTAGAGCTGGCCCTCGGCGCCGATGTTGTAGAGGCGCGCCCGGAATGCCAGCGCCGCCGCGAGGCCGGTGAGGATCAGCGGCGTCGCGCGCGTCAGCGTCTCGGTGATCGCGAAGCGCGAGCCGAAGCCGGCTTCGAGCAGCGCGGCGTAGGCGCGGCCCACCGGCGCGCCGGCCCAGGCCACCAGCAGCGAGGCCACGGCCAGCGTGAAGGCCACAGCGACCAGCGGCGCCAGCACCAGCGCCGTGCGCGACGGCACCGCGCGGCGCTCAAGCCGCCACGGCATCCGTGCCTTTCGTGGCGTCGGCGGGGGCCCCGGGGCCGATGCCGGCCATCGCCAGGCCGATGTCGGCCAGCGTCCAGTCGTCGCGCGGCCGCGCCGGCGTCAGCACGCCGCGGTGGATGACGGTGATGCGGTCGGCCAGCGCGAGGATCTCGTCGAGGTCCTCGCTGATCAGCAGCACGGCGCTGCCCGCGGCGGCGGCGTCGAGCAGCCGCTGGTGCACCTGCGCGACGGCGCCGACGTCCAGGCCCCAGGTGGGTTGGTCGGCGACGATCAGCACCGGCGGCGGGCCGGACTCGGCGGTGCCGCGCGGCATCAGTGCGCGGCCGAGGATCAGCTTCTGCAGGTTGCCGCCCGACAGCGCGCGCACCGGCACGTCGAGCCCGCCGCCGCGCACGTCGAAGCGCTGCACCAGCTGCTGCGCGAACTGGCGCACCGCGCCGCGCCGCACCAGCCCCCCGCGCACGAAGGCCGGGTCGCGCTGTCGCTCGAGCAGCGCGTTCTCCCACAGCGCCATCTCGCCCACCGAGCCGACGGCGTGGCGGTCCTCGGGCACGCGCGCCACGCCGGCCTCGATGAACGCCGCCGGCTCGGGCGGCAGCGGCCGGCCGGCCACCTCCACCGGGCCGCCCGGGTGGGCGTGCACGCCGCACAGCGCCTCGGCCAGCGCTTGCTGCCCGTTGCCGGCCACGCCGGCCACGGCGACGATCTCGCCGGCTTGCAGCGCGAGCGGCGTGCCCGGCACGCGGCACACCACGGCGCCGCGCTCGTGCGCACGGCGCACCGGCGGCGCCACGCGGCGGCCCACCATCAGCTCGGCCAGTTCGTCGGCGCTGGTCGTGGCGGTGTCGCGCTCGGCCACGCAACGACCGCCGCGCAGCACGGCCACGCGCCGCGCCACGCGGCGCACCTCGTGCAGCTTGTGGCTGATGAAGATGATCGCCAGCCCGCCGGCCACCATCTGCTGCAGCGTGGCGAACAGCGACTCGCTCTCCTGCGGCGTGAGCACCGCGGTGGGCTCGTCGAGGATCAGCACGCGCGCACCGCGCTGCGCTCCGTGGCGGGAACCGAACGGCAGCAGCGCCTTCCGGATCTCCACGCGCTGGCGCTCGCCCACCGAGAGGTCGCCCACTCGGGCGTCGGGGTCCACCGCGAGGCCGAAACGCGCGGCCGTGTCGAGCAGCGACGCGCGCGCGGCGGCACGCCGCGAGTACGGCTGCCACAGCGGCTCGGCGCCGAGCATCACGTTGTCGAGCACGCTCAAGTTGGCGGCCAGCGTGAAGTGCTGGTGCACCATGCCGATGCCGGCCTCGCGCGCGGCGCGCGGCTGGCCCGGCGGCAGCGGCCGGCCGTCCACCGCCACCGTGCCGGCATCGGCCACGTAGTGCCCGAACAGGATGGACACCAGCGTGCTCTTGCCGGCGCCGTTCTCGCCCAGCAGGCCCAGCACCTCGCCGCGGTGCAACTCGAGCGTGATGCCGTCGTTCGCCAGCAGCGCGCCGAAGCGCTTGGTGATGCCCTCCAGCCGCAGCAGCGGGGCTGCCGGCGGGGCCGCGTCGTTCACGCGGGTTCGATCACTTCGCCGTGCCCTTGGGCGCGTTGTCGTCCACCTTGACGGTGAAACTGCCGGCGAGGATCTCCTTCTGGCGCGCCGCCACCTTGTCGAGGACGGGCTTGGGCACCTTGGCCGCGAAGGTGCCCAGCGGCGAGAGCTCCGAGCCCTTGTGCTTCATCGTCGAGTAGGAACCGTAGTCCTCGGCCTTGAACTTCCCGGCCTTCACGGCCTTCAGCGCGGCGTCGATCGTGGGCTCCATGTTCCACAGCGCGCTGGCCACGACGGTCTCCGGGTACTGGGCCTGCGTGTCGATGACGTTGCCGATGGCCAGGACCTTGCGCTCCTTGGCCGCGTCGCTCACGCCGAAGCGCTCGGCGTACATCACGTCGGCGCCCTTGTCGATCATCGCGAAGGCGGCCTCCTTGGCCTTGGGCGGGTCGAACCAGCTGTTGATGAAGGTCACCATGAACTCGGCCTTCGGGTTGACCTCGCGCACGCCGGCCATGAACGCGTTCATCAGCCGGTTGACCTCGGGGATGGGGTAGCCGCCGACCATGCCGATCTTGCCGCTCTTGCTCACGCCGCCGGCGATCAGGCCGGTGAGGTAGGCGGGCTCCTGGATGTAGTTGTCGAAGACGCTGAAGTTGGGCGCCTGCGGCTTGCCGCTGGAGCCCATCAGGAAGCTGACCTTGGGGTAGTCCTTGGCCACCTTGCGCGCCGCGGCCTCCACCGCGAAGCTCTCGCCGACGATCAGCGTGTGGCCCTTCTCGGCGTACTCGCGCATCACGCGCTCGTAGTCGGCGTTGGCCACCTTCTCGCTGAACACGTACTCGATCTCGCCGCGCGCCACCGCCGCCTTCAGCGCCTTGTCGATGCGGCTCACCCACTGCTGCTCCACCGGCACGGTGTAGATGGCGGCCACCTTCAGCTTGGCGCCCTGCGCGAGTGCGGGCGCACCGGCGACGAGCGCGGCGGCCGCAGCGGCGGCCATGACGAGACGGCGGGGCAAGGGGTGGGTCACGGGGGCTCCTGGCATCGGGTTGTGGGTGCCCGCTAATCTAGCAAGAGCCATTCCGGCCGCCATGCGGGCTTGCCGCAGGCGGGGACCTCGGGGCGAGCCGAAGGCTGCGGGGCCATGCCATCATGTCCGGATGCCAGCCACCCGCTCCTCCTTCGCCTCCGCCGCCGACGGCACGGCCGTCGCCACCTATGCCTGGACGAACGTCGCTGGCGCGCCCCTGGGCGTCGTCCAGATCGCCCACGGACTGGCCGAACACGGCGAGCGCTACGCCCGCTTCGCCAACGCGCTCAACGCCGCCGGCTTCCTGGTGCACGCGGTCGACCACCGTGGCCACGGCCGCACGGCGGCGGGGCGGCTGGGTGACTTCGGTGCACCCGGCTTCGGTGGCTTGATCGCCGACGTCGCCCAGTTCGGCGCCGCCCTGCGCGCGCAGTACGGCGCGCTGCCGCTGTTTCTGCTCGGGCATTCGATGGGTTCGTTCGCGGCACAGGCGGCGCTGCTGGATCACTCGGCCACGTGGTCGGGCGCGGTGCTCTCCGGTTCCACCGCGCTCGACGCCTTCGCCGCGGCCATGGCGCAGGCACCCGCCGACGGGCCCGCGGGACTGGAGGCGTTCAACGCCGGCTTCGAACACCGCACCGGCTACGAATGGCTGTCACGCGACGCAGCCGAGGTGGACGCCTACGTGGCCGACCCGTGGTGCGGCTGGCCCGTGCCCGACGACGTGATCCCGATGCTGTTCGCGCCCGCCGGCCGGCTGGCCGATGCCGCGGCGCTGGCCGGCATACGCCGCGACCTGCCGCTGCTCATCGCCTCGGGCGACGCCGACCCGCTGGCCGGCGGCGGTGCGCTGGTGCAGTTGCTGGGCCAGCGCTACCGCGACGCCGGCCTGGCCGACGTGACCGTCACGCTGTACCCGGCCGCGCGACACGAGATCCTGAACGAGACGAACCGCGACCAGGTGACCACCGACATCGTGGCCTGGCTGCGGGCGCGCTGCGCGGCGGCCTGAAGCGCGCCGGGCCGCCAAGGGCCCGCCGCAGTTCGCTGTAGGGTTCCACCGCCGCCGGGCGACCCAGGAGCATCGGACCGAAGGAACGCCATGCGACCTGCCACCCTTGCCCTGCTGCTGGCCTGCGGGCCTGCCGCCGCCTGCACCGCCGAGACCGGCGCCACGGCTCCCACCGTCGTCGAGCTGTACACCTCCGAAGGCTGCAGTTCGTGCCCGCCGGCCGACCGCTGGCTGTCCACGCTGAAGGCACGGCCCGACGTGCTCGCCGTGGCCTTCCACGTCAACTACTGGGACCATCTGGGCTGGCAGGACCGCTTTGCCACCGCCGAAGGCACGCAACGCCAACGCGCGCTGGCGCGTGCGGCCGCGCAGCCCAGCGTCTACACGCCGCAGGTGCGCGTGAACGGCGTCGACGTGCGGGCCGGGGCGGCGCTGCCGGCGCCTCGGACTTCCCCCCTGCGCCTGACGCTGGCACGCGATGGCGACGAGGCGCGCGTCGGCGTCGCGCCGCTGGCAGGGGGCGGCCGCCGCCTGGCCGGCTGGTGGGCGCTGCTCGAAGACGGACATGCGAGCCGTGTGCGAGCCGGCGAGAACGCCGGCGAGACGCTGCGCCACGACCACGTGGTGCGCCTGTACCGGCCGGTGGCGGACTGGAACGCCGCAGACGGCCTGCAGGCCCGCCTGGCGCTGCCCGCCGCCACACCGGGCCAGCCGCGGCGCATCGTCTTCATCGTGGCCGATCCGGTGACGCAGCGGCCTTTGCAGGCGCTGGCGCTGGGCTGCTGACCGGCGCCCGCAGGCCGGGCTGCTACAACCACGCCATGCCCCGCGACGACGACAGCCGGCTCGTCTACTCCACCGACGGCGGCCGCACGTGCCCCACCTGCCGCCAGCCGCAGGCGGCCTGCACCTGCCGCGCAGCGGCGGCCTCGCAGGGGGTCGGCGACGGCCGCGTACGCGTGGGCCGCGAGAAGTCGGGCCGCGGCGGCAAGACGGTGACCGTGGTGCGCGGCCTGCCGCTGGACGCCGCGGCGCTGGCCGACCTGGGCAAGCGTCTGCGCAGCGCGTGCGGCACCGGCGGCACGGCGAAGGACGGCGTCCTCGAACTGCAGGGCGATCACGTCGAGCGCGTGATCGCGTGGCTGCAGGCACAGGGGCACGCGGCCCGGCGCACCGGCGGCTGACGCGGGCGCTGCGCCGTTCGGAGCCCGGTCAGACCGCCCGGCCCCGATCCACGGTGGCCCCGGCCCGCGAGGCCCGATCGCTGAACCGGAAGGGCCACAGGCCGCATCCGGCCGCCAGCGCGTGTGCATCCAGCATCGGATCCCACCCGCGCGCCCCGATCTTGTAGAAACCTCCGGCCGGGCGCCAGCCGGTGGAATCGATGTACCACAGCAGCAGGATCACGACCAGCAGCGGCAGCGCCAGTGCCAGGAACATGCCGATGGCCAGCCCGACCTGCACCAGGTCCTGCTTCCACAGGCGCACGAAGGCGTCCGACACGGCCGCGCCGATCTCTGAGCAGGCCTCGATCCAACTTTTGTCCAGCATGGCGCTCTTGGTGGGTGCCCTGATCACGATGTCGGCACATCCGCGGGAAACCTGAGCCTCGGGGATCACTCCGCGATCCAAGGCCGACAGGTCGGTGCTCAACGAGCCCGAGACCGGCCTGCACCCCGACCTGCTGCCCGCCCTGGGCCGGCTGATCGCACGCGCGGCCCGGGATCACCCGATCACTTCGTCGACCCGCACGAGCAGGCTGTTCGGGACAACGATGCCCAAGGCTCGCGCCGTGCCGAGGTTGAGCGCCAGCTCGAAGCGCGCCGGCTGCTCCACCGGCAGCTCGGCCGGCCTGGCGCCGGCGAGGATGCGCGACACGTACCAGGCCGCGCGCCGGTACTGCGCGCGCAGGTCGGGGCCGTAGCTCAGCAGCCCGCCCGCGCGCACGTAGTCGGCCGAGAAATGGATCCCGGGCAGGCGGTGCTGCAGGGACATCTCGGCCACCTGCTGGCGCTGCGCATAGATCAGCGCGCCGCCGACGACATACAAGGCCTGCACACCGGCCTGCTTGAGCATCGTCAGCGCCCCGGCCAGGTCGCCGGCGCCCGCCACCGGCGCAGCACGGACGACGCGCAGCCGCAGTTCTCGCGCGGCGTCATCGATGCTGCTGCCGTCGGTGCCGACGCCGGCCTGCGCGAGCACACCGACCGTGGCCAGCCGCGGCAGCAGTTCCTTCAACAGCGCGAGCATCTTGCCGTCCATCGCCGTGCCGGGGAAGTTGGTCAGCCCGGTGATGGACCCGCCGGGTCGCGCGTAGCTCTGGATGAAGCCGGCCGCCACCGGTTCCACACCCAACACCATGACGATCGGCGTGGTGGCGGAGGCGCTCCGGGCCGCGGCCGTGACGTTGTTGTTGCCGGCGAGGATCACATCGACGGGCACCGCCGCGAGTTCGGCGGCCAGGGCCGGTATCGCCGTGGCAGCACCTCGTGCCCAGCGCACCTCGAGCACGACATCGCGGCCTTCTTCCAGCCCATGGTCTCGCAGCCCGTCCACGAAGGCGCGGATGTTCGGATTCGCCGGCTCAGGCGCACCTGCGGCCACGATGCCGACGCGCGCCGGCCGACGGCGGTCGCCGACCACTGCGGGCGAGCCCACCGCCGCTGCCAGCGCGACCGCAAGTTGCCGGCGACATCTGTCGATCACTCGGTCTCCCCGATGTCCAGCATGCCTGCGGACGCCGGTAGTGAACGCCCGCCCGGGGCTTATCGTCAACGGGATCATCACCGGGGAGAGCCGCAGTCGCCGGCCTCCAATCACGCCGCGCGCACGCCCTCCACGTCCACGAGGTGCCACCAGTGGTTCCAGAACAGCGGCCGCCGATACCCTTCCAGCCATGGCTGGGTCAGCACGTCGGCGTACTGGTGCAGCAGCACCTTGTACGGCGCGTAGGCCACCGAGAGCCGCTTGGCCTGCTCGAACAGCGCCTCGCGCTCGGGGCCGTCGGGCAGCGGTGAGAGGCGCTCGAAGACCTCGTCGAAGGCCTTCAGGCGGAAGCGCGCGATGTTGCCCAGCCCCGCCTGCGGGCCGTACAGGCGCTGCAGCACCTCCTGCCCGTCGGTCACCGAGGCCGCCGTGCCGACGCGCCACATCATCACCTTGCCGGCCCGCGCGGCCTTCAGGTTCTCGGGCCACTTCGCCGGCTTGAAGACGACCTTCAGGCCGATGGTGTCGAGGTCCTTCTTCATCAACTCGTCGATCTGCCGCGAGAGGCCGTCGGGTTGCGTGGCGCACTCCAGCACGAGCGGCTGGCCGTCGGGCTGCTCGCGCCAGCCGTCGCCGTCCTTGTCGACGTAGCCGTACAGGTCGAGCAGTGCCTTGGCGCGCGCCGGGCTGTACTCGCCGTTCTCGCTCTTGAAGTCGGCGCGGTAGCCGCTGGTGTTGGGCGCGATGATCGACTGCGCCGGAATGGCCTGGCCGCGGAACACCAGGCGCACCAGCCGCTCGGTGTCGGTGGCCAGGTTCACCGCGCGGCGCAGCGCCACCTTGTGCGGCTCGAGGCCCCCCACCAGCGGGTGCTCCATGTTGAAGAAGCTCAGCTGCGTGACCGGCAGCAGCACGCGCTGGTGCCGGATGCCCTGCTTGCGCAGGTTGGGCGCGAGCTGCCCGCCGGGCACCGCCACCGGCACGAACTCCTGCGGCAGCGCGAGCATGTCGACCTGGCCGTTGAGGAAGCTCAGCCAGCGCGGCTGCGCCTCCTCCACCACGCTGATCTCCACGCGATCGACCACCGGCACCCGGCGGCCCCGCATGCGCTGCAGGATCGCCTGGCCCTCGGTGTCGCCGGGTACGGGCTCGGCGCTCCAGCGCTCGTCGCGGAAGTTCAGGTTGCGCTCGAGCACCATCTGCGACGAGCGGCGCCAGCTCGCCAGCCGGAACGGGCCGGTGCCCACGGGGTGCTCCATGATCGTGTCGCCGTAGCGCTCGACGACCTCGCGCGCCACGGCGCCGAGCAGGCCGTTGTCGGCCAGGCTCTCGGCCAGCCGCGGCTTGGAGCCGCCGAGCCTGAGCTGCAGCGTGTAGCGGTCGAGCGCGCGCAGGCCCTCGATCTCGGTGTCGTAGTCGAACGGCGTCTTGTCGTTCAACGCGCGCTGGCGCAGCTCGCGCAGGCCCAGCAGCTTCCAGTCGTCCAGGGACGACCACGCCGGCGACTTGGTGGCCGGGTCGGCAAAGCGCTTGATGCTGTAAACGTAGTCCTGCGCCGTCAGCTCGCGCTTGCGGCCGTTGAACGCCGGGTCGTCGGCGAACAGGATGCCGGGGCGCAGGCGGATGGTCCACGTCCTGAAGTCCGCGCTGACCTCGGGCATGGCCGCGGCCGTGCGCGGGCGCAGCTTGACCGGGCGCGCGAGGTGGTCGAAGTCGTAGAGCGCCTCGAAGATGTGCGCGGTGACGGTGCGCGAGTAGGTGTCGGAGACGCGAGGCGGGTCGAAGCCGGTCTCGGCGGTGGGGAACAGGATGCGCAGGACCTTGCGGCCCGACGGCGTGGCGGGGACGTCGGCGCCGGCTGCGGGCAGCGCAGGCCAGGCCGCGCCGGCGGCCAGCGCGAGGGTGTGGCGGCGCTTCATGGCGGGCGGGTTTACCACAGCGCGACAACCCGTTGCACGGCCGCGCCGCACCCACGCTACCCGCGCCCCGGTCGGGCCCGGAGTCGGAGGCCCCCATGGCATCGAATCGTTACCCGCATGTCGGTGCAGTGGTTTGGATCGCGGCCATGTCCGCCGGCCCCGCGAGCGCGCAGTGGATGGGCTACGGCAACGACCCGCAGCACACCGCCCTCTCCACCACCGGCGCCCAGCCGCTGCAGCAGATCCTCTGGCAGACACCCGTGGACTACCACTACGGCGGGCAACTCGCGCACTACGGCTCGCCGCTGATCACCGGCGCGAACACGGTGCTGCTGCCGGTGCGCAACGACGCCTTCGGCTGGCAGGTGGAGGCACGCAGCGGCAGCACCGGCAGCCTGCTGTGGACGCAGACCTCCGACTACACGCCGCCGAGCAACGGCTGGCTCGTGCCGTACTCGCCCACGCTGGCGCCGATCGCCGGCTCGACCCGGCTCTACTACGCCGGTGCCGGCGGCACGGTCTACTACCGCGATGCGCTGGACACGCCCGGCGCCGTGGCGCCCACGCAGCTGGCGTTCTACGGGCTCGCCGAGTACCGCGCCAACCCGAGCCTGTACGACAACAACCTGCGCATCAACACGCCGATCACCGCCGACCGGCAGGGCAACGTCTACTTCGGCTACCAGAGCAGCGTGCCGGGCCTGGGCAGCGGCATCGCGCGCATCGCACCGGGCGGGACGGCGACCTACAGCGCGGTGGGCCTGCCGCAGATGCAGAGCGCTCCGGCGCTGAGCAACGACGGCGGCACGCTCTACATGGCGCTGAACAACGGTTTCCTGGCCGCCTACGACAGCGCCACGCTGGCCCTGAAGTCGCAGGTGGCCATTGCCGGGCTGAACACGCTGTCGACGGCGGCGCCGACGATCGGGCCCGACAACGACGTCTACTTCGGCACGCTGGCCGGCTTCGGCTTCCGCGGCAACCTGCTGCACTTCTCGGCCGACCTCCAGACCACCAAGATCCCGGGCTCGTTCGGCTGGGACACCACGGCCTCGATCGTGCCGGCGTCGATGGTGCCCGGTTACGTCTCGGCGGCGGGTTCGACCTATCTGCTCTTCACCAAGTACAACAGCTACGGCTACAACGGCGGCCAGGACAAGATCGCGATCCTCGACCCGAACGTCACGCAGGTCGACCCGCTGACCGGGCAGATCGACATGCTGGAGGTGATGACGCAGGCTTCCCCTCAGCTCGCGGAGTGGTGCATCAACTCCGCCGTGGTCGACCCGGCGACCGGCTCGGTGTACGCCAACAACGAGGACGGCTCGCTGTACCGCTGGGACCTGGCGACCAACACGCTGTCGCAGTCCCTCGTGCTCACCGGCGGTGCGCTGCAGCCGTACACGCCCACCGTGATCGGGCCCGACGGCACGGTCTACGCCATCGGTGCCGGGCAGCTGTTCGCGGTGGGAGCGGTGCCCGAGGCGCCCAAGGCGCTGCTGGCGGCAGTGGGGGCGCTGGGGCTGTGGTGGCGCTGCCGGCGGAGTCGCAGTCCGGCGATGTCCGGATCCGCCGCGCCGCCCCGTTTCAGGCAGTGAAGGGGCGCGGCACCGGGCCGGGCCCCGCAACCCACCCTGCCAGGACCATCGCCATGCCCTGCTCCATCAAGGCCCCCAAGCCCACGATCATCGAGTACACCGTCTCCGGCAACACGCTCGAGGCGATCTGGGCCGACATCGAGAGGCGCGGCCCCAGGGATGCCAACGACAACTCGCGCGTCGCGTCCGTCACGGCCTCCGAGCTCGTGATCGACTCGGCGTGGGAACCGCGGGTCCGCTCCATCGAGACCATCACGCGCGGTGACCAGCAATCGACCATCGTGATCATCTCGGTCGAGGACATGAGCATGACCGTCACGGGCGAGATCATGATGCCCAAGCTCGGCAAGGCGGCGCTGTCCAAGACCGCGAAGAAGGAGTGGGACCGCTTCATCGGCGAGGTCGAGAAGCACGAGCTGGGCCACGTGAACGCCGCGAAGGAGGTGGCCCAGGCCATCTACGCCGACGCTCAGGCGATGCGCATCTCCGGCGAGGCACCCACCTTCGACGAGGCGATGAAGAAGGCGAAGGCGGACCTGGAGAAGGCCTTTGCGAAGATCGGCGGGCCGACGGTGATCGACAAACGCATCGCCGATGCGGATGCCAGGTACGACGGCCGCACGGGCCACGGGCCGACGCTGAAGGTGACGATCCAGTAGCCGTCCCGCGAACGCTTGCTTCCGGCGGACGAGGCGGGGGGACCCCGCGCGGTGCTCGTGCCTAAAAATCCGTGCCGACCGCCAATGCCGGCCGGCCCTCGGGCCGGCAACATCGCGGGCCCCACCCGACCATGCGCTCGCACTACTCCGCCTGGAACCTGCTCGCCGCGGCCCCCGGCCACGCCGACTGGGCGCCCGCGTGGCGCGACGCCGAGCCGAAGCCGCGCTACGACGTGGTGATCATCGGCGGCGGCGGGCACGGCCTGGCCACCGCCTACTACCTGGCGAAGAACCACGGCATCCGCAACGTCGCCGTGGTGGAGAAGGGCTGGATCGGGGGCGGCAACACCGGGCGCAACACGACCATCGTGCGCTCGAACTACCTGTACCCCGAGAGCGCGCGCCTGTACGACTTCTCGGTGCGGCTCTACGAAGACCTGTCGCGAGAACTGAACTTCAACATCATGTTCAGCCAGCGCGGCATCGTCACGCTGGCGCACTCGCGGCATGACCTGGACAACATCGCGCGCTGGGCCAACGCGATGCGCTTCAACGGCATCGATGCCGACGTGCTCGACGCCGCCCAGGTGCGCACGCTGGCGCCGCGGCTGAACTTCGACGCCGATGCGCGCTTCCCGATCCTCGGCGGCTTCATCCAGCGGCGCGGCGGCCCGGCGCGGCACGACGCGGTGGCCTGGTCGTATGCGCGCGCGGCCAGCGCACTGGGCGTGGACATCGTCCAGAACTGCGCCGTCACCGGCTTCGTGATGCAGGGCGAGCGCGTCGCGGGCGTGCAGACGCTGCGTGGCGGCGTGGCCGGCGAGATCCGCGCCGAGAAGGTGGGCGCCGCCGTGGCGGGCCACTCCAGCGTGATCGCGAAGATGGCCGGCTTCACGCTGCCCGTCACCAGCTACGCGCTGCAGGCGATGGTGAGCGAGCCGGTGAAGCCGGTGCTCGACACGGTGATCCTCTCGCCGGCGGTGGGTGCGTACTGGAGCCAGTCCGACAAGGGCGAGGTGGTGATCGGCGGCGCGCTCGACCACTTCCCCAGCTACGCGCAGCGCGGCAGCTTCGCCGTGTTGCAGCAGGTGATGGCGGCCACCACCGAGATGTTCCCGAGCTTCGGTCGGCTGCGCCTGCTGCGGCAGTGGGCCGGCATCGTCGACGTGGTGCAGGACTCGAGCCCCATCATCGGCGAGACGCCGGTGCCGGGCCTGTACATCAACTGCGGATGGGGCACCGGCGGCTTCAAGGCGATCCCGGTGGGCGGATGGACGCTGGCGCACGTGCTCGCCACCGGCCGCAACCACGAACTGGCCGAGCCTTTCCAACTGGCGCGCTTCGAGACCGGCCGACTCATAGACGAAGCCGCTGCCGCCGGCATCGCGCATTGACGGCGTCGCCCACACCATGATGCGCCTGACCTGCCCCTGGTGCGGCCCGCGGCCCGAGCACGAGTTCCACTGCGGCGGCACCACCGGCATCCAACGCCCGCCGCTGGACTGCAGCGACGAGACCTGGGGCCGCTACCTGTACGGCCGCGAGAACCCGGCCGGGCTGCACGCCGAACGCTGGCGCCACACCTACGGCTGCAGCCAATGGTTCAACGCGCTGCGCGACACGCAGACGCACGCCGTGCACGCCGTCTGGCGCATGACCGAGCCGATGCCCGAGGTGCCGCGGTGAGCGGCCTCCGGCTGCCGGCGCCACACGGCGCGTGGATCGACCGCACGCGGCCGCTGCGCTTCTCGTTCAACGGCCGCCCCATCGACGGCTGCGCGGGCGACACGGTGGCCTCGGCGCTGCTCGCGCAGGGCGTGATGCACGTGGGCCGCAGCTACAAGCTGCACCGGCCGCGCGGCATCGTCTCGTGCGGCATCGAGGAGCCGACCGGGCTGCTGGACATCGGCCGCGGCGAGCGCCGCCGCCCCGGCACGCGCGCAACCGACATCCTCGTGCGCGACGGCCTGGAAGCGGTCAGTGGCAACTGCTGGCCCAGCCTCGGGTTCGACGTCGGCGCGCTGAACGAACGCTTCGCCGCGTGGATGCCGGCGGGCTTCTACTACAAGACTTTCATGTGGCCGAACTGGCACCTGTTCGAGCCGACCATCCGGCGCATGGCCGCCGGCAGCACGCTGGGCGACGGCGCCGACCCGGAGCGCTACGACGAGGTGTCCGAGACCGTCGATGTGCTGGTGGTGGGCGCGGGGGCCGCGGGCTTGCAGGCCGCACGCTCAGCCGCTGCGGCGGGTCGCCGCGTGGTGCTGCTCGAAGGCGCCGTAGCCCCGGGCGGTTGGCTGGCCGCGCAGGCGCTGCGCGGCGATGCTGCCGCGGCGGCCGGGCGTGCGCGACTTGCGGCGCGGCTCGACGGTCTGGCGGGCACGGGCGTGCAGCTGCGGTGCCGCACCACGGCGCTCGCGATCTACGACCACCGGCTGGTGGTGGCGCTCGAGTCGTTGGAGGGTGATGGCGGCGCGCTGCGCGAGCGGCTGTGGAAGTTGCGGGCGCGCCAGATCGTGCTGGCCACCGGGGCCTTCGAGCGCCCGATGCTGTTCCCCGACAACGACCGCCCGGGTGTGATGCTCGCGAGCGCCGTGGAGCGCTACGCCGCGCTGTACGGCGTGGCCTGCGGCCGCCGCATCGTGCTGGCCGCGGCCTGCGATGCCGCGTACGGCGTGGCGCAGACGCTGGTGGCCGCGGGCCTCGAGGTCGCGGCGATCGTCGAGCGCCGCGCCGCGGGCGACGTGGGCGCGGTCGGGGTGCCGGCCGGCGTGCGCGTGCTGCACGAGAGCGCGCTCGTCGGCGTGGCCGGCACACGCGCGGTGCAGGGCGCGTGGGTGGCCGGCGCGGCGGGCTCGGCGCCGCAGCGCATCGACGCCGACCTCGTGGCCAGCGCCGGCGGCCACGCGCCCGACGTCAGCCTGTACTCGCAGGCCGGCGGCCGGCTGCGCTGGCTGCCGCGCGAGTCGATGTTCGTGCCGGCGCAGGCCGTGCCCGGCGTGGCGGTGGTCGGTGCCTGCGCAGGTGTGTTCGACCTCGACGCAGCGCTGGACCACGCCGACCTCGTCGCACGCATGGAGCCGGGTGGGACAGCACCGCTACCCGAGCCGGTCGGCGCAGGAGTGGTGCCCGCCGACAACGCGCCCGGCGCTTCTGCGCTGGCGGCCCTCGGCCGCACGCCGGGCCGCATCTTCGTGGACCTGCAGAACGACGTGTCGGCCAACGACATCGACCTGGCCGCGCGCGAGAACTACCGCTCGGTGGAGCACCTGAAGCGCTACACCACCACCGGCATGGGCACCGACCAGGGCAAGACGAGCAACGTCAACGCACTGGTGCGCATGGGCCTGGCCACCGGCCGCACGCCCGACGAGGTGGGCACCACGCGCTTCAGGCCGCCGTACAAGCCGGTGACCCTCAACGCGCTGTCGGCCGGGCGCGCGGGCGGGCGCTACCGGCCGCTGAAACGCCTACCGGGCCACGACTGGCACGCGGCCCGCGGCGCGCTGTTCGAGGAGTTCGGCGGCTGGAACCGCCCGGCCGCCTATCCGCGACCCGGCGAGACCCTCATCACCGCAGCCGAGCGCGAGGCCGCAGGCGTGCGGCAGGGCGTGGGCGTGTTCGAAGCCTCGCCGCTGGGCAAGATCGAGGTCTACGGGCCTGACGCAGGCCGCTTCCTCGACCTGATGTACATCGGCACGCTGTCGACGCTGCCGGTGGGCGGCGCGCGCTACGGCGCGTTGCTCGACGAGAACGGCATCGTCACCGACGACGGCATCGTGGCCCGGCTCGGGCCGAACCACTTCCACGTCAACACCACCTCGGGCGGGGCCGAGCGCGTGGCGCTGGCCTTCGAGGAATGGCTGCAGTGCGAGTACGTCGACCAGCGCGTGTTCGTCGTGCCGGTCACCGCGCAGTGGGGCAACGTCACGGTGAGCGGGCCGAAAGCCTGGGCGCTGCTGCAGCGCCTGGGCTTCGACGCGGCTCTGGCACCCGCCGCGATGAAGCACATGACGCTGAAGACCGCCGAGCACCGCGGCGTGCCGCTGCGCGTGCTGCGCGCGAGCTTCAGCGGCGAAGTCGGCTACGAGATCAACCTGCCCGCGTCGCAGGTGCCCGCGCTGCTCGACGAGTTGTGGGCCGCGGGGCAAGGCCTCGGGCTGCTGCCCTACGGCGTCGAGGCGCTGATGATCCTGCGCATCGAGAAGGGCTACCTGCACGTGGGCGCCGACACCGACGGCACCACGCTGCCCGGCGACGTGGCGCTGGCGCGCGGCATCGAGAAGAAGGCAGCCAACTTCGTCGGCCGCCGCTCGCTCTCGCGGCCCGCGGCGCGCGACCCCGACCGGCTGCAGCTCGTGGGCCTGCAGCCGGTGGACCGCCGCACGCGGCTGCCGGTCGGCGCGCACCTCGCGCTGCGCCCGCCGCCCACGGCTGCCGAGGGCTACGTGACGAGCAGCTGCTGGAGCCCCGCGCTGCAGCAGCCGATCGCGCTGGCGCTGCTCAGGCGCGGCACGCAGCGGCTGGGCGAGACGCTCACCGCGTGGCACCTTGGAACGTCGGTGCCGGTGGAGGTGGTGAAGACGCCGTTCGTCGACCCCGCCGGGGAGCGGCTGCATGGCTGAGCTGCCGAACGCCGCGCCGGGCCTGCCGGGCTGCCGTGAGCTGCAGGAGTTGCACGCGGCCAGCGTGCGTCACTTCGCGGGCGATGGCACGGCCGCCCAGGCATTGGCCGTGATCGGGTTGAGCGGGCTGCCATCGCCGGGCGTGCTCGCGGCGGCCGGCGAGAGCGGCCCGTGGCTGGCCTGGCGAGCGCCGCACGAGAGCGTGCTGCTGAGCCTGGAGGCCGCACCGGTGCGCACGCTGCTGCAGGCGCTCGAACCCGGGCGCAGCGAGACCGCGATGGCCGCCGACCTCGGCGATGCCGTGGCCACGTACGAGCTGCACGGCCCGCGCATCGACGTCTGGCTCGCGCACCTCGTGGATGCCGACGCGATCCCGCGCGAGGCCGGCCGCGCCACGCGTGCGCGCTTGATCGACGTGCCGGTGATGCTGTTGCGCCTGGCGCCCGAGCGGCTGTGGCTGCTGGGCGACCGCCCCATCGCGGCCTACCTGCGCAACTGGCTCGCGCACAGCCACCAGGGCGCGTTCTCCACGCGCGCGTAGGGCGCCTCCCGCCCCCGTAGGGCATCTCCGACAGCGCGATGCGACGCCGGCCGATGGCTGCGCGGAGCCTCGCTGCCGACGATGCAGGCACGACGACACCGTCGCCGCCGCGCGCCACCCGGCTCGCGGTGCAACCGCATCGACGAGGAGTCCCACGATGAACATCCGCCCTGCCCCGGCGCCGTGGCGCCGCCTGCTGCCGGCTTGTGCACTGGCCGGCGCCGCCCTGCTCGCGGCCTGCGCCGGCCAGCCACCGAAGGAACAGCTCGCCGTGAGCCAGGCCGCGGTGGACCGCGCGAGCGGGCCTACCGCCGCCGAAGCCCCGGCCGAAGTGGCCCTGGCCCGCGACAAGCTCGCCCGCGCACAGCGCGCCATGGCCGAGAAGGACTACGCCACGGCGCGGCAACTCGCCGAACAGGCCGAGGCCGACGCGGCCCTGGCGCAGGCCCGCGCCCGCGCCAGCCGCGCCGACACCGCACTCGACGAGGTGCAGGCCAACCTGCGCGCGCTGCGCGCCGAACTGGCCCGGCAGCCCTGAGCGTCATCCCGCCGCATCCCCCTGTTCGCCACGGAAGGAATCCCCATGACGAAGGCCCCGCATACATTGGGCACGATCACCCTCGCCGCCCTCGCGGCCCTGATGGCCGCCTGTGCCTCGGCGCCGCCCAACCCGCCGGCCCTGGCCGATGCGCGCGCCACCGTGCAGCGCGCCGAGCGCGACCCGCAGGTGCTCGAGAGCGCCGCGCTCGAACTCAAGCGCGCCACCGATGCGCTGCGCCGCGCCGAGACGCTGAACACCAAGGGCGAGCCGCTCGCCGAGATCGAGAGCGCCGCCTACGTGGCGCGCAGCGAGGCCGAGACGGCGCTGACGCTGGCCCGCGCCAAGCGCGACGAGGCCGCCATGAAGCAGGCGCAGGCCGAACGCGAACGCGCCCGAGCCGAAGCGAATGCCGCGGCCGCGCGCCGCGCCCAGGCCGAGGCCGCGATGGCCCGCACGCAGGCGCTGTCGGCGCGCACCGAAGCCGTCGTCGCACAGCAGGACGCCAGCACCGCCCGCGCGCAGGCCAGCGACGCCGAGGCCCGCGCGGCGGCCGCGCGCCAGGAAGCCGCGCAGGCGCAGACCACTGTGGTCGTGCTGCAGCAGCAGCTCGACGAACTGCAGGCGAAGCAGACCGAACGCGGCCTCCTCGTGACGCTGGGCGACGTCTTGTTCGAGACCGGCCGCGCCGAGATCAAGCCCACGGCGCGTGGCGCCATCGCCAAGCTCGCCGCGTTCCTGCGCGAACACCCCGAGCGCCGCGTGCGCGTCGAGGGCTACACCGACAGCGTGGGCGACGACGCGTACAACCAGGTGCTGTCGCAGCGGCGTGCCGACGCGGTGGCCGCAGCGCTCGGCGCGCTGGGCATCTCGTCGGCGCGGCTGGAGACGCGCGGCTACGGCGAGAGCTATCCGGTGGCCGACAACGCGTCGGCGACCAACCGGGCGCTGAACCGCCGCGTGGAAATCTACATCTCCGAAGGCGACCGGCCGGTGCGGGCGCGGGGGTGACGAGCCGGCGGCGGCCCTTCGCGGGGCCGTGGCCACTCGACCCCTCCGTCTGCCCATCCGTCGCAAGGCGCGGCGACGAGCGGTACCGGGCCGGTATCGTCCCGGGATGCTCCGATCCTTGCTCCGTTGCCTGTTCGCGCTGTGCCTGCTCGGCCTCACCCCCTGGCTGCATGCCGCACCGCCGCCACCCGAGATCCCCGCGGCGGCGCAGGCGGTGCCTCTGGACCCCGTGGCCGCCACGAACGCCTGGCTGGCCACGGTGCCGGCCGAGCGGCGCGCCAAGACCGACGCGTACTACGAAGGCGGCTACTGGCTGCAGGGCTTGAGCGCGCTGGTCGGCGTGGCCAGCGCGTGGCTGCTGATGGCCACCGGCATCTCGCGACGCCTGCGCGACGCCGCCGAACGCACCACGCGCCGGCGCACACTGCAGGTGGCGCTCTACGCACTGGGCGCGCTGGCGCTGCTGTCGCTGCTGGGGCTGCCGCTGGAGATCTACTCGGGCTACTTCCGCGAGCACCAGTACGGTCTGTCGAACCAGACCTTCGGCGCGTGGTTCGGCGAGGCGCTGATCGATGTCGCGTTGACCCTGCTGCTCGGCGCGCTGGCGCTGGTGGTGATCTACGCCGTGATCCGGCGCGCGCCGCGCACCTGGTGGCTGTGGGGCGCGTGCGTGACGGTCGCCTTCACGCTGTTCGGCTCGTTCATCTACCCACCGTTCATCGCGCCGCTGTTCAACCGCTATGAGCCGGTGCAGGACGCGCGCGTGCGCGACGAGGTGCTGTCGTTGGCGCGCGCGCACGGCGTGCCGGCCGAGGAGGTGTATCAGTTCAACGCCAGCAAGCAGCACAAGCGCATCAGCGCCAATGTCGCGGGCTTCGCCGGGACGATGCGCATCGCGCTCAACGACAACCTGCTGAACCGCGCCTCGCTGCCCGAGGTGCGCATGGTGATGGCGCACGAGATCGGACACTACGTGCTGAACCACGGGCTGAAGGCGACGATGTTCCAGATCCCGCTGTTCGTGGCGATGTTCGCCTTCGCCGGCTGGGTGCTGGCACGCGTACAGGCCCGCTACGCCTTGCGCGACGCAGCCGACGTGGCCGGCTTCCCGGTGCTGCTGGCGGCGTTCACGGCCTTCCAGCTCGTCGCCTCGCCGCTGTTCCTGAACATCACGCGCATGCAGGAGATCGAGGCTGACCGCTTCGGGCTGGCCGCGTCGCGCGAGCCCGACGCATTCGCGGCAGTGGCACTCAAGCTCGGCGAGTACCGCAAGCTCGAGCCGGGACCGGTGGAAGAGGTCCTGTTCTACACGCACCCCAGCGGCCGCAAACGCGTGGAGATGGCGATGCGGTTCAAGGCGGAGATGCAGCGGGAGGCACGTGCCCCGGCGGCGGTGGCGTCGGCACCGGGCCGCTGAGTAGACTGCCGCCCCGTGAGCACGCGAGCACCGAGGGCCGCCCGGACCCCACCGTCACCGAAGCAGCGCGCGACGGCCCTCGATGCGGAACCCCTCGCGCTCGTCGACGAGGCCGGCCACCTGCTGCGCCGCGCCCACCAGGCGGCTGTGGCGGCCTTCCATGCGACCCATGGCCGCGACGTGACGCCGGTGCAGTACGCGGTGCTGCGCACGCTGGCCGACCGGCCCGGCATCGACCAGGTGACGCTCGCCGACGCCGTCGCGCTGGACACCTCGACCACCGCCGACATCGCGGCGCGGCTGGACGCCAAGGGCTGGATCGAGCGCGAGCTGCTGCCGCGGCGGCAGCGCGCCCTTCGGCTCACGCCCGCCGGCGAGGCAGTGCTCGCGGCCATGCTGCCGCAGGTGCGCCCGATGTACGGCTCGCTGCTCGCCCCACTGTCGGCGGCCGAGCGCGCCCAGCTGCTGGACCTGCTGAAGCGGATCGTGCAGGTCTGAACGGCCGGCCCCACGAAGGCCCGCACTCACCCGCGACCGCGGGTATACCCGGATCGGAATCACACCACGACAGTCGCGTCATTCAGTATTCTGAACGTCATTGAGTATGCTGAATGAGATGCCCATGCCGCCGCTCAACACCTGGTACGTCGCCTGCGCCCCCTCCGAGATCGATGGCCAGCCGCTCGGCCGCGTCATCTGCAACCAGCGCCTCGTGCTCTACCGCGGGCCGGGCGGCCAGGCGGTGGCGCTCGAGGACTGGTGCCCGCACCGCGGCGCGCCGCTGTCGCTCGGCCGCGTGGAGGAAGGCAAGCTGATCTGCGGCTACCACGGCCTCGAGATGGGCTGCGACGGCCGCACCGTGGCGATGCCCGGGCAGCGGGTGCGGGCCTTCCCGCCGGTGCGCAGCTATCCGGTGGTCGAGCGCCACGGCTTCGTCTGGCTGTGGCCTGGCGACGCTGCACGGGCCGACGAGGCGCTGATCCCCGAACTGGCCTGGGCTTCCGACCCGGCGTGGGCCTACGGCGGCGGCCTGTACCACATCGCCTGCGACTACCGGCTGATGATCGACAACCTGATGGACCTGACGCACGAGACCTACGTGCACGCCACCAGCATCGGCCAGCCCGAGATCGACGAGACCCCCTGCACGACGCGGGTGGAGGGCGACCACGTGATCACCGAGCGTTTCATGAACGGCATCCATGCGCCGCCGTTCTGGCGCATGGCGCTGCGCAGCCACCAGCTGCCCGACGACCAGCCGGTCGACCGCTGGCAGGTCTGCCACTACACGCCGCCCAGCCACGTGCTGATCGAGGTCGGCGTGGCCCTGGCCGGCCACGGGGGCTACCACGCGCCGGCCGACAAGAAGGTGTCGAGCTGGGTGGTGGACTTCATCACGCCCGAGACCGACACGTCGATCTGGTACTTCTGGGGCATGGCGCGCAACTTCCGGCCCGAGGACAAGGCGCTCACCGCGCAGATCCGCGAAGGCCAGGGCAGGATCTTCGGCGAGGACCTGGAGGTGCTCGAGCAGCAGCAGCGCAACCACCTGCAGTGGCCGGGCCGTACGCTGCTCAAGCTCAACATCGACGCCGGCGGCGTGCATGCGCGTCGCATCATCGACCGGCTGGTGGCGGCCGAGCGCGGCGCGGTCACCCCGCCAGCAGCAGCCCCGGCATCTTGATCAGCGGCCTCGTCGGCATCCACCGCGCCGGTTCGGCGCGATCAGACCTGCAAGGCCCAATGCCGCCAGCACCAGCGATCCCGGCTCGGGAACCGCGCCGGGCGGCAATGCGCCGATCCATCGGTTGTCGACGACACCGGGGCCGTTGACGGTGTAGCCTGCCGGCATCGAGAACACCGGGCCGTCGCGATTGAAGGTCAGCGTGGAGTCGAAGTCGCTGGTCGAGTTCATGGTCACGCCATCGCCGTTCGATCCCAGGCCGCCGCCGGTCAGCAGCGCCAGCCGCATCGTCACGGGCACGCCGACGGGGACGGTGAAGGTCTCGGTGTCGATCTCGACGCCGCCGCCGGCCAGTCCGAGCAGGGCCGAGAAGTCGACATCCCCGTCGAGCCCCGTCTCTGTGACGACGCGGCCCCCGTCGATGATCTCGATCTTCGCCGTCCGCCGAGGTGCGCCGGATACCTCGAGCACGATCTGCATGAAGGCGCTGCTGAAAATGCCTGTCGACGAGAGCACCCCGTCGAGGTCGAGGTTCAGCTCCACCGGCACGCTGGCCCCCGGGCCGCTGAAGACGTATTCGGCCTGAAAGCTGACGGTGGTGTTGCCGGTGATGGAGGGTGTGCTGAGGAAGATGGGTGACATGGTCAGCACGGTCGACGCGCCCAGGCTGCCAAAGTCGGCCACGGCGAAGGCCGCCGCGCTCTGCGGGCCCAGGACATCGCGTGCGCAGACCTGCGTGTCGACCAGCGGGCCCGCGCTGGCCGACCGATTGGCGTCTCGCAGGCAGCTTGCGCTGCCGGCCCCGAGCGGGCCGATGCGCGTCGTCAACAAGGGCGTGGCCGATGCGAGCATCGGCACGGCGAGTGCACAGGCCACCAACGCCACGCGCACCCGGGGCGCGCGGTCTGCTTTCGGCAGCGCTGACGCGATCAGGCCGGAAGCAGGAAGTGGGGCGCTCGAGCAGCTGTTCATGACGGATCCTCCGAGGAGTGGGGTGACGGATTCAGTGTGCGCAGCGGCCATCTCATCGCCGTCTCATGGCACCCCGCGCTCATGCGGCGCGAGAGTCGACAGGAATCGCCGCAGCGCGAGCAGCGACGTGAAGCGATGCACCTGGCCCGAACCGAGGTCGCGCAGTTCGTAGTGCAGCGTGCGTCGCGTCTCCTGCCGGGGCACGATGCGCAGCAGGAAACTCGGGATCGGCGTGTGCGAGCGCCCCATGTCGTGGTGTGCCGTGGCCCGGCCGCTGACGAAGGGCATCCAGCCTAGGGGCCTGGCGTCTCATTGCCGTCTCATGGTCAGGCGCTTTAGGCCGGGCGCGCCCGCCGCGCGGCTTGCACGGGCCGCCGGCCCTCGTGTATATCGGCAGCAGCGATGCTCGAGACCCACGCGGCCCACCTTCAGTTGCTGGCATCGCCCTGTCTGTGGCTCGGCCCGGTGCGCCACGAGCTGCCCGACAGCGTGCCGGGCTACCTGGTGGCCTGCCTCGGCGCGCAGGGCGACTGGGTGCTGCGCGACGAACTCGCAGCGTTGTTCTGGCCGCGGGCCGACGAGGCCACGGCCCAGCACAACCTGCGCGTCAACCTCAATCGCCTGCGGCCGTTGCTGCGCCGCTGGCAGCTCGAGCCCGCGCTGCTGGCCGAACCGCGCCGCCTGCGCATGTCGCTGCCCAGTGACGTCGAGCGGCTGCGCGGCGCCTGCGCGCGCGGTGACTGGCTGACCGCTGCAGCACTGCCGCATCGCGGCTTCGCCACCGGCCTGAGCTTCCGCTCCTTTCCGGCCCTGGGCGAGTGGGCAGCCTCGCAGCGCGGCGTGCTGCTGGCCCAGTGGCGCGAGGCCGTGCTGCGTGCGGTGCCGCTGGTGCCGCCCCGCGCCGCATCGGACCTGTTGCGACGCGTGTTCGAACTCGACCGCTGCGACGAGACCGTGCTGCGCGCACTGTTCGACGCCCTGCTGGCCGACGGACGGCGTGACGAAGCCCTGGCCGCCTTCGAAGACTTGCAACGCTGCCTGCGCGAGCAGCTCGGCACCGTTGCCGAGGCCGAGCTCCACGCCCATGTGCAGCGACAGCTCGGTGGCCACTCGATCGACGACGTGCCGCCGCCCGGGGCCGCCGCGTCGCCGACGAAGCTGCCCCACGCGGTGCTGCAGCCGCCGCGGCTGGTGGCCCGCGAGGCGGAAAGCGCAACCCTGCAGGACCCGCTCGAGCGTGTGGTCCTTGTGGCGGGTGTCGCCGGCGTCGGCAAGACCCGGCTGCTCGAAGAGAACCTTCCCGCCGCGGCCTGGCTGCGGTGCCACGAGACCGATGGCGCTGCGCTGGCCCCGCTGGTGGCCTGGCTGGACGACCAGCGCCTGGCCCTGCCCGCGCTGGAAGGCCCCTGGGCCGACCTGCGGCGGCTGCTGCCCGATGCCGTGGCGGCACGCGACGCAGGCCCCGACGATGCCGGCGAGGTGCCGATGCGCGTGCTCCAGGCCGCCGCCGGCCTGCTCCAGGCCAGCGCCGCCGCGGTGGTGGCCGACGACGCGCAGTGGCTCGACGCCAGTACCGCCGAGTTGCTGATGCAGCTGGCCCGGGCCGGGCGGACGCGCCTGATCGTGGCCTTCCGGCCCGGGGAGCTGCGGCCCGAAGCGCAGGCGCTCGTGGCCGCACTGGCGCAGCAGCAGGGTGTGCGCCAGCTGGCGCTGCAGCCGCTCGACAGCGCCGGCCTGGCGCACCTGCTGGCCGTGGTGGCGCGTGCGGCACCCGACGCCGCGCCCCTGGCCGCGGCGTGGCTGCACGAGCGTTCGGGCGGCAACCCGTTCTACGCGCTCGAACTGCTGCGCGATCGATTCGAAGGACGCCAGCTCGACGCCGGCGACGCCCACTGGATCGCCCGCCTCGAGGCCCAGGCGGCCGACCTGCGGGCGTCGGCCTTGCCGGCGCGCCTGGGCGAGCTCATCCAGCGCCGCGTGCGCCGGCTCAGCGACGCCGCGCAGCGCCTGCTGGCGGCCACCGCCGTGGCCGGCGAGGTGCACGAGGTGGAAGGCCTGGCCGATGCCGCCGAGCTGTCGCCCTGGGTGGCGGCGCAGGCGCTGGCGCAGGCGCGTTCGGCCGGCCTGCTCGACGGCCGCCGCTTCGCGCACGAGCTCGTGCGCGAAGCCGTGCAGCATGCGCTGTCCGCGGAGGCCCTGCGCTGGACCCATGCGCGCGTGGCACGCTCGCTGGCCGCCCAGCTGCCACCGGAGGCCCGCGCGCAGCACTGGTGGGCGGCAGGACAACCCCTGCCCGCGCTGCAGGCCGCCTGGGAGGCGGTGCATCTCGCGCGCTCGCGCGGGCTGCATGCGCATCTGTTGCCGCAGCTGGCCCGTTGGCAGGCGCAGCAGCCGCACGATGGCCGTGCGTGCGCCAGCCTGCTCACGGCGCGCGCCCTGTTGCTGCAGGAACTCGCCCGCCACGAAGAGGCCGAGGAGGCCGCGCAGACGGCACTGGCGCAGTGGCCCGATCCGGCGGAGCGCGCCTGGGCGATGCTGGTGCTGGCCCGCATCGCGTTCCAGGCCGGGTCGCTGGCACAGGCCCAGCTCCGCTGCGACGAGGCCGCACAGTGCGATCCCGGCAACCTCGACGTGCTGCGCCTGGCGTCGCAACTGGCGCTGCAGCGTGGCGACGCGGCCGGCGCGATGCCGGCGCTGGCGGTCGAGCTGCAGGCCTTGCGTCGTGCACCTGCGGGCTCCGCACTCGCCGTGGCGCTCACATCACTGGGCGCGCTGCACGACGAACTCGGGCAGACCGAGCGCGGCCTGCCGCTGCACGAGGAGGCCTGGGCCCTGGCCGAGCGGTTGCAGGCCCGCCGCACGCAGGTCGACGTGGCGATCAACCTCCTGTGGTGCTGTTGTGCCTTGCCCCAGCATCGCCAGCGAGGCCTGACCTGCGCCGAGGGAGCCTTGGCGCTGGGCGAATACGACGGCAGCGATACGCTGCGCAACAACCTGGCCTGGGCCTATGCCGACGCCGGTCAGGTCGATCGCGCCCTGGCGCTGTACCGCCAGCTGGCGGGCGGGCGCGACCCGTCGCTGGCCTGCATCGCATGGTCCCGCATCGTCGGCCTGCTGGCGGCAACGGGCGTGCGTGGCCCTGCGATGGACGAGGCGCTGGCGCAGACCCTCGGCAGCATGCAAGGGACCGACTTCTACGTCGCCCATGCCAGTGCCGTCGTTGCCCTGGTGCAGCATGGATCGGGCGAGCAGGCCCGGGCGGCACGCTGCTACGTCCGTGACGGACAGCCGCTGGACCCGTGGCTGCAGCAGCGCCTGGAGCAGGCGCTGCGGAGTCGCCCGTAGCGCGTCGGCGGGAGGCGGCGCCGGGGACGGTCCTTCGGGGAGTTCGGCGCGCTCACCCCGCCAGCAGCAGCCCCGGCACCTCGATCAGCTGCTTCACCGCCTGGATGAAGCGGGCCGCGTCGTCGCCGTCGATCACGCGGTGGTCGAACGACGACGACAGGTTCATCGTGCGGCGCACGACGATGGCGCCGTCGCGCACCACCGGCATCTCGACGATGCGGTTGACGCCGACGATGGCGACCTCGGGCCGGTTGATCACCGGCGTGGAGACGATGCCGCCCAGCGCGCCCAGGCTCGAGATCGTGATCGTCGAGCCCGACAACTCGTCGCGCGTGGCGCGGCCGGCGCGCGCGCTCTCGGCCAGCCGGGCGACCTCGCCGGCCAGGCCCCAAAGGTCCAGCGTCTCGGCGTGGCGCACCACCGGCACCATCAGGCCGTTGGGCGTCTGCGTGGCGATGCCCAGGTGCACGGCGCCATGCCGGGTGATCACGCCCTGCTCGTCGTCGAAGTGCGCGTTGAGCTGCGGGAACTCGGCGATCGCCAGCACCAGCGCGCGCATCAGCAGCGGCAGCACGGTGAGGTGGCCGCGCTCCGCGCCCCAGCGCGCGTTCAGTGCGGCGCGCAGCGCCTCGGCATCGGTGACGTCGAGCTGCTCGACGTAGCTGTAGTGCGGGATGCGGCGCTTGCTCTCCTGCATCTTCATCGCGATGCGGCGGCGCAGGCCGATCATCGGGATCGTCTGCACGTCGTCGCGCGCGGCGCCGGGCGCCGCCCGCGGTACGGCCGGCGGCGCGGCGGGCGCGGGCGTCGAGCGCGGCACGCCGGCGGCCACGGCCGCGTTGAGGTCGGCGTGCACGATGCGGCCGGCGGTGCCGGTGGCGGTGACCTGGGCGAGGTCGAGGCCCAGCTCCCACGCGCGCCGGCGAACCGCGGGCGAAGCGATCGGGCGCGCCTTCGTCGCGGCGACGGGCGCCGCCGCGGGCGGGGACGGCCGGGCCGACGGGCCGGGCAGCGCCGCAGCCTGCGCCGGCACCGCCGCAGCCTTCACGGCCGCCGGCGCAGGCGCGGCGACCGGCTTCGGGGCCAGGACCGTTCCAGCGCCCTCCCCCACCTCGATGCGGATCAGCTCGCTGCCCACCGCGAGCATCTGCCCGACCTCGCCGCCCAGCGCCTGCACGGTGCCGGCCACCGGCGACGGGATGTCGACATGCGCCTTGTCGGTCATCACGCCGGCGAGCACCTGGTCCTCGGCGACGGTGTCGCCCACGGCGACGGCCCATTCGACCAGTTCCACCTCGGCGATGCCTTCGCCAACGTCGGGCACCTTGATGATGTGCAGACGGCCCATGGTCAGGCCTCCATCACGCGTTGCAGCGCCGCGCCGACGCGGCGCGGGCCGGGGAAGTACGCCCACTCGAGCGCGTGCGGGTACGGCGTGTCCCAGCCGGTCACGCGCTCGATGGGCGCCTCGAGGTGGTAGAAGCAGTGCTCCTGCACCAGCGCCGAGAGCTCGGCGCCGAAGCCGCAGGTGCGCGTGGCCTCGTGCACGATGACGCAGCGGCCGGTCTTCTTCACGGATTCGACCACCGTCGGCAGGTCCATCGGCCACAGCGAGCGCAGGTCGATGATCTCGGCGTCGATGCCGGTCTCGGCGGCCGCCGCCTCGCTGACCCAGACCATCGTGCCGTAGGCGACGACGGTCACGTCGCGGCCCGGCCGCACCACCGTGGCCTGCGACAGCGGCACCGTGTAGTGGCCCTCGGGCACCTCCGAGAGCGCGTGCTGCGACCACGGCACCACGGGGCGCTCGTGGTGCCCGTCGAAGGGGCCGTTGTACAGGCGCTTGGGCTCCAGGAAGATCACCGGGTCGTCGCACTCGATCGACGCGATCAGCAGCCCCTTGGCGTCGTACGGGTTGCTGGGCATCACGGTGCGGATGCCGCACACGTGCGTGAACAGCGCCTCGGGGCTCTGGCTGTGCGTCTGCCCGCCGAAGATGCCGCCGCCGCAGGGCATGCGGATCGTGATCGGCGCGCTGAAGTCGCCCGCCGATCGGTAGCGCAGCCGCGCCGCCTCGGAGACGATCTGGTCCGAGGCCGGGTAGAAGTAGTCGGCGAACTGCACCTCCACCACGGGCCTCAAGCCGTACGCCGCCATGCCGATCGCGGAGCCGACGATGCCGCCTTCGGAGATCGGTGCGTCGAACACGCGCGAGGTGCCGTACTTGGCCTGCAGCCCGTCGGTGCAGCGGAACACGCCGCCGAAGTAGCCCACGTCCTGGCCGTAGATCACCACGTCGTCGTCGCGGCCGAGCATCACGTCCATCGCCGAGCGCAGCGCCTGGACCATCGTCATGCGGGTCATCGTCCGCCTCCCTGTCCCGGCGTGGCGGCGCCGTGTGCCGACGCCGCTTCGGCCTGCGCCGCCATCCACTCGTCGCGCGCCTGCCGCAACTGTTCGTGCAGGTGCGGCGGCATGTCGACGTAGACACCCTCGAACATCGTGTCGATAGGCGGCACGTGGCCATCGATCAGCGCGCCGCCGTGGCGCTCGGCGGCCTTCAGCGCGGCGGACACCTCGGCGTCGTACGCCTGCTTCGCCTGTTCATGGTCATCGTCGGACCACGCGCCGAGGCCCACCAGGTGGCGCTTCAGCCGCTCGATCGGGTCGCCGAGCGGGTAGTGCTGCCAATCGTCGGCGGGGCGGTAGCGCGTGGGGTCGTCGGAGGTCGAGTGCGGGCCGGCGCGGTAGGTCACCCATTCGATCAGCGCCGGGCCGAGGTTGGAGCGGGCGCGCTCGGCCGCCCAGCGCGAGGCGGCCAGCACCGCGAGGAAGTCGTTGCCGTCGACGCGCAGCGACGCGATGCCGCAGCCCACGCCGCGCTCGGCGAAGGTCGTGCCCTCGCCGCCGGCGATGGCCTGGAAGGTGGAGATCGCCCACTGGTTGTTGACGACGTTGAGGACCACCGGCGCGCGGTAGACATGCGCGAAGGTCAGCGCGGTGTGGAAGTCGGCCTCGGCGGTGGCGCCGTCGCCGATCCAGGCCGAGGCGATGCGCGTGTCGCCCTTGATCGCCGAGGCCATGCCCCAGCCGACGGCCTGGATGAACTGCGTGGCGAGGTTGCCGCTGATCGAGAAGAACCCGGCGCGCTTGTACGAGTACATCACCGGCAGCTGGCGGCCGCGCATCGGGTCGCGCGCGTTGCTCATCAGCTGGCAGACCAGCTCCTCCAGCGCGATGTCCTCGCGCGCGATCAGCAGGCCCTGCTGGCGGTACGTCGGGAAGCACATGTCGCCGGGCTCGAGCGCCAGCGCGTGCGCGGTGGCGATGGCCTCCTCGCCCAGGCTCTGCATGTAGAACGAGATCTTCTTCTGCCGCTGCGCGATCAGCATGCGCGCATCGAAGGCGCGCGTGCGCAGCATCGCGCGCAGGCCGCGCACGAGGAGCTGCGGATCGGCCTGAGGGTCCCACGGGCCGACGGCGCGGCCGTCGTCGTCGAGCACGCGCACCAGCGTGTCGGCGAGCTCGGCGGTGTCGGCCGCGGACACGTCCACCGGCGGGCGGCGCACGCTGCCGGCGGCGGCGATGTCGAGGTAGCTGAAGTCCGTCGCACGGCCGGGGCGGCCGCTGGGCTCGGGCACGTGCAGCTTGAGCGGCGCGCGGGCCAGCGGCGCCGTCGCCGGTGCGGGCGTCGCAGGTGCAGGCGAAGGCGGGTGATCCATCGTCGACCTCCACGGCGCGGCGTGCGGCCGCGCGGTCCCGCACGATGCCACGGCTGGCCGCGCACGGGGCCGCATCCCCCCGCCGGCGACTCCGGTGGCGTTGACGGGCGTCAAGCCCGCGCGCAAGGCGCTGCCCAGAATGCCGCGCATCCGCAGCGATCGAGGAGACGATGGCATGCTGCAAGTGCGCATCCATGGGCGAGGCGGGCAAGGCGTGGTGAGCGCCGCCGAGATGCTCTCGGTCGCGGCGTTCGACCAGGGCCGGCACGCGCAGGCCTTCCCGAGCTTCGGCTCCGAGCGCACCGGCGCGCCGGTGGTGGCCTTCTGCCGCATCGACGACCGCGACATCCGGCTGCGCGAGCCCATCGTCGAGCCCGACGTCGTGATCGTGCAGGACCCGACGCTGCTGCACCAGGTCGACGTGTTCCAGGGCCTGAAACCCGACGGCTGGGTGCTGATCAACACGAAGCGCAGCTTCGACGATCTGGGCATCGGCGAGCTGGCCACGCGCTTCCGCCACGAGCGGCTGTGCACGGTGCCGGCCGCGGAGATCGCGCAGCGGCACGTCGGCCGGCCGCTGCCCAACGCAGCGCTGCTGGGCGGCTTCGCGGCGCTGTCGGGGCTGATCGCGCTGCAGGCCGTGCAGCACGCGATCCGTGAGAAGTTCAGCGGCCGCATCGCCGAGGCCAACGCGGCCGCGGCGGCCGAGGCCTACGCGCACGTGCAGGCCGAGATGCGCACCATGCAGGAGGCCATGCGCCATGCTCAGGCAGATTGAAGGATCGCGCGCCGTCGCGGAAGCCGTGGCGCTGGCGCGTCCGGAGGTCATCTGCGCCTACCCGATCTCGCCGCAGACGCACATCGTCGAGGGCCTGGGCGAGCTGGTGAAGGGCGGTGCGCTCGCGCCCTGCGAGTTCATCAACGTCGAGAGCGAGTTCGCCGCGATGAGCGTGGCCATCGGCGCCAGCGCGGCCGGCGCGCGCGCCTACACCGCCACCGCCAGCCAGGGGCTGCTGTTCATGGCCGAGGCGGTCTACAACGCGTCGGGCCTCGGGCTGCCGATCGTGATGACGGTGGCCAACCGCGCGATCGGCGCACCGATCAACATCTGGAACGACCACAGCGACAGCATGAGCCAGCGCGACTGCGGCTGGATCCAGCTGTTCGCCGCGCACAACCAGGAGGCACTGGACCTGCACCTGCAGGCCTTCCGGCTGGGCGAGGAACTCTCGCTGCCGGTGATGGTGTGCATGGACGGCTTCATCCTCACGCACGCCGTCGAGCAGGTGGACATGCCGATGCAGGCCGAGGTCGACGCCTTCCTGCCGCGCTACGAGCCGCGCCAGCTGCTGGACCCGGCCGAGCCGGTGTCGATCGGCGCGATGGTCGGGCCGGAGGCATTCATGGAGGTGCGCTACCTGGCGCACGCCAAGCAGACGCTGGCGCTGGAGCGCATCCCGCAGATCGCCTCCGAGTTCCTCGAGCGCTTCGGCCGCACCACCGGGGGCCTGGTGCGCGGCTACCACCTCGACGATGCCGAGACGGTGGTGGTGGCGCTGGGCTCGGTGCTGGGCACGCTGCGCGAGACGGTGGAGGAACTGCGCCGCGACGGGATGCGCATCGGCGTGCTCGGCATCACGTCGTTCCGCCCGTTCCCGCTGGCCGCGGTGCGCGAGGCGCTGCAGGGCGCGAAACGCGTGGTGGTGCTGGAGAAGAGCTTCTCGGTGGGCCTGGGCGGCGTGGTCTCCACCGACGTGCGGCTGGCGCTCTCCGGGCTGCACCTGCACGGCTACACGGTGGTGGCGGGCCTCGGTGGCCGCGCGATCACGCGGGTGTCGCTGGCACGCATGCTGCACGAGGCGGTGGCGGACAAGCTGATGCCGCTGACCTTCCTCGACCTCGACCAGCGCCTCGTGGAGCGGCAGCTGATGCGCGAGGCGCAGATGCGCCGCAGCGGGCCGGTGGCCGAGAACCTGCTGCGCGACATCGGCACGGTCGCCTCGAAGGTGCACTAGGAGGGCCGCCGCGATGACCACCCCGATCAAGTTCTACCAGACCGGCACCTACACGGTGGGCAACCGGCTGCTCGCGCCCGAGCAGCGCAGCGTGCAGGCCAGCCCCACGCGCAGCAACGCGCTCGACAGCGGCCACCGCGCCTGCCAGGGCTGCGGCGAAGCCCTGGGCGCGCGCTACGCGGTGGACGCGGCGATGCGCGCGGCCAACGGCCAGCTGATCGCGGCCAACGCCACCGGTTGCCTGGAGGTGTTCTCCACGCCCTACCCCGAGACCTCGTGGAAGCTGCCGTGGATCCACTCGCTGTTCGGCAATGCCGCCGCGGTGGGCACCGGCATCGCCGCGGCGTTGCGCGCGAAAGGCCGAACCGACGTGCGCGTGGTGGCGCAGGGCGGCGACGGCGGCACCACCGACATCGGCTTCGGCTGCCTGTCGGGCATGTTCGAGCGCAACGACGACGTGCTCTACATCTGCTACGACAACCAGGCCTACATGAACACCGGCGTGCAGCGCAGCTCGGCCACGCCGCCCGCCGCCCGCACCGCCACGACGATGGCGCTGGGCGACGAGCCCGGCGCACCGCAGGGCCAGGGCAAAAACCTGCCACGCATCGCGCTGGCGCACGAGATCCCGTTCGTCGCCACCGCCACCGTGGCCGACCTGCACGACCTCGAGGACAAGGTCACCCGCGCGATGGCGATCCGCGGCGCGCGCTACCTGCACGTGCTGGTGCCCTGCCCGCTGGGCTGGGGCTCGGCCAGCCACGACACCATCCGCCTCGCGCGGCTGGCGCGCGAGACGGGCCTGTTCCCGGTGTTCGAAGGCGCGCACGGCGAGGTGACGGCCGTCACGAAGATCCGCCATCGGCTGCCGGTGCAGGAGTACCTGTTGCCGCAGAAGCGCTACGCGCACCTGTTCGGCCACCCGGGCCGGCCCGACCTCGTTGCGATGATCCAGGCCGAGGCGGACCGCAACATCCGACGCTACGGATTGCTGGAGGAAGGAGTCGCATCATGACGATGCACAAGCCCTTCGCGATCACGCTCGATCCCGGCTCGTCGCGCGCCAACAAGACCGGCACTTGGCGCACCGAGCGCCCGGTCTACGTCGACCGGCTGCCGCCGTGCAATGCGCAGTGCCCCGCCGGCGAGGACATCCAGGGCTGGCTGTACCACGCCGAAGGCGGCGATTACGAGCGCGCGTGGCGCCACCTGGTGCGCGACAACCCGTTCCCCGCCGTGATGGGGCGCGTCTGCTACCACACGTGCGAGTCGGCGTGCAACCGCGGCAAGCTCGACGCCGCGGTGGGCATCAACTCCGTGGAGCGCTTCCTCGGCGACGAGGCGATCCGCCGCGGCTGGGCCTTCGAGCCGCCGGCGCAAGAGAGCGGCCGCCGCGTGCTGGTCGTCGGCTCGGGGCCTTCGGGCCTCTCGGCCGCGTACCACCTGCGCCGGCTCGGGCATGCGGTGACGGTGCTCGAGGCGGGCGACAAGCCCGGCGGCATGATGCGCTACGGCATCCCGCAGTACCGGCTGCCGCGCGACGTGCTCGATGCCGAGATCGCGCGCATCGCGGCGATGGGCGTGGTGCTGCGGGTGTCGAGCAAGGTCGAGCGCATCGAGGAAGCGATGCAGGGCTTCGATGCCGCGTTCCTCGCCGTGGGCGCGCACATCGGCAAGCGCGCGTACATCCCCGCCAAGGACGGCTCGCGCATCCTCGACGCGGTGTCGGTGCTGCGCTCGATGGAAGGCGAGGCGCCGCCGCTGCTGGGCCGGCGCGTGGTGGTCTACGGCGGCGGCAACACCGCCATCGACGTGGCGCGCACCGCGCGGCGGCTCGGCGCCACCGAGAGCATCGTGGTCTACCGCCGCACGCGCGAGAAGATGCCGGCGCACGACCTCGAGGTGGAGGAAGCGCTGCAGGAAGGCGTGCAGGTCAAGTGGCTCTCCACGATTCGCCAGCAAGGCGACGAAGGCACGCTGACGATCGAGAAGATGGCGCTGGACGCGCAAGGCTTTCCGCAGCCGACCGGCGAATTCGAGACGCTGCAGGCCGATTCGCTGGTGCTGGCGCTCGGGCAGGACGTGGACCTCGGGCTGCTCGACGGCGTGCCCGGCCTCGTGGTGCAGGACGGCGTGGTGCAGGTGGACCCGCAGACGCTGATGACGGGAAGGCCGGGCCTGTTCGCCGGCGGCGACATGGTCCCGGCCGAACGGAACGTGACCGTCGCGGTGGGCCACGGCAAGAAGGCCGCGCGGCAGATCGACGCGTGGCTGCGCGGCGCGGCTGCCGAATCGCCAACGCCGAAGCACGCACCCGCGACCTTCGAGCGCATCAACGCCTGGTACTACAGCGACGCGCCGAAGACCGTGCGCCCGCAGCTCGAGCTGGCGCGGCGCACCGGCAGCTTCGACGAGGTGCAGGGCGGCCTCACCGAGGACAACGCGCTCTTCGAGGCGCGGCGGTGCCTCAGCTGCGGCAACTGCTTCGAGTGCGACAACTGCTACGGCGTGTGCCCCGACAACGCGGTGATCAAGCTCGGCGCGGGGCAGCGCTTCCGCATCGACTACGACTACTGCAAGGGCTGCGGCGTCTGCGCTGCCGAGTGCCCGTGCGGGGCGATCGAGATGGTGGCTGAAGAGGTGTAGCCGGCCACTCCGTGGCGCGCCCGCCCATCGCGGCCGGACCGATCCTCGCTTCAAAGCGGGTGACGGCTGACTTCACCCGGTTTGAACGGTGCCGGCCCGAAGCTCGGCCCTAATGCCAGCCTTCGACACACGCCGCGCCGCGCGCGGCCGAAGGTGTTTCCCGGGTGATGGCATTGTTCGACGATCCGATGGTGCAGGCCGGCGTGGCGCCATTCCTGGTGGCGCTGGCGGTGGCCGCGGCGCTGATGAAGCTCCGGGCGCAGGCCCTGCCCTGGCTGGCCCTGCCGGCCGGCCTGGTCACCACGCTGATGCTCAGCACCGGCATCAGCTTCACGCCGCTGTCGGCGTCGCGCAAGGTGCTGCTGCTGGTGCTGCTGGCACCGCTGCTGGGCCTGGTGCTCGATCTGGCCGGCCTGCGCGCTCGCGCGCTGCTGCCGGTGCTGGCGGCGGGCTGCGGATTGGCGTCGGCCTGGGTCTTCCAGAGTGTGCTGGCGCAGGCCGAAGGCGCCCAGGGCTGGATCACGGGCGCCGGCGTGGCGTTCTTCGTCACGGGCATGGTCGGCCTGGTGCTGCGCCTGCGCGACGACGGCGTGGCCGCGGGCGGCGCCACGCTGGGCCTGGGGCTGGCCGTGGGCGTGTGCGCCGTGCTGTCGGCATCGCTGGGCACGCTGATGAACGGCCTCTCGCTGGCCGTGGCCGGCGGCGCGCTGCTGCTGCTGCAGTTGCTGCGCGGCACGCCGCTGCCGGCCGGCTGGACCGGCGGCCTGACCACTGGCACCGCCGCAGCGCTGTTCGCCGCCGGCACCTTCATGCTGGCCGAGGCCCGCGCCTGGACGCTGGCGCTGATGTTGCTGGTGCCCATCGTGGCCGGCCTGCCGCTGTTCGGCAGCCGCCCGCCGCGATGGAGCCTGGCGTTGCGCGGCGCCCTGGCGGCCGGCAGCGCGCTGGTGCCCATCGCCACCGCCTACCTGGCCGCGCGCGCCGCGGCCTGACCCCGTTTCCCCAACCCCTTCCAATCGAGGAAGCCCACCGATGAAGACCCGCCTGGCCCTGGCCGCCCTGCTGTGCACCCCGATGCTCGCGATGAGCGCGCCCGAGACCTACCCGCTCGACCCCACCCACACCTACCCGTCGTTCCACGTCGAGCACTGGGGCTTGTCGATGATGCACGGCCGCTTCGACAAGACCAGCGGCAAGTTCACCTTCGACCGCGCCGCCAAGACCGGCAGCACCGAGCTGACCATCGACACCGCGTCGCTGACCACCGGCGACAGCGTCAAGGGCAACCGCCCGCAGTCGCGTGACGATCACCTCAAGTCGGCCGACTTCTTCAACACGAAGGAGTTCCCGACCATGACCTTCAAGTCGACGAAGGTCACGTTCAGCGGCGACCTGCCCTCGGCGGTGGAAGGCAACCTCACGCTGCTGGGCGTGACCAAGCCCGTGTCGCTGACCTTCGAGCGCTTCAAGTGCGGCCAGAACCCCTTCAGCAAGAAGGACCGTTGCGGCGGCAATGCCGTGGGCAAGTTCAAGCGCAGCGACTTCGGCATGAAGTACGCCATTCCCGCCGTCGGCGACGAGATCACGCTGAACATCGAGTTCGAGGGCGACAAGGAGTAGGGCCTCTCGCCGGCACGCTCCGCGGTCATCGGGGCTACTTGTCACGCGCCCGCGCGAGGCGCTCGCGCACGCCGGCGGCCAGCAGCATCGGCGTGCGGTACTCGGGCGTGGTGTCGGGCACGCCGACGTAGTACACGAGCAGCGCGGGCTCGGTGGCGTTGGCGGCGTAGAGGCGCACCTCGGTGCGCGGCACGTCGTCGATCTGCCGGCGCAACGCCGAGACCGCCACTGTCGGCGCGCTCGCCGACCGTTCGCGCCACGTGCGGCGGCCGCTGCCGAAGGGGTCGCGGCCCTGCACTTCGATCTGCGCGAAGCGCGCGGGGTCGAGCTCGATCGTCAGCACCACGATGGCATCACCGGGGTCGGCACTCGCGCCGGCCTGCAGCACGGCCCAGGCGAGCGCGAGGCCGGGCTCCGCGTAAACATCGCTGGCACCGTGCACCTCGCGCGGCGCGGCGCAGGCCGCGCGCGGCCGCCAGAGCGCCAGGCCGAGCGTCGAGACCAGGGGCAGCGTGTGCAACAACGCTCGACGTCGATGGTTCATGTGCCCTCCTCGCGCGGCAGCACCAGCAGTGCGTCGGCATCGAAGGTCACGCCGACCGTCGCGCCCACTGCCGGGCGCACCGAGGCCACGGCGCTCGGCTGCAGCACCAGCAGCGGCTCGCCGCCGCAGCGCACGGCGAGCTCGGTCTTCTCGCCGAGGAAGGTCACGCGCTCCAACGTGCCGGTGAAGCGCGCGGACGGATCCTCGGCAGCCACCAGCCGCAGCGCCTCCGGGCGCACCAGCAGGTCGCCGTCGTGCCCCGGATGCAGGCCCTCGGGGGCCGACGCCACCGAGAAGCGCCGCCCCAGCGACTCGACCTCCACGCCGCTGCCCGCGCGCGCCACCACCCGCGCCGGCAGCGCGTTGATGCGCCCGATGAACCGCGCGACGAAGCCGCTCGCGGGCCGGTGGTAGAGGTCTTCCGCCGTGCCCTGCTGCACCACGCGGCCGCGGTTCATCACGACGATGCGGTCGGAGACGGCCATCGCCTCCTCCTGGTCGTGCGTGACGTAGATCGTGGTGATGCCCAGCCGCTGCTGCAGCGCGCGGATCTCGTCGCGCATCGCCACGCGCAGCCGCGCGTCGAGGTTGGACAGCGGCTCGTCGAACAGCAGCACGCCGGGGCGGATGACGATGGCGCGCGCCAGCGCCACGCGCTGCTGTTCGCCGCCGGAGAGCTGGCTCGAGAGCTGCCCCTCGTAGCCGGCCAGACCCACCAGCGCGAGCACGTCGGTGACGGCCGCGCGGATCTCGGCCTCGGGCCGGCTGCGCACGCGCAGCCCGTAGGCCACGTTCTCGCCGATCGTCAGGTGCGGGAACAGCGCATAGTTCTGGAACACGAAGCCCATGTTGCGCTCGTGCGCCGGCGTGCCGCCCATCTCGCGATCGCCGATCCACAGCCGCCCGGCGTCGGGCGGCTCGAAGCCGGCCACCATGCGCAGCGTGGTCGTCTTGCCGCAGCCCGAGGGCCCGAGCAGCGTGAGGAACTCGCCGGGCGCAATGGTGAGCGTCACGTCGCGCGCGGCCCAGACCTCGCCTTTCACGCGGTGCTGGTAGCGGCGCGACAGGCCGTCGAGCCGCACCGGCAGGGGTTGTTCGCGTGCAGCCATCGCGCTTCCTCGTGTCCTCTCCATCACCCGCCGAGCAGCCCCGTCACCGACGCCGCGCCCGGCGCCTTGAAGCGTTGCAGCAGCCGCGACACCAGCCCGATCACGACGAACACGATCACGCACACGAGCACCGAGAACGCCGCCGCCGGGCCCAGCGACAGCTCGGTCATGTTCTCGAGGATCTTCACGGTGATCAGCGACCACGACATCGAGACCAGGAAGATCGTCGCGCTGATCGCCGTCATCGAGCGGATGAACACCACGCCCAGCCCTGCGAAGAAGGCCGGCACCACCAGCGGCAGGGTGATGCGGCGGAAGGTGGTGCCGCTGGCGGCGCCCAGGCTCGCAGAGGCCTCCTCGAGGCTGCGGTCGATCTGCGACAGCAGCGCCACCGTGGCGCGAATGCCGGTGGGCCCGTAGCGGAACACGTAGCAGGCCACGATGATCAGCAGCCCGCCGGTCAGCTCGATCGGCGGCTCGTTGAACGCGATCAGGTAGGCGATGCCGACGATGGTGCCGGGCAGCGCGTAGTTGACCATCGCCACCAGCTCCATCGCGTGCCGGCCGAGGAATTGCTTGCGCGCCACCAGGTAGCCGAGCAGCACGCCGTACAGGCCGCCCAGCGGCATCGCCACCGCGGCGATGACGAGCGTGTCGCGCGTGATGCGCAGCCCCTCGGTGAAGATCACCTTGTAGTGCTGCAGCGTGAGCGTGTGGTTGGCACCCAGCGCCACCACCAGCGACGCGTACAGCAGCAGCACGTAGAACCAGGCGATCGCCACCGTGATCACCACGCACAGCGCGATCAGCACGCGCCGCGCCGACGGCGACAGGCTGTCGAACGGCGCCTGCCCCGCGCCCTTGCCGGTGACGGTGACGTAGGCCCCGCGCGCCACCCAGCGCCGCTGCAGCACGAACACCGCGAGCGCCGGCAGCAGCAGCAGCAACGACAGCGCGGCGCCGCCGCGCAGGTCGAACATGCCGGTGATCTGCAGGTAGGCCTGCGTGGGCAGCACCGGGAAGGTGTTGCCGGCCAGGATCAACGGCGTGGCGAAGTCCGCCAGCGACGCGGCGAACAGCAGCAGGAAGGCGTTGGCCAGACCCGGCCGCGCCAGCGGCAGCGTGACGGTGCGGAACACCTGCCAGCGCGTGGCCCCGAGCGACTGCGCCATGCCCTCGATGTTCGAGTCGATGCCCTGCATCATGGGCTTGAGCGTGAGGTAGGCGATCGGGAAGAAGGTCACCGTCTCGGCGAGCATCGTGCTCCAGTAGCCGTAGACGCCGCTGCCCTTGATGCCGAGCAGCTCGTAGGTGATGAGCCCGCGCGGGCCGAACGAGAAGATGATCGCGATGGCGGTGGTGAACGGCGGCGACACCAGCGGCAGCAGCACGCAGGCGTCGATGGCGGCCATCGCGCGCGGCGAGAGCTTCGCGCGGGCCGCGGTGAAGGCGAACAGGAAGCCGAGCGCGGTGCCGAGCACGCCCACGCTCGTGGCCAGCCACAGGCTGTTGCCGAAGGCGCGCAGCTGCTGCGGTGCCAGCAGCAACGCACCCAGCCCCGCCACCGAGAGCTGGCCCTTGTCGACGAACAGCCGCGCCGCCAGCATCGCCAGCGGGTACAGCACGAAGAGGGCCAGCAGCGCCCACAGCGCTGCGGCCGTGGCGGCCACCAGCGGATCGCGACGCGGGCGCGTGGGGTCGATCACGCCGCCACCGCGCGCCGGGGCCGCCGTCAATTGAGGACTTCGGAGACCCAGCGCTCGACGACGCGCTTGCGGTTGGCACCGGCGTAGTCCGCATCGATCGGGAAGATCTTCGCGCCCTTGAGCACCTGCGCGAGGCCGGGCTCGACCGACACATCGGGGTGCGCCGGCAGGAAGTTGATCTTGTGCCTGGCGAACTGGTTCTGCATCGCCGGCGACGTGGCCCAGTCGATCAGCTTCTTCGCCGCCGCGGGGTTCTTCGCGCCCTTGATCAGCGCGATGGCCTCGGCCGCGGTGCCGATGCCTTCCTTCGGGAAGCTGATCGAGACGTCGTAGCCCTTGGCCTTGGTGTCCAGCGCGTCGACGATGAAGAAGATGCCGCCGCCGGCCTGCCCCAGGCCCACCGGCAGCGTGCCGCCGCCGCCGCTCTTCGTGTAGAGCTGGATGTTGGGGCGCAGCTTCTTCATGTAGTCGAAGGCCTTGGCCTCGTCGCGGCCGTGCACTTCCAGCAGCGAGAAGATGCGCGTGACCGCGGTGCCCGAGGTGCGCGCGTCGGCCATCTGCAGCTGGTTCTTGTAGGCCGGCGCCAGCAGGTCGTTCCAGCTCTGCGGCGGCTGCAGGTTGTGGTCCTTCAGGAACTTGTTGTTGGTCATGAAGACCAGCGGGTCGTCGGCGATCGCCGTCCACAGCCCGTCGGCATGGCGGAAGCGGGCGGGCAGCTTGGTCGCAGCCGGCGGCTTGTAGGCCTCGAACACGCCTTCATTGATGCCCGCAGCAAAGGTCTCCACCGGGCCGCCGAACAGCACGTCCACACGCGGGTTGTTCTTCTCGGCGATGACGCGCGCCAGCGCCTCGCCGCTGGAGAAGCGCACGAAGTTGACCTTCACGCCCACCGCCTTCTCGAACTCCTCGAACATCGGCCGCGCCCAGTTCTCGGGCCAGATCGAGTAGACGTTGATCGTCTCTTGCGCGCGCGCGGCGCAGGGCACGAGCAGCAGCGGCGCGATCAGGGCGATCAGGCGGGTGCGGAAGCGGGTGGTCAGAGGCATGGCGGGTCGGGAGCGGGTGTGCCAAGGACCTTACACCGCGGCCCCGGGGTCGCCCATCGGGGCGCGCCCCGAGGCCTGCGTGCGAAGCTACACCTGCAGGTCGGAGACCTTGTTGTGCGACACCAGGATCACCCTCGCCGGGATCTCATCGCCGCCGCGCTCGGTGCTGTCGCGCCAGCAGGCCACCCGGCCGGTGTCGGGCGCGCCGGTGCCTTCGCAGTCGAACCAGATCTCCTCGCCCGGGCCGAACCGGTCTCCATCGACGAGCATCCTCTTGCGGCCGGACATGTCCTGGACCCAGTAGCGGACCTTGATGCTGTAGGTGGTCCGCAGGGCTGCGTGGATCTTCTCGCCTTCGTCCTCGTCCTCGTCCTCGGGCTGCTCGGGCTCCTCGTCGCCATCGTCCTTCTCGCCCTTCCCGCCCTTCGGCTCCGGCGCCTCGCACGACGAATGCGCGATGTTGCTCAGCAGGTCGCTGACCAGCGGGTGCGTGCCGGCCAGCACCGAGAAGTGGATCGGGCCCGCGGCGACGCAGATGGCGGGCGTCGTGAAGGACAGCTTGCCGTCCTTCGTCTGCGTGGGGAACCAACGCTCGCCGAAGGCGTCGTCCACGGCTCGGATCGAGACGAGCGGCTGCTGGAACCCCGAGCCGGTGATCGTGAAGCTGCCGTCGCCCTTGGCGCGCACCTCGATCGTCGCCGTCGCGGCCGGCCCCGCCGGAGTGTCACCGCCTGCGTCGCCGTCGGTCTCGACCTCGTCGAGCACCGTCTCGCCTTCGACGCGCGGAATGTCGTCTTCCGCGATCGCGGGCGGGCCCGCCGCCGACGCGCCGCCGGCATCGTCGGCGCCCGACAGGTCGTTGCGCACATCCACGCCCGCCGGCGCTCCCGGTGCGCCGCCACCGCTGCCCCCGCCGCCACCCGACAGCGCGCGCTCGGTCGCGCCGCCCGGATCCACGCGCCCGTCGGCCTTCGGCAGCCCCTGGCTGCGCTGGAAGGCTTCGATCGCGCCGATCGTCTGGCTGCCGCACTTGCCGTCTGCGGTGATGCCCAGCGCGGCCTGCACGGCCTTCACGTCGCCCGCCTGGTTCTGCCCGCCGCGGCCCACCGAGCCGCGCAGCGGGAACGAGCCGCTGCCGCCGGCATCGCCAGACGCGGCGCCGCCCGAGCCGCCATCCGCGCCGCCACCGCCGAGGCCGGCTGCAACCGCCACCTTCTTGGCCGCGCCGGTGACCACGCCGATGGCACCGTCGATCACGCTCTCGGCAGCGCCCTGCGCGCCCTGGACGACCTGCGTCACGGTGTCCTCCACCTGCGTCGCCGCCGCCGACACCTCGGCCTTGATCGCTTGCACCGCGCCTTCGACATCGAAGCCGAACGCACTCTGGAACCACGAGTCGTGTTCGTCGCTCATCGCTGACATCCTTCCGCGATCGACCGACGGGATCATCGTCGATGGCCGGCGCGACGATCACGCCGGCAGGGTGCCAGCAGGGGTATTCAGCGCTCCAGCCGGATCACCCGCCCGTCGGCGTTGTCGGTCAGCACGTAGAGCCAGCCGTCGGGGCCTTGGCGCACGTCGCGGATGCGCTCGCCCAGCGTGGTGAGCAGCCGTTCCTCGCCGGTGATGCTGCGGCCGTCGAGTGCGAGCCGCACCAGCCCTTGCTCGCGCAGCGCGCCGATGAAGAGGTGGCCCTTCCAGCCAGGGTAGCGGTCGCTGGTGAGGAAGGCCATGCCGCTGGGCGCGATGGAGGTCGGCACCCAATGCTTGAGCGGCTGCTCGTAGCCGGGCTTGGGGCCTTCGTCGCCGATGCGCGTGCCGGTGCCGTAGTTGCGGCCGTAGGTCACCAGCGGCCAGCCGTAGTTGCGGCCGCCCAGCACGACATTGATCTCGTCGCCGCCCTGCGGGCCATGCTCGCTGGCCCACAGCTCGCCGGTCTGCGGGTGCAGCGCCGCGCCCTGGATGTTGCGGTGGCCCAGGCTCCACAGCTCGGGCACGGCATCGGCCTTGCCGACGGCGGCAGGAACGTCGGCTTTGCCGACGGCGGCAGGAACGTCGGCTTTGCCGACGAAGGGATTGTCGGGCGGTGCCTTGCCGTCGGTGTCGATGCGCACGACCTTGCCGATGTGGTTGCCGGGCAGCTGCGCATCGTCCTTGCGCGAGAAGCGGTCGCCCAGGCCCACGAAGAGATGGCCCTCGCGAGTGAACACCAGGCGCGAGCCGCAGTGCAGACGGCTGTCGACCTTGGGCAGCTGGCGGAAGATCGTCTTCACGTCGACGAGGCGGTTGCCGACCAGCTTCGCGCGACCGACTGCGGTGCCGTTGGTGCCGTTCTCGCCCGGCTCGGCGAAGGTGAAGAACACCAGCTGGTTGCTGGCGTGCTCGGGGTGCACCACGACATCGAGCAGCCCGCACTGGCCGGTGGTTGCGATCGGCGGCAGGCCAGGCAGCGGCTCGCCGACGCGGCCGCCGGGCTCGACGATGCGCAGACGCCCGGCGCGTTCGGTCACCAGCATGCGGCCGTCGGGCAGGAATGCCAGCGCCCATGGGTTGGCGAGGCCGCGGGCCACGGTGACGGGCTTGAGCGTGTCGGCCGCCGCCGGTGCGGGCAGCGCGAGCAGCAGCGCCAGTGCTGCGGCGAACGGCAGGACGAGGTTCATGGCGCGATGTTGCCGCATTGCCGGCGCCCGTAGCATCGCCCCGATGATCGGATGGCGACGGTGGATGGCGGCGGCCCTGTTCGCGGGCGGTCTGGCAGGGGTGGTGCGGGCGCAGGCGGTGCTGCCGTCCGCGTCGCCAACGCCGACCGAGGCCGCAAGCGGCGCGACGCGCCCGCGCGTGGCGCTGGTGCTCTCCGGCGGCGGCGCGCGCGGCTTCGCTCACGTGGGCGTGCTGCGCGTGCTCGAGGAGCTGCGCGTGCCGGTGGACATCGTCGTCGGCGCGAGCATGGGTGCCGTGGTGGGCGGCGCCTATGCCGCGGGCCGGCCGGTGGCCGAGCTGGACGCCTTCGTGCGCGGCACCGACTGGGTGACGCTGGTGGCCGACCGCCCGCAGCGACAGGACCTGAGCTTCCGCCGCAAGGACGACGACCTCGAGGTGCCGTCGCGCCTGGAGTTCGCGCTCGGCCGCACCGGGCTGACGCTGCCGCCGTCGGCCGCTGCCAACGCGGCGGTGGAAGACGCGCTGGCGCGGCTGCTGCCGCTGCCGCTGCACGCGGCGCCGCTGTCGTCGCTGCCGGTGCGCTTCCGCGCGGTGGCCACCGACCTGCTCACCGGCGACCTCGTCGACCTGGCCGACACGCCGCTGCTGCCGGCGCTGCGCGCGACGATGTCGGTGCCGGGCGTCTACGCGCCGGTGCGCGTGGACGGGCGGCTGGTGGTCGACGGCGGCCTCGTGCGCAACCTGCCGGTGGACCTGGCGCGCTCGCTGGGCGCCGACGTGATCATCGCGGTGAACGTGGGCACGCCGCTCTCGGGGCCCGAGGCGCTGGGCAGCGCGCTGGGTGTTGCGCAGCAGATGTTCAACATCCTCACCGAGCAGAACGTGCAGCGCTCAATCCGCGAGCTGCGGCCCGGGGACATCCTGATCGCGCCCGACCTCACCGGCGTGAGCTTCCTCGACTTCAGCGCCGCGCCGCGCGCGCTGGCGGCCGGCGAGCGCGCGGCGCGCGCGGCGGCGGCGCAGCTCGCGCGGCTGGCCATCGACCGCGAGGCCTACGCGGCACGCGAGGCGGCGCGCACGCAGCGCCGCGTCGACCCCGACCTGCCGCGGCCGCTGGCGCGGCTGGAGGTGCAGGGCACGCACTGGGCCGACGCGCGCGCGCTGGCCGCGGAGTCCGGGCTCGACGAAGGCGAGCCGGTGACGCGGCGCGACGTCGAGCGTGCCGCCGAACGACTGCGCGGCCGCGGCGACTTCGACCGCGTCGGCATCGCGATCAACGACCACGACGGCGTGCGCGACGTGGTGCTCACGCCCACCGAGTCGGAATGGGCGCGCAGCCGGCTGCGCATCGGGCTGGAGCTGTCGAGCGACTTCCGCGAGGACCACCGCTTCACCGTCAGCGGGCTGCACGTGCTCTCGTGGATCAACCGCTGGGGCGGCGAACTGCGCACGATCGGCCGGCTGGGCAGCCAGCGGTCGCTGGCCACCGAGTGGTGGCAGCCGTTGGGGCCCGGTGCGCCGTGGTACGCGTCCACCACGCTGGGCCACCGCGCCGAGAGCAACGACCTGTACCTGCTCGACCGCCGCGTGGCGCGCATCGGCCTCTCGGTGAGCACGGCGTCGCTGGCGCTGGGCACGTCGGTCGGCCGCCACGGCGACCTGCGCGTGGGCGTGGACCGCAACGTCGGCCAGACGGACCTGCTGCTGCCGCTGGACGACGAGGCCGTGGCGCGCTTCGCCGAAAGCAACGCCTTCGTGCAGCTGCGCTACGACACGCTGGAGAACCTCGCCTTCCCCACGCAGGGCCAGCTGCTCTACGCCCGCTGGGAACGCTTCAAGGCCCAGGCCATCGACGAACCCAGCCTCGCCAGCAGCCGCGTGCAGCTGATGACGGCGATGCGGCTGGGCGCCGACTGGGGCGGCCACCTCTACGGGGAATGGTCCAAGAGCTCGAGCGGCTACGCGCCGCTGGCGCTCGGGGGCTTCCTGCGGCTCTCGGGTGCGCCGCGTCAGTCGATCCTCGGCGGCACGGTGCTGCTGGGCCGCCTGGTGGTGGCGCGGCGCATCGGGCAGCTGCCGGCGGGCATCGGCGGGGCCATCCGGGCGGGCGCGTCGCTCGAGCTGGGCAACGGCTTCGGCGCCGGCGAGGCGGTGCGCTTCTCGAAGCTGCGCATCGCCGGCAGCGCGTTCGTCTCGGTGGACACGCGCTTCGGCCCGGCCTACCTGGCGCTGGGCGGCAGCCGCGGCGCCAGCACGGTGTATGTGTTCCTGGGGCCGTTCTGGTGAGCGCACGCGCGCCGGACTTCCGCGTGTCAACCCACGCGCGCCAGCAACCAGCCGGCCGCCCAGGCTGCGCAGCCGATGCCCACCGGCAGCGCCCAGCCCTGCTCGGTGTAGTGGCGCGCCAGCCGCCGGCGGATCACGTCCACCTGCGGCAGCGCCTGCTGCAGCGCCCACGCCGCCGTGACGCCGAGGAGCATCAGGCGCGACAGGTTGACGTCGACCTCCGGATCGCCGACCAGCGGCGGCGCCAGCACGAGCAGCGCCATCGCCGCGGCGCCGGCGCAGATCCAGGCCCAGCCGTGCGCGGCGCGCGTGCCCTCTCCCAGTGCCCGCCAGTTCAGCATCACCAGCGTGGCGCCGAAGACCGGGCCGAACGGCAGGCTCAGCACGATCGCCAAGCCAGGGTTCCACAGGCGCGGGGACGCGCAGGCGACCGGCGCGGCAGCGGTCGCGGCTGCGGCCGGGGCGGATGCGGGGGCGTTGTCCATGGGGCTCCTGACGGTGCGGGTCTCGGGAGCCCCACTGTGCGGCCGGAGCGTTGACGCGGCGTTGATCGGGCCGCCCCTGGCGGCTTGACGCACAGCACGCGCGTGTTCTCGCCCCAGCTCGCCGGCTTCAGCGAGTGTCGTGCTCGCCGGCCGTGATCGTCAGCACGCGAGAGCCCCGCGCGTTCAGCCGCGCGCGTCGAAGCGCAGGATCGCGCCTGCCACCGCGTCCAGCGGCAGCACCTCGCTGGCCGCGCCGAGCTTGATCGCCTCCTTGGGCATGCCGAACACGACGCAGCTGGCCTCGTCCTGCGCGATGGTGCGTGCGCCGGCGTCGTGCAGCGCCTTCATGCCGCGCGCGCCGTCGTCGCCCATGCCGGTGAGCAGGATCGCCAGCACGTCGCGGCCGGCGCACTCCACGGCCGAGCGGAACAGCACGTCCACCGAGGGCTTGTGGCGGTTCACCGGCGGCCCGTCGAAGACATGCGCGTGGTACTGCCCGGCCGACTTGCGCAGCTGCAGGTGGCGGCCGCCCGGCGCGATCAGCACGCTGCCGCGCTCGAGCCGGTCGCCGTCGCGCGCCTCGCGCACGCGCACCGAGGTCACGTCGTTCAGCCGCTTGGCGTACATCGCGGTGAACTTCTCGGGCATGTGCTGCACGATCGCGATGCCCGGCGCATCGGCCGGCAACGACAGCAGCACCTGCTCGATGGCCTGCGTGCCGCCGGTGGAGCTGCCGATCACCACCGGCTTGTTCACCGAGAGCGCATGCAGGCCCGCGGCGCCTACAGGGGCCGCCTGCGGGCGCGCCGGCGGTGCAGCGGCCTTGCGCGGCCGCGCCCGCGCGGCGGCCTTCAGCGTGCCGATCAGCTCGCGGCGCGATTCCTCGAGGAACTGCTTCAGGCCCAGCCGCGGCTTGGCCACCACCGCCACGGCGCCGGCGGCCATCGCCTCCAGCGCGATGGCGCTGCCCTGGGTGGAGAGCGTCGAGCAGATCACCGTGGGGATCGGCTGCTCCTGCATCAGCTGGCGCAGGAAGGTCAGGCCGTCCATGCCCGGCATCTCGATGTCCAGCAGCAGCACGTCGGGCGGCGCCTTGCGGATGGCCGGCATCGCCAGCAGCGGGTTGGGCGAGCTGCCCGCCACGGTGATCTCGGCATCGCCCTGCATCAGGTGCGCCACGGTCTGCCGCACGACGGCGGAATCGTCCACCACGTAGACGCGGATCGTCATGCCAGGGTCTCCTCGGGAGCAATGCCGACCACCTCGATGCGCGGCACCTGGCCGATGGTCCAGTCGACCTTGCGGTAGCAGGCGCCGCGCAGCGACTGGCCGTCCACCGGGATGCCCATCTCGCCGAGCAGCGCCAGCGCGGCGCGCACGTTGGCCGCGCCGATGTCGCCGTCGCTGCCGTCGGGGCAGCGCCGCGGGAAGTGATTGCCGCCGCCGGTCACCCAGGCCCGGCACAGCGAGGCGCGCATGCCCAGCTTCGTCAAGGCGGCATCCATCGCCGCCATCGCGTCGTGCAGCCGCGTGGTGTCGTGCCGCGCCGGCGGCACGGTGCGCCCCGGGTGCACCACGTGGCACATCGCGCCCACGGTGCCGCGCGGGTCCGAGAGCAGGATCGCCACGCACGAGCCCAGCAGCGTGGTCAGCCGCTCACCGCGCGTGCCCACGCGCACGTCGCCGGGGTGCAGCACGACGGCATCGCCGTCGGTCGTCGGCATCGTGGTCGACACGCGTTCAGCCCGTCTTGCGGAAGGCGCCCGGCGCGATGGCCGTCAGCCCCTGCACGCCCGCGATGCGGCCTTCGGCAGTGCCGATGAAGAACAGCCCGCCGGGCCGCAACGCGCCCAGCACGCGCTGTGCCACGGCGGCCTTGGTGGCGGCATCGAAGTAGATCAGCACGTTGCGCAGGAACACCGCATCGAAGGGGCCCCAGTCGCCGAACGCCTGGGTCAGGTTCAGGTAGCCGAACTGCACGCGGCGGCGCAGCGTGGGCTGCACCATCACCAGGCCCTCGGCATCGCCGTCGCCGCGCAGGCAGTAGCGCTTCAGCCGCGCCGGCGTCACCTCGCGCAGCCGGTCGGCCGGATAGACACCCTCGACGGCGCTCTTCAGCACGCGGTCGCTCACGTCGGTGGCCGTGATGCGCCAGTCCGGGCCCAGCCGGCCGGCCTGCTCCAGGTCGGCCAGCAGCATCGCCACGCTGTAGGCCTCGTCGCCGTACGACGACGCGGCGCTCCACACACGCACCTGGGCCGGACGCTGGTCGCCCAGCTCGCGCTCGAGCAGCTCGAAGTGGCGCGGCTCGCGGAAGAAGTAGGTCTCGTTCGTGGTCAGCAGGTCGATGGCCACCTGCAGCTCGCCGCCAGCACCGTCGCGCTCGATCAGCGCCAGGTAGTCCTCGTAGCGCTCCAGGCCCAGCCGCGCGATGCGCGGCGCCAGCCGCGACGCCACCAGCGGCTTCTTCGCGTCGGCGAACGAGAGGCCGACGATGCCGTGCATCAGCTGGCGGATGCCCTCGAACGTGTGATCGCTCAGCGCGCTCATCGAACTGCCTTGGCCGTCATGCCAGCGCTTCGTCCTGCGCCCGCTCGCACAGCGTGGCCATCTCCTCGACGTCCAGCGCGCGGCCGGGTTCGAGGATGATGACGAAGCGGCCGCCGACCTTGCCCATGCCGCGGATGAAGTCGCGCCGCACGCCGCCGCCGAAGGCGGGCGGCGGCTCGATGTCGGCCGCGGCGATGTCGATCACCTCGCTGACCGCGTCCACCAGCAGCCCCAGCTCGACGGGCTCGCCGTCGTGCCGGCCGTCGAAGATCACGATGCAGCTCTTCTTGCCGAGCCGCGCGGCGGCGCGGCCGAAGCGGGCCTGCAGGTCGATCACCGGCACCACGGCGCCGCGCAGGTTGATGACACCGCGCACGAAGCCCGGCATCAGCGGCACGGCCGTCATCGGCCCCACCTGGATGATCTCGCGCACGGTGCGGATGTCCATCGCGTAGACCTCCTCGCCGAGCAGGAAGGTCAGCACCTGCGCCGCGCCCTCGCGGGCCTCTCGCGGATCGGATGTCTTGCTCATGGTCGGCCGCCTCAGTACGGGCGGAACGCCCCGTGGGTGCCGGTGGCGCGCGCGGGCGCGGCAGCCGGCCGCGCGCCGCCGCGCATCGGCGAGTTGGGTGCGCGCCGCTCGACGGCGCGCTCACCGTCGGCGCGCGCCGACGCACCGCCCTGCGCGAAGAACGACACCGAGTCCTGCAGCTGCCCGGCCTGGCCGGAGAGTTCCTCGGCGGTGGCCGCGAGCTCCTCGGACGCCGATGCGTTCTGCTGCGTGGCCTTGTTGAGCTGGCCCATCGCGCCGCCGATCTGCGTCACCGACTGGCTCTGCTCGGCCGACGCCGCGGCGATCTCCTGCACGAGCTCGCTGGTCTTGCGGATCGACGGCACGATCTCCTCCAGCAGCTTGCCCGCCCGCTCCGCGGTGGAGACGCTGTTGCCCGCCAGGTCGCCGATCTCCTTGGCCGCTTCCTGGCTGCGCTCGGCGAGCTTGCGCACCTCGGCGGCCACCACGGCGAAGCCCTTGCCGTGCTCGCCCGCCCGCGCCGCCTCGATGGCCGCGTTCAGCGCCAGCAGATTGGTCTGGTAGGCGATGTCGTCGACGATCGAGATCTTCGCGGCGATCTGCTTCATCGCCGTCACCGTCTGGCTCACCGCGTCGCCGCCGTCGCCGGCCTCCTGGCTGGCCTTGGTGGCCATGCCGTCGGTGACGCGGGCGTTGTCGCTGTTCTGCGAGATCGACGCCGACATCTGTTCGATCGACGCGGTGGTCTCCTCCACCGACGAGGCCTGCTCGCTGGCGGCCTGCGACAGGCTCTGCGCGGTGGCGCTCACCTGGTTGGCGGCACCGGTCAGCGCGTCGGCCGCGGCTCGCACCTCGTCGATGATCGACGCGAGCTTGTCACAGCTCTGGTTGGCGTCGCTCTTCACCTGCGCGAACACGCCGTCGGCGTCGCGGGTGATGCGCTGCGTCAGGTCGCCGGCGGCCACCCCCCCGAACACGCGGCCGACGTCGGCGATGATCGCCGCCAGCTTCTCGCTGGTGGCATTGGCATCCTCGCGCACGCCGGCGAAGGTGCCGCGGTACTCGCGCGTGATGCGCTGCGTCAGGTCGCCGGCCGAGAGCGCGCTGAAGATGCGGCCGACGTCGCCGAAGATGACCGACGTGGTCTCGACCAGCGCATTGACGCCCGAGCACAGCTGCGCCACCGGCCCGCTCTTGCCGTCCAGCGGGATGCGCTGCGTCAGGTCGCCGTCCTGCGCCGCCTGCGCGACGCGCTGGGCCTGCTCGACGGCCTCGTTGAGCATGCGGTGCGCCTGCACCTCGGCGGTGACGTCGGTGGCGATCTTCACCACCTTCATCACGCGGCCCATCTCGTCCTTCACCGGCGCGTAGACGGCCTGGATGTGCACGTCCGAGCCGGACTTGCCGACGCGGCGGAAGGTGCCCGCCTGGGCCTTGCCGGCGTTCAGGTCGCGCCAGAAGTCCGTGTACGTGGTGCGCGCCGCCTCGGCCGGGTCCATGAACAGGCGGTGGTGCCGGCCCACGACCTCTGCTGCCGAGTAGCCCATCACCTTCAGGAAGTTGTCGTTGGCCTGCAGCACGGTGCCGTCGAGCGCGAACTCGATGTAGGCATAGGCGCTGTCGATGGCCGACAGGATGCCGCGCGAGTTCTGGCGCTCGATCTCGCTGGCGGTGATGTCGTAGCGCACGCCGAGGTACTTCTTCGGCTTGCCGTTCTCGCCGAGGATCGGGGCGATCACCGCGTCGACGTAGTACGGCGTGCCGTCCTTGGCGAGGTTCTTGATCACGCCGCGGAACATCTCGCCGCGGCCGATGGTGCCCCACATCTGCTTGAAGACGTCCTTGGCCATGTCGGGGTGCCGCGTGGTGTTGTGCGGCGCGCCGATCAATTCGCGGCGGGAGTACTTCGAGACCTCGATGAACTTCTCGTTGATGCTGAGGATGTCTCCCTTCTTGTCGGCCTCCGAGACGATGCTCGTGACGTCCATGATCTCGCTGCGCACCTTCAGCTCGGTCTCGACTTCGGCCAGTCGCGCCTGCGTGCGCGCCAGCTCCTCGGCCGCGGCGGCGCGCGCCGCTTCGGCCTGGCCGGCGGCGGCGAGGGCGTCGCGACGGGCCGACTCGGCCTCGCCCAGCGCGGCCTCCTTGTGCTGGAGGTCGTCGATCAGCTTGTTCAGCGTGGTGCCGCCCGCGACGCGGGCGATCCAGGGGAGTTGCGGCTGGTTCATGTGGAGAGTCCCGGAACAGGGGTGGGGGTGTTGACAGGGTTGGCGCAGGTGGCCACGAGATGGCCGAGCGCCTGGGCATCGACGATGAGCGCGACCTCGCCATTTCCGAGGATCGACGAGCCGGAGATGCCGCGCAGGCTGCGGAACATGCGCCCGAGCGGCTTGATGACGGTCTGGTGCTGCCCGAGCAACTGGTCGACGAGCACGCCGTAGCGGCCGGCGCCGGACTGGATCACGACGATGCTGACGCGCTCGGGCGCGGGCGACTCCATCGCGTACAGCGCACGCAGTCCGACCACCGGCAGCGGTTGCCCGCGCAGCTCGACGACGCGGCGGCCGCGCTCGTCGATGCGGCTGGCATCGGGCCGGTTCTCGATCACCTCGACCACCGACTCCAGCGGCACGATGAAGCGCGTGGCGCCCACGCCGACGAGGAAGCCGTCGATGATGGCCAGCGTCAGCGGCAGCCGGATCTCGATGGTCGTGCCCTGGCCCTCGACGCTGTGCACGGTGACGGTGCCGCGCAGCGCCTCGATGTTGCGGCGGACCACGTCCATGCCGACGCCGCGGCCCGACAGGTTCGTCACCTGCTCGGCGGTGGAGAAGCCCGCCTCGAAGATCAGACGGCAGATCTCGTCGTCGGAGGGCGTGGTGCCCTGCGGCAGCAGCCCGCGTTCCCAGGCGCGTTCGAGCACCTTGCGGCGCGTGATGCCGCGGCCGTCGTCGCGGATGCGGATCAGGATGCCGCCGCTCTCGTGGCAGGCCTCGAGCACCAGGCGGCCCTGCGCCGGTTTGCCGGCGGCCACGCGTGCCTCGGCGGTCTCCAGGCCGTGGTCGAGGCCGTTGCGCACCAGGTGCATCAGCGGGTCGGCGATGCGCTCGACCATGCTCTTGTCGAGTTCGGTCTCGCCGCCGACGATCTCCAGCGCCACGTCCTTGCCGAGCTGCGCGGCGGTGTCGCGCACCACGCGGCGAAAGCGCGCGAAGGTCTCGCCGATCGGCACCATGCGCAGATGCAGCGTGCCGTTGCGGATCTCCTCGACGAGGCGGCCAACCGTGGCGGTGGCCTCGATCAGCGCGCCCTGCCCCGTCTGCCGCGCCATCAGCGACGCGCCGGCGCCGGCGATCACGAGCTCGCCCAGCAGGTTGATCACCGCGTCGAGCCGATCGGCCTGGACGCGGATGTAGCGCGCGCCGTCGTCAGGGGCGCCTTCACGGGCCTTCTGCTGCTTGGCCAGCGCGGCCTCGACGACCACCGGCGGCACGCCCACCTGCTCTCGCAGGATCTCGCCGATGCGCGGCGCCGGACCGGGTTCCCCGGCGTGCCGCTGCTGGCGCGCGAGCGCGCCGTCGAGTTGCGCGCGCGTCACCGCGCCGATCGCCAGCAGGATCTCGCCCAGCCGCGGCCGGTCGGGCAGCTGCTCGATCAGCTCCAGGTAGCGTTCGGCGCCCGCCTGGGGCTCGATGACATGCAGCACGACGTCGTCGCGCACGAAGCAGAAGGCGTCGACGATCGCGTCGCGCCCGCGGTCGGTGTCGATGGCGAAGGCCAGGCCCAGGTGGCACGACTCGGGGTCGATGGCCTCGAGCGTCGGCACCGCGGCGAGATCGCAGGCGATGGCCGTGACGCGGCCGATCTGCTGCACGTACTGCAGGATCGCCAGCGGATCCATGCCGTTGCGGAAGATGTCGGCGCCGAACTGCACTGTGACGTGCCAGCGCTGGCCGGTGCCGGCCTCGGGCGTGACGACCGTCCCGGCCGCGGGGGCGGCTGCCGGGGCGGGCTGCGGGGCCGTCGCGCCACCGGCACCCTGCAGCGCCTGCACGAGCGCAGCGCGCTGCGCGTCACCGGCGGCATCGGCCACGGCCGCGCCGTGCGCGCGCTGCGACGCCTCGTCAACGAGCGCGCGGATCTGGTCGTTGCAGCGCAGCAGCAGCGTCGATAGCGCCGGCGTCAGTGCGACGGTGCCGCTGCGCACGCGGTCCAGCAGCGATTCGACATGGTGCGTGAACTCGACGATGCGCTCCAGGCCGAAGATGCCCGCCGAGCCCTTGACCTTGTGCGCGCAGCGGAACAGCGCATCGAGCAGCTCGCGGTCGTCGGGCCGCTCCTCGAGCTGCAGCAGCAGCTGCTCGAGCGACTCGATCTGCTCGTGCGCTTCGCTGATGAAGGCGGGCAGCGCTTCGAGCAGGAAGCCGGTGTCGGCGTTTGCATCAGCGGTCACTGGGGTACCCTCCGCCCGGTGGGCTCCGGGATGAGCGCTTGGGAGCGGCCCGGCGCGCTCATGGCGCCTCCACCAGCGAGGCCGCGCCGAGCGCGACGCAGGCCGACGCGAGCGTCTCGGCCGGCGCGGCGATGGCCAGCCGCCGGCCCTGCGCCAGCAGGCTGCGCGACAGCGCCACCAGCAGCTGCACGCCAGCGCCATCGATCTCGGCAACGGCGGAGCCGTCGACGACGAACGGCGCGGCGCCCGGGCCGTCGTCGGCGCCGAGGCGCTCCAGCATGCACTGGCGCGTCTGCGCGGCGGTGTAGATGGTGAGTTCGGCCGGCAAGGCCATCGCGGTCGTCATCAAAGAACCTCCGGTCACGGAAGGACCAGCTTGGACACCGCGTCGACCAGCGTCGGCGGGCTGAACGGCTTGACGATCCAGGCCTTGGCGCCGGCCGCGCGGCCCTGCTCCATCTTCTCGGCCTGGTTCTCGGTGGTGAGCATCACCACGGGGGTGAACTTCGTGCGCGGGTCGGCCTTCACCTGCTTCAGGAACGTGATGCCGTCCATGCGCGGCATGTTCACGTCGCTCACGATCAGGTGCACCTTGTCCAGCTTCTTCAGCCGCTCGAGGGCCTCCTGCCCGTCTCCCGCCTCGACCACCTGGTAGCCGGCGCGCGTGAGGGACAGGTTCACCACGGTTCGCAACGAACCGGAGTCGTCGACGATCAGGATGGTCTTGGCCATGAGGGAAGGGGGTCGGTGGTGGGTCGGTGGATCAGAAGAACACGGCGGCGGAGCCCGGCGCCGCGGCAGCCGTGGGGGCGGCGCCGCTGCCGTGCGCGGCACGCTGCTCGTGGGTGGTGTAGCCCTTGCTCAGCATCTCGGCCCATTCGAGCTGCGGCGGCACGTGGCCGCGGGCGAGCGCGTCGGGCAGCGAGCGCAGCGCCTCGTCGATCGAGGCGACCACCTGGTCGAGGATCTGGTGCACGCGGTCCTGGAACTGGAAGCTGACCATCAGCTGCTCGACCTGCTGGCGCACCGCCTCGCCGCGGGCGCGCAGCTCGTCGGCGCGCTGCTGCAGGCCGCCCACGGCGCCCTCGACCTCGCCGACCACCGACGTGATCGTGGTCTCGGACTTGCGGATCGCCTGCTCGTCGGCGGCGCTGCGCGCGGCCGCCTGCTGCAGCGCCACGTGCATGCGGTCGCCGAAGCGGCGCACGGTGTCGCCGATGCGCCGGCCGGTGTCGCCGGATTCCGCCGACAAGCGTCGCACCTCGCCGGCCACGACGGCGAAGCCGCGTCCGCTGGGGCCGGCCCGGGCCGCCTCGATGGCGGCGTTGATCGACAGCAGGTTGGTCTGGCGCGCGAGCTTGTCGACGTCCTCGGCCATCTCGCGCAGGCCGCTGGAAGCATCCTCCAGGCCCTGCACGTCGCGCAGCACCTCGTCGCGGGAGCGCACGAACTCGCCGAAGTGCACGAGCAGGCCGCGCAGGTCGCCCTCGCAGCGGGCCAGCACGGCGGCGCGGTCTTCCAGCGCGGCGCCGTCGGCGCTGCCGGAAGTGGCATCGGCGGCCGTGATGGCGTCGAGCTGCTGCAGGATCGCGGCGAAGGCGCCGAGCAGTTCATCGGTGGCCTCGCGCATCTCGCGCTGCGCGGTGCCGAGGTGGGTGATCCACAGGTCGCGAGCCGTCACCAGCCGTTCCGCCAGCGCGGCGCCCTCGCCGGGCGGCACGGAACCCGCCGAGTCCGGATCGACCTGCGCCCGGCCCTGCAGCACGGTGCGCAGCGCCATCGCCAGCGACGCCGCAGCCGTGCCCACGCAGGCCCACACGACCGCTTCGCGCAGGCCGGCGGCGAGCAGGGCGCCGAGGAGCGCAGCGCCGATCGCCGCCCCGATCCATGGCCCAGCGCCCGCTCGGAGGACGGACTGCAGACGACGATCGGAAACAACCATGGCTGGAAAACCTCTCAATTCGCTCTTAAGAAACAAAACTGAAGACGGCTGACTTCATGTGGCCGTCTCGACTGGGTTGATCTGGAAGCCCAGCGAGGCAGCGCGGCGCTTGAGCGCAGCGATGCTGCGCTGACGCTGCTGCTCCTCGTAGCGCTGCTGTCC
>JAEUPB010000116.1 GCA_016789955.1 Rubrivivax sp. | reverse complement strand
AACGCCGGCGACGACCTGCAGGCCATCAAGAAGGGCGTGATGGAGCTGGCCGACCTCGTCGTCATCAACAAGGCCGATCTCGACGAGGACGCCGCCACGCGCGCCCGCGCGCAGATCACGAGCGCGCTGCGCTGGTTCGGGCCGCATGCGCATGCGGCCGTGCAGGTGCTGCAGCTCAGTGCGCTGAAGGGCACGGGCCTTCAGGCCTTCTGGCAGGCCGTGACGCAGGCGCTCGACAGACGTCGCCAGGATGGCCGCTTCGAGGAGCGCCGCCACGCGCAGGACGAGGCGTGGATGTGGGCGCAGATCGACGCCGGCCTGCGCGAAGCCTTCCATGCCGACCCGGCGGTACACGACACATTGCCGCAGTGGGCCGCGGACGTGCGCGCTGGCCGTGTGCCGGCCTCGACGGCGGCACGCAGGCTGCTGGCCCTGCACGGCCGTCGCTGACCACGGTCATCCAGGCCACTTCGACCGACCACCACCCAGATCAACGATCCGACCGCGAGAGGGGACCATGCACGACATCATCGAACAGCTCGAGCGCAAGCGTGCCGCCGCGCGCCTGGGCGGCGGGCAGCGCCGCATCGACGCGCAGCACGCCAAGGGCAAGCTCACCGCGCGCGAGCGGCTGGAGCTGCTGCTCGACGAAGGCAGCTTCGAGGAATGGGACATGTTCGTCGAGCACCGCTGTGCCGACTTCGGCATGGCCGACAACAAGGTGCCTGGCGACGGCGTCGTCACCGGCTACGGCACGATCAGCGGCCGCCTCGTGTTCGTCTTCAGCCAGGACTTCACGGTGTTCGGCGGGGCCCTGTCGGAGGCGCACGCCGAGAAGATCTGCAAGGTGATGGACCAGGCGATGAAGGTCGGCGCGCCGGTCATCGGCCTGAACGACTCGGGCGGCGCGCGCATCCAGGAAGGCGTGGCGTCGCTGGGCGGCTACGCCGAGGTGTTCCAGCGCAACGTGATGGCCTCGGGCGTGATCCCGCAGATCAGCCTGATCATGGGCCCGTGCGCGGGCGGCGCGGTGTACTCGCCGGCGATGACCGACTTCATCTTCATGGTGAAGGACAGCTCGTACATGTTCGTGACCGGCCCCGAGGTGGTGAAGACGGTGACGCACGAGGAGGTCACCGCCGAGGAGCTGGGTGGCGCCCTCACGCACAACAGCCGCAGCGGCGTGGCCGACCTGGCGTTCGAGAACGACGTCGAGGCGCTCCTGATGACGCGGCGCCTCTTCAACTACCTGCCGCTGTCCAACCGCGAGAAGCCGCCGGTGCGCAAGGGCGGCGACCCGGCCGACCGCATCGACCGCAGCCTGGACACGCTGGTGCCCGACAACCCGAACAAGCCCTACGAGATCCGCGAGCTGATCTACAAGGTGGTGGACGACGGCGACTTCTTCGAGCTTCAGCGCGACTACGCGCAGAACATCGTGATCGGCTTCGGCCGCATGGACGGCCAGAGCGTGGGCTTCGTGGCCAACAACCCGATGGTGCTGGCCGGCTGCCTGGACATCAAGAGCAGCATCAAGGCGGCGCGCTTCGTGCGCTTCTGCGACGCCTTCCAGATCCCGGTGGTGACCTTCGTCGACGTGCCCGGCTTCATGCCCGGCACGGCGCAGGAGTACGGCGGCATCATCAAGCACGGCGCCAAGCTGCTGTACGCGTATGCCGAGTGCACCGTGCCCAAGGTGACGGTGATCACGCGCAAGGCCTACGGCGGCGCCTACGACGTGATGAGCTCCAAGCACCTGCGCGGCGATGTCAATCTCGCGTGGCCGAACGCCGAGATCGCGGTGATGGGCGCCAAGGGTGCGGTGGAGATCATCTTCCGCGAGGACAAGGGCGACCCGGCCAAGCTGGCCGCGCGCGAGGCCGAATACAAGGCCCGCTTCGCCAACCCGTTCGTGGCTGGCGGCCGGGGCTACATCGACGATGTGATCCAGCCGCACGAGACGAGGAAGCGCATCTGCCGTTCACTGGCGATGCTGAAGGACAAGAGGCTCGAGAACCCGTGGCGCAAGCACGGGAACATTCCCTTGTGAACCTGGATGCAGCGCGCCTTACACTGAAGTAAGGAAAGTCGAAAGCCGAACATGACCACTGCCACCATCACCAGCAAGGGCCAGATCACCATCCCCGCCGACGTCAGGCGTGCGCTGAACGTGCAGACCGGCGACCGTGTCGAGTTCGTGCAGGTGCAGCCCGGGCGTTTCGAGCTCGTGGCCGCCACGCGCTCGGTGCGCGAGTTGAAGGGCATGTTCGGCAAGCCCGCGCGCAGCCTCTCCATCGAGGAGATGAACCGCGTGGTGGCCGAGGAAGGCGCGAAGCAGGGCGGCAAGGCCGGCTTGCGGGTGGGGCGCTCCAAGTGATCGGGCTGGACACGAACGTGCTGGTGCGCTACGTGATGCAGGACGATGCACGCCAATCGCCGCGGGCCAACAGGCTGATCGAGGCGTTGACGTCCGACGAACCCGGCTTCGTGCCGCTGGTGACGTTGGTCGAACTGGTGTGGGTGCTCGGCTCGGGCTACCAGCTCTCGCGCGAACAGCTGGCCGCGGTACTGGAGCGCTTGCTTCGCAGCAAGGAACTGGTGATCGACCGCGCCGACCTGGTGATGCAGGCGCTGGCTCGCTACTCGGCGGGCGGTGCCGACTTCGCCGATGCGCTGATCGAGCGCCTCGCGGCAGCGGCCGGCTGCGAGGCCACCTTCACCTTCGATGCCGGCGCCGTCAAGTCGGCCGGCATGAAGGCGGTGCCCTGAGCATGGCGGCGATTCACGACCTGATCGCCGCCCGGGCCGTCATCCAGCAGGTGCTGCTGATCGGCACCGCCGCGCAACTGGACAAACTGTTCGACGGAGCTAGCTGATGTTCAAGAAGATCCTGATCGCCAACCGCGGCGAGATCGCCTGCCGTGTCATCCGAACCGCCCGCCGGATGGGCATCGCCACCGTGGCCGTGTACTCGGAAGCCGACGCCGACGCGCTGCACGTCGAACTGGCCGACGAGGCCGTGCTGCTGGGCGCGGCGCCCAGCCGCGAGAGCTACCTCGTGGCCGACAAGATCATCGCGGCGGCCAAGCAGACCGGTGCCGAGGCCATCCACCCGGGCTACGGCTTCCTCAGCGAGAACGAGGCCTTCGCCCGGCGCGTGGAGGAGGAGGGCCTGGTCTTCATCGGCCCCAAGCACCACAGCATCGCGGCGATGGGCGACAAGATCGCCTCGAAGAAGCTGGCGGGCGAGGCGAAGGTCAGCACGATCCCGGGCTGGAACGACGCCATCGAGACGCCCGAGCATGCGGTGCAGATCGCGCGCGACATCGGCTACCCGGTGATGATCAAGGCCAGCGCCGGCGGCGGCGGCAAGGGGCTGCGCGTGGCGCACAACGACAAGGAGGCCCACGAGGGCTACTCGTCGTGCCGCAACGAGGCCAAGGCCAGCTTCGGCGATGACCGCGTCTTCATCGAGAAGTACGTGCTGGAGCCGCGGCACATCGAGATCCAGGTGCTGGGCGACGCGCACGGCAGCGTGATCTATCTGAACGAGCGCGAGTGCAGCATCCAGCGGCGGCACCAGAAGGTGATCGAGGAGGCGCCGTCGCCCTTCATCAGCGACGCCACGCGCAGGGCCATGGGCGAGCAGGCCGTGGCGCTGGCCAAGGCGGTGAAGTACCAGAGCGCCGGCACGGTGGAGTTCGTGGTCGGCAAGGACCAGGACTTCTACTTCCTCGAGATGAACACGCGGCTGCAGGTGGAGCACCCGGTCACCGAGTGCATCACCGGCGTGGACCTGGTCGAGCTGATGATCCGCGTGGCCGCCGGCGAGCCGCTGCCGCTGGTCCAGGCCGACGTGAAGCGCGACGGCTGGGCGATGGAGTGCCGCATCAACGCCGAGGATCCGTTCCGCAACTTCCTGCCCTCTACCGGCCGCCTGGTGCGCTACCTGCCGCCGCCCGCCACGATGCGGGCGGCCGAGCCGATGCCGACCGACGGCGGCGTCCGCGTCGACACCGGCGTGTACGAGGGCGGCGAGATCCCGATGTACTACGACTCGATGATCGCCAAGCTCATCGTGCACGGGCGCGACCGTCACGAGGCGATCGCCCGCATGCGCGAGGCGCTGAACGCCTTCGTCATCCGCGGCATCAGCAGCAACATCCCGTTCCAGGCCGCGTTGCTGGCGCACCCGAAGTTCGTGGCGGGCGACTTCAACACCGGCTTCATCGCCGAGCACTGGCCCAAGGGCTTCCGTGCCGAGGACGTGCCGCACGAGGACCCGAATTTCCTTGTCGCGATGGCCGCGGGCGCGTACCGCCGCTACCTCGACCGCGCCGCCGGCATCAGCGGGCAGCTCGAGGGCCACGGCGTGCGCATCGGGCGAGACTTCGTGGCCGCGGTCCGCGGCGAAGGCGGCCGCAACCGCTACCTGCCGCTGACCATCGACGTCGAAGGCGCCACGCGCGTGGAGATCGCGGGCCGCGAGTACGCGCTGAAGGCGAGCTGGCACTTCGGCGGCATCCGCGCGCACGGTACCTGCAATGGCCGGCCGTTCGCCGCGCAGCTCGAACGCCACGGGCTGTGGATCCGCGTCGACCACAACGGGCTGCGCATCGACGTGCAGTTGATGACGGCGCGCGCCGCCGAGCTGCTGGCCAAGATGCCGTTCAAGGCACCGCCGGACCTGTCGCGCTTCCTGCTCTCGCCGATGCCGGGGCTGCTCGCCGACGTGGTGGTGCAGCCGGGCCAGAAGGTGGTGGCCGGCGAGAAGCTCGCGGTGATCGAGGCGATGAAGATGGAGAACATCCTTACAGCCGCGCAGGACGGCACCGTCAAGGAGGTGCTGGCGCGCAAGGGCGAGAGCCTGGCCGTCGATCAACCCATCCTCGCGTTCCAGTGACAAAGGCCCTGCCATGAGCAGCACCAAGCCGTTCCGCATCCTCGGCCTGCAGCAGATCGCCATCGGCGGTCCCGACAAGCAGCGCCTGCGCGGGCTGTGGGTCGACATCCTGGGCCTGGCGGTGAAATCCACCTTCGTCAGCGAGCGCGAGAACGTCGACGAGGACATCTGCGCGCTGGGGTCGGGGGCGCATGCCGTCGAGGTCGACCTGATGCAGCCGATCGATCCGCAGAAGAAGCCCGCGGTGCACGCCACGCCGCTGAACCATGTCGGCCTGTGGGTCGACGACCTGCCGGCCGCCGTGGCGTGGATGAGCGCGAACGGCGTGCGCTTCGCGCCGGGCGGCATCCGCAAAGGTGCGGCCGGCCACGACATCTGCTTCATCCATCCGAAGGGCAGCGAGGAATCGCCGATCGGCGGCGAGGGCGTGCTGATCGAACTGGTGCAGGCGCCGCCGGAGGTGGTGGCGGCGCTGGGGTGAAGCGGGCTCGTCCAGTGCCGTCCAGGAATCCCCGTCGATCACGCTGATCGACTGCCGGAAGTGGCGTCCTCCGCCGCGCGCTGCAGATGATCCCGCAGCAGCCGAGCGGCGGCCGACAGTCCGGCCACGTCGCGCGAGCAGACCACGATGCGGCGGGCCGCCCAGGCATCGGACAACGGCACCGCCACGAGGCCCGACTCCAGCGCGCGTGGAGGCAGCGCCTCGCGCGGCAGGATCGCGGCCCCCAGGCCCGCCGCCACGATGCGCGCCGTGGCGTCCATGCCCGACACCTGCACCCGGTAGGCGAGTTGCCGCCCGAGCCGTGCCGCCTCGCGGTGCAGCAGCAGGTCGGTCATGCCGCCCGGCGCCACGCCCACGGTGGCGTGCTCCAGCGCCTGCTCGAAGCTCAGCGCGCGCGCGCCGGCCAGCGGATGGTCGTCGCGCATCACGAGGCTCAGCCGGTCGCCGCGGTAGCGCTGCACGTGCAGCCCGGAGAGATCGGTCAGGTCCCACAGCACGCCCAGCTCCGCGCTGCCCTCGCGAACAGCGCGCACCACCTCCGGGCTTACGCGCTCGTCCAGGCTCACCCGCACCGCCGGGTACTGCGCGAGGAAGGCGCCGATGTCGTCGGCCAGGTGCTCGGCCAGCACCGCCGGCGCCGCGGCCACGCGGACGCTGCCCTGCACGCCGCTGGCGAACTCGCTCAGCTCGGCGTGCATGCGGGCCATCGCCGAGAGCACCTCGCGCGCCTGCCGCAGCAGCGCCAGCCCGGCGGCCGTGGGCGCCACGCCGCGGCGGCCGCGCGTGAGCAGTGGCGTGCCGATCTCGGCCTCGATGGCCGCGATGCGCTTGCTGACGGCCGAGGCCACGAGCGCCTCGCGCTCGGCGGCGCGGGCGATGTTGCCCTCCTCGCAGACCGCGATGAAGACCCGCAGGGTCACCGGATCGAAGTGCTGAGCCATGCCGGATGGGAACGCCCGGGCTGATGAAATTGCGCCGATGATGCGGCACGGCATGGCTACAGTGCAGCCTTCGCCGCCGCAGGCGCTCCCATCCCGCAGGTTCCCATGGCCGCACGCACCCTCTACGACAAGCTCTGGGACGAGCATGTCGTGCACACCGAGGAGGACGGCACCGCCGTCCTGTACATCGACCGTCACCTCGTGCACGAGGTGACCAGCCCGCAAGCCTACGAAGGGCTGCGGCTGGCCGGGCGCAAGCCCTGGCGCGTCACGTCGGTGGTGGCCACCGCCGACCACAACACGCCCACCGATGGCTGGGAACATGGGTACGACGGCATCCGCGATCCCATCAGCAAGCAGCAGGTGACGACGCTGGACGCCAACATCCGCGCCTTCGGCGCCGCGGCGTACTTCCCGTTCCTCGACAAGCGTCAGGGCATCGTGCACGTGATCGGTCCCGAGCAGGGCGCCACGCTGCCCGGCATGACGGTGGTCTGCGGCGACTCGCACACGTCCACGCACGGCGCCTTCGGCGCACTGGCGCACGGCATCGGCACCAGCGAGGTCGAGCACGTGCTCGCCACGCAGACGCTGCTGGCGCGCAAGGCGAAGAGCCTGCTCGTGAAGGTCGACGGCGATCTGCCGCGCGGCTGCAGCGCCAAGGACATCGTGCTGGCGATCATCGGTCGCATCGGCACCGCCGGCGGCACCGGCTACACCATTGAGTTCGGCGGCAGCGCGATCCGCGCGCTGACGATGGAAGGCCGCATGACGGTGTGCAACATGGCCATCGAGGCCGGTGCGCGCGCCGGCCTCGTGGCCGTGGACGACAAGACCATCGCCTACGTGCGCGGCCGGCCGTTCGCGCCGACCGGCGTGGCCTGGGACCAGGCGGTGGCGCACTGGCGCACGCTGCACTCCGACCCCGGCGCGGTGTTCGACCAGACGGTGGAGATCGACGCGTCGCAGCTGCGCCCGCAGGTGACCTGGGGCACGAGCCCCGAGATGGTCACGTCGATCGAGGACCGTGTGCCCGACCCCGAGCGCGAGAAGGACCCGGTCAAGCGCGGCGCCATGGAGCGCGCGCTCACCTACATGGGGCTTGAGCCGAACAAGCCGATGTCCGACATCTTCGTCGACCGCGTCTTCATCGGCTCGTGCACCAACAGCCGCATCGAGGACCTGCGCGAGGCCGCCGCGGTGGTGCGCAAGGTCGGCGGCCGCGTCGCGCGCAACGTCAAGCAGGCGCTGGTCGTGCCGGGCTCAGGTCTCGTGAAGGCGCAGGCCGAGTCCGAGGGGCTCGATGCGGTCTTCAAGGCCGCCGGCTTCGAGTGGCGCGAGCCCGGCTGCTCGATGTGCCTGGCGATGAACGCCGACCGGCTCGAAGCCGGCGAGCGCTGCGCCTCCACCAGCAACCGCAATTTCGAGGGTCGCCAGGGCGCCGGCGGCCGCACGCACCTCGTCAGCCCCGCGATGGCCGCCGCCGCGGCGCTCGAGGGCCACTTCGTCGACGTCCGCCGCATCGCCTGACCGCCATGAAGCCTTTCACCGTGCACCAGGGGCTCGCAGCCCCGATGGACCGCGAGAACGTCGACACCGACGCGATCATCCCCAAGCAGTTCCTGAAGTCGATCGCTCGCTCGGGCTTCGGCCCGAACCTGTTCGACGAGTGGCGCTACCTCGACAAGGGCGAGCCCGGGCAGGACCCGGCCAGCCGCAAGCCCAACCCGGACTTCGTGCTGAACCAGTCCCGCTACGCCGGTGCCTCGGTCCTGCTGGCGCGGCGCAACTTCGGCTGCGGCTCGAGCCGCGAGCACGCCCCGTGGGCGCTGGAGCAGTACGGCTTCCGCGCGCTGATCGCGCCCAGCTACGCCGACATCTTCTTCAACAACTGCTTCAAGAACGGGCTGCTGCCGATCGTGCTGCCCGACCGCATCGTGGCGCGGCTGTTCGACGACGTGGCGGCCTTTCCCGGCTACAGCCTGACCATCGACCTGCCGCGGCAGGTGGTGATCAAGCCCGATGGCGAGGAGATTCCGTTCGACGTGCAGCCGTTCCGCAAGTACTGCCTGGTCAACGGCTTCGACGACATCGGGCTGACGCTGCGGCACGCCGACAAGATCCGCGCCTTCGAGGCCGAGCGGCTGGCGCGCATGCCCTGGCTCGACCTGGTCCGGCGATAGGGGCCGAGGCCCCATGTTCCGGCGGTGGTTCCATCGCGCGATCCTGTCGCGGCGCTGGGCCACGTTCGTCGTGATGGGGCTGGCCTTCCTCGCCTTCGGCGCCGGCTCACTGAACATCTTCTACGTGCTGAAGGCCAACCTGCAGTTCATCGGCGAGCACGGCTGGGACGCGCTGCGCGAGGGCGGCCTCGCGCAGCTGCTCGAACTGCTGATCACCGGCTATGCCAGCATGGCCGCCTACGTCGTCTTCAAGGCCTGCGAGCACAGCCTCGTGCACGCCGTGTGCGAACCCCCACCCCGTTGAGTGAGTCCCCATGAAGATCGCCATCCTCCCCGGTGACGGCATCGGCACCGAGATCGTCGCCGAGGCCGTCAAGGTCCTGAAGGTCCTCGACCTCCCATTCGAGATGGAGAGCGCGCTGGTCGGCGGTGCCGCGTACGACGCGCACGGCCATCCGCTGCCCGAAGCCACGCTCAAGCTCGCGCAGGCCGCCGACGCGGTGCTGTTCGGCGCCGTGGGCGACTGGAAGTACGACAAGCTCGAGCGCCAGTACCGCCCCGAGCAGGCGATCCTCGGGCTGCGCAAGCACCTGGGGCTGTTCGCGAACTTCCGCCCGGCCATCTGCTACGAGCAGCTCACGCACGCATCGAGCCTGAAGCCCGAACTGGTGGCGGGGCTGGACATCCTGATCATCCGCGAGCTCACCGGCGACATCTCTTTCGGTCAGCCTCGCGGTCGCCGCACCGCCGTGGACGGGCACTTTCCCGGCGCGCCGGAAGCGTTCGACACGATGCGCTACTCGAAGCCCGAGATCGAGCGCATCGCGCACGTGGCGTTCCAGGCCGCGCGCAAGCGCCGCGGGCGCGTGACCAGCGTCGACAAGGCCAACGTGCTCGAGACCTTCCAGTTCTGGAAGGACGTGGTCACCGAGGTGCACGCGCAGTACCCCGACGTGGCGCTGGACCACCTCTACGTTGACAACGCGGCGATGCAACTCGTCAAGGCGCCCAAGGCCTTCGACGTGATCGTCACCGGCAACATGTTCGGCGACATCCTGTCGGACGAGGCCGCGATGCTCACCGGCAGCATCGGCATGCTGCCCAGCGCGTCGTTGGACAGGAACAACAAGGGCCTGTACGAACCGAGCCATGGTTCCGCGCCCGACATCGCCGGTAAGGGAATTGCAAACCCGCTGGCTACAATCCTGTCGGCTGCCATGATGCTTCGCTACTCCCTCCAGCAACCCGACGCCGCCGCTCGCATCGAGCAGGCGGTGCAGGCCGTGCTCGCCGCCGGCCTGCGCACGGGGGACATCTGGAGCGAAGGCACGCAGCGCGTGGGCACGCGCGAGATGGGTGATGCTGTGGTTGCGGCGATCACCGGCAAAACCATTACCAAGACCTAGCGTCAACGGAATCGTCTCGCCCCATCCCCAAGGACCCCGGCGAAGCGAGCCGGGGGCACCCAGGGGTCCGGATCTCATCGGAAAGGCTAGACGGAAATGGCACTCGTAGGATTGGTCGGCTGGCGCGGCATGGTCGGCTCCGTGCTGATGGACCGCATGCAGGCCGAGGGCGACTTCGCGCTCATCGAGCCGATGTTCTTCAGCACCAGCAATGCCGGTGGTCGCGCCCCGGCGATGGCGAAGAACGAGACCACGCTGCAGGACGCGAACGACATCGCGCAGCTGAAGCGCTGCGACATCGTCATCACCGCGCAGGGCAGCGACTACACCAAGGTCGTGTATCCGCAGCTGCGCGCGGCGGGCTGGAAGGGCTACTGGATCGACGCCGCCAAGACACTGCGCATGCAGGACGATGCGGTGATCATCCTCGACCCGGTGAACATGCCGGTGATCAAGGACGCGCTGGCGCGCGGCGTCAAGGACTACATCGGTGGCAACTGCACCGTGAGCTGCATGCTGATGGGCCTGGGCGCGCTGTTCAAGGCCGACCTCGTCGAATGGATGACCTGCACCACCTATCAGGCGGCCAGCGGCGGCGGCGCGCAGCACATGCGCGAGCTGCTCACGCAGATGGGCTCGCTCAACGCGAGCGTGCGGTCGCTGCTCGACGACCCGGCCAGCGCGATCCTCGAGATCGACCGCACCATCGCCGACACGCAGCGTGGCCTGTCGGCCGAGGAGACGAAGAACTTCATGGTGCCGCTGGCCGGCAGCCTGATCCCGTGGATCGACGCCGACCGCGGCGACGGCACCAGCCTCGAGGAGTGGAAGGGCGGCGCCGAGACCAACAAGATCCTCGGCCGCGGGCCCGGCTTCGGTGTGCCGGCCACGCCGATCGACTCGATCTGCGTGCGTGTCGGCGCGATGCGCTGCCACAGCCAGGCGCTGACGCTGAAGATGAAGCGCGACGTGCCGCTGGCCGACCTCGAGGCGATCATCAAGGCCGACAACTCGTGGGTGCGCTATGTACCCAATACGCGCGAGGCCAGCGTGCGCGGCCTCACGCCGGTGGCCGTGACGGGCACGATGGACATCGCCGTGGGCCGCCTGCGCAAGCTGGCGATGGGGCCGCAGTATGTGGGCGCGTTCACGATCGGCGACCAGCTGCTGTGGGGCGCTGCCGAGCCGCTGCGCCGCATGCTGCGCATCCTGCTCGAACAGTAACCGTTGCGCCGGCCCAACAAAGTCGAACGGGGCGGAAACAAAGCATTTCCGCCGCACCATTCGTCAGGTAGTGCATGAGCTTGTCAGCCTAGATGCCTGATGCTATTGTGAATTCGGCTGCTGGCCTGCCTCGTTCACAATAGCCGGTGCCGGCCCTGGGAGGGCTCATGCCGCAGGCCGCCACCGGTGCGCCGCGCGCATCGTTTTCGGGAGACGCCTTGAAGCACCGTTCGACACCCGCAGCGTTCACTCCAGGGCGCCATGCGCTGACCGGCCTTGCCCTCGCGGCAGCGTGCGTTCTCGCCAGCAATGCCCACGCCCTGGGCCTGGGTCGGCTCAACGTGCAATCGGTGCTCGGCGAGACCCTGCGCGCGGAGATCGACGTCACCAGCCTGACGCCGGAAGAAGCGGCCTCGCTGCGCCTGCGCGTGGCCCCTCCGGAGGCCTATCGCTCGGCTGGCGTCGAATACAACCCCGTGCTGCCGTCGGCCACTGTGAGCCTCGAGCGGCGTGCGGACGGTCGGCCCTTCCTGCGCGTGACCAGCGATCGCGCGGTGCTCGAACCCTTCGTCGACGTGATCGTCGAGGCGACGTGGTCGTCGGGGCGTCTGGTGCGCGAGTACACGATGCTGTTCGACCCGCCGGCCACGCGCACCGCGGCGGCACCCGCGCCCGCACCCGCCACGCCACCGGTGGCCACCGCGGCGCCCGTCACGCCACCCGCCCCGGCCCCGCGTGCCGCCGCGCCGGCGGCCCCCGCGGCCAGCCCGGCTCCCGCGCCATCGCGTCCTCCCACGGCGGCGCCTCCGGTGGCGGCCGCTCCCGCCGCCTCGGGCGACGAGTACCGCGTGCGTCGCGGTGATTCGCTCAGCGGCATCGCCGCCAAGACGCAGCGTCCGGGTGTTTCGCTCGACCAGATGCTGGTGTCGCTGTTCCGCGGCAACCCCGACGCGTTCATGGGCGAGAACATGAACCGCCTGAAGGCCGGCGCGGTGCTCAGCGTGCCCGGTACCGAGGCGGCGCAGCAGATCACCCCGGCGCAGGCGCGCCAGATCATCCAGGCCCAGAGTTCCGACTTCGCCGCCTACCGGCAACGGCTGGCCAGCGGCGCGCCGACGATCGGCGATCAGGCGTCCCCGCGTCAGGCCACCGGACGCGTGCAGGCGCAGGTGGACGACCGCAAGCAGGCCGCTGGCGCCGCCCCCGACAAGCTGAAGCTGTCGCAAGGCGCGGTGAAGCCCGGCGCACCCGAGGCCAAGGTCTCGCAGGACAGCGAGCGCAAGGATTCGGCGTCGCGGTTGGCAGAACTGTCGCGCAACGTCGACGAGTTGAAGAAGTTGCAGCAGGGCGCTGCGGCCGCCGCATCGGGCACCGCGGGCAAGCCCGGTCCGGCCCCAGCGCCGACCGCGGCGGCCCCAGTGCCCGCTCCTGCGCCTTCCCCGGCTCCTGTCGCCCCGCCGGCACCGGCGCCGGCTCCGGTGGCCGCCGCGCCGGCCCCCGCCCCGGCACCGGCCCCCGCGCCTGCCATGCCGCCAGCCCCAGCGCCCGCACCGGTGGCTGCCGCCAAGCCCGCACCCGCGCCCGCTGCGGGCGCCGAGGAGCCCGGCCTGCTCGGCTCGCTGATGGAGAGCCCACTGCTGTTGCCCGGTGCCGGCGTGCTGGTGGCGCTGCTCGCAGGCCTGGGCATCTATCGCTTGCGTGGCGGTGCCCGCAACCGGGCCGGCGAGACCTCGTTCCTCGAGAGCCGCCTGCAGCCGGACTCGTTCTTCGGCGCCAGCGGCGGCCAGCGCGTCGACACCAAGGATGCCGGCTCGACCGGGCAATCCTCGTCGATGAGCTACTCGCTCAGCCAGCTCGATGCGATCGGCGATGTCGATCCCGTTGCCGAGGCCGACGTCTACCTCGCCTATGGCCGTGACCTGCAGGCCGAGGAGATCCTCAAGGAGGCGATGCGCTCCACACCGGACCGTCTGGCCATCCGCGTCAAGCTGCTGGAGGTCTACGCCAAGCGCCGCGACGCCAAGGCCTTCGAGCTGCTCGCCACCCAGGTGCACTCGATGACCCAGGGCCAGGGCGAGGATTGGGGGCGCGTGCAGACCCTCGGGCAGGAGATCGATCCCGAGAATCCGCTGTACCAGCCCGGCGGGTCACCGGCCGAGATGGACGACGGGTCCGACCGGGCCGAGGTGCTGAATGCAGCCACTGTGCCGCACACCGCGAAGCCCGCGCCCGAGGCCTTCCGGCCCGCGGCGGACGCGACGCTCGACGGTGGCGGCGTCGACCTCAACCTCGACCTCGACCTCGGCCAGGCCGAGGTGCTGCCCGACGACACGCTGCCGCTGCGCCCCGGCGCGACCCCGCCGACGGTGGACCTGCAGTTCGACCCGACCACTTCGGCCCGCGGGATCATCGCGCCGACGGAGCCGATGACGGTGCCGCTCACGGTGCCGGCCACGCAGCCGGTCCCGCCACCGTCGGCGCACGGCTCGCTGGACTTCGATCTCGGCGACCTCGACCTGCCGAAGGCCACGCCGCCTGTGCCGCCGCCTCCTCCTGCGGGCGACGAGTTCGGTGAGTTCACGCTGCCGATCGCCGCGATGGACGACGCCACCGACGGTGGCGACCCGCTGACGCGCAAGCTCGAGCTGGCCGAGGAGTTCCGCCAGATCGGCGACGTCGAAGGCGCGCGCGACCTGCTGGAAGAGGTCGTCGCGAAGGCCGAAGGCGCCCTGAAGGCCAAGGCCCAGGGCATGCTCAGCAGCCTGAACTGACCGCGCCGGACACCCTGCTTCCCGAGACGCCGCCTGCCGGGTGGCGGCTCGCTTTCGGGGTCTCCTACCGCGGGCTGGCCTACCAGGGCTGGCAGTCGCAGCCCGGTGGGCGCACCGTGCAGGACGAGGTCGAGCGCGCACTCTCGCAGTTCGCGGCGGCTCCCGTCAGCACGGTCTGCGCCGGACGTACCGATGCCGGCGTGCATGCGCTGAACCAGGTGATCCACGTCGATGCGCCAGTCGACCGCGAGCCCTACGCGTGGCTGCGCGGCACCAACCGCTACCTGCCGGCGGACATCGCGCTGCAGTGGTGTCGCCCGGTGGGGGCCGGCTTCCATGCACGCAACCACGCGAGGGGCCGTCGCTACCGCTTCCTGATCCTCGAGTCGCCGGTGCGGCCGGCGATCGAGACGGGCGTCTGCGGCTGGGTCTTCCGACCGCTGCAGGCCGAGGCGATGCGCGACGCGGCCGCGCACCTCGTCGGCAGCCACGACTTCAGCGCCTTCCGCGCCGCCGATTGCCAGGCCGCCTCGCCGGTCAAGGACCTGCGGGCGATCACCATCGAGCGGCGCGGTGCGTACTGGCGGCTCGATTTCGACGCCAGTGCCTTCCTGCACCACATGGTGCGCAACATCGTGGGCAGCCTCGTCGCGGTGGGCAGCGGCCGGCGGCCGCCGTCGTGGATGGCCGAGGTGCTGGCCTCACGCGACCGCGACGCTGCGGCGCCGACCTTTCCGGCGGCAGGCCTGTACTTCGTGGGGCCGTACTACGATGCCGATCTGGCCATCCCGCAGCACGTGCCGGCGATGGACTGGATCCCCTGACCACCGATGAACCGCACCCGCATCAAGATCTGCGGCCTCACGCGCGAGGCCGACCTCGACGCGGCCGTGGCGGCCGGTGCCGATGCCGTGGGCTTCGTGCTCTACCCGAAGAGCCCGCGGCACGTGCCGCTGGGCCGGGCCCTCGCGCTCGCCGGGCGGCTGCCGCCGTTCGTCACGCCGGTGCTGCTGTTCGTCAATGCCGCGCCGGCCGAGGTGGCCGAAGCCACCGCCGCGCTGCCCACCGCGTGGCTGCAGTTCCACGGCGACGAGACGCCCGACGCCTGCGACGCGGCCCGGCATTCCTACCTGCGTGCCGTGCGCATGGCGCCGGGGGTCGATTTGCTAGACTTCGCGGCTCGCTTCCACCGCGCCGGAGCGTTGCTGCTGGACGCCGACAGCGCCGTCTACGGTGGAAGCGGAAAGGCCTTCGATTGGTCACTGATACCTCCAAGCGTTGCTCGTCCGGTCGTTTTGTCTGGTGGGTTGAATCCTGCAAACGTGACCGATGGGGTGCTGACCGTCCGGCCCTGGGCCGTTGACGTGAGCACCGGCGTGGAAGCGGCCAAGGGCATCAAGGATGCCGGGCTGATGCGCCGGTTCTGCGATGCGGTGCGCGAAGCCGACGAGCGGCTCGAAGACGCGCCGAACTGAGCGAGCACTCCCATGTTGAATTACCAGCAGCCCGACGCGCGCGGGCACTTCGGGCCGTACGGCGGCACCTTCGTCTCCGAGACGCTGATCCACGCCCTGCACGAACTGCAGGCCGCCTACGAGCACTACCGGCACGACCCCGAGTTCATCTCCGAGTTCAAGCATGAGCTGGCGCACTTCGTCGGCCGGCCCAGCCCCGTCTATCACGCGGCGCGGCTGAGCCGCGAGATCGGCGGCGCGCAGATCCACCTCAAGCGCGAGGACCTGAACCACACCGGCGCGCACAAGGTCAACAACACCATCGGCCAGGCCCTGCTCGCGCGGCGCATGGGCAAGCCACGCGTCATCGCCGAGACCGGCGCCGGCCAGCACGGCGTGGCCACCGCCACCATCTGCGCGCGCTACGGCATGGACTGCGTGGTCTACATGGGCAGCGAGGACGTGAAGCGCCAGTCGCCCAACGTCTACCGCATGCACCTGCTGGGCGCGAAGGTGGTGCCGGTGGAGAGCGGCAGCAAGACGCTGAAGGACGCGCTCAACGAGGCCCTGCGCGACTGGGTCACGAACGTCGAGAACACCTTCTACATCATCGGCACCGTGGCCGGCCCGCACCCGTACCCGGCGATGGTGCGCGACTTCCAGAGCGTGATCGGCACCGAGTGCCTGACGCAGATGCCGCAGTCCATCGGCCGCCAGCCCGACGCGGTGATCGCCTGCGTGGGCGGCGGCAGCAACGCGATGGGCCTGTTCTACCCGTACATCCCGCACGATGGCACGCGGCTGATCGGCGTCGAGGCGGCCGGGCAGGGCCTGGCCACCGGCAAGCATGCGGCATCGCTGAGCGCCGGCTCGCCCGGCGTGCTGCACGGCAACCGCACCTACCTGCTGCAGGACGAAGACGGCCAGATCACCGAGACGCACTCGATCTCCGCCGGCCTCGACTACCCCGGCGTCGGCCCCGAGCATGCGTACCTGAAGGACATCGGCCGCGCCGAGTACGTGGCCATCACCGACGACGATGCGCTGGCCGCGTTCCACCGCCTGTGCCGCACCGAAGGCATCATCCCGGCGCTGGAGTCCAGCCATGCCGTGGCCTATGCGATGCAGCTCGCCGCCACGATGCAGCCCGACCAGCACCTGCTCGTGAACCTCTCGGGCCGCGGCGACAAGGACATCGGCACCGTGGCCGACCTCTCCGGCGCGGAGTTCTACTGCCGGCCCTCCTGCCGCGGGCAGACCGTGAAGGGGGGGGTGTCGCGATGAGCGCCGCACGGCCGTTCCGAAGCCGCTCGCGCCCCCTTGGGGGGCCGGCGCGAAGCGCCTGGGGGGCACTATGAGCCGCATCGACGGCGTGCTCGCCGCGCTCGCGGCCCAGGGGCGCAAGGCGCTGATCCCGTACGTGACCTGCGGCGACCCGTCGGCCGACGGCACGGCGCGCGTGATGCAGGCGCTGGCCGAAGGCGGTGCCGACATCATCGAGCTCGGCGTGCCGTTCTCCGACCCGATGGCCGACGGCCCGGTCATCCAGCAGGCCAGTGAGCGGGCACTCGCTCGCGGTATCGGCCTTGCGCAGGTGTTCGCGGCGGTGCGCGACTTCCGCCGTGCCGATGCCCGCACGCCCGTCGTGCTGATGGGTTACGCGAACCCGGTCGAGCGCTACGACCAGCGCCACGGTGCCGGGCGATTCATCGCCGATGCGGCAGAAGCCGGCGTCGACGGCGTGCTGGTCGTCGACTACCCACCCGAGGAGTGCGAGGTCTTCGCCGCCGACCTGGCGCACGCGGGCCTGGACCTGATCTTCCTGCTCGCGCCCACCTCCACCGAAGAGCGCATGCGCCAGGTCGGGCGCATCGGCCGCGGCTACGTGTACTACGTGTCGCTGAAGGGCGTCACCGGGGCCGGGCACCTCGACACCGATGCGGTGGCCGAGATGGTGCCGCGCATCAAGCGCCACGTGCGCGTGCCGGTGGGCGTGGGCTTCGGCATCCGCGACGGTGCCACCGCGAAGGCCGTGTCCCGGTCGGCCGATGCGGTGGTGATCGGCTCGCGGCTGGTGCAGATCCTCAACGAGGCGAGCGGCGACAATGCGCCGGCCGCCGCACGCGACTTCATCGCCGGCATCCGCCGCGCGCTGGACGGCAAGGAGTGACCCGTGAGCTGGTTGGAAAAGCTGCTGCCGCCGAAGATCCAGCCCACCGACCCCACCGAGCGCCGCACGGTGCCGGAGGGCCTGTGGATCAAGTGCCCGTCTTGCGAGACGGTGCTCTACAAATCCGACCTCGAGCAGAACCTGAACGTCTGCCCGAAGTGCAGCTTCCACCACCGCATCGGCGCGCGCGAGCGGCTCGACCGCTTCCTCGACGCCGAAGGCCGCTACGAGATCGGACAGGAGGTGCTGCCGGTCGACGCGCTGAAGTTCCGTGACAGCAAGAAGTACCCCGAGCGGCTGAAGGCGGCGCTGGAGTCCACCGGCGAGACCGACGCGCTGATCGTCATCGGCGGCGCGGTGATGAGCGTGCCGCTGGTGGCGGCCTGCTTCGAGTTCGACTTCATGGGCGGCTCGATGGGCTCGGTGGTCGGTGAGCGCTTCGTCCGTGGCGTGGAAACGGCCATCGAGCAGAAGGTGCCCTTCGTCAGCTTCGCGGCCACCGGCGGCGCCCGCATGCAGGAAGGCCTGCTGTCGCTGATGCAGATGGCCAAGACCAACGCGGCGCTGACGCGGCTGGCGAAGGCGCGGCTGCCCTACGTCAGCGTGCTGACCGACCCGACGATGGGCGGCGTGTCGGCGAGCTTCGCGTTCGTCGGTGACGTGGTCATCGCCGAGCCCAAGGCGCTGATCGGCTTCGCCGGGCCGCGCGTCATCGAGAACACCGTGCGCGAGAAGTTGCCCGAAGGCTTCCAGCGCGCCGAGTTCCTGCTGGAGAAGGGCGCACTGGACATCATCTGCGACCGGCGCGAACTGCGCGCGACGATCGCCAGGCTCCTGGCCCTGCTGCAGCGGCAGAGCGCCGACGCCGTGGCCTGACGTCGCCTTCCGCACACCCAGGGACCGGGCCGCGAGGCCCGGTTTCGCTTGATGACCACGCCCCAATCCCTCGACGACTGGCTCGCGCACTGCGACCGCATGCACCCGAGCAGCATGGACCTGTCGCTCGAGCGCACGATGGAGGTGCGCCGACGGCTGGGGCTGACCTTTGCGGTGCCGGTGATCGTGGTGGCCGGCACCAACGGCAAGGGCTCGACCTGTGCGCTGATCGAGTCGATCGCGCGCCATGCCGGGTATCGGACGGGGCTCTACCAGAAGCCCGAACTCGTGCACTTCCAGGAGCGCTGCAAGCTCGACGGTGCACCGGTGGCGGCCGAGGCACTGCTCCCGCACTTCGAGGCGGTGGAGGCCGCGCGTGCCGGGATCACGCTGACGAAGTTCGAGTTCACCACGCTGGCCATCGCGCGGCTGCTCGCGCAGTCGCCCGCGGACCTCGTGATCCTCGAGGTGGGCCTGGGCGGGCGGTACGACGCCGTCAACGCCTTCGATGCCGATGCGGTCGTCATCACCAGCATCGATCTCGACCACACCGAGTGGCTCGGGCCCGACCGCGAGAGCATCGGCCTGGAGAAGGCGCAGGTCATGCGGCCCGGCGTACCGGCGATCGTCAGCGACCCGCTGCCGCCGGCCAGCGTGGTGCGCCACGCCGAGGCGATCGGCGCCGACCTGTGGCTCGTGGGGCGCGACTACAACCACGCCGGCGATCGCCAGCAGTGGGGCTGGAGCGGGCGCGGCCGCCGCTACACGGGACTGGCATACCCGGCGCTGCGCGGCGCCAACCAGCTGCTCAATGCGTCGGGAGCCATCGCGGTGCTGGAGTCCCTGCGCGGGCGGCTGCCGATCACGGCGCAGGCGGTGCGCAACGGCCTGGCGACGGTCGAGCTGCCGGGCCGCTTCCAGGTGCTGCCCGGGCAGCCCGCACTGGTGCTCGACGTGGCGCACAACCCGCAGGCGGCCGCGGTGCTGGCCCGCAACCTCGACGCGATGGGTTTCTACCCGCGCACGCTGGCGGTGTTCGGTGCGATGCGCGACAAGGACATCCCGGCCGTGCTGGCGCCGCTGGCCCCGCTCGTCGACGGCTGGTATGTCTGCGGGCTGCCGACGGCACGCGCGGCCGCGCCTGCCGAACTGGCGCAGTTCGTCGCGGGCGCCACCGGCGCGCGGCCGGTGCCGGTGCAGGCCTGCGACACCGCGTCGGACGCACTGCGTGCCGCGTGGGCGGCCGCGGAGCCCGCCGATAGAATCGTGGTCTTCGGATCCTTCTACACCGTGGGCGGCGTGCTCAGGGACGGGGTGCCCAGGCCGCCCGCGCAGCTCCAGGGCCCCTGAAGGGTCCGCCCGGAGGGTCCGTCAGACCGCCATGGCCGCACCCGCCGACGACCCCGCTACGCTGCAACAGGCCCGTGCCCGCGCCCGGCGCCGGCTCATCGGTGCGGTCGTGCTGCTGGCCATCGGCGTGATCGTGTTCCCGATCCTCTTCGAGACGCGACCGCGCGCGTTGTCGCCCGACATCCCGATCACCGTGTCGCGCAAGGACAGCGGCACCGTGGTCACCGCGCCGGCGTCGTCCCCACGGCCGCCGGCGCCAGTGCCGCCACCGCCGGATGCCGGCAATGAAGGCGAGGGTGCGGTCGACGCGAAGGCGGCATCGTCGAGCCCGGTGGCACCGCCTGGCCCCATGGCCGCTTCCGCCCCCGAGACAGTGCCCGCGTCGACGCCGCCGCGCGCCGAGCCTCGTCCCGAGCCGAAGGCCGATGCGAAGCCAGCGGCAGCGGCCGAGCCCAAGGCCGACGCCAAGGCGGATCGCCAGCCCGACGCCAAGGCCGATCACAAGCCGGACCACAAGCAAGAAGCCAAGCCCGAAGCCAAGCCGAAACCCGAGCCGCCGAAGGCCGCCGCGGCCGAAGCGTCGGCGCCCGCGAAGACCGGCCGCTACGTCGTGCAGGTGGGCGCCTTCACCGATGCCCTGGCCGTGCGCGAGGCACGCCAGAAGGTCGAGAAGCTGGGCCTGAAGACCTACACGCAGGAAGTCGACACGCCCACCGGCCGGCGCACGCGCGTGCGCGTGGGCCCCTTCGAGACCAAGGCCGAGGCCGACGCGGCCGGCGCGAAGCTCAAGGGGGCCGGCTTGCCGGTCTACCTGCTGCTGCTGTAGGGCCGAACGATGGCCTGGGTCGACCTGACGCTCCTGGCCGTGCTGGCGGTCTCGGTGATCGTCGGCCTCGTACGCGGTTTCGTCTTCGAGGTGATGTCGCTGGCCGGCTGGGTGGTGGCGTGGTTCGGTGCGCAATGGGCCGCGCCCTCGGTGGCACCGCACGTGCCCGTGGGCACGCCCGGCGGACCGGTGAACCTGGCCGTGGCGTTCGTGCTCGCGTTCGTGGCGGTGCTGCTGGTCTGGGCGCTGGTCGCGCGGCTGGCGAAGATGCTCGTGCAGGCCACGCCGCTGTCGCTGGCCGACCGCGCGCTGGGGGCCGGCTTCGGCCTCGTGCGCGGCGCGGTGCTGCTGCTGGCCGTGGCCACCTTCGTCGCGTACACCCCCGCCGTCAGCTCGCCGCAATGGCGCGGCTCGCACGCTGCCACGCTGCTGATGGCCGGGCTGCAAGGCCTGAAACCGCTGCTGCCGCCGCCGATGGTCGGGCTGTTGCCCGCCTGACGCCACACCCGTCTCCACTGCAGGAATACCCACCATGTGCGGCATCGTCGGCGTCATCGCTCGCAGCCCCGTCAACCAGCTGATCTACGACGCGCTGCTGCTGTTGCAGCACCGCGGGCAGGACGCCGCCGGCATCGTCACGATGCAGGGCACGCGCTGCTTCATGCACAAGGCGCGCGGCATGGTGCGCGACGTCTTCCGCACGCGCAACATGCGGGCGCTGCCGGGCCTGGTCGGCCTGGGGCAGGTGCGCTACCCGACCGCCGGCAATGCCTACAGCGAGGAGGAGGCGCAGCCGTTCTACGTCAACGCGCCGTTCGGCATCGTGCTCGTGCACAACGGCAACCTCACCAACGCCCCGGCGCTGAAGGCCGAGCTGTTCGACATCGACCGCCGCCACATCAACACCGAGAGCGACACCGAGGTGCTGATCAACGTGCTGGCGCACGAGCTCGAGATGGCGGCGCGCGACCTGCCGCTCACGCCCGACGAGATCTTCAAGGCGGTGGCCGCGGTGCACCGGCGATTGAAGGGCTCGTACGCGGTGGTGGCGCTGATCGCCGGCTACGGGCTGCTGGGCTTCCGCGACCCGCACGGCATCCGCCCGCTGGCGCTGGGCGAGGGCGGCAGCGACGGCCTCGGCGACGTGATGCTCGCCAGCGAGTCGGTGGCCATCGAAGGCACGGGCCACCGCTTCGTGCGCGACGTGGCGCCGGGCGAGGCGGTGTTCATCGACCTGCAGGGTCGCGTGCACGCACGTCAATGCGCACCCGATGCGCAGCTGCACCCGTGCATGTTCGAGTACGTGTACCTGGCCCGGCCCGATTCGGTGATCGACGGCATCTCGGTCTACCAGGCACGGCTGAACATGGGCGAGACGCTCGCGCAGCGCCTGATCTCGACGATGCCGCCGCAGGAGATCGACGTCGTGATCCCGATCCCGGAGTCGAGCCGGCCCTCGGCGATGCAGCTCGCGCAGAAGATCGGCAAGCCGTACCGCGAAGGCTTCGTGAAGAACCGCTATGTGGGCCGCACCTTCATCATGCCGGGGCAGGCGGTGCGCAAGAAGAGCGTGCGCCAGAAGCTCAACGCCATCGGCGTGGAGTTCCGCGGCCGCAACGTGCTGCTCGTCGACGACTCCATCGTGCGCGGCACCACCAGCAAGGAGATCGTGCAGATGGCGCGCGAAGCCGGGGCGCGGCGCGTCTACATGGCCTCGGCCGCGCCGCCGGTGCGCTACCCCAATGTCTACGGCATCGACATGCCGACGCAGGAGGAGCTGATCGCGCACGGCCGCAGCGTCGAGGAGATCCGTGCCTACATCGGTGCCGACGCGCTGATCTACCAGGACGTCGATGCGATGAAGCGGGTGGTCGGCGCGCTGAACCCGCGCATCGCCGGCTTCGAGGCGAGCTGCTTCGACGGCCAGTACATCACCGGCGACGTGAGCGCCGCCGACTTCGCGGCGATCGAGCAGCAGCGCCGCACGCAGCCCGACGAGGACGAGGAGGCCGGCCGCGGCCGACTCGCCTTGCAGGGCGGCGGCGACGGCCGTTGAATCTGCCGCTGGCCCTTCCAACGCACACCATTCGCATCCACTGCCACCGATGACCGTCCGCACCCGCATCGCCCCGTCGCCCACCGGCTTCCTGCACCTGGGCACCGCGCGCACCGCGCTGTACTCGTGGTCGTACGCGCGCCACCACGGCGGCCAGTTCATCCTGCGCATCGAGGACACCGACGTCGCGCGCTCCACGCAGGATGCCGTGGACCAGATCATCGATGCGATGAAGTGGCTGGGCCTGGACTGGGACGAGGGCCCGTACTTCCAGATGCAGCGCCTGCAGCGCTACCACGAGGTGGCCGAGCAGCTGATCGCCGCGGGCCATGCCTACCGCTGCTGGTGCACGCCCGACGAACTCGACGCGATGCGCGAGGGGCAGCGCGCGCGCGGCGAGAAGACGCGCTACGACGGCCGCTGGCGCCCCGCGCCCGGCAAGGTGCTGCCGACGGTGCCCGCCGGCGTGCAGCCGGTGATCCGCCTGGCCAATCCGCTGACGGGCACGGTGCGCTGGAACGACCTCGTGAAAGGCCCGATCGCCATCGACAACGAGGAGATCGACGACCTGATCCTCGTGCGCCCCCCGCCCGAAGGCTCGCCCGAGGGCACGCCCGGCGTGCCGACCTACAACTACGCCGTTGTCGTCGACGACTGGGACATGCGCATCACGCACGTCTTCCGCGGCGACGAGCACATCAACAACACGCCGTGGCAGATCAACCTGTACCGCGCGTTGGGGGCGCCGCTGCCGCAGTTCGGCCACCACCCGGTGATCCTCGGCGACGACGGCCTGAAGCTCTCGAAGCGGCGCGGCGCGGTGAGCGTCACCGCCTACCGCGACAGTGGCTACCTGCCCGAGGCGATGCTGAACTACCTCGCGCGGCTGGGCTGGAGCCATGGCGACGACGAGCTGTTCACGCGCGAGCAGATGGTGTCGTGGTTCGACGGCTCGCACCTCGCGAAGAGCCCGGCGATGTGGGACCCGGCCAAGCTCGCCTGGGTCAACGCGCAGTACCTGAAGCAGGCCACGCCCGAGCGTCTCGCGGGCCTCGCCGCCGCGCAACTCGCGTCGCGCGGCATGGTCGCGCCGGAGCCGGCGTCGCTGGTGGCCGCGTGCGCGCTGTACAAGGACCGCTGCAGCACCGTCGTCGAACTCGCCGACTGGATCGAGATGATGTTCGTCGACGTGCGGCCGCGCGCCGAGGACCTGGCCGAGCTCGTCACCGACGCGGTGAAGCCCGCATTGCGCGCGCTGCGCGAGCGCCTGACCGACGCGCCGTGGGACAAGGCCGGCATCGCAGCGCAGATGAAGGCCGTGCTCGGCGAGCACCAGCTGAAGATGCCGCAACTGGCACCGGCGCTGCGCGTGCTCGTCTGCGCGCGTCGCGACACGCCGTCCATCGACGCGGTGCTCGCCTTGTTCCCGCGCGACACGGTGCTCGCGAGGTTGGCGAAGGTCTAGGAATTTCGGGCTATACTGCGAGACTCGCTCGAACGGCGTTGGGGGTATAGCTCAGCTGGGAGAGCGCTTGCATGGCATGCAAGAGGTCAGCGGTTCGATCCCGCTTACCTCCACCAGTCAAGCGTTGTTCGTGCGGTGAGAGGTATCCAGTCCCCTTCGTCTAGAGGCCTAGGACACGACCCTTTCACGGTTGTAACAGGGGTTCGAATCCCCTAGGGGACGCCAATCCGGGGCTTCGGCCTCGAAGCGGCACAAGTCTGGCTGCACTTGCGGAGCAATCCGGCGAAGCAGCCACTGCCAGGAGTGGTAGTTCAGTTGGTTAGAATACCGGCCTGTCACGCCGGGGGTCGCGGGTTCGAGTCCCGTCCACTCCGCCAGATCTCTAGCTGTCCGCGCCGATCGAACTTTGACCCACCCTGCCGACTGAACTTTGACCCAGGGCTGGAAGCCGCTTCGTGATGAAGCCGGCTGTGGACAACTGTAGCTGCTTGCTCCTTTCGATCGATCGGGTTGCTGGTTTGCGCGGC
>JAEUPB010000112.1 GCA_016789955.1 Rubrivivax sp. | reverse complement strand
AGTCCGGCCCCGCCTCGGAATAGCGCGCATAGGCGTCGCGGGTCGTGCCGCGCGTGAAGTAGGCCCCCTTGCTCGGGTGCGTGCCGGGCAGCGTGCGCCAGGGGATGCCGTCGCCGTCCACGTCCTTGTAGCGCCCGAAGTCGCGCCCGGCCTCGAGCTCCTCGGCGCTCATCACCTTGCCGCGGTCGAGCCGGCGCGCATCGTCCCAGGCAAAGGGTTCGCACAGCCTCTGGTTCATGCCGATGTCGAGGTCCGTCATCACGAACACCGGCGTCTGCAGCCGGTCGGCGAGGTCGAGCGCCGCCGCGGCGTGCTCGAAGCACTCCGCCGGATCCTCGGGAAACAGCAGCACGTGCTTGGTGTCGCCGTGCGACGCGTAGGCGCAGGACAGGATGTCGGCCTGCTGCGTTCGCGTGGGCATGCCCGTCGACGGGCCGCCGCGCTGGACGTTGATGATCGTGACCGGGATCTCGGCGAAGTACGCGAGACCGATGATCTCCGTCATCAGCGAGACGCCGGGCCCCGAGGTTGCCGTGAAGGCGCGTGCGCCGTTCCAGCCCGCACCGGCGACCATGCCGATGGAGGCGATCTCGTCCTCCGCCTGGACGATGGCGAAGTTGGCGCGCCCGGTCTCGGGGTCGACGCGCAGCTTCCGGCAATACGACTGGAAGGCCTCGGCGACCGACGACGACGGCGTGATCGGGTACCAGGCGGCGACCGTCGCGCCGCCGTAGACGCAGCCCAGCGCCGCGGCGCGGTTGCCGTCGACGAAGATGCGCTTGCCGACGCGGTCGCCGTGGCGCACGCGCAGGCCGACCGTCACGTCCAGGTGGTCGCGCGCGAAGCCGCGCCCGGCCTGCAGCGCGCGCAGGTTCGATTCGAGCAGCCGCTCCTTGCCCTTGTACTGCTCGCCGAACAGGCGCTCGATCTCGGCCGGGTCGATGCCGAGCAGCACCGAGAGCGCGCCGACGTACATGATGTTCTTGAACAACTGGCGCTGGCGCGCGTCCTCGTAGGTGGCGTTGCAGATCGCGGTGAGCGGCATCGCGATCAGGTTCAGGTCCTTGCGCAAGGCGCTCTCGGGCAGCGGACGCGTGCTGTCGTAGAACAGGTAGCCGCCGGGCTCGACCTCGGCCACGTCCTGGGCCCAGGTCTGCGGGTTCATCGCCACCATCATGTCGATGCCGCCGCGCCGGCCGAGGTAGCCCTTTTCGCTGACGCGCACCTCGTACCAGGTGGGCAGCCCCTGGATGTTGCTCGGGAAGATGTTGCGCGGGCTCACCGGCACGCCCATGCGCAGGATGGCCTTGGCGAACAGCTCGTTGGCCGAGGCCGATCCCGAGCCGTTGACGTTGGCGAACTTGATGACGAAGTCGTTGACGGCTTCGAGGCGATGGACTTTCATTCGGCGTGCACCCCGCGGGCCCGGTCGCCCGCCTTCGTGGTGATGAGCAGGAACTTCTGCATGTCCCACGCACCGGTGGGACAGCGCTCGGCGCACAGGCCGCAGTGCAGGCAGACGTCCTCGTCCTTGACCATCACCTTGGTGGTCTTCAGTTGCTTGCTGACGTACAGGTCCTGCGTGGTGTTCTGCGCCGGCGCCTTCAGCCGCGTGCGCAGGTCGGCCTCGTCGCCGTTCTCCGTGAACGTGATGCAGTCCATCGGGCAGATGTCGACGCAGGCGTCGCACTCGATGCACAGCTTGTCGGCGAACACCGTCTGCACGTCGCAGTTCAGGCAGCGCTGCGCTTCCTTCAACGCGGTCTTCGGGTCGAAGCCCAGTTCCACCTCGACCTTGATGCTGGCCAGCGCCTTCTCGGCCGCGGCCCACGGCACCTTGTAGCGCGCGTCGTCGCTGACCGCGTTGTCGTAGCTCCACTCGTGGATGCCCATCTTCTGCGACATCAGGTTCACGTGCGGCGGCGGCCGCTGGCGCAGGTCCTCGCCGTGCAGGAAGCGGTCGATCGACACCGCGGCCTCGTGGCCGTGGGCCACCGCGGTGATGATGTTCTTGGGCCCGAACGCGGCGTCGCCGCCGAAGAACACGTGCGGCAGCGTCGACTGGAACGTCTTCTCGTCGAGCACCGGCAGGCCCCACTTGTCGAAGTCGATGCCGGCGTCGCGCTCGATCCACGGGAACGCGTTCTCCTGGCCGACGGCCACCAGCACGTCGTCGCAGTCGAACACCGCGTCGGGTTCGCCGGTGGGCACCAGCGTGCGGCGGCCCTTGTCGTCGTACTCGGCGCGCACGATCTCGAAGCTCATGCCCTTCAGCCGCCCGCCCTCGTGCAGGAAGGCCTTGGGCACGTGGTAGTTGAGGATCGGGATGCCTTCGTGCATCGCGTCCTCCTTCTCCCACGGCGAGGCCTTCATCTCGTCGAATCCGCTGCGCACGATGACCTTCACGTCGTCGGCGCCCATGCGGCGCGCCGAGCGGCAGCAGTCCATCGCGGTGTTGCCGCCGCCGAGCACGATGACGCGGCGGCCGACGCTCGTGACATGCCCGAACGACACCGAGGCCAGCCAGTCGATGCCGATGTGGATGTTCGCCGCGCCTTCCTGGCGGCCGGGTATCGGCAGGTCGCGCCCACGCGGCGCGCCGCAGCCGACGAAGATCGCGTCCCACGGCTGGGCGACCAGCGCCTTCAACGAATCGATGCGGCGGTTGGCGAGGAACTCGACGCCCAGCGCGAAGATGTAGCCGGTCTCCTCGTCGATCACCGACTCGGGCAGCCGGAAGCGCGGGATCTGCGACCACATGAAGCCGCCGGCCTTGCGCTCGCCGTCGAACACCGTCACCGAGTAACCCTGCGCCGCGAGGTCGCGCGCCACCGTCAGCGACGCCGGCCCGGCGCCGACGCAGGCCACGCGCTTGCCGTTACGGGCCCTCGGACGCGGCATCATCGCGCGCACCTCGCCGCCCTTGAAGTCGGCCGTCACGCGCTTCAGGCGGCAGATGGCCACCGGTTCGGGCTTCGCGGCATTGGCCTCCTCGACGCGGCCACGCCGGCAGGCCGGCTCGCAGGGCCGGTCGCAGGTGCGGCCGAGGATGCCGGGGAAGACATTGCTCTCCCAATTCACCATGTAGGCGTCGTCGTAGCGCCCCTGGGAGATCAGCCGGATGTACTCGGGCACCGGAGTGTGCGCGGGGCACGCCCATTGGCAGTCGACGACCTTGTGGAAGTAGGCCGGGCGGTTGATGTCTGTCGGCAGCACGTTGTCTCCGGGCGCACGCCGTCATGCGGCGGCGTGTAGGTCTGTTGCGGGCAGTCTACCCTCAGGCGGCATGCCCTTCGGCCCGCGACGGGGCCTTGGATTGACGCAGTTCAAACCAGTCCGTCACGGTCGGCCGGCGGCCGACTCGCCCTCGGTGCGCACCACGCGGTCGGCGGCGGCGGCCACCGCCAGCGCCGCCGAGCACACCGCGAAGAACGCCACCGCCCAGCCGCTGCCGGCGCGCTCGAGCAGTTGCCCGCACACCACGGCGCCCACCGGGTTGAGCCCGTGCGCCACCAGGCGGAAGCTGCTGTTCACGCGGCCCTGCAGCGCGTCGGGGATGCGCGCGATGCGGTGGCTGAACTGCACCACGTTGTAGATCGGCCCGAAGAACACCAGTGCGGCGTAGACGAGCCCCAGGGTGAACGCCGAGCCGGCCCAGCCGAACAGCGGGAACACCAGGGCCTGCAGCACGAAGATGCCGACGATCACGCGGCCGAACGGCCAGCGTTGCTTGACGTGCCCGCCCAGCAGCGCGCCGACGATGCCACCGATGCCGCCGAGCGAGAACGCCAGGCCGATCTGCGCCTCGCTGGCGCCGGTCTCCTGCGCACGCACGATCATCAGCAGCGGCACCGCGGCGGAGATGAAGTTCGAGACGCTGGTGAGCACCGCCATGTCGCGCACCAGGCGCTCGCGAAGCAGCCAGCGGATGCCCTCGGCGATCTCGGCACGCAGGTCGCGCCGTGGCACCGCGCTGGGCGCCATCGACGTGCGCAGCGAGCGGATCATCCACGCACTGGCCACGTGCGTGGCCACGTCGATCACGAAGGGCCACGCGCGGCCCGCCGCCTGGTAGACCCAGGTGCCCAGCGCCGGGCCGGCGATGCTGGCCGCGGCGAAGCCGGCCTGGTTCTGCGCCGTGGCCTGCGGCAGCTGCACCAGCGGCACCACACGCGGCAGCGCGGCCGTCTCGGCGATGTTGAAGAAAACCATCAGCACGCCTTCGAGCACCGCGACGACGTAGATCTGCTGCACCGTCAGCACGCCCGCCACCATCGCCACGGGCAGGCTCGCCACCACCGCGGCGCGCCCGACGTGGCACGCCAGCATCACGCGGCGCCGATCCCAGCGGTCGATCAGCGCGCCCACCGGCAGGCTCAGCAGCAGGTACGGCACGATGCGCAGCGCGGTGGCCCAGCTCGCCTGCGCCGGCGAGCCGGTGAGCGCCAGGATCAACAGCGGGTAGATGATCCCGGAGGCGTGCGCGCCGAAGTTGGAGACCACCTGGCTGCCCCACAGCAGCATGTACTCGCGCTGGCGGTGCAGCGGCCGTTCGGCCTCCCCGGCTCCTTGCATCGGATCGTCGACGCCGGCCCCGGGGCGCTAGGCCGCCAGCACCCGCTGCGCCTTCATGCCGTCGACCGCGCGGCCCTTGCGGGCGCGGCGGCCGACGTGGGTCTCCAGGGCCGCCGGCTTGAGCGTCTCGTCGCGCGGCTTGGCGCCGCGCAGCGAGACCCCGGTGACGCGCAGCGCGTCGGCGAAGGTCGCCACGCTGACCAGCGCGTCTTTCGGGCCGTCGAGGCCGACCAGCGTCAGGCCACGCCCGCCCTTGGCCTGCAGCTTCAGCTCATCGAGCGGGAACACCAGCAGCCGGCCGCCCAGCGTCAGGCAGGCCACGTGCCGGTGTGCCGGCTCCACCACCACCGGCGGCAACACGTGCTCGCCGGCCTCCAGCGCGAGGAAGGTCTTGCCGCCGCGCTGGCGGCTGTGCAGGTCGCCGGCCTTGGCCAGCAGGCCGAAGCCGCCGGTGCCGGCCAGCAGCATCGTGGCCTCGGCCGAGCCGGCGTGGTAGTGGGCCACCGTGGTGCCGGCCTCGAGGTCGATCAGCGTCGTGATCGGGGCGCCATCACCGCGGCCGCCGGGCAGCAGCGACACCGCCACGCTGTAGGCGCGGCCGTTGCTCCCGAGCACGACGAGCGCATCGACGCTGCGGCACGGGAACACGCCGTAGAGGCCGTCGCCGGGCTTGAACTGCAGCGTCGCCGGGTCGACCTCGTGGCCCTTCAGCGCCCGCACCCAGCCCTTCAGGCTCGCCACCACCGTGACCGGCTCGTCGACGATGCGCACCTCGGCCACCGCGCGCTTCTCTTCCTGCACCAGCGTGCGGCGGGCGTCGCCATGGGCCTTGGCATCGGCCTCGATCTCGCGCGCCACGGTGCGCTTCAGCGCCGCGGGGCTGCCGAGGATGTCTTCGAGCTTGCCCTGCTGCTCGCGCAGTTCCTTCAGCTCCTGCTCGATCTTGATCGCCTCCAGCCGCGCGAGCTGGCGCAGACGGATCTCCAGGATGTCCTCGGCCTGCCGGTCGCTGAGCCGGAAGCGCTCGACCAGCGCCGGCTTGGGCTCATCGGCGTTGCGGATGATGCGGATCACCTCGTCGATGTTCAGCAGCACGAGCTGACGGCCCTCGAGCACGTGGATGCGGTCGAGCACGCGGTCCAGCCGATGGCGCGTGCGCCGCTGCACCGTCTCCTGCCGGAACGCCAGCCACTCGACGAGCATCTGGCGCAGGCTCTTCTGAGTCGGCCGGCCGTCGCGGCCGACCATCGTCAGGTTCACCGACACGCTGGTCTCGAGGCTGGTGTGCGCGAGCAGCGCGGTGATCAGCTCGCCCTGCTCCACCGTGCGGCTGCGCGGCTCGAACACGAGGCGCACGGCGGCATCCTTGCTGGACTCGTCGCGCACCGCGTCGAGCACCGCGAGCAGGCTGGCCTTGAGCTGCACCTGCTCGGCCGTGAGCGCCTTCTTGCCCGCCTTCACCTTCGGGTTGGTGAGCTCCTCGATCTCCTGCAGCACCGAGGCGCTGCTGGTGCCCGGCGGCAGCTCGTTGACGACGAGCTGCCACTGGCCGCGCGCGAGGTCCTCGATGGACCAGCGCGCGCGCACCTTCAGGCTGCCGCGGCCGCCGCGGTAGGCCTCGCGGATGTCGGCCACGGGGCTGATGATCTGGCCGCCGCCGGGGAAGTCGGGCGCCGGCAGCAGCGCGTGAAGGTCGTCGTCGGAGAGCTTGTCGTCCTTCAGCAGCGCCACCGCGGCGGCGGCCACCTCGCGCAGGTTGTGGCTGGGCACCTCGGTGGCCAGGCCCACCGCGATGCCGCTGGCGCCGTTCAGCAGCACGAACGGCAGCCGCGCCGGCAACAGCCTCGGCTCCTCGGTGGAGCCGTCGTAGTTGGGCTGGAAGTCGACCGTGCCCTCGTCGATCTCGTCGAGCAGCAGCCGCGAGATCGGCGCCAGCCGCGCCTCGGTGTACCGCATCGCCGCGGCGCCGTCGCCGTCGCGGCTGCCGAAGTTTCCCTGGCCGTCGATCAGCGGGTAGCGCTGCGAGAAGTCCTGCGCCATGCGCACGAGGGCGTCGTACGCGGCCTGGTCGCCGTGCGGGTGGAAGCGGCCGAGCACGTCGCCGACCACGCGTGCGCTCTTGACCGGCCGCGCGCCCGAGGCCCCGGCATAGGCCAGCCCCATGCGCTGCATCGCGTAGAGGATGCGGCGCTGCACCGGCTTGCACCCGTCGCTGACGTCGGGCAGCGCACGGCCCTTGACGACCGAGAGCGCGTATTCGAGATAGGCGCGCTCGGCATAGGCGGCGAGCGACACGGCGTCGGACGGCTCGGCAGGGGGCGCGGGATCGGCGGGGGGAAGATCGAAGAGGTCGGGCATCGGGTGACGGGGACGCGGCGCGACCGGCGTACGCCGGGCACAGGCTGCGTCGCGGGTTCAGCGGGAACGCCACGCACCCGGCGTCGGGCGCCCGGATTCCGCGATCGGCGCGCGGGGTCCTGGTGCGGGCAGTGGGGGATGGTAGCGCCCACGGGCCGGGCGGCCCGGCGCCGTCAGACGTCGTAGGCCTCGGCCGTCTCCCCGAAGCCGTTCAGCGCCGTGTTCATCGCGGTGATCAGCCTGCGCTCGGCCGGCGTGAGCATCGGGTGCCAGGTGTCGAAGATCATCACCACGCGCAGCTGGTCGCTGTCGTTGATGGCCTCGTGCTCGATGGTGTCGTCGAAGACCCAGACGCGGCCGCGCTCCCAGGAGCGCACCGAGTTGCCGACACGGAAGGTGCAGCCCGGCGGCACGACCAGCGGCAGGTGGCACACGAGCCGTGCGTTGCTCGCGCCGACGTGCGGCGGGATGCGCGTGCGGGGCTTGAGCAGCGAGTACATCGCCACCGGCGTGCGCCCGGGCTGCTCGGGCCGCGGCGCGCGCTGCCAGGCGGCCACCGTGCGCGGGCAGCGGGCCACGTTCTCGGGCACCGGCCGGCCGTCCTTCCACAGGTGGAAGGCGCTCCAGCGCGGCGAGTGGTTCAGCTCGGCCCACTGGGCGATCGGCTCGTCGGGCCGGTAGTGGATGTAGGGCTCCATGCCGCGGTCCTCGCGCACCACGGCCGTCAGCTCCTCGGTGATCGCGTCGGTGTGGGTCTCCAGTTCCTCGATCCACGGGAACAGCGCGCGGTCGAAGAACTCGACCACCGGCAGGTGCGGCACGAAGTAGCGCATCGGCAGCGAATCGAACCGCTGCTTGCGGCCGACGAGCATGTCCAGAGAGAGACGGAAGCGCTCGACGTCGTCGCCCGCCGCCTCGGCGAAATGTGGTCGCATCGCGTCGTCCATGTACGCGGCGAGCTTGCGCTGGTAGCGCTCGCGGTACTGCGCCGCGTACTGCACCGCCGGGCGCAGGTCGGGGCGCAGCCGGTCCATCGGTGGCGACACCGTGGCCGCCGCCCCGTAGGCGCTGGCGGCGCGCCGCTCGTCGCCCAGCCGCTCGGCGAGCTGGCCGCGCAGGTACAGCGCCATCAGGTCCGACGGGTCGGCCGTCAAGGCACGCGTCAGCGCCGCATCCTCGGCCGTCGCGTCGCCGCGCTTCTGGTGCACCAGGGCCAGGTTCACCCACGAGCGCGGGTCCGCCGGCTCGGCATCAGCGGCACGCTGGAACGCGTGCAGCGCGGCCTCGAGGTCGCCGTGGGCGTACGCCATCTGGCCGACGTGGGTCAGCGCCACGATGTGCGCGGGCTCCTGCGCCAGCACGCGCGTCCAGGCCTCGATGGCCTCCTGCTGCCGCCCGCGCTGCTGCGCGAGCAGGGCCTGGCGTTCGTCCTCGGCCCAGGCGGGTTCGGCGGTCTTGAAGTTCATGGTCGCTGGATTGTGTGACCTCAAAGCGCAACGGCGAGCCGAAGCTCGCCGTTGCGGGATGCACTGGGCCTTGCGGCCCGATCGATCAGAACGTGTAGGTCGCGTTGAAGAAGACGCGGCGACCGAAGGCGTCCCACACACCCGGGTAGGTGTTGCCGTTGCCGGTGCCGGTGTTCAGCTGGCCGGTGATCGGGGGATCCTTGTCGAGCACGTTGTTCACGCCGACCAGCAGCTGGAACTGCTTGGTGATGTTCCACGTCGCCGCGAGGTCGATGTAGTCACGCTTGCCGAGGTTGGCGTCGACGGCATTGAAGCCGGCCGCCAGCAGCGGCTGCGAGCTGCTCTCCTGGATCTTCACGCCGTCCAGGTGACGCCACGTCGCCGCGATGTCGGCGTTCCACGGCGTCTGCCACGTGACGCGCACCTTGTGGCGCCACTTCGGGTTCGGCGTGCCGCAGCGGTTGGCACCGTACAGGCCCACGCAGTCATACGTGCCGTCGCCGGGGATCTCCTCGGTCTCGAGCTTCTTCAGCAGGGTGCCGATGAAGCTCACGCCGAGGTTGCCCATCGCGCCCAGGCGCTGCTGGTAGCTCGCGCCGAAGTCCCAGCCGCTGGTGCGCAGGCTGCCGATGTTGGTGTTGATGGCCTGCACGCGACCATCATCGAGCAGCCACAGCGTGCCCAGCCGGTCGCGCGTCACCAGGCCGCAGAACACCGGGGCGCCCGTGGTCAGGCACTTGTTCAGCGTCGTCGCCGGGTCGATGTTGCTGATCGTGTTCTTGACCTTGATGTCGAAGTAGTCGACGCTCAGGCTCAGGTCGCGCGTCGGCGTCAGCACGATGCCGAAGGTCTTGGACTCGCCCTTCTCGGGCGTCAGGTTGGGGTTGCCGCCCTGCAGGAAGTTGTACTGGCCAGCGGGGCTGTCCTGGATCGTGCCGTACTGCGCCGCCGTCACGCCGGTGCGGGCGCACTGCTCGCGCGTCGCGGTGGGCGTGGCACCCGCACAGGGGTCGCTGTCCATGTCGAACAGGTTGTTGCCCTGCGACGTGAACAGCTCGATGACGTTCGGAGCACGGGTGGTGTTCTGCACGCTGCCGCGCAGGCGCACCGCCTTGATCGGCGAGTACTCGAGGCCCAGGCCCCAGGTGTCGGCCGTGACCCTCTCATACTTCGACGAACGGGCGCTGGCGGTCGCCACCAGCAGCTCGGCCATCGGCTTGCCTTCCAGGATGGGGATGCGGGCCTCGCCGAAGACTTCCTTGACCTTGATCTCGCCGTCGATGCCGGCGGTCGGGCCGCCCGAGCCGGAGAGCTCGCCGGCCGCGGTGGCGGCGTCGGTCTCGCGGGCCAGCCGCTCACGACGGCTCTCCAGGCCGAGCGCGACGCTGATGCCGCTCTTGGCGCCCGGCAGCTTCATGCCGTAGGTGCCGAGGTCGGCCGAGGCCGAGACGCCCTGCATGCTGAGCTCGGTGGAGCCCTTGCGGAAACCCTGCACCTGCAGGTAGTCGAGCTGCGCCTGCGTGACGCCGCCGAGCCGCCACGGGTTGTAGGGCACGCACGCCGGATCGGTGCCGTTGACGAACGACGCGCACTGCGCCACGCCGTTGACGTTGACCACGTCCATCGCACGGTCGATCCGCGGCGTCAGGAAGTAGTTCTTCTCGTTCTGGCTGTAGATGACGCGGCCTTCGATCAGGTAGGCGTCGTAGCTCCAGGGGCCGATGTCGCCCTTCACGCCGACGAGGCTGCGGAAGCTGGTGTTGCGGAACTCCGACTGGCGGCCGCCGCCCTCGACATTGCGCCGCTGCAGCACGATGTCGACGCTGTCGCCCGGGTTGTTCAGGCCCAGCGCCGCGCGCCAGCTGGCCGACAGCAGCGGGTTGTCGAAGTTGACGGTGTGGATGCTGCCGAAGGCGCCGCCCGGGGCGATCTGCGCGACCGTCAGGTCGTCGTGGAACGCGAACTCGCCGTAGACCTTGGCGTACTTGCTGACCTCGTAGTTCGCGAAGGCGCTGAAGCCGTAGCGCTCCGACGGGCGCTGGTAGTAGTTCAGCGGGCCGAAGTTGTACTGGTCGGTGGCGTTGGCGAAGCGGCGCGCGGTGCCGTTGTTGTCGCCGTTGGTCCACACCGTGCCGTTGGTCAGGTTCGTGATGCGGCCGGTGGCGTTGGTACCCGAGCCGCCGCAGACGAACACCGCGCCGGCGGAGGTCAGCGAGCAGGCGCTGAAGTCACGCTCGGACTGCAGCAGCGGGTCGTCCTTCTTGTAGCTGAAGAAGACCGTCGCGTTGCCCTTGTTGCCCGCGAAGTTGCTGCCGATCAGCACGCTGAAGTCGGTCGACTTGCCGTCGGAACTCTTGTCGCCCGGGACATTGAACTCGCGCGGGTTGGTGGCTGCGCGGCCCGAGACCAGGTCGGCCACGCCGGCGGCGTTCTGCTGGCTGTGGTTGAAGAAGCTGTGGTTCAACTGCAGCTGAACGCCCTCGAAGCGGTCGTTCATGATGAAGTTCACCACGCCGGCCACGGCGTCGGAGCCGTACACGGCCGACGCACCGCCGGTGAGCACCTCGACGCGCTTGATCAGCGCGGCAGGGATCTGGTTCAGGTCAGGCGACGAGCCGGCCTGCACCGGGCTGCCCATCATCATGCGGCGGCCGTTCAGCAGCACCAGCGTACGGTCGGAGCCCAGGCCACGCAGGTTCACCGTGGCCGTGCCGGTGGCGCCGTTGGCCACCGTGCCACCCTGGTCGGCGAAGACCTGCGGCAGGTTGTTCAGGAAACTCTCGACGTTGCGCAGGCCCTCGGCCTTGATCTCCTTGGCATCGACCACGGTCACCGGGCTGATGCCCTCGACCTCGATGGTCTTGATGCGCGAGCCGGTGATCTCGACGCGCTCGGAACTCTGCGCGAAGCCGGGCATCGCGGTGACGGCGAGCGCGCCGCCGAAGCCTAGCGCGAGCGCAGTGCAGATCTTGTTTCGCTTGAACATTCGCTCTCCTGACATGGAAGGGTGTGACGACTGAGGAGGCGTCCGTGTGGCGGTCGGGAGACAGCCTTGTAGGCGGGCACCAACAAACCCCACGAAACCTGTCCGGAGTTTTTACCCAATGTGTCGCCGAAGAGACTAGGGGAAGCGAGCGCAACCCCCCGGCTCGTTGTTTTTGCGCCGCGTTGCACCTCCGCCGCAGCACCCGAACAGGGGGTGCGGGCCGGTCAGATGCCCCACTCCGGCGCACTGCCGCGCTGCCGGTCGATGGCCTCGAACATCGTCGAGACCTGCGCCCGTTCGGCGGCGCTCAGCTCGGGGCGCCAGACCTCGAACAGCAGGATCACCCGCGTGCGGTCGCTGGGGTTCCAGGCCTCGTGTTCGATGGTGTCGTCGAAGGCCCAGGCGCGCCCTTCGACCCACGGTCGCGTCTCGTTGCCGACGCGGAAGCGGCAACCCGGCGGCACCACCAGCGGCAGGTGGACGATGAGCCGCGTGTTGACGAAGCCGTGGTGCGGCGGGATGTGCGCCCCCGGTCGCAGCTGCGAGAACAGCGCGGCCGGAGAGCGGCCCGGCAGGCGGGGCTGCGGCGCGTGCGCCAGCGCGGCCATCGTGCGCGGGCAGCGCGCCGCGTGGGCCTCCACGACGCGCCCGTGGCGCCACAGGTGGCACGCCGTCCAGTCGCGGCTGTCGGTGAGGCTGCCGCGGTAGGCCGGCGGACGGTCGGGCTCGGACTGCAGGTAGGGCACGAAGCTGCCGTCGTCGCCGAGCATCGCCAGCATCTCGGCGCGGATGTCGTCGGTGGCGGCTTCGATGGCGTCGAGCCACGGGAAGGACGCGCGGTCGTGGAACTGGATCGACGGCAGCTCCGGCAGGTAGAAGTGACGCGGCTGCGAGTGATAGATCTGCCGGCGGCCGAAGAGGATGTCCAGGCCCTGGGCGAGCCGCGCGGTGGCGGGTTCGCCGATGGCCGCGCGGAGGTCGCCCGTGAGCCGGCCGACCAGCTGCTCGTGCAGCGACGAGACCCGTGCATGCTCGCGCTGCAGCGCATCGGGCAGGGCCGCCGGTTCCGGCACGGCCTGCGCCGCGGCCTGGTAGAACGCCGCCGCCTTGGCGACATCGCCCCGCTGCAGCAGCAGGTCGCCCTTCAGCGCCAACGCCCGCAGGCTCGCGGGATCGCTGCGCAGCACGCCGTCGACGGCCTGCAGCGCGGCCTCGGCATCGCCGCCCATCGCGCAGGCGTAGGCCAGGCCGAGCCAGTCGTCGGCCAGGGCATCGGCCGAGCGCACGAGCGCCGCGTAGGCCTGGCGGGCGGCGGCCGCGTCGCCGCGCCGCAGGGCCGCCAGCCCGGCATCGGCCAGTTGCTGGGCGCCGTTCGAGGTCGTGCTCACGCCCGCGAGTATGCCGGCGGCTCCGCCAGAGAAAAGGCCGGGCCGCTTCGCAGCGACCCGGCCTTGCCCGGGACAGTCAAACGCCGGAGCGTCAGAACTGGTGGCGCACGCCGGCGTAGTAGCGGCGACCGATCGGGTCGTACGTGCCGCCGTTGGTCTCCACGCCGGTGTTGTTGCCGGTGACGCCCGACGGGATCAGCGGCGGCTTGGTGTTCAGCAGGTTGTTGATGCCGAAGTACAGCTGCGTCTTGCCCAGCGTGTAGGAGATCTGCGCGTCGGTGTAGACCTTCGCGTTGATCTTGCCGAACTCCTTCGGGAACTCGTTGCCGATCATGAACTGGTCGTCGATGTACGACTTGCCGACGTACTGGATCGAGGACTTGATGCCGAGCTTGCCGATGTCGTAGCCGAGGTTCAGCGTCCAGCGGTCCTTGGCGGCGCCGACCTCGCCGGTGCCGAAGTCGATGTCGGCATCCGGCGTGCTCTGCGTCCACGACTTGATCAGGTGCGTGTAGGCCAGGCGGGCGTTGAAGCGGCCACCGGCGATCGTGGTCGCGTACGCGGCCGTGAGGTCCACGCCCTCGTCGTACTGGCCGCCGGTGTTCTCGCTGGCCTGGTTGATCGTGGCCAGCGCACCGGCGCTGTTGCCGCCCACAGCGGTCTGGCGACGCGTCACGTCCTTGCAGAAGAAGCGGTCGCCGCCGTAGCACTGGTTCAACGTGAACTGGCGGCCCGGCAGGTTGATCGCGTCGCTGATCTTGATCTTGTAGTAGTCGGCGGTGAACTGCACGTCGCCCATGCCGCGCGGCAGTGTCGGCGTGAACACGATGCCGAAGGTCATCGAGCGGCCGGTCTCGGGCTTCAGGCCCGGGTTGCCCTTGTTGAAGCCGCTGACGCCCTGCAGGTCGGCCTGCGTCAGCGTGAAACTGCCGTTGGCGGCGATGTTCGCGCGCACGCCCGCGTCGGTGCGGCAGTCTTCCGAGACCTTGCCGGTCGACGTGGCGGTCACGCCCACGCAGGGGTCGACGAGGCCGGTCGGGAAGGTCTGGTTGGCGCCCTGGAACAGCTCGCCGATGTTCGGCGCGCGGGTCGAGACCGCGCTGGTGGCGCGCACGCGGAACGCCGAGTTGACCGCCCAGTCGGCGCCGGCGTTCCAACTGGTCGCGCTGCCCGACGAGGAGTAGTCGCCGCTGCGCACGGCCGCGTTGAGATCCAGCGACTTGACGGCCGGCAGGCCCTTCAGCACCGGCACCCGCACTTCGACGAACGCTTCCTTGACGTCGAACTCGCCCTTGGTGATCGGGCGTGAATTGCCGAGGTTCAGGCCGAGCTGCGTCAATGCGTCGGCGACGTCGCTCGAGGTCTCCTTGCGGTACTCGACGCCGACCGCCACGCCCAGCGGGCCGGCCGGCAGCTTGACCGGCTCGCCCGACACCGTGGCGCCGGCAAACGTCTGGGTGATACGGGTGTTCAGGTTGCCGGGCGCATGGATGTAGTTGCCCGCCGCCGGGGAGATCGTGTTCGCGCCAAATACGTTGACCGGCACGCAGCCCGACGCTCGCGCGACGGGGTCGAAGCAGATCGGGTTGCCGTTGGCGTCGGGGATCGCTTCCAGCGCGTAGCGGAAGTTGGCCGCGTTCACCTGGCCGGTGCTGGTCTGCGCTTCCTTCGTGTAACCGTAGGAGACGTAGGAGTCGTAGCTCCAGGTCTTGGTCAGCTCGCCCTTCAATCCCGTGAGGAAGCGGAAGGTGTCGCGGTCGGCGATGTTGCCTCGGTTGGCGATGTCCGACAGGCGGCGCGTGAAGTTGTAGTCCTTGAGGCCGTCGCCGTCGCGGTCGGTCATCAGGTTGAACAGCGCCTGCGGGATGAGCGGGTTCTTGACCTTGACGCCGTTGACCAGCTTCTCGGCCGGCACGAAGCCGCCGCCGGCGTAGATCGGGTTCGTGCCACCGGTGGAGTCGACCGCGAACGGTTCGAGCTGCGACTTGGTCTTCGTGCGCGAGTAGGTGCCCTCGAAGAAGAGGGTCGCCATGTCGTTGATCTGGTGTTCGCCCGTGGTGGCCATCAGGATCCGGTCGGCGGGCACCGTGATCGTGCGGATGGCGTTGCGGTTATAGCCGTTGGCACCGACGCCGTCGCCGGCCGGACCGTTGGTGCTGAACGGGATCAGGTTGCCGTTGGCGTCGAACGTGCGATTGCCGCCTTGATAGAAGAAGCGGCCCTGCGGCGCGAAGCTCGAGTAGAACGGCGTGGTGTTGACGAACAGGTCGGCCGGGTCGCCGGTGACGGCCAGCGCGCGCGAGAAGCCGTCCACTGCCGAGATGGCCCGGTCCTTCGAGTACACCGCACCCTGCTGCGTCACCGAGAAGTGCGCGTTGATGTGGCTCTTGCCGTCGGCCGACGCGGTGCCGAAGGAGATGCTGGCCTTCTTCAGCTTGTCGTCGCCCTCCTGGCTCTCGCCCACGGACGCGTCGATGTTGAAGCCCTTGATGTTCTTCTTCAGGATGATGTTGACCACGCCGCCCACGGCGTCGGAACCGTAGGCCGTCGACGCACCGCCGGTCAGGATCTCGACGCGATCGATGAAGTCGGTGGGGATGGTGTTCAGGTCGACGGTCGACTCGCCCGAAATGCCGGCCACGTAGCGTCGGCCGTTGACCAGCACCAGCGTGCGGTAGGTGCCGAGGTTGCGCAGGTCGATCGTCGACACGCCGACGCTGGAGGTCAGGAAGTTCGAGTTCGAGCGGCTGTAGGTCGGTGTGCCCAGCGTCGGGTTCTTCAGGATCAGGTCCTGGATGTTGATCGCGCCCGACGCGGCGATGTCGGCGGCGCTCAGCACCTGCACCGGGGCGGGCGAGAGGGCGTTGATCGACAGGATGCGGCTGCCGGTGATCTCGACGCGGTCGCCGGACTGGGCGAGGGCCGCCTGCGAGGCCAGGCCCGCGCACAGTGCGGCCACCGCGGCGGCCGAAAGTCTGGACATCTTGAACATGGGTACTCCTTGGAAGGTCGCGAAACGAAACGGCGATTGTTTCCGCACCGACACACGGCGCGACTTCGAACCACCCGCGGCGACCGGGTTCACATCGCGCGAAACTGAAACGAAGCCGTGTTGATTCAAGGACTTAGGCGATCCTTGCGACAGGGCGCGACAAGACCTCCTCCGGACCCCCGGTGGAAACCCCAGGTGTCACGCGTTGTCTTGCCGCAACGATCGGCGGCAGAACGCGCGCGATCAGGCCGTCTGCAGCCGCGGCACGGCCGCCAGCAGGCGGCGCGTGTACTCCTGCCCAGGCGCGCGCAGCACCTCGTCGCAGCGTCCCTGCTCTTCGATGCGCCCGGCGTTCATCACCGCGATGCGATCGGCGATGTACTCGACGACGCCGATGTTGTGCGTGATGAACAGGTAGCTCACGCCCAGCTCGCGCTGGAGCTCGCGCAGCAGGTTCAGGATCTGCGCCTGCACCGACACGTCGAGCGCCGAGGTGGGCTCGTCGCAGACGATGAGGCGCGGCTGCACGGCCAGCGCACGGGCGATCGCGATGCGCTGGCGCTGCCCGCCGCTGAACTCGTGCGGATAGCGGTCGAGCGCGTCGCGGCGCAGCCCGACGCGCTCGGTCAGCTCGACCAGCCGCTCGCGCCGCGCCGGCGCATCCATCTCGGGGCGCAGTGCGGCCAGGCCCTCGTCGAGCACCTCGGCCACGCGCATGCGCGGGTCCAGCGACGCGTAGGGGTCCTGGAAGATGATCTGCACATCGCGCCGTGCGTCGCGCAAGGCCGGGCCTTGCAGCTCGAACAGGTTGCGCCCCTCCCACAACGCGCGGCCCTCGATGGCGGCGATGTCGCGCAGCAGCTGCACGATGGCCTTGCCGGTGGTGGTCTTGCCACAGCCCGACTCGCCCACCAGCGCCAGCGTCTGCCCACGCGCGACCTGGAAGCTCACGCCCTGCACCGCGTCGAACCAGCTCTTGGTGCCGCCCAGCCACGAGCGCTGCAGCGGGAACCGCACCCACAGGTCCTGCACGTCGAGCAGCAGCGGCGGCGCTTCGGGATCTGCCGCGGTGGATGGCGCGTCGCGGGGCACGGCCGGCGCGGCAGCCGGCGCGGCAATGCCCTCGCCCTGCTCCACGCGCAGGCAGCGCACCGGGTGCCGCGAGCCCGTCGAGCGCAGTTCCGGCAGCGTGTGCGCGCAGTTCGGCATCACCACCGGGCACCGCGGCGCATAACGGCAGCCCGCGAACGCCTGTGTCAGCGGCGGCACGCTGCCGGCGATGGCCTCCAGCGGCACGCCGCGGCGCGTCGCGTCGGGCAGCGCGCGCAGCAGGGCCTGCGCGTACGGGTGGCGCGGCGCCGAGAAGAACTCGCCGGCGGTCGCGACCTCGACGATCTGGCCGGCGTACATCAGCGCCACGCGGTGCGCCATGCCCGAGACCACCGCGAGGTCGTGCGTGATCAGCAGCAGCCCCATGCGGTGCTCGCGCTGCAGGTCCTTCAGCAGATCGAGGATCTGCGCCTGGATCGTCACGTCGAGCGCCGTGGTCGGCTCGTCGGCGATCAGGAAGTCGGGTTCCGCGGCCAGCGTCATCGCGATCATCACGCGCTGCTTCTGGCCGCCGCTCATGCGGAACGGGTAGTCGTCGATGCGCCGCTCGGGCTCGGGGATGCCGACCCGCGCGAGCCACTCGATGGCCTTGGCGCGCACGTCGGTGCCGCGCAGCGACGTGTGCGCCAGGATGGCCTCGGCGATCTGGTCGCCGACGCGCATCACCGGGTTCAGGCTGGTCGAGGGCTCCTGGAAGATCATGCCGATGCGCCCGCCGCGCACCGCTCGCATCGCCGACTCCGGCAGCCCCAGCACGTCGACGGCGTCGCGCCCCTCGCCGATCACGATGTCGCCCTGCGTCACGGCGCCGTTCTCGGGCAGCAGCCGCATCAGCGCCAGCGCCGTCATGCTCTTGCCGCAGCCGGACTCGCCGACCAGCGCGAAGGTCTCGCCGCGCTCGATCGTGAGCTTCAGCGCGTCGATGGCGTGCACGACGCCGGCATCGGCGTCGAGTTCGACGTGGAGGTTGTCGATGTGCAGCATGGCTCGATCGAGGTCAGGCCGGCCGGCGCGTGCCGAGGCGCCGCCGGAAGCTGCGCGCGCGCGGATCGAAGGCGTCGCGCACGCCGTCGGCGAAGAGGTTCGCGGCCAGCACCAGCGTGACCATGAAGCCGAAGGCCGCGGCGAAGCTCCACCACACCACCGGGTCGCGGCTCATCTCGTTGCGCGCCAGGTTGATCATGCCGCCGAAGCTGTTCATCGACGGGTCGACCCCGACGCCCACGTAACTGAGCACCGCCTCGTAGAGGATGAGGGCGCTGAACTCGAGCACGGTGACGATGAGCATGAGGTGCGCCACGTTCGGGAAGATGTGCCGCAGCATGATCCGCCACGGGCTCACGCCGAAGGCCGTGGCCGCCTGCACGTACTCCAGCTCGCGCAGCTTGAGCGTCTCGCCGCGCAGCAGCCGGCACAGTCCCGCCCAGCCGGTGAGCCCCAGCACCGCGCACAGCAGGAAGAGCTTCAGGTCGGCGCGCTCGGCGCCGGTCTCGAAGAGCTCGGGCCGCTTGTCGAGGAAGACCTGCACCATCAGCACGCAGGC
>JAEUPB010000079.1 GCA_016789955.1 Rubrivivax sp. | reverse complement strand
GATGACATGCACCGGGTTCAGCTTCTGCATGTCCTGTGCGTGACCGGCCGATCTGCGAATGCCAAAGAAGGACCAGGCCACTGCGCGGAAGCTTTGCAACATCGACCCCTGCCGCTGCACGGCTTCCTTCAGACCTTCGGGTGGCGTGGTGTTCACAGCCGGGACTCCGTGGTCGGTGCGGCCGCCGTCGGGCGCAGCCCGCCGGCCGGCTCGGCCGGGATCTTGCCGCCCACTTCGAAGAAGGTGTAGGACAGCGTGATGGTCGTCACGTCCTTCGGCAGCTTGGGATCGATGATGAAGACCACCGGCCACTGCTTGGACTCGCCGGCCTTCAGTGTGTATTCGTTGAAGCAGAAGCACTCGATCTTGTTGAAGTGCGACATCGCCTGCTTGGGCGCGTAGCTGGGGATGGCCTGCGCGGCCATCGTGCGATCCTGCTTGTTGCGGAACTCGTACATCACGGTGGCCAGTTCGCCCGGATGCACCTGCACCGAAGCCACGGCGGGCTTGAAGTCCCACGGACCGCGCGCATTGGCATCGAATTCCACCGTGATCTTGCGCGACAGGTCCACCTGGGTGTTGGCCCGCACATCGCGCCCGCTGGTGGCGGCCTCGCGCCGCTGCTCGGCCACCGACAGCACGTTGACGCCCAGCGCTTCGCAGATGGCGCGGTACATCGGCACCAGCGCGTAGCCGAAACCGAACATCAAGAGCGCGACGACCAGCAGTTTGCCGAGCATTCGCCGGTTGTCGGCATGCAGCAGCGAGCGGCGGACTGGGGCGGAGGCGGACACCGTCTTTACCCCTCAGCCGCCGAAGATCACGATGCGCAGAACGAAACCCACACCGAACAGCGCCGCCAGACCGGCCAGGATCCAGCCCAGCCTGGCATTGGCGCGTCGTTGTGCTTCGGCGTCCACGGCGCGGTCTCGGTCAGCCAATCACGCGGGTCGCGGTGGCGTCCAGCTTCGGCGGGTTCTCGAAGGTGTGCCAGGGCGCCGGCGACGGCACCTCCCATTCCAGGCCTTCGGCGCCTTCCCAAGGCTTCTGCGGCGCCTTCTCGCCCTGGCCGCGCATCATCGGCACCACGACGAAGAGGAAGAAGTACACCTGCATCAGCCCGAAGCCGAAGGCACCCACCGTGGCCCACATGTTGAAGTCGGCGAACTGCATCGGATAGTCGGCATAGCGTCGCGGCATGCCGGCCAGCCCGAGGAAGTGCATCGGGAAGAAGGTGATGTTGAAGAAGATCAGCGAACCCCAGAAATGGATCTTGCCGCGGGTCTCGCTGTACATCACGCCGGTCCACTTCGGGCCCCAGAAGTACACGCCCGCGAACAGCGCGTACAGCGAGCCGGCCACCAGCACGTAGTGGAAATGCGCCACCACGTAGTAGGTGTCCTGAAGCTGGATATCGATCGGCGCCATGGCCAGGATCAGCCCGGTGAAGCCGCCCATCGTGAACACGAACAGGAAGCCCACCGCCCAGAGCATCGGCGTCTCGAAGGTCATCGAGCCCTGCCACATCGTGGCGATCCAGTTGAAGACCTTCACGCCTGTGGGCACCGCGATCAGCATGGTCGCGTACATGAAGAACAGCTGGCCCGTGACCGGCATGCCGGTCGTGTACATGTGGTGAGCCCACACGATGAACGACAGGATCGCGATCGACGCCGTCGCGTAGACCATCGAGGTGTAGCCGAACAGCCGCTTGCGGGCGAACGCCGGGATGATCGCGCTGACGATCCCGAACGCCGGCAGGATCATGATGTAGACCTCGGGGTGCCCGAAGAACCAGAAGATGTGCTGGTACATGATCGGGTCGCCGCCGCCGGCCGGATTGAAGAACGTCGTCCCGAAGTGGCGGTCGGTCAGCGTCATCGTGATCGCGCCGGCCAGCACCGGCATCACCGCGATCAGCAGGTACGCGGTGATCAGCCACGTCCAGGCGAACAGCGGCATCTTCATCAGCGTCATGCCCGGCGCGCGCATGTTCAGGATCGTGACGATGATGTTGATCGAGCCCATGATCGAGCTGGCGCCCATGATGTGCAGCGCGAAGATCGCCATGTCCATCGACATGCCCATCTGCAGCGTCAGCGGCGCGTAGAGCGTCCAGCCCGCCGACGGCGCGCCGCCCGGCACGAAGAACGACATCACGATCATCAGCGCGGCGGGGATGAGCAGCCAGAAGCTCAGGTTGTTCATCCGCGCGAAGGCCATGTCGGCCGCGCCGATCTGCAGCGGGATCATCCAGTTCGCGAAGCCCACGAACGCCGGCATGATGGCGCCGAACACCATGATCACGCCGTGCATCGTCGTGAGCTGGTTGAACAGCTCCGGGTTGACGAACTGCAGGCCCGGCTGGAACAGCTCGGCCCGGATGCCCAGTGCCAGCACGCCGCCGAACATCAGCATCGTGAAGCTGAACAACAGGTACATCGTGCCGATGTCCTTGTGGTTCGTGGCGAACAGCCAGCGGCGCCACCCATGGGGATGGTCGTGGGCGTGATCGTCGGCGTGCCCGTGGCCGTGGTCGAGAACTGCGCTCATGGAGGGGTTCCTGGGTGGCTTACTTGCGGGCGGCGACGATCTCGGCAGGCTGCACCAGCTTGCCGGTCTTGTTGCTCCACGAGTTCTTCGTGTAGGTGATCACGGCCGCGAGCTCGGTGTCCGACAGCTGCTTCCATGCAGGCATGGCGCCGTTGGCCGCGCCGCCCAGCACGATCTGGATCTGCCGGGCCGGGTCGTTCAGCACGATCTCGCTGCCGTCGAGCGGCTTGATCGGGCCCGCACCCTTGCCGTCGGGGCGATGGCAGGCGGCGCAATTGGACGCGTAGACCTTCTCGCCGCGGGCGACCAGGTCCTCGAGCTTCCAGACCTTGTTCGGGTCGTCGGCCGCAGCGGCCATCTCCTTCTTCTTGCCCTCGACCCACTTCGCGTAGTCGGCCTGGCTCAGCACCTTCACGTGGATCGGCATGTAGGCGTGCTCCTTGCCGCACAGCTCGGCGCACTGTCCGTAGAAGTCGCCGGTCTTCTCTGCGCGGAACCAGGTGTCGCGCACGAAGCCGGGGATCGCGTCCTGCTTGACGCCCAGCGACGGCACCATCCAGGCGTGGATCACGTCGTTGGCAGTCGTGATGATGCGGACCTTGCGGTCCACCGGCACGACCAGCGGGTTGTCGACCTTCAGCAGGTAGTCGTCACCGGCGGGCTTGCCCATCTCGGACATCTCGCGGTGCGCGTAGTCCAGCGTCGACAGGAAGCCGATGCCTTCGCCCTCGCCCTTGAGGTAGTCGTAGCCCCACTTCCACTGGTAGCCGGTGGCCTTGATCGTGAGGTCGGCGTTGGTCGTGTCCTTCTGGGCCACCACCGTGCGCGTGGCCATCGCGCCCATGGCGATCACGATCACGAACGGCACGATCGTCCAGGCGATCTCGACCGCCACGCTCTCGTGGAAGTTGGCGGACTTGTGGCCCACCGACTTGCGGTGCTTCAGGATGGAATAGAACATCACGCCGAACACCGCCACGAAGATCACGAGGCAGACGATCAGCATGAAGTTGTGCAGCCAGTGCTGCTGCTCGGCGATCTTGGTCACCGGCGGGTGCAGGTCCAGCTGGCGCACGGCCGGCCCGCCCGGGAGGTCGTTGACGGCCAGCGCCGCGCGGGTGGCCAGCAACGCGGCACCTGCCGAGACGGACTGCGCGAGGCGGTGCCAGGGTCGGTTCATCGTGATCTTCATCGTGTCGTGGAATCGTTGTACGGTGCCGGCGCGACCAGGCGCGCCAAGCGCAACGCCTGGCGCAGCTCCTGCGCGAATGCGGAACGCTGCTCGGGCCGCAGGAAGCGGCCCACGCGGACCATCTGCCCCTGGCCGGCCAGTTCGATCAGCGAGCCCTGCCCTCCGCTGGGCTCCACCGTGAGCCACTCGGCCCGGAATGCGGCGCGGGACGACTGCCCGCCATCGACCTGTTCAACCTCGAGCCGGCGCCCGTTGAGCGTGAGCAGTTCGCGATCGGCCGCATGGCGGGCATAGACCAGCAGCGCCGCACCGACGGCCAGCAGTTCGACGCTGGCGAAGCCGAGCACGTACGGCGCTCCGTTGACGAAGAACATCGCCGCGACTGCGAGCGACACGCCGCACAGCGACAGGTAGACGCTCATCATCTGGCCCGGCGTGATCGAGCAGTTGCGCCTCATGCGCCAGCGCAGCACCGACCCGGAATCACCCTGCTCGGCCACCCCGAACCGCCAATGTGCTCCGCCAGCCGGCAACAACGCGTTCGGCGCGGGCCAGGGCTGTGGAGGCAAGGTGGTCGACATGGCGCGAGTAGCCAAAAATTCTAGCCTACGGGTCACGATCGGCCCCGGCTGCCGCGCGCCATCGCCCGCATCTGCTCCAGCGGGATGGTCGTCGTCTCCGCACCGCGCACGCGGGGCGAAGGGCGGAAGGCGTGCCCGTACACCACCTCCAGCGAGAGCGCGATGCGTCCCGACAGGTCGCGCCGGGCCTCCAGCGCATCGCACAGCGCGCGGCGCCAGCGCGGCGTGCGCAAGCCGACATGCCGGTCGGTGGCTGCGTTGCCGCCGAGGGCGCGCAGGTCGTGCAGCAGTGCCTCGGGCTGCGCCCAGGTCACCGACAGCGTCTCCTGATCCATGACCGGATCCGCGAAGCCGGACTCGACCAGCAGGTCGCCGAGGTCATGCATATCGACCAGCGGCGCCAGCGGCGGGCCCCACCGGGCGTCCCGGTACACGTCGCGCAGCAGGCCGAGGCTGCCCGGCCCCAGCGTGGAGAACATCAGGAAGCCATCGACCACGGTGATCCGGCGCCACTCCCGGAACACTGCGGCGATGTCGGCCGCGTGGTGCAGGGCCATGTTGGACCATACCAACTCGGCGCTGGCGTCGGGACACTCGCCCGGCGGCACCGGCCTGGGCGCCTTGCGCTGCAGGCGGCGCCACCACGGCATGGCGGACGTCTCGGCAGGCTCCACGCCGCATGACTCCACGGGCAGGATGCGCGCGGCCGGGTAGGACCGAGACAGCAGGTCCGCGCTGCCGCCGGCCTGGGCGCCCCAGTCGACGATGGTCGCAGGCCGCCGCTTGATCCAGGCCAGCTTCTCGGCCATGCGCCGGGCCACCTCACGGTGCAGCCACGGCACGTCGGGCTGGCGGGCGACGCGTGCGGCGATGCGCTGCAGGGCACGTGCGTCCACGGGCCGCGCGGGTGCGGAAGCGCGGTGATCCGTGAGCATGCGGGGCAGTATATTGACCCGATGCTGGCCGCCTTCGGCTCGACAACCACGCTGTGCGCGGTGTGCCGGCGCTGGGGCGGCCTGCGGGTCTGCGCGGCGTGCGTGGCCAGCCATGCCGACGACAGTGCGGCGCGCTGCCCTCGCTGCGCGCTGAGGCTCCCGGTGCGTTCCGCGCCGTGTGTCGAGTGCCTGCGAGACGCCCCTCCGCAGACGCACACGGTCTGTGCGGTGGACTACGGCTTCCCGTGGGATACGCTGCTGAGGCGCCTGAAGTTCGAAGGACAGGTGGACCTGGCGCGCCCCCTGGGCCGGTTGCTGGCGCAGGCGATCGCGGCGGCAGCCACCCCCGACCCCGACCTCGTGACGGCCGTGCCGCTTTCGCCGACGCGGCTGGCATCGCGGGGCTACAACCAGGCCTGGCTGATCGCGCGGCAGGTGGCCGCCGCGCGGAAGCGGCCGATCGTGCACCTGCTGGAACGCCACCTGGACACGCCGGAGCAGGCGTCGCTGGACCGTGCCCAGCGCCTGGCCAATCTGCGCTCGGCGTTCGGGGTGCCGTCTGCGGCCCAGCCGCGCCTGCGCGGCCGTCGCGTCGCGCTCGTCGACGACGTGATGACGACCGGCGCCACGGTGGCCGAGTGTGCCGGAACGCTGCTGTCGGCCGGCGCCGCCGAGGTCCAGGTCTGGGCCGTCGCACGAACCCCTGCCGGCTGACCAGCGATGTTCCACATCGTGCTCGTGGCGCCGCAGATTCCGCCGAACACCGGCAACGTCATCCGGCTGGCCGCCAACACGGGGTGCCGGCTGCACCTCGTCGAGCCGCTCGGGTTCCGCATGGAGGACCGGCTGCTGCGCAGGGCCGGGCTCGACTATCACGAAACCGCGGCGGTCACGCAGCATGGCAGCTGGCCGGCACTGCTGGCGTCTGAACGCCCTGAGCCGGATCGCACCTTCGCGTTGACCACCCACGGCGCGCGGCCCTTCTCGGAGGTGCGCTGGCAGCCGGGCGACTGGCTGGTGTTCGGATCCGAGGACCGGGGGCTGCCCGAGGACCTGCGCGAAGGCTTTCCGCCGGCACAGCGCATCCGTCTGCCGATGCGGCCCGGCCAGCGCAGCCTGAACCTGAGCAACGCGGTGGCCGTCGTCGTCTTCGAGGCGTGGCGCCAACAGGGCTACGCGGGCGGGTCCTGAGGGGCGGGACCCCCGTTCACGCGCCTTCGGCGCGTGCCTGCCGAGACATCAGCCGACGGATCGCATCGGCCGGTGCGATCCGGTCCTCGAGCACGTCGACGACGGTCTCGCTGATCGGCACCTCCACCCCGAGCCGCCGGGCACGCGCCACGACGGTGGCCGCCGAGTAGACGCCTTCGGCCACATGGCCGAGCTCGGCCAGCACGTCGCCCAGCGCGAGCCCGGCGGCCAGCCGCAGGCCGACCTGCCGGTTGCGCGACATCGCCCCCGTGGCGGTGAGCACGAGGTCGCCGAGACCCGACAGCCCCATGAAGGTTTCGGCGCGCGCGCCCAGCGCGAGCCCGAGACGCGTCATCTCGGCAAGGCCGCGCGTGATCAGCGCCGCGCGTGCGTTCAGGCCCGGGGCGTACGGCCCGCCGGCCGCGGCGAGCCCGTCGACGATGCCGGTGGCGATCGCCAGCACGTTCTTCACCGCGCCGCCGACCTCGACGCCCACGATGTCGCTGGAGGTGTAGATGCGCAGCGCGTCGCCGTGCAGCGCCTGCACGAGACGCTGCAGCAGGCCCTCGTCTTCGCCGGCCGCCACCAGCGCCGTGGCCTGCCCGCGCGCCACCTCGAGCGCGAAGCTGGGCCCGGAGAGCACGGCGCAGGGCGCACCGGGCCGAACCTGCCGCGCGATCTCGTGGCCGAGCGCGCCGGTGCCTTGCTCGAACCCCTTGCTGAGCCAGACGACGCTGTGCCCGGCGGGCACGGCCGCGAGCAGCCTGCGCAGTTCCGACATCGGCGTGGCGACCACCGTGAGGGCCTCGGCCCCCGACCCGTGCCGCAGCGCATGCGCCCAGTCGGCGCTCACCGACAGCGTCGCCGGCAGCGCGACGCCGGGCAGGTAGCGCTCGTTGACGTGTGCGGCCCGCATCGCCGCGGCCTGCGCGGCATCGCGAGCCCACAGCACCACGTCGTGTCGCGCGCTGGCCGCAGCGGCCAGCGCCGTGCCCCAGGCGCCGGCGCCGATGACGACGATGCGCATCCGCGTGCGCCGGCCGCCCTGTCAGTTCACGCCGGTGATGATGCGCGGCCCGTCGCCGGCGCCATTGGTTGCGCCTGCCGCCTGGGCCTGCTGGGCTTCGAACATCGCCTGGAAGTTCACCTCGGTGAGCAGGATCGGCGGGAACCCGGCGCGGGTGCAGACGTCCGACACGATCGCGCGCAGGTACGGATAGATCATCTGCGGGCAGACGATGCCGACGATGCCCTGCAACTGATCCTGCGGCAGGTTGCGGATCTCGAAGATGCCGGCCTGCTTGGCTTCGACGAGGAACAGCGTGCGGTCGCCGACCTTGGTCGTGACGGTCGCGGTGACGGTGACCTCGAAGATGCCGTCGGCGACCGACTCGGCACCCACGCCGAGGTTGATGTCGACCTGGGGTTGCGCTTGCTCGAGCAGGATCTTCGGCGAGTTGGGTTGCTCCAGCGACAGGTCCTTGAGGTACATGCGCTGGATCTGGAACACGGGATCGTTGTCTGCCATGGTGTCCTGCTCGGGGTGGAATGACGATCGGCCGCATCCCCGCGATGCCGGGGTGCGGCCGAAGCAAGAAGCGGATTATCGCGCGGCGACTTCAGCCGGCCTGCAGCAGCGGCATCAGGCCGCCGCGCTGGTCGAGCGCGATCAGGTCGTCACAGCCGCCGACGTGGGTCTGGCCGATGAAGATCTGCGGCACGGTGCGCCGCCCGGTGATCTCGACCATTCGGTTGCGCTCGCCGGGATCGAGGTCGACCCGGATCTCCTCGATCGCCTCCACGCCCCGCTGCTTCAGCAGCGCCTTGGCCCGGATGCAGAACGGGCAGACCTGCGTGGTGTACATCCTGACGTTGTTCATCGTTCGCTCGGCCTCTCCAACCAACGGGATTGTCCGGCAGCCTCCATACCCCGGTGGTGCGGACGGAAACGCCGGTGTCGGCTCAAGCCTTCGACTTCTCCAGCGGCAGGCTGGCATCGCGCCAGGCCCCGGTGCCGCCCGCGAGCGACACCGCCTTCTCGTACCCTGCCTTGCGCAGCAGTGCCGCCGCGCGCCCCGCGCGGGCACCGGTGGGGCACAGCACGATCAGCGGCAGCGCCTTGTTCGACGGCAATTCCTTGTGGCCGTCGAGCGAGCCCAGCGGCGCGTTGCGCGCTCCGGCGGCGTGGCTGGCGGCGTACTCGGCGGGCTCGGACACGTCGATCAGCACGCCCTTCTCCCGGTTGATCAGGCGCACCGCCTCCTGGGTCCCGACGGAGGAACCGCCGGCACCCCGCTGGACCATGGGCCACACGAGCAAACCGCCCGAGACGAAGGCCACGAGGATCAGGATCCAGTTCTCGACGAAGAAGTTCACGGCGGCGGCGCGGGCAGGCGAAAAGCCCGCGATTGTAGGATTCGGCGCATGCACAAGCTCGTCCTCATCCGCCACGGGGAATCGACGTGGAACCTCGAGAACCGGTTCACCGGCTGGACCGACGTGCCACTCACCGCCACCGGCGTCGAGCAGGCGCGGCAGGCCGGGCGGCTGCTGGCCGCCGGCGGCTACGAGTTCGACGTCGCCTACACCTCGGTACTGCAGCGCGCCATCTGGACCCTGTGGCACACGCTGGACACGATGCAGCGCACCTGGCTGCCCGTCGTCAACGACTGGCGGCTCAACGAACGCCATTACGGTGCGCTGCAGGGCCTGAACAAGGCCGACATGGCGCGGCAGTACGGCGACGAGCAGGTGCTGATCTGGCGGCGCAGCTACGACACGCCGCCGCCGGCCCTCGAACCGACGGACCCGCGCTGCGAGCGCAGCGACCTGCGCTATGCGCGCCTGGCGCCGGGCGAGGTGCCGCTGACCGAGTGCCTGAAGGACACCGTGGCGCGCGTGCTGCCGTGCTGGCACGAACGCCTCGCGCCGGCGATCCGCTCGGGGCAGCGCGTGGTGATCGCCGCGCACGGCAACAGCATCCGTGCGCTGGTGAAGTATCTCGACGGCATCAGCGACGCCGACATCGTCGGGCTGAACATCCCCAACGGCATCCCGCTCGTGTACGAGCTCGACCAGGACCTGAAACCGCAGCGCCGCGACTACCTCGGCGACCCGCAGGCCGTTGCAGCCGCGGCGGCCGCGGTGGCGGCGCAGGGTCGCCGCGGCTGACCCGGCTCAGCGCCTGAACGGCGCGAGCTCCGCGTCGATGGACTCGCGCAGCGCGGCGGCGAGCGCGCGCCGGTCGGCGTGCCGCGCCCCGACCGGCGAGAGCGCCATGACGTGCACGGTCATCGCGTCGGCACAGGCCAGCTTCCACAGGCTCTGCGCGAGCGTGGTCTCGCCGAGGAACTCGGCATCGGGGCTGAACGCGCCGTGCCGGTCGGCATAGCGCAGCACCACCGGCTGCACCGCCACCTCGGCGGCGATGGCCGCCTGCAGCAGATTGGCGTGGAACGGCAGCAGCACCGGCCCGGGCCCGGTGGTGCCCTCGGGGAACACCGCGACCGTGTCGCCGCGCGCCAGCGCTTCGGCGGTCTGGTGCACCACACGCATCGCGTCGCGCTTGCGTTCGCGCTCGATGTACAGCGTCTCCCCTGCGTCCACCAGCCGGCTGACAAGTGGCCACTCCCGCACGTCGGCCTTGGAGACGAAGCGCGCCTCCGGGCAGGCCGCATGCACGGCGAGGATGTCCAGCCACGACACGTGGTTGGCCACGATCAGCTTGGAGCCCGGCTTGAAGGTGCCGACGAGCTGCAGCGTCATGCCCATCCGCCCGAACATCGTGGCCGACCATCGCCGGATGTGGCCCTGGCGGGCACTGCGGTCGAGCCGCGGGAACAGCAGCAGCACGATGGCGAGCCCCCGCAGGCCGTGCAGCACGGCGCGCGCCAGGCGCCACACGCCGCGCAGCGGGCGCGGCGCCTTCACCGCGGGCGGCTGTCGTGCGCCACCGAACCCGCCACGAGGGTCAGCTGCACCCGGCCGACGAGCGCCATGCCGGTGGAGGCATAGGCGAAGGGTGTGTGCTTGCCCTGGCTGACGAGGGTGTCGGGGTCGGCGCGCCACTCGATCGAAGGGTCAAAGAGGCACAGGTCGGCCACGCCGCCTTCCACCACCCGGCCCGCGCTCGAGGCCAGCGAACCGATCGCCTCGCCGAGCACGGCCAGCGGTGCCGCCGTGATGCGGGCGAGCGTCTGCGGCAGCGACAGGCCAAGGTCGCGGCCCCACCGCAGGGCCAGCGGCAGCAGCAGTTCGAGGCCGCTCGCGCCCGGTTCCGCTTCGGCGAACGGCAGGTTCTTGGCGTCCTCGGCCACCGGGTTGTGGTCGGAGACGAGCGCGTCGAGCGTGCCGTCGGCCAGCGCCTCGCGCAGCGCGGCGCGGTCGGCCGTGCCGCGCAGCGGCGGCGACACGCGCATGTCCGCGTTGAAGTAGCCGATGTCGACGTCCGTGAGGTGCAGCGAGTTGATGCTGACGTCCGCGGTGACCGGTAGGCCCTCGGCCTTGGCGCGCCGCACGAGGTCGACGCCGGCGGCACTCGACAAGCGGCACAGGTGCACGCGGGCCCCGGTCATGCGGACCAGCTCGACGATGGTCTGCAGTGCGATCGTCTCCGCGGCCACCGGCACGCCCGAGAGGCCCAGCCGCGTGGCCACCGGCCCGGCGCCGGCGACGCCCAGACCCAGCCACGCGTCCTGCGGCCGCAGCCACACGCAATAGCCGAAGGTCGACGCGTACTGCAGCGCACGCAACAGCACCTGCGTGTCGCGCACCGGCGCGTCGCCCTGCGAGAACCCGATGCAGCCGCTCTCGGTGAGCTCGGCCATCTCGGCCAGCACCTGGCCCTGCAGCCCGCGCGTCAACGCGCCCAGCGGGAAGAGGCGGCAGCGAGACAGCTTGCGCGCTCGGAACTTCAGCATCTCGACGAGGCCGGGTTCGTCGAGCACGGGATCGGTGTCGGGCAGGCAGACCAGGCTCGTCACGCCGCCGGCGGCAGCCGCGGCCAGTTCGCTCTCGAGCATGCCGGCATGTTCCTGTCCCGGCTCGCGCAGACGCGCGGCCAAGTCGACGAGGCCCGGGGCGACGACGAGGCCGGCGGCGTCGATGACACGCTCGGCCTCGAAATCGTTCCCGAGGCGGCCGATCGCCACGATGCGGTCGCCGGCGATGGCAATGTCGGCCACCTCGTCGCGGCCGCTGGCCGGATCGATCACGCGGCCGCCGCGGATCAACGATCTCACGAGACGGCCCTCCGCGCGAACCGATCCGGGAGGAGACCCACGGAACAGCTGTCAGGTCTCATGCCTGGTTCCCTGCGATCGTCGACATCACGGCCATGCGCACCGCGATGCCGAACGTCACCTGCGGCAGGATCACACTGGCGCCGCCATCGGCCACCGCCGAGTCGATCTCCACACCGCGATTGATGGGACCGGGGTGCATCACGATCGCCCCCGGCCGGGCCAGCGCCAGCTTCTCCGGCGTGAGACCGTAGACCTTGGCGAACTCGCCCGCCGACGGCAGCATCGCGCCGCTCATGCGCTCGTTCTGCAGCCGCAGCATGATGATCACGTCGGCCCCGCGGATGCCCTCGGCCATGTCGTGGCACACGCGCACGCCCATCTCGCGCAGGTCGCCAGGCACCAGCGTCTTGGGGCCTACGGCACGAATGTCGGGCACGCCGAGGATCGACAGGCCGTGGATGTCCGAGCGCGCCACCCGCGAATGCACGATGTCGCCGACCACCGCCACCGAGAGCTGCGTGAAGTCGCGCTTGTAGTGGCGGATGGTGTAGAGGTCGAGCAGGCCCTGCGTCGGGTGCGCGTGGCGGCCGTCGCCGGCATTGACCACGCGCACGTGCGGCGCACAGTGCCGGGCGATCAGGTAGGGCGCACCGCTCTCGCTGTGCCGCACGACGAACATGTCGGCATGCATCGCCGACAGGTTCGCGATGGTGTCCAGCAGGCTCTCGCCCTTGGCCGTGGACGAACGCGCGATGTCCAGGTTGATGACATCGGCCGACAGCCGCTTGGCCGCGATCTCGAAGGTGGTGCGCGTGCGCGTGCTGTTCTCGAAGAACAGGTTGAACACGCTCTTGCCGCGCAGCAGCGGCACCTTCTTGACCTCGCGTTCGTGCACCGACAGGAAGGTGCCGGCGGTGTCGAGGATCTGCGTCAGCACCGCGGGCGGCAGGCCCTCGATCGACAGCAGATGGATCAGCTCGCCGTGCTTGTTCAGCTGCGGGTTGCGGCGCGAGAGCATCAGCCCGCGTCCTTCACCGCGAACGAGAAGCGCCCCCGCTCGTCGCGGGCCAGCGAGAGCTTCTGGGTGGCCGGCAGCGCGATGCGGGCGGCCGCGCAGGCCGCGCCGATCGGCAGCTCGCGCCCGCCGCGATCGACCAGCACCGCCAGCGCCACGCTCGCCGGCCGGCCGAAGTCGAACAGCTCATTGATCACCGCGCGGATCGTGCGCCCGGTGTAGAGCACGTCATCGACCAGCACGATCCGCGCGCCATCGACGGCGAAGGGCAGCGAGGTCGGATCGCTGCCGCCCAGGCCGCGCGATGCGTAGTCGTCGCGGTGCAGCGTGCTGGAGATGACGCCGTGGGCGCCCGGGCGCTGCAGGTCGCGCTGCAGCCGTTCCGCCAGCCAGGCGCCGCCCGACCAGATGCCGACCAGCACGCCATCGTCGCCGAGCAGCGAGCGCACGCCGTCGCGCAGCTCGGCGTAAAGGCTTTCGGCGTCAAGCTGCAGCATGGTCGGGGGCGTTCAAGTACTGCCCGAGGATGATGGCCGCGGCACCGGCATCGACGTTGCGCGAGCCTTCGGCCGCGGCCTCGGTGGTGGTGTAGCGCTCGTCGACCTCGTGCACCGGCAGGCGGTGGCGCCCGCGCAACTGCCGCGCGAAGCGCAGCGCGGCCGCCGTCATCGCATGCGGCTCGCCGTCGGGGTGGCGCGGCACGCCCACCACCAGCGCGTGCGGCTGCCATTCGGCCAGCACCCGCCCGATCGCGGCCCAGCGGGCATCTCCGGCGGCGTCGATGGTGGCCAGCGCCTGCCCCTGGCGCAGCAGCGTGTTGCCCACCGCGACGCCGACACGACGCGTGCCGACGTCGAAGGCGATGAGTGTTCTGATGCCGGCCACGGAAGCGTCGCGATCACCGCTCAAGCGTGCCCCGCGTCCTGCGACAGCATGCGGGGGTCGAAGCCCAGCAGCGACAAGGCCCGCTGGTAGCGCTGCTCGATCGGGGTGTCGAAGATCACGGCGGGATCGGCATCGACCGTGAGCCAGCCGTTGCGGCCGATCTCGTCCTCGAGCTGACCGGCCTGCCAGCCGCTGTACCCCAGCGTGATCAGGACCTTCCTCGGCCCGGCGCCGCTCGACAGCGCCTCCAGCACGTCCTTGCTGGTGGTCATCTCCAGGCCGCCGGGCACCGACATCGTCGAGTTGTAGGGACCCTCGTCGCCCAGTTTCTCGTGCAGCACGAAGCCTCGTTCGGTCTGCACCGGCCCGCCGAAGTACACCGGCTGTTCGGCCAGCTCCTCGCGATCGAGCGACAGCTCGACCTTCTCGAACAGGTTCTTCAGCTTGATGTCGATGGGCTTGTTGATGACCAGCCCAAGTGCGCCGCGCTCGGTGTGCTCGCACAGGTAGACGACCGAACCGGCGAAGTTCTCGTCGCGCATGCCGGGCATCGCGATGAGGAACTGGTTCGTCAGGTCGATGCGATCGCCGCTGGACATGCGGTCATTCTAGGATCGTCGCCGCGGGCACGGCACACTCGCGGCATGAAAGCCCGCAGCCCCGCCGCCCCCGAGATCGCCCGCGCGCTGGTGTGGATGCGGCGCGACCTGCGCGCGCACGACCACGCGGCGCTGTACCACGCGCTGGTCGCGGCGAAGGAGGTGTGGTGCGCCTTCGTCTTCGACGCCACGATCCTCGACCCCCTGCCGCGCGAGGACCGCCGCGTGGAGTTCATCCGCGACAGCCTCGTCGACCTCGACGGCGCGCTGCGGGAGCTGGGCGAGCGCTCCGGCCGCAGCGGCTGCGGCCTCGTCGTGCGGCACGGCGTGGCGGCCGATGAAGTGCCGCGGCTGGCCGCCGAACTGGGCGTGCAGGCGGTCTACGCGAACCATGACGACGATCCCGCGGCGCTGGCCCGCGACGCCGCCGTGCGGGGCCGGCTCGCGGACCTGGGCATCGCGCTGCACCTCTCGAAGGACCACGTGATCTTCGAGCGCAGCGAGGTGCTCACCGCCGCCGGTTCACCGTTCACCGTCTACACCCCCTACAAGAACGCCTGGCTGAAGAAGGTCAACCCGTTCTACCTGCGCAGCTACCCGGTACACCGGCATGCTGCCGCGCTGGCCGCCGTGCCGGACGGGTTCGGCGGGGTGCCCGATCTGGACCGGCTGGGCTTTCGCGCCACCAACCTGCACGAGCTGAAGCTGCCCGCGGGTGCTTCGGGCGGAGAGCGGCTCGTGACCGACTTCCTGCACCGCATCGATGCCTACGACGAGACGCGCGACTTCCCGTCGCTCAAGGGACCGAGCTACCTGTCCACGCACCTGCGCTTCGGCACCGTGTCGATCCGCGACCTGGCCCGTGCCGCCCACGAGCGCGCCATGGCAGGTTCGCGCGGCGCGCAGACCTGGTTGTCGGAGCTGATCTGGCGGGACTTTTATCACCAGATCCTCCACCACCACCCCCATGTCGTCGGCCATGCCTTCAAGCCGGAGTACGACCGCGTCGCCTTCGAGCGCGGCAAGGAGGCCGAGGCCCTATTCGAGGCGTGGTGCGAGGGCCGGACCGGCTACCCGCTGGTCGATGCCGCGATGGCGCAGCTCAACCGCACCGGCTACATGCACAACCGGTTGCGCATGGTGACCGCGAGCTTCCTGGTGAAGGACCTGGGCATCGACTGGCGACGCGGCGAGGCCTACTTCGCCGAGAAGCTCAACGACTACGACCTCGCTGCCAACAACGGCGGCTGGCAGTGGGCGGCGTCCACCGGCTGCGACGCGCAGCCGTACTTCCGCATCTTCAACCCCGTGACGCAGAGCGAGAAGTTCGATGGCCAGGGCCGCTTCATCCGCCGCTACCTGCCGCAGCTCTCCGCGCTCTCCGACGCGGACATCCACGCGCCGTGGCTGGCGCGCCCGGTGGATCTCGCCGCCGCAGGCGTGCGACTGGACATCGACTACCCGATGCCCGTCGTGATGCACGACGCCGCGAGAGCCCGCACGCTGGAACGCTATGCCGCTGCGCGCGGGCCCGCCGCTCTCAAAACAGCTCGACGTCGCTCTCGCGCAGATCGTCGGCAAACACGCCGCGGTCCACCAGCGCCTGGTGGCTCTCGACGCGGTTGCGGCCGGTCTGCTTGGCGTGATAGACGGCCTTGTCGGCGCGCTCGAACGCCCCCGCCGGCGAGTCGCCGGCGCGCAGCCGGGTGTAGCCGACGCTGACGGTGATCCGGCCCACCTGCGGGAAGGCGTAGCCCTGCACGGTCTGGCGCAGCCGCTCGAAGGCGGCGCCGCAGTCGGCGTCGCTGCGCGCGCGCAGCAACACCACGAACTCCTCGCCGCCGAATCGGTAGAGCTGGTCGTGCAGGCGGAAGCAGCCGCGCATCAGCCTCGACAGCAGCAGCAGCACCTCGTCGCCGATCAGGTGCCCGTAGTTGTCGTTGACGGACTTGAACAGGTCGATGTCGATGACGCCCAGCCACGACTGCGCGCCGCTGCGGTGACGCCGTTCCTCGCCCTCCATCGGCGTTCCCGATCCGGGCGCCAGCACCGCGGCGCTGCGCAGGAAGGCGTCGTCGAAGGTCTTGCGGTTCAGCAGCCCGGTGAGCGTGTCGCGCTCGCTGTAGTCGAGCAGGCCGAGGAAGTTGCGGTACACCTTCAGGATGCCGGCCACGAGCTGCTGGCTCTCGCGCGACAACGGCTGGTCGGTCTCGATCTCGAGCACACCCGCCACTTCGCGGTCGGTGCTCATCGGGAAGCAGGTGGTGGTCACGGCGTCGAGTTCGGCGTAGACCTGACCCATGCGCCAGCACTGCTCGCGCAGCGGATGCGCGGAGGCGGGCGGCAGCGTGTCCAGTTCGGTCCACAGCGGGTCGGCGCTGGCGGCCGCCTCGTCGTGGCGCTGGCGCGCACGTGTCAGCCAGCGCTCGGCGCCGGCGTCACCGACACAGCGGTAGATGGCCACCGCCCGCGGGTGCAGCATCTCGCGCAATGCACCGACGAGGGTGACGTCGAGCACGTCACGGTCGCGGTAGCCTGTCAGCTCCGCGAGGTGATCAACCACCTGCGACATCGACTCCCAGGGCCTCTCTTGGAATGACCCTCCCCGAACTGCGCGCGATTGTCGCCGAGGGCGGCCGCCCCCGACGCCACGGCCTCATGCCACCGCCGCAGCGGCCGCGAACTGCGCCACGAGGGCGAGCAGCTTGTCCTCGGGGTAGGGCTTGCCCAGATAGTGCTCCACGCCCAGCTGGGCCGCATGGTCGCGGTGCTTCTGGGCGATGCGCGACGTGATCATGACCACCGGGATGTCCGCACGGGCCGGGTCGGCACGAAGCACCCGCACCAGCTCGAACCCGTCCATGCGCGGCATCTCGATGTCGCACAGCATCACCGCCGGTCGCTCCAGCGACAGCTTCTCGAGGGCGTCCTGGCCATCCTTCGCCAGCACCACGCGGTAGCCCTCGCGCTCGAGCAGGCGCTGCGTGACGCGACGCACCGTCAGCGAATCGTCGACGACCATCACGAGGCTGGCCTTGGGCGGCTCGCCCTCCGCGACCGGCACGCTCTGCACCGGCTCCGCTGCCGAGGCGCCCGACGGCCGCACCTGGGCAACGCTCCGGCTCGCACGGGCCGTGTCGCCGTAGAGGGCGGCCAGGGCCACCGGGTTGTAGATCAGCGCCACGGCACCCGAGGGCAGCAGCGTCACGCCGGCCAGGCCGGGCATGTGCGACAGCTGAGGCCCGATGTTCTTGACCACCACTTCCTGGTTGCCGAGCACGTCGTCCACCAGCAAGGCCGCGCGCTGTGCCGCGCTGCGGGCCACGACCACGGCCTGCGTGCGACCGCCGAGCGTCGGCGGTGGGCCCTCGAGCAGCTCGGGCAGCCAGTACAGCGGCACGTCCTCGTCGCCCATCGGCAACTTGCCGGCCGCCAGCGCCGCCTGGATGTCGCCCGTGGGCACGCGCTTGACGACCTCCACCAGCGTCGAGGGCATCGCGATCTGCACCGCGCCGGCCTTCAGCATCACCACCTGCGTGACCGCGGTGGTCAGCGGCAGCACGAGCCGGAACGCGACCCCGCGGCCGGCGAGCTGACGCGTCTCGATGCGCCCGCCCATCGCGTTGACCTCGGAGCGCACGACGTCCATGCCGACACCGCGCCCGGCCAGCTCGGTGACCTGCGTCGCGGTGCTGAAGCCGGACACGAAGATCATCTGCGCCAGTTCGGAATCGGTGGCCGGCGCGTCGGGCGCGAGCAGGCCGCGCTCGATGGCCCGCGCGCGGATGCGCGGCAGGTCGAGGCCGGCGCCGTCGTCGCTGAACTCGACCGACACCTCGTTGCCCGTCTGCGTGACGTGAACGCTCACCGCACCGACAGGCTCCTTGCCGACGGCCGCGCGTTGGGCCGGACTCTCGATGCCATGCACGACGCTGTTGCGCAGCAGATGCTCGAAGGGGCCGACCATGCGCTCGAGCACGCCGCGGTCGACTTCGATCGAGCCACCGGTGATGTCCAGCCGCACCTGCTTGCCCAGGTCCTTGGCGCTCTGGCGCACGACGCGGTAGAGGCGATCGGCCAGGCTCTCGAACTCCACCATGCGCGTGCGGAGCAGGTCGTCCTGCAGCTCGCGCGTGAGCCGCGACTGTGCGGCCAGCTGGTCCTCGGTGGACTGCAGCGTGCGCTGCAGGCTGCGCTGCACGGTGGCGACGTCGTTCACCGACTCCGCCATCATGCGCGTGAGTTCCTGCAGCCGCGTGAAGCGGTCCATCTCGAGCGGGTCGAAGGCCTGTGACGAAGCCTTGGCCGCTTCGATGCGCGACGCGATCTGGCTCTCGGCCTGCACCTCGATGTCGCGCAGCTCGCGGCGCATGCGCTCCAGGCTGCCGGTCAGCTCCTCGAGCGAACCCTGCAGCTGCGTGACGTCGGACTCGATCCGCGCCCGCGCGATGCTGACTTCGCCGGCGCTGTTGACCAGGCGATCGAGCAGGCCTGTGCGCACGCGCACCACGCCGCTGGCGGACGCGGGAGCGGCCGCCACGGACGCAGCGGAGCGGACGTCCGGCGTGCCGAAGCGGCTCCAGTCGACGCGCATCGCCGGGGTCGCGGCGGCAGCCGTGGCAGGCACCGCCGCCTGCACGGCGGGCTGCAGCTCCTGCGGCTCCTGCGGCTCCGGCGGCTCCGGCGGCTCCGGCGGCTCGATGTTGGCGATGGCGGCCGGCTCGGGGGCCACGTCGGGCCCATCCAAGCCAGCGAGCGGCGCCCCGTCGATTTCCGCCGCTGCGGGTTTTGCCGGCTCCAGCGGTGGCAACAGCGCGGGCTGCGGCGCTGGCGGCTCGGCCAAGGCCACCGGGGCCGCCACCGGGGCCGGCGCATGCAGCGATCGCCGATTGGCCTCGAAACCGCTGACGATGCGGTCGAGCCGGTGCTGCAGCCGCTCGATCGCGGCCCCATCGGCCGCCCCCGACGCGACCAGCGCCTCGATGTCGGACTCGAGCCGGTGGGCGAGTTCGCCCACGCGCATCGCCCCGGCCAGCCGCGCCCCACCCTTGAACGTGTGCAGCGTGCGCAGGCAGGCCTCGGGCGCAGAGCGGCTCTCGGGATGGCGACGCCACTCCCCCATGCGCTCCTCGAGCTGCGGCAGCAGGTCGGCCGCCTCCTCCTCGAAGATCGGCATGAGGTCGGGATCCAGCGCATCGACGGCATCGATGTGCTCGTCGTCGGCTTCGTCGTCGTCACCGACGATCGTTTCGGCCGGCAACAGCGGCGTGGTCTCCAGCGGGCTGAAGGCCGACACGGTCGTCTCGACCAGATCGGGCTCGGGCTCGGGCTCGGGCTCGGGCACCACCTCCGATTGCGGCAGCTCGACTGGCTGGGCCTCGCCGACATCGGTCATGAAGGCGGCAGCGGGAGCCGCTTCCATGTCAGCAGGGACGACCTCCACTTCCGCAGTCGGGACATCGAGGGTCTCGGGGACCGAAATGTCCACCGTCTCCTCGACCATCGACGGCAGGATGTCGGACAGCACCGCCTCGGGAGCGGCCGGTTCAGGTTGATGCGCCTGCGAAGGTGTGTCGGGCTGCGGCTCGACCGGCCACGGATCGGCCGCCAGGGCCTCGACGTGTGGCACCTCGACAGTCAAGTCCTCGGTCGGCAGAACCGCCTCGGCGACATCCGTTGCCGCTGCCGGCCACGGCTCGGCCTCGGCCTCGGCCACGACCTCCGGTGGCACGACCACCTCGGTGGGTGGGGCCAGCGGATCGTCGGGCTCCACGATCTCCGGCTCCGGCGTCGACAGCCAATGCTCGTGATCGGCCAGCCTCAGCATCAGCTCGGCCGGCGGACCCTTCAGGAAGCCTGCCGCGAACTGATGCAACAGCCTGCGGATCTCGTCGGCCGCATCGTTGAACAGCTCGGATTCGCCGTCGCGCCCCACGCCGTGCGCCCCGGAGCGCGTCAGCGCGTGCTCGAGCGCACGGGCCAGCGCCGACAGCTCGGCGTGCCCGACGGTGGCCGAATTGCCCGCCAGCGAGTGGGCCAACGCCATCGCCGACTCCGGCACGGGACGTTGACGATGCTCGAAACCCCATTCCGCAAGCTCGGTGACGAGGCGCCGCGACTGCTCGTCGGCCTCGTTGAGGTAGATGTTGAACAGCGGGATGGCGATGCGCAGCGGGCCGACGACCTTGACGTCCTCGTCCTCGACTCGCGACAGGGGCTGCGCGGCCGCTGGAGGCTCGGGCTCCGCGAGCGGCGGCGCGGCCACCTCGTCGGCCGCGACGACGAGGTCGTCGACGGCGTCCGGCAGCGCCAGGTGCGGCACCACCGGCGGTTCTTCGACGGCAACGGCAGGCTCCTGCGCCAGCGCCTCCGGCACGGGGAGGGCGGAACCCTCGTCGTCGAGGGTCCCAAGGTCGAGTTCGAAGACCGGCGCGTCGTCCGCCGCGACGACGATCGGCTGATCCGTTGCCGGCGGCTGCGGCACGTCACCATCGGCGGGTGTCGACAGATCGAGGTCGGCAGCACTCGGCAAGCCCGGCACCGCGTCGGTCAGCTCCAGCGGAACCGAGGCAGCCAGGCTCGCGTCTTCGACGGCGATCGGCCCGAGTCCAGGCGGAGGTTCGGCGAGGTCCGCAAGCTCGGCCACCTCCGGCAACTCGGCCAGGTCCGGCAGCTCGACCATCTCCGGCAACTCGGCCACCTCGGGGAGTGCCAACGCCTCAGGCACCTGCAGGTCGGCCGCGATGACTTCCGCAACCGGGAGAACGGGCTCGATCGGCATTGCACCCGGCTCGGGCACTGCATCGGGGGCGGCCCATTCCGCCACCTCCGGCAACGGGACGGCGAGGCCGGTCTCCTCGGCTGCGGCCGGCTCCGCGGCGGGCTCGGGCGCAAGGTCGATCGAGAAGTCCAGACTCGGCAGCAGGCCAGCCGGCTCCAGGGGCTCCGCGACGTGCGGCGCGGCAACCACTTCGGCGACCTGTTCGACGGCCGGGAAGTCCAGCACCAGGGGTGCCAGCGCCGGTTCGGCGGCAGACACGGGAGGCGCGGCGAGCGGCGCGGGTGCGGGCATCGCCGGGACAGGCTCTTCCACCCCGCGCAGCGCCATGCCTCGACGCACCAGCCCTGCCGAGCGGAATCCGCGGTCCTCGCCCGCATCGATGGCGTCGACCCAGCCCGCCAGGTGGTCGAGCGCATCGCGCGTGTACTCGCTCAGCGCCGGATCGAGGCGCGGGTTGTCGGCCAGGCGGGCGTTGTAGACCTGCTCGCAGGCCCACGCGGCCTCGCCGAAGTCACGCAGGCCGACCATGCGCGAGCTGCCCTTGAGCGTGTGGAACGACCGCCGCACGACGGTGATCTCCCCCACGTCCTCGGCATTCGCTGCGAGCGCCTGCAGCGAGGCGCGTGCCGCGGCGATCACCTCGCGCGCCTCCTCGACGAAGATCTCGCGCATCTCGGCGTCGTCTTCGAGGCCGGTGTCTCCCGGGGCGATCGGTGCGGTGGTGGGCGGCGGCACCGGCGCCGAGGGCGGCAGCTCGGGCGCCGGGGCCGGCTCGACGAACTCGGTGACCGTGCGCGCGAGGTCGGCGCGCACGACGGCGCGCTCGGCCTCGTCGGCGGCACGGTCGAGCGCGATCTGTGCGTCCTGGGCGGCTCGGGCGAGGCCGGCCCGGTCTTCGGCCAGCGCGCGATGGGTCAGCGCCTCCAGCTGCGCGGTCAGCTCCTCGTGGCTCAGGTCATCGACCTGAGAGGCCAGCGTCTGCGCCTTCTCCTGCAGGTCCGGCGCGGTCGGCGTCTCCGCGGTGGGGGCGACTGCCGCGGCGGTGGTCACGGCCGACACCAGCCGGCCCTGATCCGCGTCGAAGTGGAACAGCGATCGCGCGAGCTGCGGCTGCACGCTCAGCATGTCGATCAGGAAGCCCAGCGCCCCGAGGTTGTCGGCCAGGCGATCGAAGGTGCCAGTCTCGGCGGCGCGCACGGGGTCGACCTCGGTCGACGCCAGCTCGTCGACGAGGTTGCGCATGTGCACCACCGCGATCGACGCCTGGTCGAGATCGAGCACCGACAGCACGCCGCGCATCGCCGACAGCTGCGCGGGCACCGGCACCAGCACGTCGCGCTGGACCGGATCACGGAAGTACTGGTCGATCTGCTTCTCGATCTCGGTGAGCGCACCGCGCAGTTCCGACACCACGCTGCCCATCGTCTGGTGGTCGGAAACGCGCCGGTACAGCTCTTCGATCCAGGGCTCCAGCGGCTGCACGTCGCCGCCGTCGCGCGCGGCGTCGATGCGACCGGCGATCTGCTCGGTGCGCTGCCCGAGCTGCGGCGCGTCGAGCTCGCCTTCCTCGATGACCGCGTCCAGCCACAGCATCGTGGTGGCCATCTCCATGGCCAGTGCGGTGCTCGGCGCTTCGGTCGTCGAACGCTGCGCCGCCGCCTGCAGCGACTGCGCCAGGTGCTCGCCCGAGGGCAGCAGCAGGCGCAGCGAGTCGCCCATCAGCGCGAACGCCTCGGTCACGCCCTGGGCGCGGCGCGTCTCGCCGCCGGCCACGGCCGACCACGCCTCCTTGGCAGCCGCCACGCGCTTGCGCGCCGCGGCCACGGCCGCGGGATCGAAACGGCCCAGGCGTGCGGTTTCGTAGTCGGTGACGCCGGCGGTCTCGCCGAGCTGCCAAGCCTCCCGCACCGCAGTCAGCCGCCGCGCCACGCCGGCCGGGGGAGACTTGGCACGGGCGCAGAAGAACAGCAGGTCCGCAGCCAGACGCTCGGAGACCTCGTCGTCGCTGCGCACGTTGGCGCGCAGCTGCGCCAGCAGCCGGGAGGCCATGCGCTTGGCGTACACATCGCTGTCGAGCAGGCCGTTGGACTGCGCGTCGAAGAACGCCGCCGCGAGCCGCCACACGGTGGCCGCGAGCGTGCTGCGCGCACCCGCCCCCAGTTCGGCACAGAAGTCGCTCATTCGCCGCGTGTTCGTCGCGTCGGCGCGGCGCATCAGCGCCAGCACGTGCGACTCCAGCGCGTCGCGCGCGGCATCGTTGGCCACGCGGGGCGCCACGCCGACCTCGGTGGGCAGATCCTGCCAGCGCCATTGGTGGCCCCACAGGTCGGCCGGGTGGATGCGATCGCCACCGCCGAGCTGCGCCACCGCGCGGTACTGCGGGAACAGCGCGACGCTCGAGATCGGCCGGCGCGCCAGCGTGCGGTGCACGTAGTCGAGGACCGCGAACGAGGCGTGCTCGATCGCCTCGACGGCCGCGCGGTCGGCCAACGCGGGCCTGGCGATGAGCCGCTGCACGGCCGCCTCGCTGGCGCGCAGCACGCGCGCGGGGATCGGCAGGTCCACCAGTTCCAGCGCGCCGACGCTCTGGTGCAGTTGCACGCGCGCCGAACGCAGGATGGTCGTGTCGGGCGTGTCGATGTCCGAGTCGGCAGCCGCCTGCGTCTCGCGCAGGAACCGGTGCAGCGACTTGTGCGCCGCGTCCAACGAGCGCTGCAGCTCGCCGGCGACCCACGCGACCGTGCTCAGGTCCTCGCCCTGCGGCGGGGCGGCGACGACTGTGTTCATCCGGTGTCCTTCAGCTCACCTTGAACCGCGCCACGGAAGCCTTCAGCTCCTCGGCGGTGCGCGTCAGCTCGTGGACCATCTGGGCCGTCGAGCGCGTGCCCTGTCCCGTCTGCTCGGTCACGGCGAAGATGTGCTGGATGTTGGCGGCGAGGTTGTTGGCGGAGTCGGCCTCGCGCAGCGCCTCGGCCGAGATCTGCTCGATCAGCGCGGAGAGCTGGTTCGTGACGCGGTCGATGTCCTCCAGCGCGGAGCCGGCGGCGTCGGACAGCCGGGCCCCTTCCACCACGCCCTGCGTCGACCGCTCCATGGCGCCCACGGCGTCGAGCGTGTCGGCCTGAATGGTGCGCACGATCGCCGCGATCTGGCGCGTCGCGTCGGCGGAGCGCTCGGCCAGCCGCTGCACTTCCTCGGCAACCACCGAGAAGCCGCGACCGGCGTCGCCGGCCGACGCGGCCTGGATGGCGGCGTTGAGCGCCAGCACGTTCGTCTGCTCCGTGATGTCGGAGATCAGCTCGGTGATCTCGCCGATCTCCTGCGACGACTCGCCGAGCCGCTTGATGCGCTTCGAGGTATCCTGGATCTGGTCGCGGATCGCGTTCATGCCGTCGATGGCGTTCTGCACCGCGCCGCGGCCGGTCTGCGCCGTGACCAGCGACTGGCGCGCCACCTGGGCGGTCTGCTGCGCCTGGCCGGACACGTCATTGATGCGGCCGGCCATCTGCAGCACCGCTTCGCCGGTGTCGCGGATCTCGCGCAGCTGTTCGGTGGACGCCGCGAGCAGCTCGGTGGAGGTCTGCTCCACCTGCGTGGTGGTGTCGGTCACGCGGGCCACCGTGTTCTGCACCGTCTCCACCAGCGCACGCAGCTCCTCCACGGTGTAGTTCACCGAGTCGGCGATGGCGCCGGTGATGTCTTCGGTCACCGTGGCCTGCTGCGTCAGGTCGCCTTCGGCCACCGTCTGCAGCTCGTTCATCAGCCGCAGGATGGCGGCCTGATTGGCGTCGTTGACGCGCTTGGCTTCCTGCTCCTGGCGTTCGGCCTCGCGCTTCTGCTCCTCGGCCAGCAATGAACGGCTGGTCTGGTCGAGCACGAAGATGCGCAGCAGGCCCAGCGCGCCGGCGGCCAGCAGCAGCAGCGACAGCACCGCGCCGAAAAGCTGCGCACCGCTGAAGCCGCCCTCGCGGGCCAGCGCCGTCTGCAGCCCGTCCAGGCCGCGGCGCAGCGGCTCGCTGTCGTTGACGATCACCGTCTGCGCCTCGCGCGCTGCCACCAGGCCCTGCAGGTTGCCGAGGATGGCGCTGGCGTTCGTGCGCAGGTCGTCGTATTGCTTACGCAGCTGCTGCAGGCGGTCGCGCACGGCCCCGTCTCGTGCCGCCGGCAGGCGCAGGTCGTTGTTGCCGTTGAGCAGCGCGTCGCTGATCTCGCGGAAGGTGTTCAGGTCCTTGCCGAGCAGGAACACCGCCTCGGGGCTGACGCCCTCCATCGTCTGGAACTCGTTGGCGCTCTTGCCGATGCGCTGCGTGAGCATCACCAACTGGCCGACGGCCTGCACCTCGCCGGGTGTGGCGTTCTGCTGCAGCTTCAGGGACGAGACGGTCTCGGCGGTCTCGAGCAGGTCACCGGTCTGCTTGTTGATCTGGCGCAGCGCCTGTCCGACCTGCGTCAGCGTCTTCTGCTGCGCCAGCACGGCACCGGAGTTCTTCTCGGCGCGGTCGACCAGCGGCAGCAGCTTCTCCACCTCGCCCTGAAGGTCGCCGCCGACAGCCGGCACATCGCCGCCGTCGCGCAGCGAACGCACGTTGCGCGCCAGCACGTCGACCGATTCGCGCATCTCCGGGAAGGCCTGGGCATTGCCCAGCAGCGCCTGCGACACCGACTTGGCCAGCCGCTGGCCCTGCGTCTGCGCCTGCGCGGTGGCGGTGACCTGCGTGCTGGTGCGGTTGCTGGTGGTCAGCGCATAGGCCGCCACGAGGATCAAGCCCGCCAGGCCGACGCCCGCCAATCCGAACAGCGTGCGCTGCTGGCGCTCGATCGGCCACGCACCGATCAGCGGCAAACCGCTGGCCAGCGCGCCGGGGTGGTCCTGGTCGTCGTCGCCCCCGATGCCGGTGATCTCGGAGGGCTCGGCCTCGGCGATGATCGAGTCACCGCCGCGGGGCATGGTGGTCGGCGAGTCGAGATGCGCCGCCATCGTGGAGCCGCCCGTGGGAATGCGCATCGTGCGCTCGCCCATGTGCAGCGACGAGGGACCGTCGTCCAGCGGCAAGGGCATCAGCGACTCGCCGTCCTGGGCCTGTGCCGGCCTGTTCTTCATCCTGTCCAGCAAGCTCATGGTCTCCTCGTGCGTTGCGGAGCGCGGGCGGGGCTACCGCGCGATTGCCAGGAACTCTTCGTGTCGAGCCAGTTCGGCGAGGTCGATCTCCTGCCAGGAGCGGCCTTGCGCGTCGATATACCGAGGGCCGGCGAAGGGCGGCCTCGGCCCGGCGTCGTCGGGATCCGGCGTCATCTGCTCGGGATGCCGCAAACCGGCCAAACGGTGCACCAGCACCGCGCTGTGGCTGCCCAGCGACGCGTTGAAGGCCACGATCTGGGCGTGCTCGCGCGCCATCGAGCGGGGCTCGAGGCCGAGGAACACGGTGAGGTCGAAGACGCCGTGGAGCGCCCCCCGCAGGTTGGCCACGCCGAGAAACCAGGGCTTGGTGTGCGACAGCGGCGTCAGCGAGCCGGCAGTGAAGATCTCCCCGGCGCCACTCAGCGGGAAGAGGAACCCGTGCCGGCCGCAGTCGACGGCCAGCCAGCGGGCGGTGCGCACATCGCCATGCACCTGCTGCAGCCTCTCGGCCAGCCGTGCCTGCAGTTCACGGAGGGCTTCGCGTTGCGCCATGGCGGCTCGGCTCTCAGGCGGCGGCGTCGAACGCCCGGATCTTGGCGAGCAACTCGTCGGACGCCACCGGCTTGACGATGTAGTCGCGCGCGCCCTGACGCATGCCCCAGACCTTGTCGGTCTCCTGGCTCTTGCTCGTGCACATGATCACCGGCACGCCGGCGTAGCGCGGGTCGCGGGTGATGGAGCGCGTCAGCTGGAAGCCGTTCTGCCCGGGCATCACGACGTCCATCAGGATCAGGTCGGGCTTGTCCTCGGCCAGGCGCCGCATCGCCTCTTCCCCGTTCTCGGCGGTGCGCACCTGGTACCCGCGTTTGCCGAGCATCTCCGAGAGGTGATAGAGCTCGGTCTTCGAGTCGTCGACGACGAGGATCTTGCGGATGGCCATCGGATCTGCTCCTGCGGCGCTCAGGCGGGTGCGCGGCGGAAGCTCTCCACCGCCTTCAGCAGCTGTTCCTTGGTGAACGGCTTGGTGAGGTATTCCTCCGAGCCCACCATGCGCCCGCGGGCCTTGTCGAACAAGCCGTCCTTGGACGACAACATGATCACCGGCACCTGCGCGAAGCGCGGGTTGCGCTTGATGATCGCGCAGGTCTGGTAACCGTCCAGGCGCGGCATCAGGATGTCGCAGAAGATCAGCTCCGGGTCGTGATCGACCACCTTGGCCAGCGCGTCGTATCCGTCCTCGGCCAGCAGCACCTCGTGTCCGCCCTGGCGCAGGAAGATCTCCGCGCTGCGCCGGATCGTGTTGCTGTCGTCGATGACGAGGACGCGGGTGCCGCCGTTCCTGGCCGCGTCGAGACCTGGGACGCTGTCCGTCACGCTGATTCCTCCTGCCGGGTGGCGCAGCGTGGGCTGCGGGACGGGCCGATCAAAGCTCGACCATCTCGAAGTCCTCCTTGCGGGCGCCGCATTCGGGACAGGTCCAGTTCATCGCGACATCGGACCACGCGGTGCCCGGCGCGATGCCATGTTCAGGATCCCCGTCGGCCTCGTTGTAGATGTATCCGCAGATCAAGCACATCCAGGTTCGGGGTTCGGTCACGTCGGGGTCTTGGCCTCACTACAATGACCTCGAATTGTAGCCAGGGGCCCACCCCGCACCTACAAGGAAATGTGAGCGCCTACGCGTGGGGCAGGCGGGGCCTGTGAACGATGACACTATCCTGCACGTGCCGTCTCGCGACGCGCGGATGCACCCGACGCAGGACCCTCCGATGAGCCCCGACCCCACCAACCCCCCGGATCCGGCCGCCGCCGCAGAAGGCAACGAGCCGCCGGCCCCGGCCTGCGTGATGTGCTTCAACGCCAGCGATCCCACGGGCGCCGGCGGCCTCGCGGGCGACATCTCGGCCGTGGTGGCCATGGGGGCGCATGCGCTCCCGGTGGTCACCACGATCCTGATGCGCGACACGGCGGCGGTGTTCGACCAGCACGACGTCGAAGCCGACGCCGTCGCCGAGCAGTCGCGCTACGTGCTCGAGGACGTGACGCTCGCCGGCTGGAAGGTCGGCTTCCTCGGCAATGCCGAGAACGTCAGTGCGGTCGCCGAGATCCTCTCCGACTACAGCGACGTGCCGCTGGTCTCGTACATGCCGAGCCTCTCGTGGATCGAGGAGGACAAGCTGCAGCCCTACCTCGACGCGTTTCGCGAGCTGATCCTTCCCGCCACCGAGGTGCTGGTGGGCAGCCACAAGACGCTCACCGACTTCCTGCTTCCCGAATGGGACAGCGAGCGACCGCCTTCGGCGCGCGAACTCGCCGTGGCGGCCGCCGAGCACGGCACGCGCTACGTGCTGGTGACCGGCGTGATGCTGGCGTCCAAGGGCAACGAGCAGTTCATCGACAACGTGCTGGCCTCGCCGCAGGGCGCGCTGACCGGTGAGAAGTTCGAGCGCTTCGACGCCAGCTTCATCGGTGCCGGCGACACCGTGTCGGCCGCGCTGGTGGCGCTGCTGGCCGCCGGCAGCGAATTGCAGGCCGCGGTGGGCGAAGCACTCGCGTTCCTCGACCAGAGCCTGGACGCGGGCTTCCGCCCCGGCATGGGCAACATCGTGCCCGACCGCTTCTTCTGGGCGCTGCCGCCCGCGGAGGAAGGCGAGCCGGAAGCGCCGACGGCCGACCCCGGTGAAGGCGGCGCGCCCGAGACCGACGGCCATGCGAAGGGAGCCTCACGCCGTGTCCACTAGCCCCACCCGCCCGAGCAGCGCGACCAACGCCGCAGCCTTCGAGCGCGCCCAACGCGTCATCCCCGGCGGCGTGAACTCGCCGGTGCGTGCCTTCCGGGCTGTCGGCGGCACGCCGCGGTTCATCGCGCGTGCCGAGGGCGCCTACCTGTGGGACGTCGAAGGTCGGCGCTACGTCGACTACATCGGCTCATGGGGCCCGATGATCCTCGGCCACGGCCACCCGGCCGTGCTCGACGCGGTGCGCGAAGCCGCTGCCCGCGGCCTGTCGTTCGGCGCGCCGACCGAGGCCGAGGCCGAACTGGCCGAAGCCATCATCGCCGAGGTGCCCAGCGTCGATCAGGTGCGTCTCGTCTCGAGCGGCACCGAGGCGGCGATGAGCGCGCTGCGGCTGGCCCGCGGTGCCACCGGCCGCGCGAAGCTGATCAAGTTCGAAGGCTGCTACCACGGCCACGCCGATGCGCTGCTGGTGAAGGCCGGCTCGGGCCTGGCCACCTTCGGCCACCCGACCAGCGCCGGCGTGCCGCCCGAGGTGGTGCAGCACACGCTGGTGCTCGAGTACAACAACGTCCAGCAGCTGGAAGCCGCCTTCGACGCGCACGGCGGCGAACTGGCCGCCGTGGTCGTGGAGCCGATCGCCGGCAACATGAACTTCGTCCGGTCCTCGCTGCCGTTCATGCGCCGGCTGCGCGAGCTGTGCACCAAGCACGGCGCGATGCTGGTCTTCGACGAGGTGATGACGGGCTTCCGCGTGGCGCTCGGCGGCGCGCAGGCGCTGTACGCGCAGGCGCTGCCCGGATTCGCGCCCGACGTGAGCGTGTTCGGCAAGGTCATCGGCGGCGGCATGCCGCTGGCGGCGTTCGGCGCCCGGCGCGATGTGATGGCGCAGCTCGCGCCGCTCGGGCCCGTGTACCAGGCCGGCACTCTGTCGGGCAACCCGGTGGCCACGGCCTGCGGGCTGGCCACGCTGCGCGAGATCCGCAAGCCCGGCTTCTTCGATGCGCTGGGGCGGCGCACGCAGTCGCTGCGCGAGGGCCTGGCTGCCGTCGCCCGCGAAGCCGGCGTTCCGCTGTGCACCGACAGCGAAGGCGGCATGTTCGGCTTCTTCTTCGCATCGACCCTGCCGCAGAACTACACCGCCGTGATGGCCACGGACCAGCCGCGCTTCAACGGCTTCTTCCACGCGATGCTCGACCGTGGCGTGTACCTCGCGCCGGCGCTGTACGAGGCCGGCTTCGTCAGCGCCGCGCACAGCGACGAGGACATCGCGCTGACGCTCGAGGCGGCCCGCCAGGCGCTGCGCAGTTAGGCGTCTTCGCGGCGCGTCAGGCGCCGCCGCCCAGGCACGACAGCCACGCCAGCGCTGCCAGCGGCGCCGTCTCGGCACGCAGCACACGCGGCCCCAGGCCGACCGGCTCGAAGCCCGCGGCCTTCGCCGCCGCCTCCTCGCCTGCGCTCATGCCGCCTTCGGGGCCGCTGAGCAGCAGCAATTCGCGGATCTGCGCAGGCGGCCTGGCCGGCGTCGGCGCGCCGGGGCTCAGCATCCAGCGCAGCGCACGACCACCGGACACCGGCGCTTCGGCCAGCAGCTGCGCGAAGGGCACCACCGGCGCCACGACCGGCACGGCGGTGCGTCCGCTCTGCTCGGCTGCTGAGACGGCGACGGCCTGCCAATGCACGCGGCGGCGCTCGGCGCGATCGCCTGACAGGCGCAGCACCGAGCGCTCGCACTCGATCGGCCGGATGCCAGCCGCGCCCAGCTCGGCGGCCTTCTCGACGAGCCAGTCCATGCGTTCGTTGGCAGGCATGCCCACGGCGAGCGTCACGCGCCACGGCAGCTCGCGGTCGGCCGGCACGTGGGCTCGAATACGCAGGTCGACACCATCGCGGCGCATGGCAGCCACCTCGGCGTCCCACTCGCCGCCGCGGCCATCGAAGAGCACGACGGCGTCGCCGGGCTGCAACCGTCGCACCTGCACGTGGCGCGCGGCTGCGGCGTCCAGCGAGAGATCCTGGCCCGCTGCGAGAGGGCCGGGCACGTGCAGGCGCAGCATCAGCCGCGCAGTTCGCGCCGCAGGACCTTGCCCACGGCGGTCTTGGGCAGCTCGGCGCGGAACTCGATGACCCGCGGGCGCTTGTAGCCGGTGAGGTTGGCTTCGCACCACGCGCGGATCTGGCCTTCGGTCACCGACGGCTCCTTCTTCACCACCACAGCCTTCACGACCTCGCCGGCCTTCGCGTCGGGCATCCCGACCGCGGCGCATTCCAGCACCCCGGGCATCTGCGTGATCACCTCCTCGATCTCGGCAGGGTACACGTTGAAGCCGCTGACCAGGATCATGTCCTTCTTGCGGTCGACCACGCGGAAGTAGCCGCGCTCGTCCATCGTGCCGATGTCGCCGGTGCGCAGGTAGCCGTCGGCGGTCATGACCTTGGCGGTCTCGTCGGGGCGCTGCCAGTAACCGGCCATCACCTGCGGGCCACGCACGGCGATCTCGCCCGGCTGCCCTGGCACCGCCGGCTGCCCGTCCTCGTCGAGCAGCCGCACGTCGGTGCCTGGCAGCGGCAGCCCGATGGTGCCGCCGTAGGCCTTGGTGTCGGTCGGGTTGCAGGTGACCGAGGGCGACGTCTCCGACAGGCCATAGCCCTCGCAGATCGTGCAGCCGGTCTTCTCCAGCCACAGCCGCGCCGTCGTCTGCTGCACGGCCATGCCGCCGCCTACCGACAGCAGCAGCCCGCTCCAGTCGACCCCGTCGACGTCGGGGTGGTGCACGATGGCGTTGAACAGCGTGTTCACCGCGGGAAAGCTGTGGAAGCGCTGCCGCGACAGTTCCTTCAGCAGCGCGCCGATGTCCCGCGCGTTGGGGATCAGGATGTTGCAGGCGCCCATGCGCATCCCGAGCAGCAGGTTGCAGGTGAACGCGAAGATGTGGTGCAGCGGCAGCGCGCACACCACCACCGGCTGCTCGCCCGGCGACATCTGCTCCAGGCGCGACATCGCCGGCCCGTTCCAGGCCTCGCACTGCAGCACGTTGGCCACCAGGTGCCGGTGCAGCAGCACCGCCGCCTTGCTCACCCCGGTCGTGCCGCCGGTGTACTGCAGCACCGCGATCGCGTCGGGGCCGGGCTCGTCGACGCGCAACGGCAGGTCGCGCCCAGCAGCCAGCGCCATGCGGAACGGCACCGCGGCCGGCAGCTCCCAATGCGGTACCAGCTTGCGCACCCGTCGCACGACATGGTTGACCATGCGCCCCTGCACCCAGCCGAGCAGATCGCCGGTGGCGGCGACGACGACGTGCGGGATGGGCACACGGTCGAGCACCACCTGCAGAGTGGCCGCGAAGTTCTCGAGGATCACGACCGCCCGGGCGCCGCTGTCGCGCAGCTGGTGTTCCAGCTCGCGTGGCGTGTACATCGGGTTCACGTTGACGACGACCAGCCCCGCCCGCAATGCCGCGGCCACGGTCACCGGATACTGCGGCACGTTGGGCAGCATCACCGCGATGCGATCGCCGGGCACCAGGCCCCGTGCGCAGAACCAGGCCGCGAGATCGCGGGACCAGGCGTCGAGCGCTGCATAACTCATCGCGCGCCCCATGAAGCGGAAGGCGGGGCGGTGCACGTGCCGCACGAAGGCGGCCTCCATCAACGCGACCAGCGACGGAACCGCCGAAGCGTCGATGTCCATCGCGACGCCCGCAGGGTACTGCTTCAACCAGGGCTTGCCGTAGGTGTCCATGCCGCCGGAGCATTCTTGCGGCGGCCCTCCCCAGGGGCATCGGTGGATTCGATATCGGGGTGAGCGAGGATGGTGGGCACGGAATCCGCCCGGCCGGCCCATGAAGCGACGCGTCAGCGCGGCCGCGCAGCAGGCGGTTCGGGATGACGCCGCAGGTAGCTCGCCACGTAACTGCACAGCGGAACGGCCTGCAAGCCCTCGCTGCGCACCCAGTCGAGCGCCGCGGCAACCACCTGCGCCGCGATGCCTTGCCCTTCGAACCGAGGCGGCACCTCGGTGTGGGTGAACAGCACCCGGTCGCCCTCGCGGCGGTAGACGCACATCGCCCGTTCACCGTCGCCGAGGTCGGCCTCGAACCGCTGCAGCTCGGGGCGGTGGGCGATGTTCAGCGCAGTGACCATGCGCGCATTGTCCGCCGGGGCTGCCCCTACACTGCCGCCCCCCGGCCGATCCCCGGTCGACTCCCGCCCCACGCCATGCGCCTGTCCACCCTGCTCGCGGCGCCGATGCTCGCGCTCGCACTGGTCGCCTCTGCCCTTGCCCAGGGCGCCGTGCCGCTGCCCCCGGGCGTGCAGCGCGCCACGTCGGTCGAAGGCATCACGGAGTACCGGCTGGCCAACGGGCTGCAGGTGCTGATGGCACCGGACGACAGCAAGCCCAGCACGACGGTGAACGTCACCTACCGGGTCGGCTCGCGGCACGAGAACTACGGCGAGACCGGCATGGCCCACCTGCTCGAGCACATGCTCTTCAAGGGCACGCCCACCACGCGCAATGTCTGGGGCGAGTTCACGCGGCGCGGGCTGCGGGCCAACGGCAGCACCTCGTTCGACCGCACCAACTATTTCGCGAGCTGGAGCGCCAACGACGAGAACCTGCGCTGGTACCTCGCCTGGCAGGCTGACGCGATGGTCAACAGCACCATCCTGCGCAGCGACCTCGACTCGGAGATGACGGTCGTGCGCAACGAGATGGAAATGGGCGAGAACAACCCCGGCCGCACGCTGATCTACCAGGTGATGGCCACCATGTACCAATGGCACAACCACGGCAAGGCCATCATCGGTGCACGCTCGGACGTCGAGAACGTCGACATCCCGCGGCTGCAGGCCTTCTACCGCCGCCACTACCAGCCCGACAACGCGACGCTGATCGTCAGCGGCCGCTTCGACGAGGCCCGCACGCTGGGCTGGATCGCGCAGTCCTTCGGTCCGATCCCGAAACCCACGCGCACGCTGCAGCCCACGTACACGCTCGATCCGGCCCAGGACGGCGAGCGCACGATCACGCTGCGCCGCGTCGGCGGCAACCCGCTGATCAACGTGGCCTACCACGTCACCAGCGGCTCGCACCCCGACTTCGCGGCCGCGCAGGTGCTCGCCAACGTGATCGGCGACGGCCCCGGCAGCCGGCTGCATGAGCGGCTGGTGCAGCGGCAGCTCGCCGCATCGGCCTTCGGATTCGCCTGGGGATTGGAGGAGCCTGGCCCGTTGTTCTTCGGCATCCAGCTGGCGCCCGGCCAGGACGTCGACAGGGCCCGCACCGAGATGCTCGCGGCGCTCGACGACGTGGTGAAGCAGCCCGTGACCGCGGCGGAACTCGAGCGCGCCCGCACGCGGCTGCTGAACGACTGGGACAGCGGCTATGCCGACCCCGAGACGGTCGGCGTGCTGCTGTCCGGGGCGATCGGGCTCGGCGACTGGCGGCTCTTCTTCCTGGATCGTGATCGCCTGCGCGCCGTGACGCTGGCCGACGTGCAGCGCGTGGCCGCCGAGCGGCTGCGGCGTGACAACCGCACCATCGGCAGCTACCTACCCACCGCCGCGCCCGAGCGCGCGCCGGCGCCACAGCGCGTGGACGTGGCCGCGATGGTCAAGGACTACAGGGGCGACGCCCGCGCCGCCACGGTGGCCGCGTTCGACTCGACGCCGGCCAACCTCGACTCGCGCACCGCCCGCTCGCAGCTCGCCAGCGGCGTCAAGGTGGCGCTGCTGGCCAAGCCGGCACGCGGCAATGTGGTGCAGGCACGGCTGCGGCTGGCGATGGGCGACGAACGCAGCCTGAAGGGCCGCGCCGACGAGAACGCGCTGCTGGCCGCGATGATCGACAAGGGCGGGGCCGGCCTCACGCGCCAGCAGATCCGCGACCGGTTCGACCAGCTGCGCGCCGAGGTCGCCTTCGCCGCGCACGAGCAGGGCGTGCAGGTATCGATCGAAACGCGCCGCGAGCAGCTGCCGGAGGTGCTGAAGCTGGTCGGCCGCTTGCTGCGCGAGCCGGCGCTGCCCGCCGAGGCGCTGCAGGAGTTGCAGCGCCAGCGCGAGGCGCAGGTCGCCGCGCAGCGCAGCGAGCCCGACGCCGTCTCCGCGAAGGCGCTGGCGCGCCACGGCAACCCCTACCCCCGCGGCGACATCCGCTACGTGCCGACCTTCGACGAGCAGCTGGAGGACCTGCGCGCGGTGACGGTCGACAGGCTACGCGCCTACCACCGGCGCTTCTACAGCGCGGCGCACGGCGAGTTCTCGGCCGTGGGGGACTTCGACGCGGCTGCCGTGCGCCAGGCGCTCGATGCGGCGCTGGCCGACTGGCGCTCGCCGGCCGACGGGCCGCAGGCCCATGCCCGCGTGCCTCGGCCCTTCGTGGCGACCCCGCCGCAGCGCCTGCAGCTCGCCACGCCGGACAAGCAGAACGCCTTCCTGCGGGTGTCGCTGCCGCTGCCGCTGAAGGAACTCGACGCCGACTTCCCGGCGCTGCTGCTGGTCAACGAGATCTTCAGCGGCGGCGGCGGATCACGCCTGTGGGACCGGATGCGCGAACGCGACGGCCTTTCGTACGGCGTGAACTCGACGATCCTGTGGAACCCGTACGAGGCCAACTCCCGCTACGCCGTCGGAGGAATCTTCGCGCCGCAGAACCTTCCGCGCATGGAAGCCGCGCTGCGCGAGGAGATCGAGCGGGCGCGCCGCGACGGCTTCACCGCCGCGGAGCTGGAGCAGGCCCGCAACGGGTTGCTGAACACCCGCAGGCTGTCGCGGGCGCAGGACGCCGCGCTGGCCAGCGCGCTGTTGCGCAATGCCGAGCTCGGGCGCACGTTCGCGGTGTCGCAGCAGGTCGACGATGCGATCGGCCGGCTGACGCTCGACGAGGTCAACGCCGCGCTGCGCCGCCACTTCGACCCGTCGCGCTGGTCGGTGGCCTGGGCGGGCGACTTCAAGCCCTAGCTAGGAAGGTCCTCCCCCGCTCGCACGTTGGAGATGCCAGCCGCCACGTGCCCCGCCGGCACGTGGGCGGCGGCGTTCTCGATGTGGCCGGTCTGGTCGTCGAAAAAGAAGTCGGGCTCGAACTCGCGCAGGAACTCGCCCTTGGGCAGGCCGCCGAGGAACATCGCCTCGTCGACATCGATGCGCCAGTCCATCAGCGTGCGGATGGCGCGCTCGTGCGCCGGCGCGCTGCGGGCGGTGACCAGCGCGGTGCGCAGCCGCATGCCGCCTTCGGGCTGCTGCTGCAGCCGGTGCAGCGCCTCGAGCAGCGGCTTGAACGGGCCCGGCAGCAGCGGCTGGCGCGAGCGGTCGCGCTCGTGGCTCTGGAACGCCTCGAGGCCCTCGCGCTGGTAGACCTGCTCGGCCTCGTCGGAGAACAGCACCGCGTCGCCGTCGAAGGCGATGCGCACTTCCTGCGGGTGGGCGCCCGACGCGCGCGCACTGTGCGGATACACGCGCGCCGCCGGCACGCCCTCGGCCAGGGCCGAGCGCACGTCGGCGTCGTTGGTCGAGAGAAACAGGTTGGCGGCCAGCGGCCGGAGGTAGCGCCACGGCGGCTGCCCGCGCGTGAAGACGCCGCGTTGCACCGGCAACCCGTAGTGCTGGGCCGAACGGAACACGCGCATGCCCGAGACGGGGTCGTTGCGCGACAGGATCACCACCTCCACCCGGCTGCGCTCGGGTGCCCCGCCCGGGTTGAAGGCCAGCAGCTTGTGCACCAGCGAGAAGGCCACGCCCGGTCGCGCCGGCTCCTCGAGCCGTTCCAGCTGCAGCTGCATGTAGGCGCGGTCGTCGCTGGCCTCGAAGACCCGGTTCTCCTCCTCGAAGTCGAACAGGGCCCGCGACGAGATCGCCACCACCAGCCGGCCTTCGAGCGACATCGCCATGTCGGCATTGTCACCACGACGCGAACATCTCCACACATTTCGTCATCGCGCCGCAATGTCGGCGGCGCAGACTTATGTCAGCGTTGAGCCGCCCGATAACCCACCCACCATGAACGCCCAGCCGCTGCTGAAGCCCGAAGCCGACGAGGCCGTCGAGGCGCAGCCCTGGCTCTACCGCAGCGAAGGCTTCGCGGAGGATCTGTCCGATTGGCAGACCGCCGACGAGGCGACCGATGGCGACGCCTCGCTGCCGGCCCGCTTGGCATGGCCGCTGTCGGCCCTGGTGTTGGGCATCGGACTGATCGTCGGCCTGGGCCTCTGACGGCCGGCGGCCCCACACGCCGCACGCCCGGCGCCTGGGTCAGAATCCATCTGGTCCGCCCGCCGGGGCCTCCTCGGCGCCGATCGCCGCCCACACCGGATCGTCGAATCGCCGTGATGCGTGTCCTCTCGTTTGCCGCCGCCTCCGCGCTGCTCGCTGCACCGCTGCACGCCGCGCCACCGCACCAGCACGGGGTGGCGACGCTCGACATCGCCGTCGAACGCACGCGCGTCACGCTGCAGTTCGAGTCGCCGCTGGACAACCTGGTCGGATTCGAGCGCGCGCCCCGCACGGATGCCGAGCGCAAGGCCCTGGACGCGGCACTCGGCAGGCTGCGCGAGCCCGCCGGGCTGTTCCGCATCGACCCGGCGGCCGGCTGCAAGCCCGCTACCGCCGACGTCAAAGCCCCCGCGTTCACGGCCGGCGAGCACAGCGACATCGACGCCACGTTCACCTACGACTGCACCGACGCGACCCGGGCCACGCATCTGCAGACCGAGCTGTTCGGCGCCTTTGCGCGCCTGCAGCGGGTGCAGGTGCAGGTGGCGCTGGAGAAGGGTCAGCGCGGGCTGGAACTGCGCCGCCCGGCCAACCGCATCGACCTGCGACGGTGACCCGCCCGACCCGCTGATGGAGCCTGCTGACGCCGAGGGCGTGCGGCTGCACGGCCTGGAGTACACGTGGCCGGGCATGGCGGCGCCGACCCTCGTCATCGACGACTGGGCCGCCGCCCGCGGCGACACCGTGTTCGTGCAGGGCCCCAGCGGCTGCGGCAAGAGCACGCTGCTGGGGCTGCTGTCCGGGGTACTGGTCGCCGCGCCCGGCATGGTGTCAGTGCTGGGCACCGACTGGGCCGCGCTGCGCGGCGCCGCGCGCGATGCCCGCCGCGCCGATGACCTCGGGGTCATCTTCCAGCAGTTCAACCTGCTGCCCTACCTGTCGGTGCTCGACAACGTGCGGCTGCCGTGCCGTTTCTCGGCTCGCCGCGCCGCGCGGTGCACCGGGGGGGTCGACGCCGCCGCGCGCCGCCTGCTGGCGAGCATGGAGCTGCCGGAAACACTGTGGCTGCAGCCGGCTGCGCGGCTCTCGGTGGGGCAGCAGCAGCGCGTGGCGGCGGCGCGCGCGCTGATTGGCGCGCCGGCCCTGGTGCTCGCCGACGAGCCGACCTCGGCGCTGGATGCCGCGCTGCGCGACGGCTTCATGGCCCACCTGCTCGAGCAGGTGCAGGCCGCCGGCAGCACGCTGATCTTCGTCAGCCACGACGAGCGGCTGGCCGCGCGCTTCTCGAGGCGGCTGGCGCTGCCGGAACTGAACCGTGCTGCGCGGGTGCCGGCATGACGCCGCTCGTGCAGCTCGCCGCGCGCAGCGCCTGGCACCGGCGCGGCACGCTGGCGCTGGTGATGCTGTCGATCGCGTTGGCAGCCTTCCTGTTGCTGACGCTGGAACGGCTGCGGCAGGACCTGCGCAGCGGCTTCGCGCAGGCGGTGAGCGGCACCGATCTCGTCGTCGGCGCCCGCACCGGCCCCGTGCAGCTGATGCTGTACGCGGTGTTCCGCATCGGCGGCGCCACCAACAACGTGAGCACGGCCAGCCTGCAGGACGTGGAGCGGCACCGGGCCGTCGCCTGGGTGGTGCCGCTGTCGCTGGGCGACTCGCACCGCGGGTTTCCGGTGATGGGCACGACGCCGGCGTACTTCGAGCGCTTCCGCTACGGTGACCGGCAACCGCTGGTGCTGGTTCAGGGTCGCCCCCACGCCGGCACGCTCGACGGGCTGTACGAGGCGGTGATCGGCGCCGAAGTGGCCGAGCGGCTGGACTACGGCCTGGGCCAGCGCATCACGCTGACGCACGGACTGCCGTCGGCGGGCGCCGGCGCCCTCGCGGCCGAGCACGCCGACAAGCCGTTCACCGTGGTGGGCGTGCTCGCCCGCACCGGCACGCCCGTGGACCGCACCGTGCACGTCAGCCTGCAGGCGATCCAGGCCATCCACCTCGACTGGGCCGGCGGCGCGCCGATGCCGGGCCTGGCGATCCCGGCCGAGCAGGCGCGCAAGTTCGACCTGGAGCCGAAGCAGGTGACGGCCGCGCTGGTGGGCCTGAAGAGCCGCGCCGCGGTGTTCGCGGTGCAGCGCTGGATCGCCGAGTACGACAAGGAGCCGCTGCTGGCGGTGCTGCCGGGCGTCGCGCTCGACGAGCTCTGGCAGGCGGTCGGCCTCACCGAGCAGGCGCTGCTGGCGATGTCGGGGATCGTCGCGCTGGTCAGCCTCGCGGGCCTGGTCTCGGTCGTGCTGGCCGGGCTCAACGAACGACGCCGCGAGTTGGCGGTGCTGCGAGCCGTCGGCGCCGCGCCCAGGCACGTGCTGGTGCTGCTCGCACTCGAGGGCGCGCTGGTCACGCTGCTGGGCGCGCTCGCGGGCCTGGCGGCCAGCCTCGTGGCCGTCGCGGCCGCGGCGCCATGGGTGCAATCGCGCTTCGGCATCGCGCTGCAGCCCGGCATGCCCAGCGCCGGCCAATGGGCCTTGTTCGGGCTGGTGCTCGGCGCCGGTATGCTTGCCAGCCTCGTCCCGGCCACGCGGGCCTACCGGCTTTCGCTCGCCGACGGTCTCTCGCCACGCACATAGGTCTCCCATGCCAGCTCGCCTGATCGCCGCCCTGCTCGGGCTCTTCGCGGCTGCCGCGACCGCCCAGGTGCAGCCACCGCCCGCGATGCCCGCCACGCCGGCGGCGCCCGCGCCCAAGGCCGCGCCCCCGGTGGTGGTGGGCGGTTTCCGCGTGATCCAGTGGGAAGAGCTGGTGCCCGCCGGCTGGGATCCGATGAAGGAGTTCAAGGACGTCAACCTCGGCGCGCTGAATGACGGCGACCCGAAGGCGCTGCAGATGATGAAGCGCGTGCGCGAGGTGTGGGACAACGCCCCGGCCAACCCGGCGCTGGACGGCAAGGCGGTGCGCATCCCCGGCTTCGTGGTGCCGCTCGAGGAGAACAAGGAGGGCCTGACCGAGTTCCTGCTCGTGCCCTACTTCGGCGCCTGCATCCACACGCCGCCGCCGCCGGCCAACCAGATCATCCACGTGCAGCCGAAGGAGGCCGCCAAGGGCGTGCGCTCGATGGACGCCGTGTGGATCAGCGGGCTGCTGCGGCGCGAGAAGACCGACTCCTACATGGGCACCAGCGGCTACCGTATGGAAGCGCAGCGGATCGAGCCGTACCGCGAGCCGGACGGCAAGAAGTGATCTCCACGAGCGACCTGACGCGCACCACGCTCGCGGTGCTGTGTCTGGCCGCGCTGATCGGCGGCACGCTGTGGGTGATGAAGCCCTTCCTCGGGCCGACGATCTGGGCCACGATGGTGGTGGTGGCCACGTGGCGGCCGATGCTGCGCGTGCAGGCCGTGCTGCGCGGCAGCCGCACGCTGGCGGTGACGGTGATGACGCTGCTGCTGCTGCTGGTGCTGGTGGTGCCGCTCACGGTGGCCATCGCCACCATCGTCGGCCATGCCGATCAGCTCGTCGAATGGGCGCGGCTGGCGGCGTCGTACGAGCTGCCCGACCACGCGCCGGAGTGGCTCGCGAACCTGCCGCTGGTGGGCGGCACGCTGGCGAGCCTGTGGGAGCAATCGGCGGCGGCCGGCCTCAAGGGCGTGATCGCGACGATCAGCTCCAAGCTCACGCCGTACGCCGGCAACCTCACGCGCTGGTTCGTCGGACAGGTCGGCAGCCTCGGCTTCCTGCTGCTGCAGTTCCTGCTCACCGTGCTGGTGGCCGCGCTGCTGTATGCCCGCGGCGAGGACGCAGCCGAGCTGGCGCGCCGCTTCATCGGTCGCATCGCCGGGCAGCGTGGCCGCGACGCGGTGCAGCTCGCCGGCGATGCCATCCGCGGCGTGGCGCTGGGCGTGGGCGTCACGGCGCTGGTGCAGTCGCTGCTCGGCGGCCTCGGTCTGGCCGTCACCGGGCTGCCGTTCGCCGGCCTGCTGACGGCGGTGATGTTCATGATGTGCATCGCGCAGATCGGGCCGCTGCCGGTGCTGATCCCCGCGATCATCTGGCTGTTCTGGAGCGGTCACCCGGGCTGGGGGGTGTTCCTCAGCGTCATCGCGCTGATCGCCACGCTGCTGGACAACGTGCTGCGCCCGGTGCTGATCCGCATGGGGGCCGACCTGCCGCTGATGCTGATCTTCGCCGGCGTGATCGGCGGGCTGCTGGCCTTCGGGCTGGTCGGGATCTTCGTCGGCCCGGTGGTGCTGGCGGTGGCCTGGACGCTGCTGCAGGCCTGGATGGCGGATGGGGAGTCGGGCGCCGATCACGGCGGTCACGGCTGACGGCACGCTGCCGCCGCCGGATCAGCGCGCCATCTGGCGATGGAACTCGCGCAGGATCTCGTCGGGCAGCAGCGCCACCGGCGCCTCGCACACATCCAGCCCGCGCCGCAACTCGAACGACGAATCGTAGAAGCCGGCCGCGATCTCGGCCGGCTCGCTGCGGCGGGCGAAGTCGACCGAGCCCAGGCGGTTCGAGACTCGGGTGGCGACGGTTCGGAGGTCCATGATGCGTTGCTCTCGTCGGATCGTTGCATGGACAGACGCCGCGATAAATACCCGAACGACAGGATCGACACCCCCTGATCAGGGGGTGATGGTCTCCAAGACCGCCGCCTCGACGCTCAGGCCAACCGGAACGGCAGCTCGCGCAGGCGGCGGCCGGTGAGCCGCGCCAGCGCGTTGGCATAGGCCGGCGCCAGCGGCGGCAAGCCGGGCTCGCCCATGCCCTTGGGCGGCTCGGTGCTGGGCACGATGTGCACGTCCACCACCGGCGCGTCGCCGATGCGCGCGGGCGTGTACTGGTGGAAGTTGCCCTGCTCGACGACACCGTCCTTCAGCGTGATGGCATGCCCGGGCAGCGTGGTGGCCAGCGCCATCATCGCCGCACCCTGCACCTGAGCCTCCACGGTGCGCGGATTGACGCAGAGGTTGCAGTGCACGCCCGCCGTGGCGCGCAGCAGCCGCGGCCGGGCCCCGCGGCCCTGACCCACCACCGTCGCCTCGACCACGTAGGCCACCACCGACTCGAAGCTCTCGTGCACCGCCACGCCCCAGGCCACGCCCTTGGGCAGCTTGCGCCGGCCGTAGCCGCTCTTGTCCACCGCGAGCTGCAGCGCAGCGCGATGGCGCGCGTGCTTGGGGTCTTCGCCCATCAGCTTCAGCCGATAGGCCACCGGGTCCTGCTTCGTGGCCACCGCGATCTCGTCGACCAGGGTCTCCATCACGTAGGCCGTGTGCGTGCTGCCCACCGAGCGCCACCACAGCACCGGCACGTTCTGCTTCGGTTGATGCACGGTGAGCTTCATCGGCACCTCGTAGGGCTCGCGCATGCCCTCGACGGTGGTGACGTCGACGCCGTTCTTCACCATGAACGGCTCGAACGGCGAGCCGGCGACGATGCTCTGGCTGACGATGCGGTGGTCCCAGGCCAGCACGCGGCCGCTGTCGTCGAAGCCGATCTCGGCGCGGTGCAGCGTGTAGGGCCGGTAGTAGCCGGCCTTCATGTCGTCCTCGCGGCTCCACACCACCTTCACCGGCGCAGCCTGCCCGGCGGCGGCCAGGCTGCGCGCCACCGACGCCGCCTCGCGCACGTACTCGCCGGTCGGCGTGGCGCGCCGCCCGAAGCCGCCGCCCGCCATCTGCACGACGATCTGCACCTGTTCGGGCTTGAGGCCCACCACCGAGGCCACGGCGCCGGCATCCACGCCGGGCATCTGCGACGCGGTGTGCACCGTGCAACGGTCGGGCTTCAGGTCCACCGTGCACGCCAGCGGCTCCATCTGCGCGTGGTTGAGATACGGGAACACGAACTCCGCCGAGACCTTCCGCGGCGCAGCGGCCAGCGCCGAGATGTCGGCTGCGAGGCCCGGCCCCGGGGCCGGCAGCCCCGGGCGGCTGGCCAGCTCGCGGTACTGCGCGAGCATCGCCGCACTGTCGGGCTTCTCCACGCCGCTGGTGTCCCATTGCACCACCAGCGCATCGCGGCCGAGCTTGGCAGGCCAGTAGCCGTCGGCCACCACGGCCAGGCCCTTGCCGCCGCGGTCGAGGTCCACGGGCACCACGGCGCGCACGCCGCGCACCTTCAGCGCCGCGGCCGCGTCGTGGCTGGCGTAGCGCGCGTTGAACACCGGCGGTCGCACGACCACCGCGGTGAGCTGGCCGGGCAGCTTCACGTCCATGCCGTAGCCTTGTGCGCCGCTGCTCTTGGCGCGCGCGACCTTCAGCCCAGTGGGCTTGCCGATGAGCCGGAAATCCTTCGGATCCTTCAGCGCGACCTTCGCCGGCACCGGCTGCTGCATCGCCGCCTCGAACAGCTCGCCGTAGCCGGCGCTGCGCCCGCCGCCGCTCACCGTGCCGTTGCTCGCCGACAGGCTTTCCGGCGCCACGCCCCACTGCTGCGCCGCGGCGGCCACCAGCATGGCCCTGGTGCGCGTGCCGAGTTCGCGGTACTGCGCATAGCTGTTCTTCACCGAGTTCGAGCCGCCGGTCAGGTGCATGCCCATGAACGGGTCGACGTAGTTGCCGCGCTGGTCGCCGAAGGCGGTGACCACGCGCGACCAGTCGGCCTCGAGTTCGTCGGCGCAGACCATGGCCAGCGCCGTCTCGATGCCCTGGCCCATGTCCATGCGGTTGCACACGATGGTGGTGGTGCCGTCGCGCGCGATCGAGACGAAGGCCTGCGGCTGCTCGGTGGGCTTGCGGCCGGGTGGCGCGTTGTCCTGCTGCGCACGCGGGCGGTGCGGCCACAGCGCGAGCCCGATGGCGCCACCGACGCTGGCCACGGCGAAGCGGCGGCGCGTCAGCGGGGCGGTGGTGTGGAGCGCCTCGGCGGCGGCCTGGAGATGGCGGTCGAAGATCATCGGCGGCCTCCGTTCACGCCAGCGTCGCCGACGCGGCCTTGATCGCCGTGCGGATGCGCTGGTAGGTGCCGCAGCGGCAGACATTGCCGGCCATCGCCGCATCGATCTGGGCATCGGAAGGCTTGCGGGTCTTCTTCAGCAGCGCCACGGCGCTCATCACCTGGCCACTCTGGCAGTAGCCGCACTGCGCGACGTCGTGCGCCACCCAGGCGTCCTGCACGGCACGGCCGACCCGGTCGGCAGCGGCGCCCTCGATGGTCTCGATGCGGCCGCCTTCGGCCGCCGAGACCGGCGTCACGCAACTGCGCACCGGGGCGCCGTTGAGATGCACGGTGCAGGCGCCGCACTGCGCCATGCCGCAGCCGAACTTCGTGCCGGTCAGGCCGAGGTTGTCGCGCAGCGTCCAGAGGATCGGCGTGCCGGGGTCGACGTCGACCTGCGTGAGCGTGCCGTTGAGGGTGAAGCGGGCCATGGGATCCTTCCTTGAGACAGCGCAGGTTGTAGGCGCCGCAGCAAAGGCGCGTCGGCGGCCGGGGCATCACCCCGGGCGCTACGGTGTCGGGCGGTAGCGGTCGGCCAGCGAGGCCCAGCAGTCGGCGTAGCCCGCATCCAGCGCACCCCCCTGCATCGCGTAGGCGGTAGGCCGCATCAGCCAGCGGCTCTCGAACATGAAGGCGAGTGTGTCGTCCAGCTTGTGCGGCGCCAGCTCGGCGCGGCTGGCCTTGTCGAAGGCCTCGGCATCGGGGCCGTGCGGCACGAAGGCGTTGTGCAGGCTCATGCCGCCGGGGCGGAAGCCTTCGGGCTTGGCGTCGTACTGGCCGAGCACGAGGCCCATGAACTCGCTCATCACGTTGCGGTGGTACCAGGGCGGGCGGAAAGTGTCCTCCATCACCAGCCAGCGCGGCGGGAAGATCACGAAGTCGCAGTTGGCGGTGCCCGGCGTGTCGCTCGGGCTCGTGAGCACGGTGAAGATCGACGGGTCCGGGTGGTCGAAGCTGATCGAGCCGATCACCATGAAGTGCGCGGTGTCGTACTTCACCGGCGCGAGGTTGCCGTGCCAGGCCACCACGTTGAACGGCGACGCTGCGGCCGTGGTGCGCCACAGCCGGCCGCCGAACTTGCGCACGAGTTCGATCGGGCGCGGTTCGGGCTCGAATGCCGCCACCGGCGCGAGGAAGTCGCGCGGGTTGGCCAGGCCGTTGCTGCCGATCGGTCCCAGCTCGGGCAGGCGGAACGGCGCGCCGTAGTTCTCGCAGGCGTACAGCCGCGTCGGCTCGTCCACCGCGACGCTGAACGCCAGACCCCGCGGCAGCAGCGCGATCTCGCCGGGCCGCACGCGCAGCACGCCGAGCTCGGTGGTGATCGTCAGCGCGCCCTGCTGCGGCACCAGCAGCATCTCGCCGTCGGCGTTGACGAAGGCGCGCTGCATCGAACGGTTGATCAGCACCAGGTGCGCCGCCATGCCGCTCTGCGCCGCGATGTCGCCGTTGACGACCATCGTGCGCACGCCGTCGATGAAGTCCAGCGGTTCGGCGTCGGCCGCGGGAACCGGCGTCGGGTGCCAGCGCAGCGGATCGGGCGGCGCCGCGAAGCCCTCCGCCGCACCGCACTTCCAGTGCGCGTGGGCCAGCGGCTCGTAGGCTCCGGCGCGCACGCCGGGCTGGCGGCGGTACATCCACGTGCGCCGGTTCTCGTGCCGCGGCGCGGTGAACGCCGAGCCGGAGAGCAGTTCGGCGTACAGGCCCAGCGGCGCGCGCTGCGGGCTGTTGCGGCCACGCGGCAAGGCGCCGGGAACCGCCTCGCTCTCGTGCTGGTTGGCAAAGCCGCTCAGGTAGCGCAGGGTGTCGTCGGTCATCGCATCGATCCTCGTTCGGCTGCTCGCGCCGCATGTGCCGTCGCGAGCCCGCGCATTCTCACTGCGGCCACCGAAACATCCGGAAATGACGCTTGCATCTGGATCGAGGTCCGGGGGTGGCCGGCCCGCCCGCGGGATGTCACGCTCGACCGGCATCCGACGACGAGGAGAGACCCCCCCGATGGAGCAACCCCGGCACCTTGTCGGCAAGGCCTGCGCGCACGTGGCCGCGGCCGCCCTGGCGCTGGCGCTCACCGTGGCGCCCGCGCGCGCGACGGTCGATACACGACTCGTCGCCGGTGGCCTCAGCTCACCGGTCTACGCCACGGCGCCGCTGGCCGACGGGCGGCTCTTCGTCGTCGAGAAGGGCGGCACGATCCGGCTCGTGCAGGGCGCCGCCTCGTCCAGCTTCCTGAGCCTGTCGGTGGCCACCTCGGGCGAGCAGGGACTGCTGGGCCTGGCCTTCGATCCCGGCTATGCGAACCCCGCTTCGCCAGGGTTTCGCCGCTTCTTCGTCGACTACATCGATCCAGCCAACGGGGACACCGTCGTCGCGAGCTACCTGCGCAGCGCGGCCAATCCGAACATCGCCGACCCGGCCTCTCGCGTGGAGATCCTGCGCGTCGACCAGCCGGCAGGCCTGACCAACCACAAGGCCGGCTGGATCGGGTTCAGGCCCGGCGACACGAGCAACCTCTACATCGCGGTGGGTGACGGCGGCGGCAGCAACGACCCGCTGAACTCGGGCCAGACCCGCACGACGATGCTCGGCAAGATGCTGCGCGTCGACATCAACAACGACGCTTTCCCGGCCGACCCCAACCGCAACTATGCGATCCCGTCGACCAATCCGTTCGTCGGTGCCGCCGACGGCACCCTGCCCGAGATCTACAACCTGGGCCTGCGCAACCCCTGGCGCAACAGCTTCGACATGGCCAACGGCAACCTGTGGATCGCCGACGTGGGCCAGGGCGCGCGCGAGGAGATCGACTTCATCGCCGCGGCCAGCACCGGCGGCCAGAACTTCGGCTGGCGCATCCGCGAAGGCGACATCGCCACGCCCGGGATCGGCGACCCGCCCGTTCCCGGGCTCACCGGGCCGATCCTCGTCTACGACCACACCATCGGACAGTCGATCACCGGCGGCTACGTCGTGCGCGATCCGTCGTCGGACCTCTACGGCCGCTACGTCTTCGCCGACTTCGTCACCGGGCGCATCTGGCACGTCGCTGCCGACGGCACGCCCAAGACGATGGCCGATGCGGTGGAGATCACCGCGTTGCTGGATGCCGGCGGTGGCGGCGTGCTGGGGCAGATCTCGTCGTTCGGCCAGGGCCCGAGCGGCGAGCTGTACATCGTCGACTTCGGCGGCGGCAAGGTCGTGCAGCTGGTGCCCGAGGCCCCGCGGGTGGCGATGATGGCCCTGGGCTTGCTCGTGATGGGGTGGCAGGTCCGGCGGCGTGCGGCGCGGCGCTAGACTGAGCCGATCTCACCACCGGGAGTCGGGCGCATGGGTCTGCTGTCGTTCATCAAGGAAGCCGGCGAGAAGCTGTTCGGCAAGGGCGAGGCCAAGGCGGCCACCGCTGCGGCGGAGTCGGCACCGACGCAGGAGAACATCGCCGCGCTCAGCAAGGCGGCCGGCGACGCGATCGCCGACTACGTGCAGGCCCAGGGCCTGCAGGTGGATGGGCTCGATGTCGCCTTCGACGCCCCCTCGGCAACCGTCACCGTGTCGGGCGTCGTGGCCGACCAGGCGACGAGGGAGAAGGTCGTGCTGTGCTGCGGCAACGTCGAACGCGTGGCCGCGGTGAACGACATGCTGACCGTCAGCAGCCCGCAGCCCGAGTCTCAATGGCACACGGTGGTCAGTGGCGACAACCTGTCGAAGATCGCCAGGAAGTTCTACGGCGACCCCAACAAGTACCCCGCGATCTTCGAGGCCAACAAGCCGATGCTCAAGCACCCGGACAAGATCTACCCGGGCCAGATGCTGCGCATTCCGCCGCTGTAGACGCACGACGGGGGCGCGGCCCGGATACCGGACCCGCCCCCGCGTCACCCGAGCCAGAAGCGGCTTACTGCCTTTCCTTCTTGGCTGCCTTCTTGACAGCGGGCTTCTTCGCCTTCTTCTTGCTGTCCTTTGCGGCGCTGGCGGCCTTGCCTGGCGCGGCGGCATTGGTGGCAGCCTGCGCGCCGACCACGCCGAAGGCGAAAGCGGCGGCGATCAGGAGGGACAGGAACTTGTTCATCGGGGAGATCCTCAGGTGTTCTGGGGTCATGCCGGCGGCATGAGGCCGGCTATGGTAGCCCCATCGACGGCGGGACCGGCGGTTGCGCCTCCAGTCCTTCGGATCCAACCTGCAGCGTGCGCAGGAAGTAGCCGACGATTCGCCGGTCGACGTCGGGCAGCGCTGCACGATCGAACCCGGGCGGGTCGTTGAGCATCTCGCCGAGCACGCCGTCCAGGCCCGGGGGCAGCGGCGACAGCATGGCGCCATGGCCGCCTTGCGCGAGATGGGCGACGCGCTCGCAGGTGCGGCAGGCTGCCAGCACCGCCTCAGCGTGGAAGACCGGACGCAGCCACCGATCGCCGTTCATCGTCACCAGCCCCAGCGGCACGCGGGGCTCGGCCAGCGTCGCCAGGTCGAACGGCGCCGCGGCCGGCACGGCGGCCACCACCGAGGCCACGCGCGGGTCGACATGACCGTAGGTCTCGCGGTCGTCGTCGAACCGGCGATGGATCTCCCAGCGCGCGACGCGCAGCTTCAGCCGGTCGAGCCAGCCCCCGGTCAGCTGCGTGATCACGCCGGTGCAGAACTGGAAATCCTCGGCGAGGTGGACATCGCAGTGCTGCACGAAACGCTGCGGCGACCAGCGCCCGCCGGCCATCGCCAGTGCCGTGAAGCCGCCGGCGCTCATGCCGTACACGCCCACCCGGTCCAGGCTCAGCAGCGGGGCCAGGCGCGGGTCGCGGCCGACCGCGTCGATCGCCCGGGAGACCTCCTGCGGCCTGCGCTTGACGCTGTCGAACGTGCCCACGCGGTGGTCGCGCCAGTTGTCGCCCTTGTGCAGCGGCACCGCCACGACGAAGCCCTCGGCCACCAGCGCCTGCGCGAGATCCGTGTGCACGAAGTGGCCACCCCCGGTGCCGTGCGAGATGACCACGAGCCGCCCGTTGCCGCGCGCGGGCTGCCCGCGGTCGGCGGCAAGCAGCGTGTGGAAGCCGTGCCGCAGGGGTCCGGCCGGGCTGTCGGTCGGGTAGTAGACCGTCACCGGCTCGTCGTCGCCCTGGGCCGGCAACACGAGCACGCCGAGCTGCGCGGCGTCGGCCGCCGCCGGCAGCAGCGCTGCCGCACCGGTCATCAGCAGCGCCGCCGCGCAGCGCCTTGCGGCCTGCGCCGCGCCCATCCATCCTGTCGATTCCATCGTCGCGTCTCCGGGCGGAACCCCTCCGCCGCGGAAGCGACGATCGTCCGGGACGGCAAGGCGCGTCTCGCCGAATCCGGGCGCTGCGGGATTCGGCGCGATTCAGTCCGCCCCGGTGCAGGAATCGGCCAAGGATTTCAGGAATCGGCCAGCCGCTGGCGGCGGAAGTCGGTGGGCGTGAGGCCGGTGTCGGCCTTGAACGCGCGGTTGAACGGGCCGATCGAGCCGAAGCCGGCCTCCAGCGCAATGGTCAGCACCGGCAGCTGACGCCGGACCGGATCGGCCAACGCCGCCTGCGCCTCGGCCAGCCGGTAGGCGTTGAGATAGGCGTTGAAGTTCCGGTGGCCGAGCCTCTGGTTGATGTGCCGACGCAACCGGTACTCAGGCACGCCCAACCGGTCGGCGAGGCCACCGACGGACAGCGTCGGGTCCTTGTATGCGCGCTCCACCTGCATGGTGCGATCCAACGCCTGGGCCAGGCGCGTATCGGCGGCATCCTCCTCGGTCGACCTCGCCGGCGCGTCGGCCGGAGCAACGGAGGCTACCGACTGCTCGCCCGGCCTTGCCCTCGCCGGACTGGCGGAGGGCCGGATGTCCTTGCCGACGTACCACGGGCCGCGCACCGGCCGCAGCAACAACCAGGCGACGGCAGCCACGATCAGCAGCAGCGCGGCGACATCGAAGACCGCGGCTTGCGGCGTGAGTCGTCCGTCCCCGCTGGCCCGGCGCGCCGCCACCATCGCCAGCGCGTAGGCCGAGCCGCCGACCACGATGGCGGCGCGCAGGTAGCGGCGCGGCTCGATCAGGTCGTCACGCCAGTGCCGCGCCGCAGCCCACACCGTGAGCAGCCCGAACAGCAACGGCGTCGCGAACACGACCTGGCTCGCCAGCGTTGCCCAGCCGGGGCCGCCGGCGCGGCACCAAGGCACGAGCAGCACCAGGTTGAGCGTGGCGGCCAGCACCACGCCGCCCCACGCCGCGCCGTGGCGCCAGCGCGGCACGAAGTCGTCGTCGCACAAGGCCAGCGCGAACAGCCAGAAGAGCACCGAGTTGCCCATCGCGATGCCGATCGCCGGGGCCTGCCACGGCGACCAGGGGCCCCACTCGATCGCCGGCGCCTGCATCACCACCTGCACACAGAGCCCGGCCGCCAGCGCGAGCCCGACCTGTTCCAGCGGCAGTCGCCGTGGCCAGCGCAGCATGCTGGCGCCGAGCATCAGCAGCAAGGCGAGCAACGCGCCGCGCAGGCCGGTGTCCAGCGTCTGCAGCCAGGCGTCCGGCGTGGGCGGCATGTCTGTACGGCGCGGCGTCTACCGCCGCGTGGCCAGCCAGATGCCCGGCAGGATCAGCGCGGCACCGGCGGCGTGGAACCACGACGGCCGCTCGCCGATCACCGCCCAGGCCAGCAGCGCACCGTAGACCGGCGTCAGGTACATCAGCAGCGCTGTACGCGAGGCGCCCAGTTCGCGCTGCAGCAGCGAATAGGCGCCGTATGCCAGCACGCCGGGCACCACCGCAGCAACCGCCACCAGGACGAGTGCGCTCCCTCCGATCGAAGGGGTGTCGACCAGCATCGCCTCGGCCAGCGTGAACGGGACCAGCACGACGATGCCGCCGCCGGTGATCGCCGCCAGCCGCGCCAGCGGCGACAGCGTCGACGTCCAGTGCCGCAGCAGCAGCGAGTAGCCGACCCACGACACCGCGGCCGCGGCGATCCAGCCATCGCCGGGCAGCAGCCGCAGGTGCATCAGGTTCTGCACGTCGCCGCGCAGCACGACGAACACCACGCCCACCACCGCCAGCACCAGTCCGGCCACCTGCGCCGGCAGCAGCCGCTCGTGCAGCAATCGCGCGCCGGCCACCGCGATGACCACCGGCGTCACCGCGTAGATCAGACCGATGTTCACCGCCGACGTGCCCTGTCCGCCCTGGTAGACGAAGGCCCCGCAGATCCACATGCCCAGGCCGCCGAGCACGAGCAGTTGCCACCACTGGCAGCGCCACTCGTCCCAGCGCGTACGCAGCTCGCCGGCCACGAACGGCAGCATCAAGGCCAGTGCCAGCGACCAGCGGCCCAGCGCCAGCTGGTGCGGTGCGATCACGCCTGAAGCCATGCGGGCGATCAGGTAGTTCGACGACCAGAGCGCCGGCACCACCCACAGCAACAGCCAGGCGCTGCGCATGAGAGCTTCAGGCCGCGTCGTGCTCGGCCATCGCCTCGCCCATGCGGATGGCGCCGCCCGGTGCCCAGCGCGGGTTGAACCGCAGCGGCCCCGGCGGGAACAGCAGCACCACCGTGGAGCCGAGCAGGAAGCGGCCCATCTCGGCGCCGCGCGCCAGGCGCAGTTCGCGGTCGTGGTACGCCCACTCGCGCACGGTGCCCGGCCGCGGCGGGTTCACGACACCGTGCCAGACGGTGGCCATGCTGCCGACGACGGTGGCGCCGACGAGCACGTTCACCCACGGCCGCCCGTCGTCGCCCTCGAACACGCAGACCACCCGCTCGTTGCGGGCGAACAGGCCGGGCACGCCACGCGCGGTGGTGGGGTTCACCGAGAACAGCTCACCGGGCACGTGGATCATGCGCAGCAGCCGCCCGGCGCAGGGCATGTGGATGCGGTGGTAGTCGCGCGGGCTCAGGTACAGCGTGGCGTAGTGTCCGCCGTGGAAGTGCGCCGCCAGCGCCGCGTCGCCGCCGACCAACGCCTGTACGCTGTAGTCGTGGCCCTTGGCCTGCACGAGGCGGCCGCTCTCGATGGCGCCGAACTGGCTGATCGCGCCGTCCACCGGGCACAGCAAGCCGGACGGCGCCAGCGGCCGCGCGCCCGCCTTCAGTTCGCGCGTGAAGAACGCGTTGAAGGTGGCATACCGCGCGATATCGGGCTCGGCGGCCTCGGCCATGTCCACGCCGTAGCGACGCACGAACCAGCCGACCGCCGCCGCGGTGGCCGAGCCGCCCTCGCGCGAGGCGAGCCAGCCCATCAGTTGCGTCAGTGCCTGCTTGGGCAGCAGGTACTGGGGCAGCACCGCCAGTCGGTCGTTCATCGGCGGCGGCAGTCCTCGGACGTGCGGACGTTCAGTGCAACGGCGCGAGTTCGCGCATCGCCTTCACGGCGCCCGAGCCGATGGCCGCGCCGAAGCGCTTGGCGAGCCGCTCGGCCACGTTGTCACGCGGCGTGTAGTCGATGATGTCCTCGGCCTTCACCACCTCGCGGGCCACGTAGTCGAGGTTGCCGACCTTGTCGACGAGGCCGAGCTTGATGGCCGCCTCGCCGTTCCAGAACAGGCCCGAGAAGGTGTCGGGGGTCTCTTTCAGCCGGTCGCCGCGGCCGGCCTTGACCACCGCAATGAACTGCTGGTGGATCTGCTCGATCATCGCCTTGGCGTAGGCCTGCTGCTTCTCGTCGCGCGGCGAGAAGGGATCGAGCATGCCCTTGTTGGCGCCGGCGGTGACCAGGCGCCGCTCGATGCCGAGCTTGTCCATCAGCCCGGTGAAGCCGAAACCGTCCATCAGCACGCCGATCGAGCCGACGAGGCTGGCCTTGTCGACGTATATCTCGTCGGCGGCCACGGCGATGTAGTACGCACCGCTGGCACACATCTCCTCGACGACCGCGTAGACCTTCTTGCCGTGCTTGGCCTTCAGTCGCTTGATCTCGTCGTTGACGATGCCCGCCTGGACCGGGCTGCCGCCGGGCGAGTTGATGCGCAGCACCACCGCCTGCGAGCCGGTGTCCTCGAACGCGGCCTTCAGCGCGCTGACGAGACCCTCGGCGCTGGCCTCGGTGTCGGGCGCGATCTCGCCGCGCACCTCCACCAGCGCCGTGTGCGGGCCGCTGGGGGTGCCGCCGCGATGACGGTTGGCCATCAGGCCGTAGGCCACGGCCAGGGCGAGCAGCAGCCAGACGCTGCGGAAGAACAGCTTCCAGCGGCGATCGGCGCGCTGCTGGCGCAGGTACTCCAGCGCGATGCGCTCGACCGTCGCCTCGTAGGCGGGCCGGGTAGCGGAGGCCGTGTCGGCCGCTGCGGGCGTGACGGGGGGTGGCGGCGCAGGCGCGGCCGCGTTCAGGTCGGGTTGGGTGTCCATCGGATCTCCCTCGGCGCGGTCAGGTGAAGGCAACCGGCCGGATGTCCCGGGAAGGATACCAACTCACCTGACCGCCCTCCTCGCGCACGTCGATGGCCATGAGCCGTCCACGGCCACAGGGCCCACCGACGCAGCGGCCATCGGCGGGTTCGTACGCGGCGCCATGGATCGAGCAGAGGATCCAGCGCCGGTCCATGTCGAGGAACTGCCCCTGCTGCCAGTCCATCTCGGTGGGCACGTGCGCACAGCGGTTGACGTAGGCCACCACGCGCCCGTCGAAGCGCAGCGCGAAAGCGCGCGCCGGCTGGCCCCACAGCAACACGTCGAAGACCTGTGCCAGACCGCGTTCCTCCAGGTCCGACGACGCGCACAGCGCCTGCGGCTCGTCGGCGGCAGGCGGCGGCTCCGCACGACCGGGCAGGTCAGGGCCTTCAGGCATGGGCCAGCAGCCAGTCGTGCAGTTCGCGCGTGCTGTGCGCGACCAGCAGCGGCCCGTGCGCGTCGAAGGCCTCCGGCGCGTGCGCACCGTAGCTCACGGCCACCGAGGCGGTGCCGGCGTTGGAGGCCAGCAGCAGGTCGTGCGTGGTGTCGCCGATCATCAGCGTGCGCCCGGGGTCGACGCCGAACTCGCGCATCAACTCGTGCAGCATGCGCGGGTCGGGCTTGGAGGCGGTCTCGTCGGCGGTGCGGGTGGCGTCGAACATCGCCTTCAGGTTCGACGACGCGAGCGCCTCGTCGAGGCCGCGCCGGCTCTTGCCGGTGGCCACGGCCACGAAGTGCTGGCGGGCGCGCAGGTCCTGCAGCAGCGGCAGCACGCCGGGGAACAGCACCACCTCGTGCTGGCGCGAGAACCAGTGGCGGCGGTAGTGCTGCGCGACCTCGGCGTAGCGCTCGCGCGGCAGGCCCGGCATGGCGTGCTGCAGCGCGTCGTGCAGGCCGAGGCCGATGACGTAGGCGGCCCGCTCGTCGTCGGGCACCGGCAGGCCGGCGTCGCGGGCGGCACCCTGGATGCACTGGACGATGAGGCCGGTGGAGTCGAACAGCGTGCCGTCCCAATCGAAGACGACGAGGTCGTAGCGGCGTGGGCGTGTGCTCATGGGGGCGGAAGTGTCTCGCACATGCGCCGGCAGGCCTCGGGCAGGGGTGAGCGCAGCACCACGCGCTCGCCGCTCGTCGGGTGGTCGAAGCCGAGTTCGGCGGCGTGCAGCACCATGCGCGCGCCCAGGTGATCGCGGGCGAACGCCTTGTTCAGCGCGAAGTCACCGTACTTCGCGTCGCCGACGATCGGGTGGCCTTGACTGGCCAAGTGCACGCGGATCTGGTGCGTGCGGCCGGTGCGGATCGTGACGTCGAGCAGCGTGTAGCCGGCGTAGCGCCGCGCCACCTTGACCAGCGTGATCGAGCGCCGCCCGTCCTCGTGCGCCGGCGACACCACGCGCACATGGCGCTCGCCCGCGGCGTCCAGCGTCTTCAGCAGCGGCTGGTCGATCACCTTCAGCGCATCGGGCCAGGCGCCGGCCACCAGCGCCACGTAGCGCTTGCTGGTGCCGCGCCCGCGGAACTGGTCCTGCAGCGCGGTGAGCGCGCTGCGCTTCTTGGCCAGCAGCAGCACGCCGGAGGTCTCCTTGTCGAGCCGGTGCACGAGTTCGAGGAAGCGCGCCTGGGGCCGCGCCTGGCGCAGCTGCTCGATGACGCCCGAGGAGACCCCGCTGCCGCCGTGCACCGCCACGCCGGCCGGCTTGTCGATGGCCAGCAGCGCGTCGTCTTCCAGCAGGATCGGGAACTCGCGCGCCGGCGCCGGCACCTCGCCCGCCGCGGGAGCGGCCACGCGCACCGGCGGCACGCGCACCTCGTCGCCGGCTGCCACGCGGGTCTCGGCGCTCGCGCGGCCCTTGTTGACCCGCACCTCGCCGGAGCGGATGACGCGGTAGACGTGCGACTTCGGCACGCCTTTCAGGTGCCGCATGAGAAAGTTGTCGAGCCGCTGGCCGGCCGATTCCTCATCGACGCGCAGGTGGCGTACGGCTGCTCCTATAATCCGCGGCTCCACGTTCTGCGCTAAGTGCTTGATTTGCCGGAGTTTAGACGGCAGCACCGAGGTTCAGGCGGGGAAAGCACGATGCAGCGCCAGCAGAGCGCGCGTGGGCCGGCGGTTCCGAAGCGAGCCGGCAGCGCGCAGCGAGCAGGCGTCCTTCGAGAGGCACGAACAAGAACCCGCCCGACCTTCGCCGGTCCGGCCACGAAAGAACACACGGTCCTCGCTCTCACGCGCGGTGACCCTGCGCCGCCAGGCCCCATGACTCCGTCCTGCACCCGGAACAGCCCCGCGCCACGGCCACGAGCCGCCCTGGCCCGCCTGCGCTGCCGGGCCGCGCGCGGATCTCCGGGTGCGGCGGCGCAAGCGCCAACGCTGACCGACGCCACCGCCGCTCCGTCGAACTGATCGGGCGCCGGCCGCCGGGCAGTCCAGGGCATTTCGCGCCATGGTTCTGCAGTCGCGTCTCTCGTGCATCGCCAATGGGTGGATGAGCACGAGGAGATGCGATGAAACGCATGTTGATCAACGCCACGCAGCCGGAGGAACGGCGGCTGGCGATCGTCGACGGACAGAAGCTGCTGGACTTCGAGACCGAGATCGAGGGCCGCGAGCAGCGCAAGGGCAACATCTACAAGGCCGTCATCACGCGGGTGGAGCCGTCGCTGGAGGCCTGCTTCGTCGACTACGGCGAGGACCGCCACGGCTTCCTGCCGTTCAAGGAGATCTCGAAGAACTACTTCCGTGACGGCGCCGACGTGCGCAACGCGAAGATCAGCGATGCCGTCCGGGAAGGGCAGGAACTGCTGGTCCAGGTCGAGAAGGAGGAGCGAGGAAACAAGGGCGCGGCGCTCACCACGTTCGTCAGCCTGGCCGGCCGCTACCTGGTGCTGATGCCCAACAATCCACGCGGCGGCGGCGTCAGCCGGCGCATCGAGGGCGAGGACCGCGAGGAGCTCAAGGAGAACCTGGAGCAGCTCGACTACCCCAAGGGCATGAGCCTGATCGCGCGCACCGCCGGCATCGGCCGCAGCGCCGCCGAGCTGCAGTGGGACCTGAACTACATGCTCAAGCTCTGGGACGCCATCGACGGCGCCTCCAAGGCGGGCAAGGGCGCCTTCCTGATCTACCAGGAATCGAGCCTCGTCATCCGCGCGATCCGCGACTACTTCACCGCGGACATCGGCGAGATCCTGATCGACACCGACGACATCTACGATCAGGCGCACCAGTTCATGAACCACGTGATGCCGGACAACGCGGCACGCGTGAAGCGCTACCGGGACGACGCGCCCCTCTTCTCGCGCTTCCAGATCGAGCACCAGATCGAGACGGCGTTCAGCCGCACGGTGAACCTGCCTTCGGGCGGCGCCATCGTGATCGACCACACCGAGGCGCTGGTGGCGGTCGACGTGAACTCGGCGCGCGCCACGCGCGGCACCGACATCGAGGAAACCGCCACCCGCACCAACCTCGAGGCGGCCGACGAGATCGCGCGCCAGATGCGGCTGCGCGACCTCGGCGGCCTGATCGTCGTCGACTTCATCGACATGGAGGAGAGCAAGAATCGCCGCGAGGTGGAGCAGCGGCTGCGCGACGCGCTGCGCTTCGACCGGGCGCGGGTGCAGTTCTCCTCGATCAGCAAGTTCGGCCTGCTGGAACTGTCGCGCCAGCGTCTGCGCCCGGCGCTCAGCGAAGGCAGCCACATCACCTGCCCGCGCTGCAACGGCACCGGCCACATCCGCGACACCGAGAGCAGCGCGCTGCAGATCCTGCGCATGGTGCAGGAGGAGGCGATGAAGGAGAACACCGCCGCCGTGCACGTGCAGGTGCCGGTGGAGGTGACGAGCTTCCTGCTCAACGAGAAGCGCGCCGAGATCACCAAGATCGAGCTGAAGCAGCGCATTACCGTGCTGCTGGTGCCCAACAAGCACCTGGAGACGCCGAACTACAAGCTCGAGCGGCTGCGCCACGACGACCCGCGCCTGGAGAGCTTCCGCGCCAGCTACACGATGGTCGAGGAACCCGACGACGAGGTGGGCATCACGCGCCGCCGCGACACCAGTGGAGCCAAGAAGCAGGAACCGGTGATCAAGGGCGTGCTGCCCGACCAGCCCGCGCCGCCGGCCCCGGTGGCGCCGCCGCCCAGGGCCGAGGCCCCGGCACCGGTTGCGGCTCCGGCCGCGCCCGTGCAGGTGATGGCGCCGCCACCGGCACCGCCCGTGCCGGCCACCGGCGGCTTCTTCGGGTGGTTCAAGAAGCTCTTCGGCCCGGTGCCGGCACCGACGCCTGCACCGGCCGCGCCGGCACCGGCACCCGCGGTGGCAGCGGCCGCACCGGCAGCGCCGGCAGCCGCGGAAGAGCGCCGTGACGGCCGCCGCGAAGGTCGCCGCGGCGAACGTGGCGAGCGCGGTGACCGTGGCGAGCGCGGGGGTGACCGCGGTCGCGGCGGCAATCGCGAAGGCCGCGGTGACTCACGCGACGGGCGCCGGGAGGGACGGGGTGGCGAAAGCCGTGGCGAGAACCGCGGCGAAGGTCGCGGCGACTCGCGCCGTGGCAACCGGCCCGAGCGCGAGCGCGCTCAGGCCGACGTCGCGGCCATGCCCGCGGCAGAGGCGCCACAGTCCTTCGTCGACACCATCCCCACGGCCGACTACACGCCGGGCGAGAGCGGAGAAGGTGGGCGCCGTCGCCGCCGTCGTGGTGGGCGAGACCGGGGCGAAGGGCGCACCGACGAGTCGACGGCCCTGCCGACGAGCGAGCAGGCCGCCGAGACGTTGAATGCAAGCGAGAGTGGCGCGACCGCGGAAGCGCAGAGCGTCGAGGCCGGCACGACAGGCCCTGGCGAGGGCCGCGAACCGCGTGAACCCCGCGAAGGAGGCCGCCGCCGCGGTGGCCGCGGCCGCGGTCGTCGCGAGGCCCGCGAAGGGGACGAGGCGCCGGCCACCGAAGGTGGCGAGGTCCGCGCCGATGGCGATGCCGTCGATGCGGTCGGCACCTTTGCAGCCACGCCGATGGCCGATGGAGTCCCTGCGGAGGAAGCGCGCGCGGCAACCGCTGCACCGGACTTGGAGCCGACGGCGGCCCCGGATGCACCGGTCGGTCCTGCCGCTGCACCGGCTGCAGACCACAGGCATGACCGCGAGCCTGCCGCTGCACCGGTACCGGTACAGGCTCCGGCGATGGCGCCGGCTCCGGTTCAACGGTCCGTCCCGCAACCCCAGCGCTACGACCTCCCGACCGAATCGCTGGCCGCACTGGCCGCCGCCGCGGGCATGGAGTGGGTGCACTCCGACGCGGAGAAGGTCCGGGTCGTGCGCGAGGCGATCGCCGCCGAGCCGCAGCCGATCCGCGTGCCGCGCGAACCGCGGCCGGTGGTCCTGGTCGACGACGGTCCGCTGGTGCTCGTCGAGACGCGCAAGGACCTGTCTCAGATGAAGCTGCCGTTCGAGGCGGCCCGGCACTGACCGGTTCGCGCGGCCGCCTGCTCGAGCGGGCGGCGGCCGCTCCGCCCGCTCAACTTGGCAGTCGCTCCAGCGCCAGCTGGTAGGCCGGGTCGCGCATCAGCTCGTCCCAGGGCCGTGGTGGCGCCATGGGCAGCAGGCTGAGCCGCCGCGCATCGCACTGCGCGTCGGGTACCCAGCGCCCGTCACGGGCCGCCGCCGTGAGGCCCTCGAGCAACTCGTCGACCGCGCGGCCACCGTCCAGCGTCTGGTTGCACAGCAGCACCATGTCGCAGCCGGCACCCAGCGCCGCCAGCGCGGCGTCGGTGTACGACAAGGCCTTCCCGTCGAGCTGCCGTGCACCGGCCATCGACAGGTCGTCGCTGAACACGCAGCCGGTGAAGCCGAGCCGGCCGCGCAGCACGTCCTGCAGCCAGCGCGACGAGTAGCCGGCAGGCCTCGCGTCGACGCGCGGGTAGATCACGTGCCCCGGCATGACGGCGGCGAGGCTGGTCGCGAGCCACGCGTACGGGGCGGCATCGTCCGCCAGGATGTCCGTGAGCGTGCGATCGTCCACCGGCACGTCGACATGGCTGTCGGCCTGCACGTGGCCGTGGCCGGGGAAGTGCTTGCCGCAATGCGCCATGCCGGCCAGCAGCAGCCCGTGCATCACGCTCTTGGCGAGCAAGGCGGCCACGCGGGCATCGCGGTGGAAGGCGCGGTCGCCGATGACGTTGCTGCCGCCGTGGTCGAGGTCGAGCACGGGCGCCAGCGTGAGATCGACGCCGCAGGCGCGCAGCTCGCTGCCGAGCACGAGGCCGCAGGCGGTGGCCGCGTCGGTGGCGCGCATCGCGTCGTGCATCCACAGCTCGCCCAGCCGCCGCATCGGTGGCACCGGCGTGAACCCGTCCCCGCGGAAACGCATCACGCGCCCGCCTTCGTGATCGACCGCGACCAGCAGATCCGGCCGTATCGACTTCGCTTCCGCGACGAGCTCGACGAGCTGCCGCCGGTCCTGCCAGTTGCGCGCGAAGAAGATGAGGCCGCCGGTGAGCGGGTCGCGCAGGCGACGGCGATCATCGTCGCCGAGCGCGAGCCCGGCCACGTCCAGCATGACGGGAGCGTGCTCGCTCATGGCGATCCTCCGTGTTCGACGACGACGAACGACGCCACGTAGTCGCTCTCATCGGTGACGGTCACATGGGCCCGCAGCCCGCGCGCATCGAACCACGCCGCCAGCGCGTGGTGCAGCCGGATCATCGGCTTGCCGCTGGGCTCGTTGAGCACCTCGCAGTCGCGCCACGCCATCGGCGCGCGGATGCCCATGCCGACGGCCTTCGAGAACGCCTCCTTGGCCGAGAAGCGCGTGGCCAGGTAGCGCACGCCGCGGCCGTCGGATCGCTCGCGACGCGCGCGGAACACCTGCATCTCGGAGGGGCCCAGCACCTTCTCGGCGAAGCGATCACCCCGTCGCGCCAAGGTGGCCTCGATGCGGCGCACGTCGCACAGGTCGGTGCCGATGCCGTAGATCATGGGCCGATGCAGCGCAGGTAGCGGCGCACCGTGTCCTCGAGGCCGAACTCCAGCGCATCGCCGATCAGCGCGTGGCCGATCGACACCTCGAGCACGCCGGGCACGGCCGCGAGGAAGGGCGCGAGGTTGTCGCGGTTCAGGTCGTGGCCGGCGTTGATGCCCAGGCCGGCCGCCAGCGCCGCGCGGGCGGCCGCCGCGAAGCGTTCCACCTGCGCCGCCTGCCGGTCGGTGCCAAAGGCGGCCGCGTAGGGCTCGGTGTAGAGCTCGATGCGATCGGCCCCCACTGCCCGAGCCGCGGCCATCGCCTCTGGCAGTGGGTCCATGAAGAGGCTCACCCGCACGCCCAGCGCGTGCGCCTCCTCGATCAGCGGCACCAGCCTCGCCCCATCGGCTGCGAGGTCCCAGCCATGGTCGGACGTGAACTGCCCCTCGCTGTCGGGCACGAAGGTGCACTGGTGCGGCCGCACGGCGCGCACCAGGTCCATCAGGTTGTGGAACGGGTTGCCCTCGAGGTTGTATTCGGCCTGGGTCCAGTCCTTCAGCAGCGCAGCCAGGTCGTGCACGTCGCCCGTGCGGATGTGGCGCTGGTCGGGCCGCGGATGCACGGTGATGCCGTGCGCACCGCCGCGCAGCGCCAGCGTGGCCGCATGCACCACGCTCGGGATGCCGAGGTGCCGCGTGTTGCGCAGCGTGGCGACCTTGTTGATGTTCACCGACAGCGCGGTGCGCGCCCGGCGGTGCGGATCGGCGGGGCCGTCGGCCACCAGTGGATTCATCGCGGCTACCCTCGTGGCTGGGCGCGGGCCCGCTGCAGCTGGTGCACGCCGTGCATGACCTGCCGCGTGCGCAGCGACGCATGGCCCAGATGATAGTGAAGCACCGCGGCCAGGGCGTCGCGGTGCGCGGTGGCCGGCGCGAGGCAGGCGTCGCGCAGGCCGACGAGGTCGTCGGCTTCGAGCGCCGCGTGCACAGCAGCGAGCGTGGCGCCGTCGATGCCGCCGGCGGCCACCACCAGGCCGTGCTCGCCATGCAGCGTGTAGCCGAGTGCGGCCTCGACGGGTCGGCCCGTGGGCGTGACCGCATCCAGCGCGGGCAGCCAGCCCAGCTCGCGCAGCAGCAGCCACTCGAAGGCTCGCAGCGCCGCGCGGCGCGCCGACTCGTCGCCGGCACCGAGCATGCGCAGCGTCGCCGCGTAGGCATCGAACAGGCGCGGATGCGGATCCTGCCGCGGCAGCAGCTTGAGCAGCAGTTCGTTGAGGTGGAACCCGGCGAACAGCGCCGCGCCCGCCACGGTCGGCTCGCCCCCGGCCCAGTCGGCGCCGCGCAGCGTGTGCAGCTCGGCGTCCGCAGGCGCCTTGGCGAGCTGCACGACCAGGCGGCCGAACGGCAGCAGGATCGGGCGCAGCTGCGACGTCGGCCGCTTGGCCCCCTTGGCAGCCACGGCGAGACGGCCGCGCTCGCGGGTGAACAGCTCGACGATCAGGCTGGACTCGCTCCAGTCGTACTGGTGCAGCACATAGGCGGCCAGCGCGCCGCCGCCGGGCGGCGTGCGCGCGCGGGTGCTCATTCGTAGCCGTAGCTGCGCAGGTGGCTCTCGTCGTCGGCCCAGCCGCTGCGCACCGCCACCCACAGCTCGAGGAACACGCGGGCACCCCACAGCTGCTCGAGCTCCTGCCGCGCCTCGGAGCCGATGCGCTTGAGCCGCTCGCCGCCCTGCCCGATCACCATGCCCTTGTGGTTGTCGCGTTCGACGACGATGGTGGCGGCGATGCGTCGCAGCTCCCCCTCCTCCTCGAACTTGTCGATCACCACCGTCGACGCGTAGGGCAGTTCGTCGCCGGTCAGCCGGAACAGCTTCTCGCGGATGATCTCGCCGGCGATGAAGCGCTCGCTGCGGTCGGTGAGCGCGTCCTCCTCGTACAGCCAGGCCTGCTCGGGCAGGTACCTGGCCGCGATGCCGAAGAGGCGCTCGACGTCGGCCGGGCGCTGCGCCGACATCGGCACGTACTCGGCGAAGGCGTGCCGCTCCTGCATGGACTTGAGCCACGGCAGCATGTCGTTGCGGCGGATCACGGCGTCGAGCTTGTTGGCGATCAGCAGCACCGGCTTGTCGTGCGGCAGCAATGCGAGCACCTTGGCGTCGTCGAGGCCGAAGCGGCCGGCCTCGACGACGAAGAACACCGCGTCGACGTCGGCCAGCGAAGCCAGCACGGTGCGGTTGAGCGTGCGGTTCAGCGCCGTGCCGTGCTTCATCTGGAAGCCGGGCGTGTCGACGAACACGAACTGCGACTCGCCGACGGTGCGCACGCCCGTGATGCGATGGCGCGTGGTCTGCGCCTTCTTCGACGTGATGCTGATCTTCTGGCCGACCAGCGCATTCAGCAGCGTCGACTTGCCGACGTTCGGGCGCCCGACGATGGCGACCAGGCCGCAGCGCGCGGGGGCAGGGGCGGCGGCGGGCGCGCTCATGACCTGAGCGGGCTGCCGGGGCCGTCGCGCGACTTCAGCAGTTCGAGCAGGCGACCCGCGGCCTCCTGCTCGGCCGCGCGTCGCGAACGGCCGTGCCCGAGTTCGGCCAACGCCAGCGTGGGCACCGCGCACTCGACCTCGAAGGTCTGCGCGTGCGCCTGCCCGCGCGTGGCCACGATGCGGTAGCTCGGCACCGGGATGCGGCGGGCCTGCAGCCACTCCTGCAGTTCGGTCTTCGGGTCCTTGGAGAAGCGATCGGTCTCCGCCCCGTGGATCTGCTCGCCGAAGAGGCGCCGCACGACCTCCAGCGCGGCGCCGAACCCGCCATCGACGAAGGTCGCGCCGATGAGCGCCTCCACGGCATCGGCCAGGATCGACGGCCGATGGGCGCCGCCGGCCCGGGCCTCGCCCTCGGACAGCCTCACCACGGTCGGCAGCCCCAGCGCCAACGCCGTCCGATGCAGGCTGTCCTCCCGCACGAGGTGCGCGCGCACGCGCGTCAGATCGCCTTCCGGGGAGTCCGCGAACTGCTCGTACAGCAGTTGCGATATGGCGAGATTCAGGACCGCATCGCCGAGGAACTCCAGGCGCTCGTTGTGATCGGCGCCGTGGCTGCGGTGGGTCAGCGCGCGTACGAGCAGAGCCGGCTGGGAGTAGCGCCAGCCGAGGCGCTGCTGCAAGGCATCCAGGCCCATCGGTGACCCGCCGTCAGCGGGAGCGCCCCTCGTACTTGATCAGCACGTAGACCGGGCCGTACAAGGGCACTTCCTTGTTGTACGAGTAGCGGATCACGACGCGGTCGTTCTCCTTCGTGATCTCGAGATCCTTGCCGCTGATGGACTCGATCGAATACTCGATGTCCTTCTGCCGGTCGAACGCCAGCCGCGCCTCGGCCACGGTGGCCGGGGAGGCACCGGCGATCTTGTCGACCGCGCGCTGGATCGTGAAGTACTCGTTGAGCGTCGGCAGCGTGCGCACCGCCACGTAGCCGAAGAAGCCGATGAGGATGGCCCAGAACATCAGCCCGAAGAGCGTCAGGCCGCGCTGCCTGCTGCGTGCGCCCGGCCGATGGGCCCCTGCGGCTCGAGTCATGCCTGGTCCTCCTGCGGTGTCAGTGGAAGCTGCCGATGCGTCCGGGGTTGCTGAAATTCATCCACACCAGGAACGCGCGCCCGACGATGTTCTCGTCGGGCACGAATCCCCAGAAGCGGGAGTCCTGGGAATTGTCGCGGTTGTCGCCCATCATGAAGTAGTGCCCGGGCGGCACCTTGCAGGTGATGCCTTCGGGGCTGTAGCGGCAGTTCTCGTGCAACGGGAAGTTCTTGGGCTCGGGGCCGTAGTAGGCCTGCCGCCGCGGGTCTACCAGGATGCGGTGCTCGGCGTCTCCGAACCGCTCGCTGAACATCGGCGCGTAGCGCAGGCTTTCCTCGTCGTAGTAGTCGCCCAGTGATTGCGTCGGCACGGGCTGCCCGTTCACGGTGAGCTTCTGGTTGCTGTAGATGATCTCGTCGCCGGGGATGCCGACGACGCGCTTGATGTAGTCCTGGCGCGGGTCCACCGGGTAGCGGAACACCATCACGTCGCCACGCTTGGGGTCGTTGTTCGCGATGATCTTCTTGTTGATCACCGGCAGCCGGACCCCGTAGTGGAACTTGTTCACGAGGATCAGGTCGCCGACCAGCAGCGTGGGGATCATCGAGCCCGACGGGATCTTGAAGGGCTCGAACAGGAACGAGCGCAACAGGAACACGATGAGGATCACCGGGAACAGGCCGGCGGTCCAGTCGAGCCACCACGGCTGCATCAGCAACTGCGCCCGTGCCGAGGCGACATCGCCGTCGACCTTCTCGATGCCCATCTTCGACAGCTCGGCCCGGCGCTGGCGATCCTGCTGTTCCAGCGCGGCGGCAGCGGCCTCGCGCGCCGGCCGGAAGCGCATGCGCTCCGCCAGCCAATAGAGGAGCGTGACCAGCGTCAGCAGGAACAGCAGCAGCGAGAAGTTGCCCGTCCAGTGCCCCAGGAACCACCCTCCGAGGTAGACGACGAGCGCGCCGTACAGCGCCGCAGTGAGTGCACTCATGTGGATAGGGGCAACCTTCAGTCTTCGACCTGCAGGATCGCGAGGAAGGCCTCCTGCGGCACCTCCACCGAGCCGATCTGCTTCATGCGCTTCTTGCCGGCCTTCTGCTTCTCGAGCAGCTTCTTCTTGCGGGTGATGTCACCGCCGTAGCATTTTGCCAGCACGTTCTTGCGCAGCGCCTTGATGTTCTCGCGGGCGATGATGTTGGCGCCGATGGCGGCCTGGATCGCCACGTCGTACTGCTGCCGCGGGATCTGCTCGCGCATCTTGGCCGCCACGGCGCGCCCGCGGTACGCGCTCTGCGTGCGGTGCACGATCATGGCCAGCGGGTCGACGCGGTCGCCGTTGATCATGATGTCGACCTTGACGACGTCGGCGGCGCGGTACTCCTTGAACTCGTAGTCCATGCTCGCGTAGCCGCGGCTCACGCCCTTGAGCTTGTCGAAGAAGTCCAGCACGATCTCCGCGAGCGGCAGCTCGTAGGTCAGCATCACCTGGCGGCCGTGGTAGGCCATGTTCATCTGCACGCCGCGCTTCTGGTTGGCCAGCGTCATCACCGGGCCCACGCAGTCCTGCGGCATGTACAGGTGCACGGTGACGATGGGCTCGCGGATCTCCCGGATGCGGCCCATGTCGGGCATGCGGCTGGGGTTCTCCACCTGCACGACTTCGCCGTCGCCGAGTTCCACCTCGTACACCACGCTCGGCGCGGTGGTGACGAGATCCTG
>JAEUPB010000032.1 GCA_016789955.1 Rubrivivax sp. | reverse complement strand
TGGGGCGAAGAAGCGAGCATCGCAGGGGACGCGCCGCAGAGCGGCGCGCAACGGCTCGATGCTGAGCCGCTGCGAGGGCCCACCCACAGCCTTGCCGCTACGGCCTACGCACGCCAGGCTCTCAACGACCGCAACGCGCCGACTTCGGTCGCCGACCACCTCTGGCCGCGCTACATCCCCGCGTAGTTCGGCCCGCCCCCGCCCTCGGGCGTGACCCAGACGATGTTCTGCGTTGGGTCCTTGATGTCGCAGGTCTTGCAGTGCACGCAGTTCTGCGCGTTGATGACCAGGCGCGGCTGCCCTTCCTCGACGCCGACGAACTCGTACACGCCAGCCGGGCAGTAGCGGCTCTCGGGGCCGCCGTAGCGGGCGAGGTTCACGGCCACCGGCACCGACGCGTCCTTCAGCGTCAGGTGCGCCGGCTGGTTCTCCTCGTGGTTGGTGCTGCTGATGAACACCGAGGAGAGCCGGTCGAAGGTGAGCTTGCCGTCGGGCTTGGGGTAGGCGATGCGCGGCACCTGGCTGGCGGCGTGCAGCCGCTCGTGGTCCGGCGCCTTGCGGTGGATCGTCCACGGAGGGCTCTTGAAGCCCAGCTTGGGCAGCAGCCACTGCTCGATGCCGGTCATCAGCGAACCGATCGTGTTGCCCTGCTTGAACCACTGCTTGAAGTTGCGCGCCCCCTGCAGCTCCTCGTGCAGCCAGCTCTTCTCGAAGGCCTCGGGGTAGGCCGTGAGCTCGTCGTGCTGGCGACCGGCCTTCAGCGCCGGGGCGAGGGCCTCGGCGGCCAGCATGCCCGACTTGATGGCCGCGTGGCTGCCCTTGATGCGCGCGGCGTTCAGCGTGCCGGCGTCGCAGCCCACCAGCGCGCCGCCGGGGAACACGAGCTTGGGGAGCGACAGGATGCCGCCGGCAGTGATGGCGCGCGCGCCGTAGCCGATGCGCTTGCCGCCCTCGATGTGCGCGCGCACCGCCGGGTGCGTCTTCCAGCGCTGCATCTCCTCGAACGGCGACAGCCACGGGTTCTGGTAGTCCAGGCCCACCACCAGGCCCAGCGTCACGCGGCCGCCTTCGAGGTGGTACAGGAACCCGCCGCCGTAGGTGTGCTCGTCCATCGGCCAGCCGGCGGTGTGCACCACGAGGCCCGGCTTGGCCTGCGCCGCCGGCACCTCCCACAGCTCCTTGATTCCGATGGCGTAGCTCTGTGGGTCGCGGCCCTCGTCGAGCCGGTGGCGTGCGATCAGCTGCTTGCCCAGGTGGCCGCGCGCGCCTTCGGCGAACACGGTGTACTTCGCGGTCAGCTCCATGCCGAGCTGGAAGCCGTCGTGCGGCTCGCCGTCCTTGCCGATGCCGAGGTTGCCGGTGGCCACTCCGCGCACCGCGCCGCGCTCGTCGTAGAGGACCTCGGCGGCGGTGAAGCCGGGGAAGATCTCCACGCCCAGCCCCTCGGCCACGCCGCCCAGCCACTTCACCAGCGCGCCGAGCGCGACGACGTAGTTGCCGTCGTTGTGGAAGCAGCCTGGCACCATCGCATCGGGCACGCGGCTCGCATGCGTGGGGCCGAGGAACAGCACGTCATCGCCGGTGACGGGCTGGTTCAGCGGCGCGCCCTGCGCCTTCCAGTCGGGGATCAGCTCGTTGAGGGCGCGCGGGTCCATCACCGCGCCCGACAGGATGTGCGCGCCGGGTTCGCTGCCCTTCTCGAGCACCACCACCGAGATCGACGCATCGATCTGCTTCAGCCGGATGGCCGTGGCCAGGCCCGCGGGGCCGCCGCCGACGATCACCACGTCGTACTCCATGGCCTCGCGCGGGCCGTATCGATCGAGCAGTTCCTGGGAGGTCATGGCGTCGCGGATGGGTGGTGTTCGGCCGGTGTCATTCTAGGTGTGCGTGCTATCGTGACCGGCGACTGCGAGGAGGGCTGTACGTCATGTCTTACGAGATCGACCTGTCGGGCCGCGTGGCCTTCGTCACCGGGGCTTCGAGCGGGCTCGGTGAACAGTTCGCGCGGGCGCTGTCGCGCGCCGGCGCGGGGGTCGTGCTGGCGGCGCGGCGTGTGGAGCGGCTGAAGACGTTGCGCGCCGAACTGGAAGGCGACGGCGGCGATGCGCACGTGGTGGGACTGGACGTGACCGATCCCGACAGCATCAAGGCCGCCGTGGCGCACGCCGAGACCGAGATGGGCGCCATCGACATCCTCGTCAACAACTCCGGCGTCAGCACCACGCAGCGGCTGGTCGACGTGTCGCCCGACGACTACGACTACGTGATGGGCACCAACACGCGTGGCGCCTTCTTCGTCGCGCAGGAAGTGGCCAGGCGCATGATCGCGCGCAGCAAGGGCGAGGCGCCGGGCACCTACACCGGCGGCCGCATCGTCAACGTGGCGTCGATGGCGGGGCTGCGCGTGCTGTCGCAGATCGGCGTGTACGCGATGAGCAAGGCCGCGGTGATCCACATGACCAAGGCGATGGCGCTGGAGTGGGGCCGCTACGGCATCAACGTCAACGCGCTGTGCCCGGGCTACATCGCCACCGAGATCAACCAGGCGCACTGGCACACCGACGCCGGCCAGAAGCTCGTGCAGATGCTGCCGCGCAAGCGCGTCGGCAAGCCCGAGGACCTCGACGTCGTGCTGATGATGCTGTGCTCGAACCAGAGCCACTTCGTCAACGGCGCCGTCATCGCCGCCGACGACGGCTTCGGCGTCTAGCCCTTGAGGGCCCTCACGCCGCTGGAGGCCCGGGTGCTCGGCGTGCTCGTCGAGAAGCAGCACACGGTGCCCGACACCTACCCGCTGTCGCTGAACGCGCTCACCGCCGGCTGCAACCAGAAGACCGCGCGCTCGCCGGTGATCGAGGCCAGCGACGCCGAGGTGCTCACGGCCGTCGACGGGCTCAAGGGCCTGTCGCTGGTGTTCGAGGGCAGCGGCAGCCGCGTCGTGAAGTTCGAGCACAACATGGGCCGCGTGCTCGGCCTGCCCGGCCAGAGCGTGGCGCTGCTCACGGTGCTGATGCTGCGCGGGCCGCAGACCACCGCCGAGCTTCGCGTGAACTGCGAGCGGCTGCACCGTTTCGCCGATCTCTCTTCGGTCGAGGGCTTCCTCGACGAGCTGGCGGCCAAGACGCCGCCATGGGTCGTGAAGCTGCCGCGCGCGCCGGGTTCGCGCGAGGCGCGCTGGGCGCACCTGTTGTGCGGCGAGGTGGCGATGCCCGAGCCAACCGCGGCCTACGCGGGTGCGATCGGCGAGGGCGGCGTGGCCGCCGGCGAGATCGCCGCGCTGAAGGCCGAGCAGGCGCGGCTGGCGGCCGAGGTCGAGAGGCTGCGGGCGCAGGTGCGGCGCATCACCAGCGAGCTCGGACTGCCCGACGACGACGGACCCGGTCCCACGACCTGACCCATGCTCCGATTCCACCTGCCCGCCGACAAGAAGCTCGTGCACGAGATGGTGATCCCCATCCGCTGGGGCGACATGGACGTGATGGGCCACGTCAACAACACGATCTACTTCCGCTACTTCGAGTCCGTGCGCATCGCGTGGTTCGACACGCTGGGCGTGCCACCGAACCCGCAGGGCGAGGGACCGGTGATCGTCAACGCCTTCTGCACGTTCATCCGGCAGCTCGAGTACCCGGGCGAGCTGCTCGCCCGGCACTACGTGGCCCACCCCGGCCGAACGAGCTTCGACACCTACCTCACGCTGGAGCGCACCGACGAACCGGGCGTGATCTACGCGGAGGGCGGCGCCAAGACCGTGTGGACCGACGCACGCACGAAGCGCTCGGCGCCGCTGCCCGACTGGCTGCGGGCGAAGGTGAGCTGACCAGTGGCCCACCGGGCCTGGGTACGCGAGGCGATCCGCCGCATCGAGGCGGACTTCCAGCGCTCGTCGGACACGCACCTGATCCCGGTCGCGCTGCCCGGCTTCCCCACCGTGCAGCTGTACCTGAAGGACGAGTCCAGCCACCCCACCGGCAGCCTGAAGCACCGGCTGGCGCGCAGCCTCTTCCTGCATGCGCTGTGCAACGGCTGGCTGCGCGAGGGTTCCACGGTGGTGGAGGCGTCCAGCGGCAGCACGGCGATCAGCGAGGCCTACTTCGCTCGGCTGCTGGAGCTGCCGTTCGTCGCGGTGATGCCGCGCAGCACGAGCGTGGACAAGATCGCCGCGATCGAGTTCCAGGGCGGCCGCTGCCACCTGGTGGACGACCCGCGCGCCATCTACGGCGAGAGCCAGCGGCTCGCCGCTGAGCTCGGCGGCCACTACATGGATCAGTTCACGCACGCCGAGCGGGCCACCGACTGGCGTGCCAACAACAACATCGCCGAAAGCATCTACACGCAGATGAAGCGCGAGCCGCACGCCTGCCCGGCGTGGATCGTTGCCTCGGCCGGCACCGGCGGCACGCTGGCCACGATCGGCCGCTACGTGCAGTACTGCCGCCACGACACGCGCGTGTGCGGCGTCGACGCCGAGCGCTCGGTGTTCTTCGACGCCTACGAGCGGCGCGACGCCACGCTCGTCATCGAGCAGGGCTCGCGCATCGAGGGCATCGGCCGGCCTCGCGTGGAGGCGTCCTTCGTGCCGGGCGTGCTCGACGCGATGGTCAAGGTGCCGGACCTGTGGAGCCTCGCGGCGATGCACGCGCTGTCGGCGCGGCTGGGGCGCAGCGTGGGCGGATCGACGGGCACCAACCTCGTGGCGGCGCTGCGCTGCGCGCAGGCCATGCGCGATGCCGGGCAGCACGGCTCGATCGTCACGCTGCTGTGCGACGGCGGCGACCGCTATCGCCACACCTACTACGACGAGGCCTGGCTCGCCGCGCAGGGCCTGGGCGGTGCCGAGGAGAGGGCCGCCGTCAGCGCGCTGATCGACGAAGGGCGCTGGGACCCCGGGCTCGCGGCCGGCCTGCGCGCGGCGGGTTCCTTCGACTGATCCGTGTCCGCCCGCTGGCGGACAACGGTGCCTACATCGCTACAGGGGAGTCCATGCAGAACGTCCGCATCCGGCTGCTGTTCGCGCTCTTCGCCGCCTCGGGTTGCACCGGGCTGATCTACGAGTCGGTGTGGACGCACTACCTGAAGCTGTTCATCGGCACGGCGGCCTTCGCGCAGTCGTTCGTGCTGGTGGTCTTCATGGGCGGCCTGGCCCTCGGGGCGTGGCTGGCCAGCCGGTGGTCGGAGCGTTTCGCGGACCCGCTCGTCGCCTACGCCGCCATCGAGGCGCTGATCGGCCTCGCGGCGCTGGTGTTCCACGAGCTCTACACGCTGTCGACGGCGGCCGCGCTGGACCACGTGATCCCCGCACTGGGTTCGCCGCTGGCGGTCGAGGTCTTCAAGTACGGGCTGTGCATGATCCTGATCGCGCCGCAGACCGTGCTGCTGGGAATGACGTTCCCGCTGATGAGCACCGCCGTCATCCGCCGCGAGCCGCAGCGCGGCGGCCACCACCTGGCGATGCTGTACTTCACCAACTCGATCGGCGCGGCGATCGGGGCGCTGGCCGCGGCCTTCTGGCTGCTCGGCTGGCTGGGGATGCCGGGGACGATGCGTGCCGCGGGCGTGGTGAACCTGGCGCTCGCGGCGGTGGTCGCGGCGATGGCGCGGCGTGATGCGACCGCCACCGCCGCCGCCCGGGTGGCCACCGGCGCCGCGGTGCAGCCGGGGCTGGTGCGGCTGCTGCTGGTGGCCGCGTTCGTCACCGGCGCCGCGTCGTTCGTCTACGAGATCGCGTGGATCCGCATGCTCTCGCTGGTGCTGGGCACCTCGTTCCACGCCTTCGAGCTGATGCTGTCGGCCTTCATCACCGGCCTCGCGCTCGGCGGCCTGTGGATCCGCCGGCGCATCGACGCCATCGACGATCCGCTGCGCTGGGCGGGCTGGATCCAGCTCGCGATGGGGCTGGCCGCGCTGGCGACGATCTTCGTCTACCACCGCAGCTTCGACTGGATGGTGGACATCCTGTCGATGCTGAACCGCAGCGAGGCCGCCTACCCGCTGTTCAACCTGTTCAGCCACGGCATCGCATTCGCCGTGATGCTGCCGGCCACCTTCTTCGCCGGCATGACGCTGCCGCTGTTCACCCACGTGCTGCTGCGCGGCGGGCAGGGCGAGCGGGCGATCGGACAGGTGTATGCCGCCAACACGCTGGGCGCGATCGCCGGCGTGCTGCTGGCCGTGCACGTGCTCGTGCCCGGCGCAGGGGTCAAGCTCGCGCTGGTGTGCGGTGCCGCCGCCGACATGCTGCTCGGCGCGACGCTGCTGCGCGGTTCGCAGGCCGCCTACCGCAAGGCGCTGTCGCTGGCCACCGCGGCGGCCGGGATGCTGACCGCGGGCCTGAGCATCCGCGCCGACGTGCTGCAGCCCGAGCGACTCGCCTCCGGGGTGTACCGGCACGGCACGCTGGAGCCGCTGCGCAGCCGGCTCGTCTACTACCGCGACGGCAAGACCGCCTCGGTGGCGGTGCGCGCCAGCCCCGACAACGTGCTGTCGATCGTGACCAACGGCAAGCCCGATGCGTCGATCGCGATGGATCCGTCGCAGCCGCCGATCGAGGACGAGCACACGATGACGCTGCTGGCGGCGCTGCCGTTGGCGATGCACCCGCAGGCGCAGACCTGGGCCAGCATCGGCTTCGGGTCGGGCCTCACCGCCGAGGTGCTGCTGTCGCACCGCGGCCCGGCGCGGGTCGACTCGATCGAGATCGAGCCGGCGATGCTCGAAGGCGCGCGGGCCTACGCGCCCCGCGTGCAGCGGCCGTTCACCGACCCGCGCAGCCGCATCGTCGTCGAGGACGCGAAGAGCTGGTTCGCGCGCCATGGCCAGCGCTACGACGTGATCGTCTCCGAGCCTTCGAACCCGTGGGTCAACGGCGTGGCGGGCCTGTTCACGACGGAGTTCTACGGCGACGTCAAGCGCTACCTGGCCCCCGGCGGCCTGTTCGTGCAGTGGCTGCAGCTCTACGAGTTCGACGACACCTTGCTGGCCTCGGTGCTGCGCGCGCTGGGCCAGAACTTCGCCGACTACGAGGTGTATGCGGCCAACAGCGCCGACCTCGTGCTGGTGGCGGTGGCCACCGGGCGCGTGCCGCCGGCGGGGCCGCTGCCGCCGGGCGAGCCGGCGCTGCTGGAGCAGCTGCGGCGCGTGGGCGTCTCCCGCCTGGAGGACCTGACCGCGCGCCACGTGGGCGGCCGGCGCGAGCTCGAGGCGCTGTTCGAGCCGCTGCAGGCACCGCCCAACTCGGACTTCCGCCCGTTCGTGCAGCTGCAGGCGCCGCGCGCCCGGTTCGCCGGCGCGCGGGCGCGCTCCGTCGTCGAGCTGGCCATCGCGCCGCTGCCGATCCGCGAGATGCTCGGCGGCGCGCAGCGCGCGACCATTCTCGAACCGGCACCTTCGCATGTGCTCTCGGCGCCGGTGCGGGCGCAATCGACGGCCTTGGCGATCGCGCGTGCGCTGATGGACCCGGCCGCCGATCCCTGGGCGCAGGGCGACGCCGCGGTGCGCCAGATCGCCGTGGCGCTGCGCGTGTCACGCGGCCTTTGCACGGCCGAGCCGGCGGCGGAGGTCGTGGCCCAGCTGCACCGGGCGGCCGAAGGCACGCTGGCCCATCTCGCGCTGCCGCTGCGGCAGGCGCTGTGGGTGCAGCGGCCGTGGCTCACCTGCGCCGGCGAGCGGCCCGCCGCGAGCGTGCAGCGCCGGCTCGATCTCTACGCCGCCATCGCCCAGCGCGATGCCCGCCGGATGCTCGAGCTCTCGCAGGCGCTGCTCGAGTCTCCCGGCCGGGAGACCCAGCGCGACTGGGGCCAGTTCCTGTTGTCGACGGCGCTGCTCGGGGCGCGGGCGCAAGGCGAGGGCCGCGTCGCGCAGCAGCTGTGGGCCCGCTGGGGCGGTGCGCTCTTCCCGGGGGGCGCGGTGCCGCCGCCGGTGGTCTATCTGCTCAACCTGCCGTAGCGCCTGCCGGCGCGGCCCTCAGGCAGCCGGCCGCGCGGCCGCGGCGCGCCGCGCCGGATCGTGCCGCGCGTGGGAAGCCCTTGCATCGACCGCAGCGCGCAGCAGCGCATGCAGCTGGCGCGGGTCCACCGGTTTCGTCAGCAGCGGCACGTCGGCCGGCAGGCCGTGCAGCTCGCGGGCCTCGGCTTCGCTGAGCGCGGAGACCGCGATCGCCGTGGGCCCCGCGGCGCTCTCCTGGCGCAGCCGGCGCAGCATCTCCACGCCGCTCATGTGCGGCATGGCCAGGTCGGCCAGCACGATGTGCGGCATGTGGCGGCCCACGGCGATCAACGCCTCGAAGCCGTCGCCGGCGGTGTCGACGGTCGCGTCGGGCAGCGCCTGCAGCACGAGTTCGGTCATCAGTTCCAGGTACAGCGGGTGATCGTCCACCACCAGCACGCGCACTTCGGTGGCGGCGAGCACCTCGCGGCGCTGTGCCACGAGGGCGTCGACGTCGTCGGCGTCGATGCGGCGATGTCCGCCCAGCGTCTTCCAGGCGCGCAGCCGCCCGGCATCGACCCAGCGCTGCACGGTCTGCGGCGACACGCACAGGTGGCGGGCCACTTGTTGCGGGGTGTAGGTGCGGGGTGCGGGCGGCATGGCGAAGACTGTGCCGCAGCGCCGGGCATGCCGATCGGAACATCAGGACAAGGTCTCCGGCTCATTTCTTCGCTCGGTTGCCCGCGAGAGGTCGATGGCGGCGACGACGAAGGCGCGTGCCGCGGTGGGTGATTTGTGTGAATTCAAGGTCATGGCCGTTTCGGCCGACAACCCGGGCTGACCGACTGCCCACGCCGAACCATGCTCCTGAACCGCCTTCCGCTGGGGCGCCGCCTGGCCCTGGCCTTCACACTCGTGCTCGGGCTGGCTGCCGGCATCGGCGCGGTCGGCATGGTCCGCCTTTCGGGCGTGATCGCCGACCACGCCGCCGCCGAGAGCCTGTCGTTGCACGCCGCCCGCGCCGAACGCTGGACGCAGCTCACACAGCTGAACATCACGCGCGCGCTGGCGATCGTGAAGTCCGGCGGGCAGCCCGCGCTGCGGGCCTTCCTCGACCCGCAGATGGGTGCCACGTCGGAGGAGATCACCGCGGTGCAGAAGGCGATCGAGGCCGAGTCCGCCGGGGACGCGCAGGCCCAGGCGCAGATGGCCGCCGTCGCCGAGCGCCGCACGCGCTACCTCGACCTGCGCAAGCAACTGCTGGCCCGGCTGAAGACCGACGGCGAAGCCGTGCAGGCCGCGGTGGACGCCGAGCTGCTGCCCGCCGCGCGCGCCTACCTGTCGGCGCTCGAGTCCTTCCGCACCGCCCAGCGCCAGCGCGCCGAGGACCGCAGCCGCGAGGCTGCCGCCATCGGGCGCACCGCGACGACGGTGATGGCCGTGCTGACGTTGCTCGTGCTGGCCTGCGGCGCCGTGGCCGCGGTGATCATCTCGCGCTCGGTGAGCGTGCCGCTGCGCGAGGCGGTGCAGGCCACGCGCCGCATCGCCGATGGCGACCTGGCGCGGCCGATCGTCGTCACCGGCCGCGACGAGACGGCCCAGCTGCTGCAGTCCCTGGCCGAGATGCAGGCACGGCTGCGCGACATCGTCGGCAACGTCCACCACGCGAGCGACTCCATCCACACCGCCAGCGGCGAGGTCGCCAGCGGCAGCCTCGACCTCTCGCGCCGCACCGAGCTGACGGCGTCGAACCTGCAGGAGGCGGCGTCGTCGCTGGAGCAGATCTCCGCCACCGTGCGCGGCACGGCCGAGTCGGCACAGCAGGCCAAGGTGCTGGCGCAGCAGGCACGCCGCGAGATGCAGGACGGCAACGCGCTGGTGGCCCGCGTCGTCGCGACGATGGGCGACATCGGCCAGCGCTCGGCGCGCATCGGCGAGGTGACCGGCCTCATCGACGGCATCGCGTTCCAGACCAACCTGCTGGCGCTGAACGCCGCCGTGGAGGCGGCGCGCGCCGGCGAGCAGGGGCGCTCGTTCGCGGTGGTGGCCAGCGAGGTGCGTGCGCTCTCGGGCCGCGTGGCCGATGCGGCGCGGCAGATCAAGGCGCTGATCGAGGGTTCGGTGAGTGCCGCGGCCAGCGGCACGAAGGTGGCCGGCGAGGTGTCGGCCGCGATGCACGGCATCGCCAGCGCCGTGTCGAAGGTCGACGACCTCGTCGGCGAGATCGCACAGGCCTCGGGCGAGCAGTCCGGCGGCGTCGGGCAGATCAACGAGTCGGTGGGCCGGCTGGACCTGATGACGCAGCAGAACGCCGCGCTGGTCGAGCAGTCGGCCGCCGCCGCCGCCAGCCTGCGGGATCAGGCGGACACGCTGGCCAGGCTGATGGGGGTGTTCCGGATCGACGCGGCGCCCTCGGCCTCGCCTGCCACGAGCTGATCCCGGCCGCGGGCTACCGCGGCACGCGCCGCGGCGGTTCGCGCAGCGCGCGCGCCAGGTCGGCCAGGCTCGCCAGGTTGTGCACCGGCAGGAAGCGGTCCACGTGCGGCAGCAGCGCGCGGATGCCTGCGGCGCGCGGCTCGAAGCTCTCGAAGCGCAGCAGCGGGTTCAGCCACACGATCTCGTGCGCCAGTCGGCGCAGCTGCGCGGCGGCGGCGGAGAGTTCGCCGCCGCTGTCGTGGTCGAGCCCGTCGCTGACGAGGATCAGCGCGGCGTTGCCGGTGAGCACGCGGCGCGCCCACAGCCGGTTGAACTCGGCCAGCGTGTGCGCGATGCGCGTGCCGCCGCGCCAGTCGTGCACCTGTTGCGACACCATGGCCAGCGCCACGTCGGGGTCGCGGTGGCGCAGCGCGCGCGAGATGTTGGTCAGCCGCGTGCCGAAGGTGAAGGTGTGCACGCGCAGGTGCCGTCGGGCGAGCCCGTGCACGTAGTGCAGGAACAGGCGCGCGTAGCGATCCATCGAGCCCGAGATGTCCAGCAGCACCACCAGCGGCGGCCACTCGGTGCGCGGCCGCGTGTACGCTGGCAGCAGCAGCTCGGGGCGGCGCACCATGCGCTGCATGGTGGCGCGCAGGTCCAGCGTGTGCGCGTGGTGCGCCGGCGCCGCTTCGTGGCGGCGGCGCACCGGCGTCACCGGCGGCGGCAGCCGCTCGGCCAGGTCCATCGCGATCGCGAACTCGTCGGCCGTCATCGTCTCGAAGTCGGCCTGCTGCAGACGTTCGCGGTCGGAGAAGCTGACCGTGGCGTCGAACTGCACCTCCTCGAGCGGGGGAGCCTGCTGCTCCTGGCCCTTCGGCGCCGGCGCCGAGAGCGCTTCGGCGAGGCGGTTGTTGCGCGGCGCCGGCGGCTTCTCGCCGCGGCCCTGGATCTTGGGCAGCAGCGCGTGCATCAACTGCTCGAGCAGCTTGGGGTCGCGCCAGAAGGCGGCGAAGGCGGCGTCGAAGATCGGCTGCTGGTCGTGGCGGTCGAGCATCACCGCCGACAGCGCGGCGTGCACGTCGTCGCGCCGGGCGAGGCCCACCGCTTCCAGCGCCGCCACCGCGGCCAGCGCGCGGTCAGGGCCCACCGGCAGCCCGGCGCGGCGCAGCAGGCGCGTGAAGTGCACGACGTTCTCGGCGAAGCGCTCGCGGGGCGTGGCGGCGTCGGTGCGCTTCACGGCGCGCTCCCCCTCGTTCACCGTTGCTTCAGTCGATCAGGGCCTGGGTGCGCAGCTCGTCGAGCAGCCGGCCCGCCTCGCCGCCTTGCATGCGCGCGATGTCGTCCTGGTACTTCAGCAGCACGCCCAGCGTGCTCTGCACGGTGGCGGGGTCGAGGCTGATGGTGTTCAGCGCCACCAGCGCGTTGGTCCAGTCGATGGTCTCGGCGACACCCGGCGCCTTGAACAGGTCCAGCGTGCGCATGCGCTGCACGAACTCGACCACCGCGCGCGACAGTCGTGCCGACGCAGCCGGCGCCTTCAGCGCGACGATCTCCAGCTCGCGCTCGACGCCCGGGTACTCCAGCCAGTGGTACAGGCAGCGGCGCTTCAGCGCATCGTGCACCTCGCGCGTGCGGTTGCTGGTGATGATCGTCACCGGTGGCGCCGCGGCGCGGATCACGCCGAGCTCGGGGATGGTGATCTGGTTCTCCGCCAGCAGCTCCAGCAGGTAGGCGTCGAACGGCTCGTCGGCACGGTCGAGCTCGTCGATCAGCAGCACCGGCGGCGAGGGCTGCGTCAGCGCCTGCAGCAGCGGGCGCTCGATCAACATCTCGCGCGAATACAGGCGAGCGGCCAGCAGGTCACGATCGACCGCGTGCTCGGCCTCGGCGAGCCGGATCTCGATCATCTGCCGCGCGACGTTCCATTCGTACGCCGTCTGCGCCACGTCGAGGCCCTCGTAGCACTGCACGCGGATCAGCGGCGCGCCGAGCGCGGCCGAGAGCGCCTTGGCGAGCTCGGTCTTGCCGACGCCGGGCTCGCCCTCGAGGAACAGCGGGCGCTGCAGCGTCAGCGCCAGGTACAGCGTGGTGGCCAGCGCGCGGTCGCAGACGTAGCGCTGGCCGGCGAGCAGCGCCGTGACGTCGTCGACGGAGCCGGGGGGTGGGGTGGTGGCGCTCACCCCCGGAGGTTAGCGCGAGAACGCGGCTTCATCCGGCCCGCCGTCAGCGCGCCAGCGACGCGGCCACCGCGCGCGCCACCATCTCCACCACCATCGCCGCGCGGTATTCGGCCGAGCCATGCAGGTCGGCGTTCATGCCGGCGCTCGGGAGTTTCACCGAGCGCGCCGCGTCGGCTGTGTAGGTCTGGCGCAGTGCCGCTTCCAGTTCGGCACAGCGGAACACCGAGCCGCGCGCACCGGTCACGGCCACGCGGACGCCACCCGCGCCGCGGCTGACGAACACGCCCACCAGCGCGAAGCGCGACGCCGGCTGCTTGTATTTCACGTAGGCCGCCTTCTCGGCCGGCGTGAAGTGCACCGCGGTGACGAGTTCGCCCGCCTCCAGCGCTGTGCTGAACACGCCGGTGAAGAAGGCGTCTGCCGGGATCTGCCGCCGGGAGGTGTGCACCGTGGCGCCCAGCCCCACGAGGCCGGCCGGGTAGCAGGCGGCCGGGTCGGCGTTGGCGATCGAGCCACCGATCGTGCCGCGGTTGCGCACCATCGGGTCGCCGATGCCGCCGGCCAGCTCGGCCAGCGCGGGGATCGCGCGCTGCACGTCGTCGGAGGCGGCCACCTCGGCATGCGAGGCCATCGCGCCGATGGTCACGCCGGTGGCGTCGGTGCGGATGCCCTTGAGATCGGCGACGGCGCCGAGGTCGACGAGCTTCTCGGCCGACGCGATGCGCAGCTTCATCATCTGCACGAGGCTCTGGCCGCCGGCGAGGAAGCGCGCGTCGCCGGTGATCGCGGCCAGGGCCCCGGCCCGGTCGGCGGGGCGGGCGTAGTCGAATGCGTACATGGTGTGATGCTCCTCGGGGTCAGAGGCCGTTCGCGGCGCGCCACACGCGCTCGGGGGTGGCCGGCATCGGCAGGTCGCGGATGCCCAGGGCGTCGGTGAGTGCGTTCATGAAGGCGGCCGGCGAGCCGATCGCACCGGCCTCGCCGCAGCCCTTCACGCCCAGCGGGTTGTGCGTGCACGGCGTGACGGTGTGGCCGATCGTGAAGCTCGGCAGGTCGTCGGCGCGCGGCATCGCGTAGTCCTGGTACGAGCCGGTCAGCAACTGCCCCGACTGCGGGTCGTACACGCAGCCTTCGAGCATCGCCTGCCCGAGGCCTTGCGCCAGGCCGCCGTGCACCTGGCCCTCGACGATCAGCGGGTTGACGATGTTGCCGAAGTCGTCCACCGCGGTGAAGCGGTCCACGAGCGTGCGGCCGGTGCGCGGGTCGACCTCCACCTCGCAGACGTAGCTGCCCGACGGGTAGGTGAAGTTGGTCGGGTCGTAGAACGCGTTCTCGTTGAGGCCGGGCTCCAGCTTGTCGAGCGGGTAGTTGTGCGGCACGTAGGCGGTGAGCGCCACCTGGCCGAACGGCACCTTCTTGTCGGTGCCCGCCACCTTGAACTCGCCGCCTTCGTAGACGATGTCGGTGTCGGCGGCCTCGAGCAGGTGCGCGGCGATCTTCTTGCCCTTGGCGATGACCTTGTCGACCGCCTTCACGATCGCCGTGCCGCCCACCGCCAGCGAGCGGCTGCCGTAGGTGCCCATGCCGAACGGCACGCGGCCGGTGTCGCCGTGCACGATCTCGACGTTCTCGACCGGGATGCCCAGCCTGCCGGCCACCACCTGCGCGAACGTGGTCTCGTGGCCCTGGCCGTGGCTGTGCGAGCCGGTGAACACCGTCACCGTGCCGGTGGGGTGCACCCGCACCTCGCCGGCCTCGAACAGGCCGGCGCGGGCGCCCAGGGCGCCGGCAATGTTGCTGGGCGCCAGGCCGCAGGCCTCGATGTAGCAGCTGTAGCCCAGGCCGCGCAGCTTGCCCTTGGCGGCCGAGGCCGCCTTGCGCGCCGGGAAGCCGGCCACGTCGGCGATCTTGATGGCCTTGTCCAGGTGCGCCGCGTAGTCGCCGGTGTCGTAGGTCAGGCCCACCGGCGTCGCGTAGGGGAAGGTGGTGATGAAGTTCTGCCGGCGGATCTGCGCCGGGTCCATCTTCATGTCGCGGGCCGCGGTTTCCACCAGCCGTTCGACCACGTAGGTGGCCTCGGGCCGGCCGGCGCCGCGGTAGGCATCCACCGGCGTGGTGTTGGTGAAGATGGCCTTCACCTCGCAGTAGATGGCCGGCGTCTTGTACTGGCCCGCCAGCAGCGTGGCGTACAGGATCGTCGGCACGCTGGAGGCAAAGGTGGACAGGTAGGCGCCCATGTTGGCCAGCGTCTTCACCCGCATGGCCAGGAAGTTGCCCTGCGCGTCCATCGCCAGCTCGGCGGTGGTGGCATGGTCGCGGCCATGCGCGTCGGTCAGGAAGGACTCGCTGCGCTCGGCCGTCCACTTGATCGGCCGGCCCACGCGCTTGCTGGCCCAGATCAGCGCGGTCTCTTCGGCATAGAGGAAGATCTTCGAGCCGAAGCCGCCGCCGACATCGGGGGCGATGACGCGCATCTTCGACTCGGGGATGCCGAGCACGAAGGCGCACATCAGCAGCCGCTCGACGTGCGGGTTCTGGTTGGCCAGGTACAGCGTGTAGGCGTCGTCGTGCCGGGTGTAGTGCGCGTTGGCCGCACGCGGCTCCATCGCGTTGGGCACCAGCCGGTTGTTGTGGAAGGTCAGCGAGGTGACGTGCGCCGCCTTGGCGAAGGCCGCATCCACCGCCGCCTTGTCGCCGTGGCCCCAGTCGTAGCAGAGGTTGTTGGGCACGTCGTCGTGCACTGCCGAGCCGGCGCTTTCGGCCTGGGTGATGTCGATCACCGGCGCCAGCTCTTCGTAGTCGACCTCGATCAACTCAGCGGCGTCGCGTGCCTGCAGGTAGGTGTCGGCCACCACCAGCGCCACCTGGTCGCCGACGTGGCGCACCTTGCCTTGGGCCAGCACCGGGTGCGGCGGCTCCTTCATCGGCGTGCCGTCCTTGCTGGTGATGAGCCAGCCGCAGGGCAGGCCGCCGACCTTGGCTTCGGCCAGGTCGGCGCCGGTGAAGATGTTGATGACGCCCGGCGCGGCCTTGGCCTTGTCCAGGTTGATGGACTTGATGCGCGCGTGCGCATAGGGCGAGCGCAGGAAGAAGCCGTAGCTCTGGCCCGGCAGCACCACGTCGTCGGTGTACTGGCCGGCGCCGGTCAGGAAACGCGCGTCCTCGCGGCGCAGCAGCGGCTTGCCGATGGGGGAGTTGGACATGTCGGTCATGGCTTGCTCCTACGCGGCGGTGGGCTGCTTGCCCGACTGGCAGAACTGCACCGCCTTGACGATGTTGTGGTAGCCGGTACAGCGGCAGATGTTGCCTTCCAGGCCCTCGCGGATCTCCGCTTCGCTGGCCTTCGGGTTGTCGGCCAGCAGTTGCACCGCCGACATCACCATGCCCGGCGTGCAGAAGCCGCACTGCAGCCCGTGGCACTCGCGGAACGCCGCCTGCATCGGGTGCAGTGTTCCATCCTGGGACAGTCCTTCGATGGTGGTGATGGCCGCGCCCTGCGCCTGCACGGCCAGCATCGAGCAGGCCTTCACCGCGCGGCCGTTCATGTGCACGGTGCAGGCGCCGCACTGGGCGGTGTCGCAGCCGACATGCGTGCCGGTC
>JAEUPB010000031.1 GCA_016789955.1 Rubrivivax sp. | reverse complement strand
TGGGGCGAAGAAGCGAGCATCGCAGGGGACGCGCCGCAGAGCGGCGCGCAACGGCTCGATGCTGAGCCGCTGCGAGGGCCCACCCACAGCCTTGCCGCTACGGCCTACGCACGCCAGGCTCTCAACGACCGCAACGCGCCGCGCCCGGCCGCTCGATCCTCCACGCTCGGGCGCGAGGCGGCCCTCAGCGCCTGATCAGCCCTTGCTGCCCGGCGACGCCACCTTGTGCCGCATCAGCCGGCCCTTCTCGCGCTCCCAATCACGCTTCTTCTCGGTCTCGCGCTTGTCGTGCTGGGCCTTGCCCTTGGCCAGCGCGATCTCCGCCTTCACGCGGCCGCCCTTGTAGTGCAGGTTCAGCGGCACGATCGTGTAGCCGCGCTGCTCGACCTTGCCGACGAGGCGGCGGATCTCCTCCTTGTGCATCAGCAGCTTCTTCGTGCGGTCGGCCTCGGGGTGCACGTGCGTGGAGGCCTCGCGCAGCGGGTTGATGCGGCAGCCGATCAGGTACAGCTCGCCGTCGCGGATCAGCACGTAGCCGTCGGTGAGCTGCACCTGGCCGGCGCGCACGGCCTTGACCTCCCAGCCTTCGAGCACCATGCCGGCCTCGTAGGTCTCTTCGATGTGGTATTCGAATCGCGCGCGGCGGTTCTCGGCGATGGCGGTCATTGGGGCGGGGGAGGCGGGCGGCAGCGGCAGCGGGCTGCGGCCGTCCATAGAATGGGTGGGATTCTATGAAGCACGTGCGCAAGACCGTCCTGCTGTGGTACTCGCCGCGCGAGATGTACGAGCTGGTCACCGGCGTCGAGCGCTATCCGCAGTTCCTGCCGTGGTGCCCGCGCGCGGAGTTGCTCGAGACCCATGAGAGCGGGGCCACCGCCAAGCTGTGGCTGGCCTACATGGGCGTGCAGCACGCCTTCACCACGCGCAATGAGCACGTGGTGGACGAGTCGGTGACGATGCGCCTGGTCGATGGCCCGTTCTCGGCGCTCGACGGCACCTGGATGTTCCGGCCGCTGCGCCGCCCGGGCGAGGCCGGCGAGGGTGCGCCGCAGGCCTGCAAGGTCGAGTTCGACCTGCGCTACGCGTTCTCCAGTGGCGCGCTGGAAGCTGTCGTCAGCCCGGTGTTCGACCGCATCGCCAACACCTTCGTCGATTCCTTCGTCAAGCGCGCCGAGCAGGTCTACGGTGCCCGCTGATCCGGGGGCGACGATCGACGTCGAGGTGGTCTATTGCCCGGCACCAGGGCAGGTGGACCAGGTGCGGCTGCAACTGCCGGTCCCCAGCACGGTGGCCGACGCGCTGCGCGAGAGCGGCGTGCTCGCCCGGCACGGGCTGGAGGCCGCCGCGGTGAAGGTGGGGGTGTGGTGCAAGGCACGCCCCCTGGAGCACCCGTTGCGCCAGCGCGACCGGGTCGAGGTGTACCGGCCGCTGCTCGTCGACCCGAAGGAAGCCCGGCGGCAGCGCTACCGCAAGCAGCGGCAGGCGCCGGAGCCGAAAGGCTAGAAGCGGCGCGCGCCTACGTCGCGTGAAGTCAAAGGCCGAGCATCGGCGCGGGTCCGGCTCCGCCGGTCAACTGCAGAGCGCCCCCGGGGGGCCGCGAACGGTAGGGAGCTGGGGGCTTCATTCACCGGCACTCGCTGGCGATCACGTCGCGGGCGCGCCGCGACTCGTTGGCGCGCTGGGCATCGTCGATGAACTCGCGCTCGCCCTTGTCGTTCATGCGCACGATGCGCTGCCCGCTGTCCAGCGCCGCGAGGTGCTGGCGCGCCCGGCGGCAGTTCTCGGCCCGCTGCGCCGAGAGCTTGTCTTCCTCGGCCTTGGCCTTCGCGGCACGCTCCTGCTCGGCGGCGCGCTTCTTCGCTTCGAGGTCCTTGTCGACCGGGCTGGAGGCGGCGGCAGCCGGGGAGGCGCCCGCGGTGCCCGCCGCGGACGCGGCTTCGGCAGCGGCCGCCGTGGCGGCACGGCGCTGCGCCTCGGGGCGCTGCAGGATGTCCTTGTCGGGCACGCTGCGCGGCGGCGGCAGGTCGCTCACCGTCACGCGGCCTTGCGCGTCTTTCCACTTCCATTGCGCGAACGCCGGCGGGGCGGCGAGCACCGTCAGCGTGGCGGCCAGCCAGAGCAGCGATCGGGTGGGGGAGCGGCGGTCCATGGTGCGAGTGTAGGTCGGCGCGGGGCGGCGCGATCGGCCGAGCGGGCCCCGAAAGGCGGTCCACCTGGGACCCCTCCGTATAATTTCCTTTTGCGTCTGGAGCTTTTGCATGCGCCTTCTCGGCAAAGCGCTCACCTTCGACGATGTGTTGCTGGTGCCGGCGTACTCACAGGTGTTACCGCGGGACACCTCCCTCGACACCCGACTCTCCCGCCACATCCAGCTCAGGTTGCCGCTCGTCTCGGCGGCGATGGACACCGTGACCGAAGCGCGCCTGGCGATCGCCATCGCCCAGGAAGGCGGCATCGGCGTCGTGCACAAGAATCTCACCCCGCGCCAGCAGGCCGCCGAAGTGGCCCGGGTGAAGCGCTACGAATCCGGACTGTTGCGCGACCCGATCACCGTGACGCCCGAGACCACGGTGCGCGACGTGATGGCGTTGTCGAAGCAGCATGGCTTCTCGGGCTTTCCCGTGGTGCAGGGCCGGCAGGTGGTGGGCATCGTCACCAACCGCGACCTGCGCTTCGAGACCCGCCTCGACGCCCCGGTGCGCGAGGTGATGACGCCGCGCGACAAGCTCGTCTACGTCCACGAAGGCGCCTCGCCCGAGGAAGGCAAGGCGCTGATGCACCGCCACAAGCTCGAGCGCGTGCTGGTCGTCAACGACGCCTTCGAATTGCGCGGGCTGATGACGGTGAAGGACATCACCAAGCAGAACGACTTCCCCAACGCCGCGCGCGATGCGCAAGGCAAGCTGCGCGTGGCGGCCGCCGTGGGCGTGGCCGAAGGCACCGAGGAGCGCGTGGAACTGCTGGTGAAGGCCGGCGTCGACGCGCTGGTGGTCGACACCGCGCACGGCCACAGCGCCGGCGTGGTCGACCGCGTGCGCTGGGTCAAGCGCCACTACCCGCAGGTGGACGTGATCGGCGGCAACATCGCCACCGGCGAGGCGGCGCTGGCACTCGTCGAGGCGGGCGCCGACGCGGTGAAGGTGGGCATCGGCCCGGGCAGCATCTGCACCACGCGCATCGTCGCCGGCGTGGGTGTGCCGCAGATCATGGCCATCGACACCGTGGCGCAGGCTCTCAAGGGCAGCGGCGTGCCGGTGATCGCCGATGGCGGCATCCGCTACTCGGGCGACATCGCCAAGGCCATCGCCGCGGGCGCCAGCAGCGTGATGATGGGCAGCATGTTCGCCGGCACCGAGGAGGCGCCGGGCGAGACCATCCTCTACCAGGGCCGCACCTACAAGAGCTATCGCGGCATGGGCAGCATGGGCGCGATGCAGCAGGGCAGCGCCGACCGCTATTTCCAGGACGCCGGCAACAACCCCAACACCGCCAAGCTGGTGCCCGAGGGCATCGAGGGGCAGGTGCCGTACAAGGGCTCGGTCGTGGCCATCGTGTTCCAGATGGCCGGAGGGCTGCGCGCCTCGATGCACTACTGCGGCTGCGCCAGCATCGAGGAGATGCAGCAGCGCGCGCAGTTCGTCGAGATCACCACCGCCGGCATCCGCGAGAGCCACGTCCACGACGTGCAGATCACGAAGGAAGCGCCGAACTACCGCATGGAATGAGCGCCCGACCTTGAGACCTTCCGCGTGAGCGCAGCCGCTGCGTCCGCATCGCCCGCGGCGATGCGCTTCATCCTCGTCACGGTGCTGATCGACATGCTGTCGATCGGCCTCATCGTGCCTGTGCTGCCGGCACTGATCGGCAAGTTCAGCGCCGACCCCGCCGAGCAGGCGCACTGGGTCGGCGTCGTGTTCGCGGTGTTCAGCCTCGCGAGCTTCGTCGCCACGCCGGTGCTGGGTGCCTTGTCCGACCGCTACGGCCGGAGGCCGCTGCTGCTGATCGGCTTCTGCGGCCTGGCCGTGAACTTCTTCGCCACCGCGTGGGCCACGAGCCTGTGGATGCTGGTGGCCTCGCGCGTGATCGGCGGCGGCATGCAGGCCAACGCGGCGGTGGCGCAGGCCTACGTGGCCGACATCTCCGCCCCGGAAGAGCGCACCAAGCGCTTCGGTGCGCTGGGGGCGATGTTCGGCATCGGCTTCATCCTCGGCCCGGCGATGGGCGGCACGCTGGGCGCCATCGACATCCACCTGCCGTTCTATGCCGCGGGCGGCCTGGCGCTGCTGAACCTGGCCTACGGGTACTTCGTGCTGCCCGAGTCGCTGCCGCCGGAGAAGCGCCGCGCCGTCACCTGGAGTGCGGCCAATCCGCTGGCGTCCATCCTGCACCTGGTGCGGCTGAAGGGCGTGGGGCCGCTCGTGGGCGTGCTGGTCTGCGCCGGGCTGGCGCAGTTCACGCTCTACACGATCTGGGTGCTCTACAACACGTATCGCTTCGGCTGGGGGCCGGCGGAGAACGGCTACTCGCTGTTCGCCGTGGGCGTGGTCTCGGCGCTGGTGCAGGGCGTGCTGCTGGGCCGGCTGCAGAAGCGTTTCGGCGCCGAGCAGCTGGTGCTGATGGGCCTGGCCTCGTCGGCCACCGCCTACGTGTGCTGGGGCCTGGCCACCGCCGGGTGGGTGTTCTACGTGGTGATCTTCGCCAACGTGCTGGGCTCCACCGTCGCGGCGTCGCTGCAGGGCATGGTCTCCAGTGCCGCAGATGCCCGCACGCAAGGCCAGACGATGGGGGCCGTGTCGGGGTTGAACAGCCTGATGGCGGTGATCGCGCCGATGCTCGCGTCGCCGCTGATGAGCGCGGTGTCGCATCTGCCCCGCACCGACTGGCGCGTGGGCACGCCCTACTACTTCGGCGCCGCGCTGCTCGCGCTGGCCTGGTGCTTCGCGTACGCGCACGTGCGCCGCCGCGCGGCGGCCCTGCCGGCCGCGGCCACCCCCACCGTCACCCCATGACGCACGACAAGATCCTCATCCTCGACTTCGGCTCGCAGGTCACGCAGCTGATCGCGCGGCGCATCCGCGAGGCGCACGTCTACTGCGAGATCCACCCCAACGACGTCTCGGCCGAGTTCATCCGCGACTACGCCCCGAAGGGCATCGTCCTGTCGGGCAGTCACGCCAGCACCTACGAGGAACACGAGCTGCGCGCACCGCCGGCGGTGTTCGAGCTGGGCGTGCCCGTGCTGGGCATCTGCTACGGCATGTTCACGATGACGGTGCAGCTGGGTGGACAGGTCGAGGCCAGCACGCACCGCGAGTTCGGCTACGCCGAGGTGCGTGCGCGCGGCCACACGCGGCTGTTCGACGGCCTCGAGGACTTCCGCACGCCCGAAGGCCACGGCATGCTGAAGGTGTGGATGAGCCATGGCGACAAGGTCACGGCCATGCCGCCGGGTTTCAAGCTGATGGCCAGCACGCCGAGCTGCCCCATCGCCGGCATGGCCGACGAGCAGCGCCGCTACTACGCCGTGCAGTTCCACCCCGAGGTCACGCACACCGTGCAGGGCCGCGCGATGCTCGAACGCTTCGTGCTCGGCATCTGCGGCGCGAGGCCCGACTGGGTGATGCGCGACCACATCGCCGAGGCCGTGGAGGCCATCCGCGCGCAGGTGGGCCGCGGCGAGGTGATCCTCGGCCTTTCCGGCGGCGTGGACTCGAGCGTGGCCGCGGCGCTGATCCACCGCGCCATCGGCGAGCAGCTCACCTGCGTCTTCGTCGACCACGGCCTGTTGCGCCTGAACGAGGCGCAACTGGTGATGGACATGTTCGTCGGGCGGCTGCACGCGAAGGTGGTGCACGTGGATGCCAGCGGCGAGTTCCTCGGCGCGCTGGCCGGCGTCGCCGACCCGGAGGCCAAGCGCAAGATCATCGGCCGCGAGTTCGTCGAGGTGTTCCAGCGCGAGGCGAGGAAGCTGCAAGGCGCTCCAGGCACCGCTTCCCGCAGCGGCGCGAAGTGGCTGGCCCAGGGCACGATCTATCCGGACGTCATCGAATCGGGCGGCGCCAAGACGAAGAAGGCCACGACCATCAAGAGCCACCACAACGTGGGCGGCCTGCCCGAGACGCTGGGGCTCAAGCTGCTGGAACCGCTGCGCGACCTGTTCAAGGACGAGGTGCGCGAGCTGGGCGTGGCACTCGGTCTTCCGCCCGAGATGGTGTATCGCCACCCGTTCCCCGGCCCGGGGCTGGGCGTGCGCATCCTGGGCGAGGTGAAGCGTGAGTTCGCCGATCTGCTGCGCCGCGCCGACGCGATCTTCATCGAGGAGCTGCGCGCCACCGTCGATCCCGCCAGCGGCCGCAGCTGGTACGACCTCACCAGCCAGGCCTTCGCGGTGTTCCTGCCGGTGAAGAGCGTGGGCGTGATGGGTGACGGCCGCACCTACGACCACGTGGTGGCGTTGCGCGCCGTGGTCACGAGCGACTTCATGACGGCCGACTGGGCCGAACTGCCCTACGCGCTGCTGAAGAAGGTCTCGAGCCGCATCATCAACGAGGTGCGCGGCATCAACCGCGTGACCTACGACGTGAGCAGCAAGCCGCCGGCGACGATCGAGTGGGAATGAGCCAGAATGGCTCGACAGCGTTCGGCGTAGTTCGCCGAATCGCAAATTCCCGTGACGTGACAATGGGTTAGCGTTCAGGGCAGTGCATCGGCGTTCATCGTCGACCGCGACCAAATGACGGTATCCCTGACGGGCTTTGCGCTGCTACGCTGAAGTCGCTCGAAAAGTACCGTCAGGCGGTCTGACGGTATCGGGTGACGGTATCGGTGAGGCCCTCATGTCAGTCGTACGCCACCTGGACGAGTCCGCCAGCGCGGTCCCTTCGCGGGTCCGCTCGCTCACGGATCTCCAGCTCAAGGCCCTGAAGCCGCGGGACAAGGCTTACAAGGTCAGCGACCGGGACGGGCTGTATGCCTACGTGGCGCCTTCCGGGAGCGTCAGCCTGCGGTTCGACTACCGCATCGGCAAGCGGCGGGAGACCCTGACTCTCGGTCGCTACGATCCGACCGCCCCGGCGCGCGTACCCCGGCCCCTGGACGTGCTCGACTACGGCATGGGCCTGTCCCTGGCCGAAGCCCGACTCCTGCTGATCAAGGCGAAGCGTTCGCTCGACGAGGGCGTGTCGCCGTCGCGTGCGAAGGCGGAGAAGAAGGCGGCGGAAACCGACGCCCTGACGTTCGGCAAGTGGGTCGAGCGCTACTTCGAGTTCAAGGGCGACCCGAAGAGCAAGGGCGAGCAGCTCGCCGACAGCACGCTCGCGATGCGTCGATCGACCTACAAACGCGCGCTGGAGAAGCCGCTCGGCAAGTTGATGCTTGAGGAGATCACGCCGAACCGGCTCGCCGCCCTTTGCGATGACATCAAGGCACAGCGGGGTCCGGCTGTGGCAGTGCACGCGCGGGAAATCGTCCTGATGGTCTACCGGCATGTCCAGCGCAAGGGGATCGAGGTGTCGAACCCGGCCGAGCGCGTGCAGGCGAGCGCCATCGCCCGCTTCGAGCCGCGTGATCGGGCGTTGTCCCCGAGCGAGCTGCGCCTGTTCCTCGCGGCGCTTGATCAGGCTGCGACGATGCCCACGCTGCGGCTGGCCGTTCGCTTCGTGCTCCTGACGGGCGTTCGCAAGGGTGAGTTCATCGGCGCGACCTGGGACGAGGTCGACTTCGACGGCGAGACCTGGACCATTCCATCGCGCAGGATGAAGGGCGGCAAGCCGCACATCGTCTACCTGAGCGACCAGGCGCTGGACATCCTCACGACGCTGCGATCGTGCTTCTCGGCGAGCCGCTATCTGCACCCCGGACGGTACGACAGCGATCTTCCGATCAGCGATGCGACCCTGAACCGGGTCATCGCCATGGCGATTGGCCGAATTCAGACGACGGTGCCGGACTTCCTGCCGTTCACCGTGCACGACCTGAGACGGACGTTCAGCACCTCGCTGAACAGGGCCAAGTTCGATGAGCGCTGGATCGAGATGGCCCTGGCGCATGCCCCTCGAAACCGCATCGCCGCAACCTACAACGTCGCGCGCTATGCAGCCGAGCGTCGAATCATGATGCAGGCCTGGGCGGACATGCTGACCCTGTGGGAACAAGGCAAGTCAGCACGGGACGTGATTGCGAAGGCCAGGCGAGATGCTTCCGAAGTGATGGACCTGGAACTTGCCGACGATCTTTGATCGCCCTTGTTGGTGTCGCTGAAGCTCTGACGGACCCGCCTTCGGCATCGGGCGACTGCCGGCTTGGAGGACACCCGTTCAAGGTGAAACCGAACCCGGCGCAAGCCCTGCCTGCGTCAGTCCACCTTCGCCGTCCGCAGGCGCAATGCGTTGCCGATCACGCTCACCGACGACAGCGCCATTGCAGCCGCGGCGACCACCGGCGACAGCAGCAGCCCGAAGAACGGGTACAGCACACCCGCCGCGAGCGGGATGCCCGCCACGTTGTAGGCGAAGCTGAGGAACAGGTTCTGGCGGATGTTCTTCATCGTCGCGTGAGACAGCGTGCGCGCCCGCACGATCCCCATCAGGTCGCCCTTGAGCAGAGTGATCCCCGAACTCTCCATCGCCACATCGGTGCCGGTCCCCATCGCGATGCCCACGTCGGCTGCAGCCAAGGCTGGCGCGTCGTTGACGCCGTCGCCGGCCATCGCCACCACCCGGCCCTCGGCCTTCAAACGCTGCACGACCGAGGCCTTGTCCTCGGGGAAGACCTCGGCCACGACCTCGTCGATGCCGAGTTCGCGGCCGACCGCCTCGGCCGTGGTCTTGCCGTCGCCGGTCAGCATGACGATGCGCACGCCCGCGCCCTTGAGCGCCCGCAGGGCCTGGGCCGTCGTCGCCTTGATCGGGTCGGCAATCGCCACGAAGCCTGCCAGCGCGCCGCCCACGCCGACGAAGATGACCGTCGCCGCCTTCTGGCGCTGCGCCTCCGCTGCGGCGACCTGGCTCGCCGTGTCGATGCTGTGCTCGGCCAGGAACTTGGCGCTGCCCGAGACGATCACCTGGCCGTCGACGGTACCGATGACACCCTTGCCGACGGGCGAGTCGAAGTCCGTGACGGGCGACAGCGGCAGCTTGCGGTCCTGCGCGTCCATCACGATGGCCATCGCCAGCGGATGCTCACTTGCACGCTCGACGCTCGCGAGCTTCTGCAGCACGGCGTCGGCGGTGAAGCCCGGCGCGGGCTCGATGTGAACAACTTTGGGCCGGCCCTCGGTCAGCGTCCCGGTCTTGTCAACGACCAGCGTGTCGACCTTCTCCATGCGTTCGAGCGCCTCGGCGTCGCGGATCAGGACGCCGTGCTGCGCGCCACGGCCGACACCCACCATGATCGACATCGGCGTGGCCAGCCCCAGCGCACAGGGGCAGGCAATGATGAGCACGGCTACCGCCGTGATCAGCGCGTAGCTGAACGCCGGCGACGGCCCCCAGACCAGCCAGGCGACGAACGTCAACACCGCCACGCCGATCACCACGGGGACAAACCAGCCCGCCACCTCGTCGGCCATGCGCTGGATGGGAGCCCGGCTGCGCTGGGCGGCGGCCACCATGTGCACGATCTGCGAGAGCAGGGTGTCGGCGCCGACCTTCTCGGCGCGCATCACGAAGCCACCGGTCTGGTTCAGCGTTCCGGCCGTGACCTTGGAGCCCATCGCCTTCGCCACCGGGATCGGCTCGCCGGTCACCATCGACTCGTCGACGTTGCCCTTGCCCTCGGTGAGTTCGCCGTCGACCGGCACCTTCTCGCCGGGGCGCACGCGCAGCAGGTCTCCGACCTGGATGGCGTCGACCTGGACGGCTTCGTCGCTGCCGTCGGCGTTCACCTTCACCGCCGTCTTCGGTGCCAGGCCAAGCAGGGCCTTGATGGCGCCCGAGGTCTTCTCACGGGCGCGCAGCTCGAGCACCTGGCCGAGCAGAACGAGCACGGTGATGACCGCCGCCGCCTCGAAGTAGATCGCGACGGCGCCATCGGCCATGCGCAGGTTCGCGGGGAACAGCTGCGGTGCCACCGTGCCGACGATGCTGTAGAGCCAGGCCGCGCCGGTGCCCAGCGCGATGAGTGAGAACATGTTCAGGCTGCGGTTCTTCACCGACGCGACGGCGCGCACGAAGAAGGGCCAGCCCGCCCACAGCACCACCGGGGTGCCGAGAAGCAGCTGTATCCAGTTCGACATCTGCTGGCCGAGCACGTGACTGAGGTTCGTCAGGTGGCCGCCCATCTCCAGCGCGAAGACAGGCACGGTCAGTGCGGTGCCGATCCAGAAGCGCTTCGTCATGTCGCGCAGCTCGGGGCTCTCGCCTTGCTCGGCAGTGGCCAGCACGGGCTCCAGCGCCATGCCGCAGATGGGGCAGCTCCCCGGTCCCATCTGGCGCACCTGTGGGTGCATCGGGCAGGTGTATTCAACCTGGCTTGTGTCGACACCGGGGACTGGTTTCGGCTGCGACGGTGCGTGGGCGTGGTGCCCGTGGTCGTGGTGGCCGTGCGCCGCGTGGTCGTGGTGCCCGCCCTTCATCACGGTGCCGTCGGGCATCACGTGGGTGCCTTCGGCCGCATGCACGTGATGCGCGTGATCGTGGGTGGTGCTGGTGCGGTCGGGCATGGCGCTCTCCTGTTGTCGCCGACAGTCTCCACCTTGTCCCGGTGGGAAGGTCAAGGGCGCGCTATCGAGCGGCGAAGACGGCTGCAATCCACAGGCCGAGCACGGCCAAGCCAAGCCAGCATAGCCAGAACAATGCCCGCTCCCACCAGAGGGGTGGCCCGTCCTGACGCTCGAGCTGGACCTTCAGGGTCATGCCGATGCCGTGGACGAGTGCGCCGCCAGCGAGCAGCGGCAGGGCGTAGGCGCGGAGCCACTCCGGCAGTAACAGTGCCGCTCCAGCGCCCAGAGCGATGGCTCCCAGCCCCGAGGCCAGCTCGGCAGCCTTCACGTGACCGCGAGGCCCGGACTTCATGTCAAGGCGGCGGCGTATGGTCCTTGCGCTGCCCGTGGTCGCGATGGCCATGGTGCCCGTGTCCATGGAAGAAGTGCATCAGCGGGCATGCCAGCAGGAACAGGTAAGGGATGGCCTGCGTCACGTGCGTCAAATGCTCGGTGAGCAGGTAATAGATGCCGACCGCGCCCGCGACGAGCATAAAGGCGCCCAACGGCGAGCGCCAGCGCGACGGTGGAGTGGGATCCTGGGGATGCATGACCCGCCTCGACCTACTTGGCCGCTGGCGCCTTCATCGCCTCGCGGTCCATCATCATCTTCATCATCATTTCCATCATGTCCATGCGCTTGCCCATCATCTCCGGGCTCATGGGCATGCCGCCCATCCCCATACCGCCCTTGCCGCTGCGCATCTGGCCCATCATCGCCATGTTGTCCTGCATGAGCTTCATGTGCTCCTGCATCAGCCGGGACCGATCCTCCGGCGTCTTGGCAGCCATCATCCTGTCGTGCATCTCCTGCATCGACTTCATCATCGAGTCCATCTGCCCGGGTGTCGGTGCCGCGGGACCGGCAGCTGCGGTACCTGGCGGGTGATGGGCGGCGTGGTCCTGTTCCTTGGGGCCAGCGGCACACCCGGCCAGCACGAACGAGGTGCCGAGTGCTGCGAGGGCGAGCTTCATATGGCCTCCTGAGATTGCGTCGGTCAGTATGTGCGCGGCACCTGCTGTGCGGCCTTGACATGCCTCAAAGGCTTCTGCACTCCCAGGTCAGCTGCGGCATCCGCAGCAGCCACCCGTCTTCACGGGCTCTGCCACCACCGTCGCGGCCTGCACCGGCACGGGCGTGTAGCCGGCCTCGGCGATGGCGTCGTTCAGTTCCTGGGCGTCCGCTTCGGTCGGCTCCACCATGACGAGATGCTGCGCCAGGTCGATGGTGACCTTCGCATCCTTGTCGGTGGCCTTGATGGCCTTGGTGATGGTGCTGACGCAGTGGCCGCAGGTCATGTCGTCTACGCGGAAGACTTGCATCGCTTGCTCCTTGGGTTGTCGATGGCGTCATCATTGACCTTGCCACTGTGACAAGGTCAACACTGCTGGGCGTGCCTCTCCAATCGTTGACCTCGGACGGAACCCGAGCCGTATTCGAAGAGTCAACGCGGCGAGCGGGTGTGCCTTACCTCACCGCACGAAACTGGAGCTCTCCATGAAGCTGTATTCGCTTGTTGTTGGCACTGCAATGACTTTGTCTGGCGCGGCCTTCGCCCAGACCTCGACCGCGGACCACTCGGCGCATCACCCTCCTGCTGCATCTGCCGCTGCGGCTGCAACTGCGACCAGCGAAGGCGAAGTCCGTAAGGTCGACAAGGAGCAAGGCAAGGTGACGCTGAAGCATGGCCCCATCGCCAACCTCGACATGCCAGGCATGACGATGATCTTCAAGGTCGCCGACCCCAAGATGCTCGACAACCTCAAGCCAGGCGACAAGGTGAAGTTCGCGGCGTCCAACAAGGACGGTGCCATCACCGTCACGGCCATCGAAGTGGCGAGGTGAGGATCGCATCTGCAACCTCCTTCTGTCGCTGACGCTGGTTGCAGGCACGACCGACGGGTCAGCGCAGCACGTCGACCACCACGTTCAGGCCGGCGGCCATGCCGGCCTGTAGGGCTGGGAAATCAAGGCGCCGTCGGCCGCGCAGATCCCGGGTGGCCGGGATGACCCAGGTCAAGCCACGCGTGCCGGCCCACGCTCGAATTCGGCAAGGACGCTAGACTGTCCTGATCCATGCTGCGTCGTCGCCTATTCCGCCTCATCACCGCAGTCCTTGCGGTGATGTCGCTGCTGTTCTCGCAGCTGGCGCTGGCGAGCTATGTCTGCCCGGGCCAGCCGGACATCGAAGCCATGGCCGCGATGGCCGAAGCGGGCACGCCCTGCGAAGGCATGGACCAGGACCAAGCGGTCCTGTGCCACCAGCACTCCGCCGACCCTGGCAAGACCTTCGAGGCGGTGAAGCTGCCGGCGGTGGGCCAGCCGGTGGTCGCGCAGGTGCTTGAGCTGCCGCTGGTGCTCGAGGCCCAGCAGGCTCGCGCCGTCCCGACGACGGCCACGCCGGAGGCCCAGCCGCCTCCGGACCCGCTCTTCCTGTCCACGCTCAGACTCAGGGTCTGACCCGCTCCGTCGACTGACCGGTGCTGGTGCGGCATGTCCGCACGCAAGCCACGTTCCCGCTCGTCCTCGGAGTCTTTCGATGTCCATCCACATCCTGCGCGCAGCCGCTTTGGCCGCCGCCTTGCTTTCGGCCAACTGGGCCACCGCGGCACCCTTGTCGCTCGAACAGGCCCTGGACCTGGCGGCCCAACGCTCGCAGATGGCACGCGCCGCACGAGCCGGTGCGACAGGCGCGGCCGAGATGGCGCGTGCCTCCGGGCAGCAGCCCGACCCGATGCTTGCCGTCGGCATCGACAACCTGCCCGCGACCGGCTCGAACCGCTTCCGCACGAGCGCCGAGGAGATGACGATGAAGCGCATCGGCATCGCCCAGGAGTGGGTCCCGGCCGACAAGCGCACCGCACGCGAGGCCGTGGCCAACGCGGTCGCCGGCCGCGAGTTGGTTGCTGAGCATGTCGCGGTGGCCGAGGCTCGCCTGCAGACCGCGCTGGCCTACATCGACGCCTATTACGCGGGCATGGCGCTGGAGCTCACCACGCTCAACGAGAAACATGCCCGCGAAGAGCTCGAGGCCGGCAAGGGCCGCCTGGCGACGGTCTCTGGCAGCAGCGCCGAGGTGCTCGGCCTGGCCGGTGCTGTCGGCGTGGCCGAGGACGAGTCTGCCGACCAGCGACAGCAACAGGGCGCCGCGGCCGCGGTGCTGCAGCGCTGGACCGGCATGCCGGTCGACGGGCTGTCGGAGCCGCGAACAGCGACCGTCCCCGCGCTGGACGCGTACGTCGCCGCACACCCGGTCGTCGTGACCAAGCTGCGAGACATCGAGGTCGCCCGCCAGGAAGCCTCGGCGGCCACCTTGAACCGCAAGCCCAACTGGACCTGGGAGGTGTCGTACGGACAGCGGCAGGGCATGTCGGACCTCGTCTCCTTCGGGGTGCGCATTCCCTTGCCCGTTGCGCCCGCCGCCCGACAAGACCGCGAGACAGCCGCCCGGCTGGCACTTGTGGACAAGGCGGAGGCAGAACTCGAAGAGGCACGGCGCGCAGCGGCGGGCGAGTACGCGGCACTCGTCAGCGACGCCCGGCGGCTGCAGGAACGCATGGAGCGCTTCGACGCCGGCGTGCTGACTCCCCTGCGGCAACGCACTGCAGCCACGCTGGCCGCCTACCGCTCCAACCAGGCCAGCCTGGTGATGCTGTTCGAGGCGCGTCACGCCGAGGTCGAAGCGCAGCGCAAGCTGCTGGCGCTCCGGCGCGACCTGACCAAGACACAGGCGCAACTCGCCTTCAAGCCGATTGCGCAAGGAGCCGTGCGATGAGCCGCCTTCAAGTCTCTCTCGTTGCCCTGGCCACGGTGGCCGGGATTGCCGGTGCCGCGTTCTACCTGGGCCGCAGCACCGCCGACCACGCCTCGATGGCGTCATCCGCCACGGCCGCATCGGCGGCCGAGCGCAAGGTCCTGTATTGGCACGACCCGATGGTGCCGGGCCAGAAGTTCGACAAGCCGGGCAAGTCGCCGTTCATGGACATGCAGCTCGTGCCGGTCTATGCCGATGAAGCCGGCGACAGCGGCGTCAAGGTGAGCCCGCAGGTCCAGCAGAACCTCGGCATCCGAACGGCCGTGGTGACGAGGGCGGAGGTCAGCTCCTCGTTCGATGCGGTGGGCGCGGTGCAGTTCGACGAGCGATTGAGCGTGGCTGTGCAGACACGGACCGCCGGCTACCTCGAGCGGCTCGCCGTCCGGGCGCCGATGGAGAGGGTGGTCAAGGGGCAAGCCCTGGGCACGGTGTTCGCGCCGGATTGGCTCGGGCCGCTGAACGACATCGTCGCCCTGACGAAGGCGGGCGCATCGCCGGAGCTGCTGGCGGCTGCCCGAGAGCGCACCCGCGCGATGTCCATCCCTGCCGAGCTGGTCCGCCAGGCCGAGGCAGGCGGGACGCCACAGGCGCGCTACACGCTCGTCGCGCCCGCGAGTGGCGTCATCGCGGAGCTCGGCGTGCGGGAGGGAGTAGCGGTCTCTCCCGGCATGACACTGTTCCGCATCGCCGGCCTGGAGCGCGTCTGGGCCGTCGCCGAAGTGCCCGAGGCGCAGGCTGTGCGGCTCCAGCGCGGCCAGAAGGTGAATGCCGTCCTGCAGGCTGACCCGACGCAAAGCTTCACCGGAACAATGCAGGAGGTCCTGCCCCAGGTGAACGCGGCCACGCGCACCCTGCAGGCCCGCTTCGAGGTCGACAACCGTGGCGGCAGGCTGGTGCCCGGCATGTTGCTGCGCCTGCAATTCGCTGGCCCGGTTGCGTCCCGGCTCGTCGTACCTGCCGAATCGGTCATCCGCACCGGCACGCGCGCTGTCACCATCGTGCGCAAGGCCGACGGGACCTTCGAGCCGCGCGAGGTGAAGCTCGGCGTCGAACTGGGCGAGCAGCTCGAGGTGGTCCAGGGGCTGGCGGAAGGCGATGAGGTGGTCGCCAGCGGTCAGTTCCTCGTGGACTCGGAAGCGCGCCTGCGGTCGGTGCTCGGCAGCATGGCTTCGGCCCAGCCGGCATCCGCCGCGGCATCGACGGCCAGCTCGGGCACCTTCACGGCGCAGGGCAAGGTGGAGAGCGTCGATGCGGACAGCATCACCATCTCGCACGGTCCCGTGCCGGCGTTGAAGTGGCCAGAGATGACGATGGGCTTCGGCAAGGCCGACCCGAATGCCTTCGCCGACGTCAAGCCCGGCGACACAGTGCAGTTCGAGTTCCGGCAGGGCGGGCCGATGGACTACGAACTGGTCTCCATTCAGCGCAAGGGAGCGGCGAAGTGATTGCCGCGCTCATCCGCTGGTCGGTGGTCAACCGCTTCCTGGTGCTCATCGCGACCGCCTTCCTCGTGGTGGCCGGCCTGTGGTCGGTGTCGCGCACACCCGTCGACGCCTTGCCCGACCTGAGCGACGTGCAGGTGATTGTTCGCACCACCTACCCCGGCAAGCCGCCGCAGGTGGTGGAGGACCTGGTCACCTATCCGCTGACCACGACCATGCTCAGCGTGCCCGGTGCCAAGACCGTGCGCGGCTATTCGTTCTTCGGCGATTCCTTCGTCTACATCCTGTTCGACGACAAGACCGACCCGTACTGGGCCCGGTCCCGCGTCGTCGAGTACCTGAACCAGGTGCAGAGCCGGCTGCCGCCGGGGGCGACTGCTGCCCTCGGGCCGGACGCCACCGGCGTGGGCTGGGTCTACGAGTACGCCCTCGTTGACCGCAGCGGCAAGAACGACCTGGGACAGCTGCGCGCCTTGAACGACTGGTTCCTGAAGTTCGAGCTCAAGACCGTGCCCGACGTGGCCGAGGTGGCCAGCATCGGCGGCATGGTGCGGCAGTACCAGGTGGTGCTCGACCCCGACCGCATGCGCCAACTCGGCGTCACGCAGAGCATGGTGATGGAGGCGCTGCGCAAGGCCAACCAGTCCTCGGGCGGCTCGGTCGTCGAGCTGGCAGAGGCCGAGTACATGGTGCGCTCGCAGGGCTTCCTGAAGTCGCTCGACGACTTCCGTGGCATCCCCATCGCCTTGACCGGTGCCACGCCGGTGCTGCTGCGTGATGTCGCCTTCGTGCAGATGGGCCCGGAGATGCGCCGGGGCATTGCCGAACTCGACGGGGAGGGCGAGGTCGCGGGCGGCGTCGTCGTGATGCGTTCGGGCAAGAACGCCCGCACGACCATCGCGGCAGTGAAGGCCAAGCTGGAAGCCTTGAAGCCCAGCCTGCCCCCGGGCGTCGAGGTCGTGGAGACCTACGACCGCTCCAAGCTCATCGACCGGGCCGTCGACAACCTACAGGTGAAGCTTATCGAGGAGTTCGTCGTCGTCGCGCTCGTGTGCGCGGTCTTCCTGTTCCACCTGCGCTCAGCGCTCGTCGCGGTGGTCACGCTGCCCGTCGGTGTGCTTACTGCCTTCATCGTGATGTACTGGCAGGGCATCAGCGCCAACATCCTGTCGCTGGGGGGCGTGGCCATCGCACTCGGCGCGATGGTCGACGCGAGCGTGGTGCTCGTCGAGGCGGTGCACAAGCAGCTCGAACACTTCGAGGACGAGCATGGAAGGCAGCCCGGCCTCTCCGAACGCTGGGCGCTGGTGACGCAGGCCTCGGTCGAGGTGGGGCCGGCGCTCTTCTTTTCGCTGCTGGTCATCACGCTGTCCTTCCTGCCGGTCTTCACGCTGGAGGCGCAGGAGGGGCGTCTGTTCTCGCCGCTGGCCTTCACCAAGACCTATGCGATGGCCGCAGCCGCGGGGCTGTCGGTGACGCTGGTGCCGGTGCTGATGGGCTACCTCATCCGGGGCCGCATCCCGAAGGAGACGGCGAACCCGGTCAACCGCTTCCTCATCGCCGTCTACCGGCCTGCGCTTGAGGCGGTGCTGCGCTTTCCGAAAGCGACGCTGCTCGCGGCGGCGGTCGTGCTTGCCGCGACGCTCGTTCCCTTGATGCGCCTGGGCGGCGAGTTCATGCCGCCCCTCGACGAGGGCGACCTGCTCTACATGCCGTCGGCGCTGCCGGGCCTGTCGGTGTCGAAGGCGACCGAGCTGCTGCAGCAGACCGACCGCCTCATCAAGACGGTGCCCGAGGTCGAACGTGTGTTCGGGAAGGCCGGCCGCGCCGACAGCGCCACCGACCCGGCGCCGCTGGAGATGTTCGAGACCACCATCCAGTTCAAGCCGCGCGCGCAGTGGCGGCCTGGCATGACGCCCGACAAGCTGGTCGACGAACTGGACCGCGCCGTCAAGGTGCCGGGCCTGTCGAACATCTGGGTGCCGCCCATCCGCAACCGCATCGACATGCTGGCCACGGGCATCAAGAGTCCCGTCGGCATCAAGGTCGCGGGCACGGACTTGGCGGTCATCGACAAGTTGACGACGCAGATCGAGTCGGTTGTGAAGAACGTGCCAGGTGTGTCGTCGGCACTGGCGGAGCGACTCACCGGTGGTCGCTACATCGACATCGATGTCGACCGGGCGGCGGCGGCGCGCTACGGCCTATCAATGGCGGACGTACAAGCCATCGTTGCGACGGCCATCGGCGGCGAGAACGTCGGCGAGGTCGTCAGTGGACGGGAGCGGTTCCCCATCAACGTGCGCTATCCACGGGAGATTCGGGACTCGCTCGAACGCCTGCGCACGCTGCCCTTCGTGACGGACCGGGGTGCACAGCTACTCCTCCAGGACGTGGCCCGCGTGAGGCTGGCCGAAGGACCGCCGATGCTGCGCAGCGAGAACGCGCGCCTGTCGGGCTGGGTCTACGTCGATGTGCGCGGGCGCGACCTGCGCTCGGTGGTCGTGGACATGCAGGCCGCCGTGGCAGGGCAGGTGGCGATGCCGGCGGGTTACGCCGTCTCGTGGTCGGGCCAGTTCGAGTACCTCGAGCGAGCCACGGAGCGCCTGAAGCTCGTCGTACCCGCCACGCTGGCGGTCATCTTCGTGCTGCTCTACCTGCTGTTCCGGTCCGTGGGCGATGCGGCACTGGTGATGGCGGCCGTGCCGTTCTCGCTGGTCGGCGGGTTCTGGCTCATCTGGGTGATGGGGCATGCCATCTCGGTGGCCACGGCCGTCGGGTTCATCGCACTGGCGGGTGTCGCAGCCGAGTTCGGCGTGGTGATGCTCGTCTACCTGAAGAACGCGCTCGACCGGCGTCTTGCGGCTGGCGAGCCGGACAACCCGGATACCTTGCTTGCCGCCGTCCGCGAAGGCGCCGTGCTGCGCGTGCGTCCCAAGGCGATGACGGTGGCGGTCGTGATGGCCGGCCTGCTGCCCATCCTGTGGGGTGGCGGTACCGGATCAGAGGTGATGACCCGCATCGCCGCGCCCATGGTCGGTGGCATGGTGACCGCCCCGCTTCTCAGCATGTTGGTCGTTCCAGCGGCGTGGTACCTGCTGGGCCTTCGCCGTGTACGTCAGCGGAGCCGGCAGGAGTTCGTGGCACGTGAGCCGGCAGACCCGCCGACTGCCGTCGCCTGAACACGCCGGCTGCAGAAAGAGCGTGGATTTGTAGAGCGACGCTGCAGGCGCGGCGGCGTCTGTCGCGTCAGGTGGAACCCGCCAGCGCCCGGATTGAGCCGAGTGCGGGACGGATGCCGGAGACCATGGCATTCCAGGCCGCCGCGAAGGCACCGCGTGCCGGAAGGGGCCGCGGCATCCGGTAATGCAGCGGGCCGTGCCCGTAGACCTCCAGTCGAGCGTGCCCGAAGGCCGACACCCGCAGCTCGCACTCGCGCGTCAGGACGTGCACGTCACCGGGCGCCAGGAGGATGTCGTCAGGCTCGCCGTCGACGGTGGCCCACACGGTCCCGCCGGCGCTGCGCAGCAGGTCCCCCGCACGAACCGACAGGGTCAACAGGTGCTGATCGTCCAGCCGGATTTCGGTGCGCGTGCCGATGCCGAAGGGCTGCGAGCGAGGTGTCTTCATCGCGTTCATGTCCGTGCTCCTGTGGAAGAGGGGGTGCACGGAAGTCTTTTCCTTGCCACGGCGTCAAGGTCAAGGTCGATCCATCGCAGTCGGCCACCTCGCGCGATGGCCCGCGATGGGCGCTTGACCTTGCCACAGCGGCAATCCGCAGCATGCCGGCATTCCAACCCCAGGAGCCGAACATGAAGACCACCCACGAACCCCGTGTGCCGCGCGCACGCAGCCTTCCGGCCACGCTGGCCATCGGCGCGATCTCCGTGCTTGCCGCCGCGGTGCTGGCCGCATGCCAGCCCGCCGTGCCTGACGCACAGGCGGCCCCTGCCGCAGCCCCTCAGGCGCCGACGGTGCCGGTCGCCCTGGTGCGCTCCGTGGCGATGGACGTCGGGCCGACGCAGGTGGCTCGTGTCGAAGCCGCGCAGCAGGTCGAACTGCGCACCCGTGTGTCCGGGCCCATCGACGCAATGCTGTTCCGCGAAGGCGATGCGGTTCGCGCCGGCCAGCCGCTGTTCCAGATCGACCCGAGGCCCTTCGACGCGGCGCTGGCCCGTGCACGCGCCGAGCTTCAACTGGCGAAGGCGCGTGAGACCTTGACCGGCACCGAGGCCGAGCGGGCCCGCCAACTGCACGCTGACCGCGCGATCGCCGGCGAGGAGATGGAGCGCCGTGTGGCGGCCCATGCCGAAGCGCAGGCGCGGCGTGCCGCGGCCGAGGCCGCCGTGCAGACGGCCCAGTTGGAGCGCGACTTCACGCTGGTGCGCTCGCCGATCGACGGCCGCATCGGCCGTGCGCTCGTGACGGCCGGCAACGTCGTCACCGCCGGCGGCAACGCCACGCCGCTGGCCACGCTGGTCAGCATCGCGCCGCTGCATGTGCACATCGACGTGGCCGACCGCAGCCTGCTGCAGCGCCTGGCCGAGAACCGTGGCGCCAAGGGCTGGCGGGCTCGCATCCTCGACGCCGACGGCCAGCGCGAGCTGGCACTCGCGCCGATCGACTTCACGAACCACTCCATCGATGCCGCCACCGGCACGGTACGCCTGCGCGCCCGAGTCGATGCCGCGGTGCCCGGCCTCATGCCTGGCCAGTACGTGCGTGCGCAGCTGGTGACGGGCACAGCCCAGCCTGTGCTGCTGGTGCCCGACAAGGCCATCGGTACCGACCAGGGCCGGCGCTTCGTGCTCGTGGTCACCGAGGCCGGCCAGGTCGAATACCGCCCGATCGGCGTCGGCGCGGCGCAGGGCGCCGACCGCATCGTGACCGAAGGGCTGAAGGCGGGCGAGCAGGTGATCGTCTCGGGCCTGATGCGCGTGCGTCCGGGCATGGCGGTCAAGCCTCAGCCTGCCCAAGGGCCTGCGGAGCCGGCGCAGGGGCAGGCGCAGAACGGCGTCGAGCCCGACCGTTCCTGATCCATCGGGAGTCAATCACCATGAACCGTCTTGCCAGACTCTTCGTCGACCGCCCGATCGTCGCGATCGTGCTGTCCCTCGTGCTGCTGCTTGCCGGCCTGCTTTCGATGGGCAGGCTGCCGCTGACCGAGTACCCCAACGTCATGCCCACCACCGTGCAGGTGCGTGCCGCGTACCCGGGCGCGAACCCGCAGGTGATCGCCGACACGGTGGCCACGCCGCTCGAGACCGAGCTCACCGGCCTGCCGGGCCTGCAGTACATGAGCTCGAACTCCAGTGGCGACGGCCGCTACCTGCTGACGCTGACCTTCGCCGCCAGCGTGGACCCGGCGCGCGCCGAGACCGACACGCAGAACCGCGTCGCCCGCGCGCTGCCGCGCCTGCCGGCCGAGGTGCAGAAGCTCGGCGTCGTCAGCGAGAGCGTCGCGCCCGACATGCTGATGGTCGTGCACCTGACGTCGCCGCAGGGCCGTTACGACCTGCTGCACCTGTCGAATTTCGCCCAGCTGCAGGTGCGCGACGCTCTGTTGCGCGTGCCCGGCGTCAGCAAGGTGGTGGTCTGGGGCGCGGGCGACTACAGCCTGCGCGTCTGGCTCGACCCCGA
>JAEUPB010000027.1 GCA_016789955.1 Rubrivivax sp. | reverse complement strand
GACCAATGGCTGCCCAGCGAGGGCGACCGCGCCTTCGTGCAGTCGCTGATGGGCCGCGTCGTCGAGCCGGGCAAGTTCGCCAACTGGATCGCGCCGCCGGTGATGGGCATCAACCGCCAGCCGGTCGACTTCGAATACGTGAGATTCAACTGACGGCGGTGTAGCGTCGGGGCGAACGAGGAGACAACCACCGTGGACCAGAGCGACGTCGGCGTCATCAAGCAGCATCTCATCGACCCCGAGATCTGCATCCGCTGCAACACCTGCGAATCCATCTGCCCGGTGCAGGCGATCACGCACGACTCGCGCAACTACGTGGTCGATGCGGTCAAGTGCAACCTGTGCATGGACTGCATTTCGCCGTGCCCGACCGGTTCGATCGACAACTGGCGGCAAGTGCCGAAGGTGCGGGCCTATTCGATCGACGAGCAGCTCGGCTGGGACGTGCTGCCGCCGGAGCTGTCGGCCGACGAGCTGGCCGCGGCCGGCGCAGGCGCCGATGCGGTGGCCGATGCGGCCGCGGCGCAGCCCGCCGCGGCTGCCGACCCGACCGGCGAGGCGCCGTTCGTCGGCGCGCAGTTCGGCGCCACGGTGCCGCCGTGGTCGGCTGCGCACGCCTACACCAACCTCTACGGCCCGAAGGCCGCGGAGAAGACGATCACCGCGACCGTCACCGGCAACGTGCGCGTCACCGAGGTGGGCCGCGAGTACGACACGCACCACATCGTGCTGGACTTCGGCGCCATGCCGTTCCCGGTCCTCGAAGGGCAGAGCATCGGCATCATCCCGCCGGGCACCGACGCCTCGGGCCGCCCGCACCACGCGCGCCAGTACAGCGTGGCCAGCCCGCGCAACGGCGAGCGGCCGGGCTACAACAACCTGTCGCTGACGATCAAGCGCGTGCTGGAAGACCACCAGGGCAACCCGGTGCGCGGCGTCGCCAGCAACTACATGTGCGACCTGCAGGTGGGCGACACCGTGCAGGTGATCGGGCCGTTCGGCACCAGCTTCCTGATGCCCAACCACCCGCGCTCGAACATCGTGATGATCTGCACCGGCACCGGCAGCGCGCCGATGCGCGCGATGACCGAGTGGCGGCGGCGCCTGCGGCAGTCGGGCAAGTTCGAGGGCGGCAAGCTGATGCTGTTCTTCGGCGCCCGCACGAAGGAGGAGCTGCCGTACTTCGGCCCGCTGCAGAACCTGCCGAAGGACTTCATCGACATCCACTTCGCGTTCAGCCGCACGCCGGGGCAGCCCAAGACCTACGTGCAGGACCTGATGCGACAGCGCGCCGCCGACCTGGGCGCGCTGCTGAAGGACCGCAACACCTGCCTCTACGTCTGCGGCCTGAAGAGCATGGAGGACGGCGTCGTGCTCGCGCTGCGCGACGTGGCGGCGCAGGCGGGGCTTTCGTGGGACGACGTGGCGGCATCGCTCAAGCGCGAAGGCCGCCTGCACCTGGAGACGTACTGATGTCCGCGAAGCTCGACGCCTCCACGCCGGTGCTCGTCGTCGGCGCCGGCATCATGGGTGCCGGGATCGTGCAGGTGGCCGCACTCGCCGGGCACCGCGTGATGCTGCACGACATGCGCGAGGGCGCGGCGGCGCAGGCGCGCGCGAAGCTCGCGGCCACGCTCGACGGGCTGGTGGCCAAGGGTCGGCTCGAGGCAGCGGCGGCGCAGGCGGCCGTGGCGCGCATCGAGCCGATCGGTGCGTTGAAGGATGCCGCCGGTGCCGGCCTCGTCGTCGAGGCGATCCTCGAGCAGCTCGACGCGAAGCGCGGCCTGTTCCGAGAACTCGAAGGCATCGTCGCGGCCGACTGCATCCTGGCCACCAACACCTCGTCGATCAGCGTCACCGCCATCGCCAACGGCCTGGCACGGCCGGGGCGGCTGGTCGGCATGCACTTCTTCAACCCGGTGCCGCTGATGAAGCTGGTCGAGGTGGTCAGCGGCCTGCAGACCGACCCCGACGTGGCCGAGGCGATCTTCGAACTGGCGCGCGCCTGGGGCAAGACGGCGGTGCACGCGAAGAGCACGCCGGGCTTCATCGTCAACCGCATCGCGCGGCCGTACTACGCCGAGGCGCTGGCGCTGCTGCACGAGCAGGCCGCCACGCCGCCGGTGCTCGACGCCTGCCTGAAGGGCGCGGGCTTCCGCATGGGCCCGTGCGAGCTGATGGACCTGATCGGCCACGACACCAACTTCGCGGTGACGATGTCGGTGTACGAGGCCACCTTCCACGACAAGCGCTACGTGCCGTCGCTCGTGCAGCGCGAGATGGTCGACGGCGGCCTGCTGGGCCGCAAGAGCGGGCGCGGCTTCTACGCCTACCCTGGCGACGCGCCGGCGCTTCCGATCGTGGTGACCGATGCCCCCAACACCGCGCGCGAGATCACCGTGCATGGTGCCGGCCCGATCGCCGATGCGCTGGAACATGCCGCCACGCAGGCGCTGGCCGGGCAGGGCTGGGGGCCGGCGCGGCTGTCGGGCAGCGACTGGGTGGGCCTGTCGATCGACGGGGCCCGGCTGGTGATGACCGATGGCCGCACCGCACGCCAGCTCGCCGCGGACACCGGCGTGGCCGACATCGCGGTGTTCGACCGAGTCGTACAGCTGGCCGACGCCGGCTGGGCGCTGGGGCAGGCGCTGGCCTACGCCACCCACCGCGGCGCCTCCGAATCGTGGGCGCAGCAGTCGGCTTCGTGGCTGCACGCGCTCGGCTTCACGCCGCTGCGCGTGGCCGACACGCCGGGTCTCGTGGTGGCGCGCACCGTCGCGATGCTGATCAACGAAGCCGCCGACGCCGTGCAGCAGGGCGTGTGCTCGGAAGGCGGCGCCGACGCCGCGATGAAGCTCGGCGTCAACTACCCGGCGGGCCCGTTCGAATGGCTGGCCCGCTGGAGCGCCGGCGGCGTGGTCTCGGTGCTCGCGGCGCTGGACGGCTGCTACCGCGGCGAGCGCTACCGGGTGAGCCCGCTGCTGACCTGAGCGGGGGCGCCGGCCGGCCGCCCGCGGTATCGGCGCGCGGCGGCCGTTCTGAACGGTCGGTTTGCCGCCGGAAGCCCACTTGTTTCCCGATCGCTGGGAAAGTCGTGCCGTTGACCCGCTGATCGACGGTCGCGCGGGCGTCGCGGCGTTCAAGTCCCAAACGGGCAGTACCGAAAACCTCTGAGCATCCCAGGCCCATGATCGCGCCCGGCGTTCGCGAAGAAACGACGGTGCTGCTGCGCTACAAGGCGAACGGCAGCGCCGGTATGACCGACACGTCATTGGTGCGAGCCCGCGGCGTTGTCGGACGCCGTGGTG
>JAEUPB010000090.1 GCA_016789955.1 Rubrivivax sp. | reverse complement strand
CTGCAGAGCTACTCGCGCGTCCTGGCCAAGGGTGGGCAGTTCGCGAGCATCCTGCGCTACGTCAAACCCGCCCGCGACAGCGGAAAGCTGATGCTCAAGGTCGGCAGCGACCTCTGGTTCTTCGACCCGGCCACCAAGGCGAGCGTGCGCATCTCACCGCAGCAGCGGCTGGCCGGACAGGCTTCGAATGGCGACGTCGTCACGGTCAACTTCGCCCGCGACTACACCGCGACGATCGCGGGCACCGAGGAGATCACCGACGGCGAACGGCGCAAGCGCAGGTCCCTGAAGCTGGGCCTGACCGCGGCGTCGGAAGAGGCCGTCTATGCATCGGCGGAACTGTGGGTGGACGCCGAGTCGAACCAGCCGCTGAAGGCGCGCTTCTACGCCGACTCGGGTCGCGCGCTGAAGACGGCCTACTATCGTCGCTACCAGTCGCAACTGGGCGCCGAACGGCCGACGGAGATGGTGATCATCGACGGCCTCGATCCCCAGGCGGTGACGGTGTTGCGCATGAGCGAGTACGCCGCGCGCGAGATCCCCGTCACCTGGTACAGCCGCGACTTCCTGCCGCGTTTTCAACCGGAATAGCCCATGAAGCCATCGACCCGAACGCGCGCCGCGATCGTTGCAGCGTCGGCCTGCGCGGCCGCAGCGCTGGCGCTGCCGGCCCGGGCCGCCGACGCGGAGGCCGATGCGTTGTCGTTGCAGTCGGCGCCGGAGAAGCCCGCGGAGTCGGCACCCGGCGCTCGGGTCTCCATCGAAGGCGCGATAGGCCGCGGATGGAATCGCTACGAGTCGGGCAGCGACACGCTGCGCCGGCTGTCGATCGACCTCTACTGGTCCACGAGGCTGGACGCCCGCTGGCGGCTACAGGTGTCCAACCGTCTGGACGTCCTGCGCCCGCAGACCGATGCGAGCGCCACCAACAGCCTGCGCGAACTCTACGTGGGATGGCAGGACGCCTCCGGAGGGTGGGCGTTCGACGCCGGCCGGATCAACCTGCGCCAGGGTCCGGCGCTGGCCTACAACCCGACCGACTTCTTCCGGGACGGATCGATCCGGGTCGCCACGACGGTCAATCCGCTGCTCGTGCGCGAATACCGCCTGGGCAGCGTCATGCTGAGGGGGCAGCGTCTATGGTCAGGCGGGTCCGTGAGTCTGGCGGTGTCACCCAAGCTCGAGTCCGAGCCGAGTCGGGCCGGAGCCAGCGCCGACCTCGGTTCGACCAACAACCGAAACCGGGCCATGGTCAGCCTCGGAACGCAATGGTCCGACAAGGTCAGCACGCAGCTGCACCTCTACCAGGAGAACGGCTCGCGCCGGCAGCTCGGTGCATCGGTGTCCGCACTGGCCAGCGATTCAACCGTCGTGTTCGCCGAAGCGGCAACCGGGCGTGAGCCGAGCCTGCTCGACCGCGCCGGTGGATCGTCGACCCTGACCCGTGCCGGGCGGGTGGCCGCGGGGTTGACCTACACCACGCCCACCCGGCTCTCGCTGACGGCAGAGCTCGAGCACAACGGCTTCGCGGCCCGTCGATCCGATTTGCGGGCCCTCGCCGCGACCCGCCCCGCGACGTTCGCGGCCTACCTGCTCGGAGCGGAGCGCGACCAGGACATTGCCGCCCGCCGCGCCGTGGCCCTGCACGCGAAGCAGACCGACGCCGGGATGCGCAATCTCGACCTCACCGCATTCGTCCGCTGGAACACGGAAGACCACAGCGCGCTGACCTGGATCGAGCTTCGGCGGCGATACACCGGATTCGATGTCGCCGCGCAGTGGCTGCGGTACTCCGGCGAGCGCGGCACGGTGTTCGGATCGACGCCCTACCGCACCAGCTTCCAGTTGCTGGCCACCGCCTATTTCTGACCGCTGAAGACCTCATGGCAGATCGTGCGCCTCCTGCTGCCCCATGGTTCCGGACGTACCTCTGGGGCCCCCAGAAGCACGACCTGGCATACGCCTTCGGCTCGGCCGAGTTCCGGCGGCACTTCCGCGACGTGCTGGTGGGCGAGCGCCAGGGCCGCCGCTATGCGATCGCGATGTTCTCGCTGATCGCGACCATCGTCGTGGCGCTGACACTGGCGCTGCCGGGGTTCGACCGCAGCTTCGTCCTGCTGCTGCCGGTCTACTTCATCGCGTTCAACGCGGCCGAGTACCTGTTGCATCGTTTCCCGATGCACCGCCGCATGAAGGGCATGGAACTCGTGTTCGAGCACGTCACGGTGCATCACAACTTCTACGCCGACGAGCACTACTACTACGAGAGCCCCCGGGACTTCTACGCCGTCGTGCTGCCGTTCCACGTGTTCCTCTCGCTCTCGGCGGCGATCTGTTCCGGGGCCCTCGTCGCCTACCTGGTCGCAGGGGCCGGCCACGCCCTGTTCTTCGCATGGGTCGGCTACGCGTACTACCTGCTCTACGAACTGCTGCACTTCTGCTATCACACCAACGAAGACAACCTCGTCCGCGCGCTGCCGTTCATCGACAGGCTCTCGCGGGCCCATCGCCTGCACCATCGGACGAGCCTCATGACCCGATACAACTTCAACATCACGTTTCCGATCTTCGATCGCCTGTGCGGCACCTCGTACCGCGCACGTGAGGCCGATCCGACCTAGGTCGTAGCCGACCTGCATCGCCCTCGCCGAGCGCCGACGTGCAGGAAGTCACGTCACCGTCGCCGGGCTGACCTTCAGGCGACAGACCGGGCCCTGCGCCCCCTCAATACGGGGGTTGTCCCGCCTTGCGACGGGTCGCTAGAGTGCCAGTCCGCCCAGTAGAGATGGCTGCATGGTCCGGTGACGAGGCGAGCCAACAGCGTCACGGAACCCGACTGGTCCCGCAGGGACACTGGGCCGAAATCGGGGAACATCGATCAGCAGCCGCGGAGCAGCAACGAGCGGTTCCACGGACCGGAGTCAGGGTGAGCCGACTGTTCAGTTTCTATTTCAGGCGCGTGACGCTACGCCAGGTGGCACTCGATGTCGCTCTGGTGTTCGCGGTGATCGCGATGAGCATCTCCTCGCAGATCGACAGCCTGGCCCTGGCGGTTCCTCTGCTGGGCACCCATGCCGCATCTCTGGCGGCCGGCTTGTTCGTCATCAACAGCGCCTCGGGCTTCTACGAGCCTGTCTACACCCGCTCGATCGGGCAGTCGTGCGCGCGCGCCATCTTCGCGCTGCTGCTGGCCTTGCCGCTCACCTATGCCATCCTGAGCTTCCTGCCGGATCAACTGGGCAACCGCCAGGTCCTGATGTGGGCCGCCATGGCCGGCGTCGCCGGCGTCATCGTGCGCCGGGTCTATGTGGCGCATTGGGCCTCGGTGCCCCAGGGTCGCTCGCGCGTGCTGGTGTTCGGCAGCGGCAGCGCGGCGGCGGTCGTCGGCGACACGCTGAAGGCCTCCGATCCGAACGTCCAGATCGTCGGCTATGTGCCGGGCCCGAACGAGAGCACGCCGGCCGTGCCCGAGAGGCAGCTCATCAGCACCGGCGGTCCGCTCGTGGAGATCGCCAGGCAACACAAGGTCGACGAGATCATCGTCGCGCTCACCGAACGCCGCTCGGGCAGCATGCCCTTGCGCGAACTGCTCGATTGCAAGCTCGTCGGCGTCAAGGTGCATGACCTGAGCACGCATTTCGAGAAGACGCTCGGGCAGATCCGCATCGACTACCTGAACGCCGGCTGGCTGGTGTTCGGCGACGGGTTCAACCAGGGGACCTTTCGCACCTGGGTCAAGCGCACCTTCGACATCGTCTGCGCATCGATCCTGATCGTCGTGTCGGCGCCGATCATGTTGCTGGCGGCGATCGCGATCAAGCTCGAGAGCCGTGGCCCGCTGCTGTACCGTCAGGAGCGCGTGGGCCTGAACGGCACCACCTTCAACGTCGCCAAGTTCCGCAGCATGCGGACCGACGCCGAAAAGGACGGCACGCCGCGCTGGGCATCGGCCAACGACGATCGAGTGACACGGGTCGGCCGCATCATCCGACGCCTTCGCATCGATGAACTTCCGCAGCTGTTCAACGTGCTGAAGGGCGAGATGAGCCTCGTCGGCCCGCGTCCCGAGCGGCCGTTCTTCGTCGAGCAGCTCACGCAGCAGATCCCCTTTTTCGCGGTGCGCCACAGCGTCAAGCCGGGTATCACCGGCTGGGCCCAGGTGCGCTATCCATACGGCGCAACTGTCGAGGACTCGCAGGAAAAGCTGCAGTTCGACCTGTACTACGTGAAGCACCATTCGCTGCTGCTGGACATGCTGATCCTCCTCGAGACGGTCAGCGTCGTCCTGACCGGAAAAGGTGCACGCTAGACGGTTGGGTGATTCGAGCCGACGGGCGGCCGGCTCCTAGAATCTTCGGCATCGTCCCGCACCGGGGCGTACAGGCCCGCGCGCATCGCGGCCCCCACGGACATGGACCTCGGCGCGGCCGACCTCTTCTCACTGGCCTACGGTGTGGGCGCGCTCGCGCACGCGGCATTCGCGCTGGTCGTCTGGCGGGCCGGTCGGAGCCAGCGCATCAGCCCGGCGATGGCCCTGGCGCTGATGGCCGGAACCGCGACCAGTGCGGGTTGGGCGCTGGTCTCGCTGCTGGACGCGCATTCGACCTTGCGCATCACGGCCTACAGTGCCGCGCTCCTCGACGTCTTGCGCTACGGCGCCTGGTACGCGTTCCTGCTGTTGCTGCTCGACGCCCGATTGACGACCGACTGGCGCACGATCGCGCGCAGCAGGCTGGCGCTCGTGGCAGTGGCACTGATCGCACTGGCGCTCGGCGAGGTCTGGGTACGCGTCGCCGCGGGCGCCCATCGCGTGGACGCCTGGACGCCAGGGCTCGGGATCGCCCTGATGCTCGGGGTGTACGGAGCGCTGCTGTGCGAGCAGCTGTTCCGCAACCTCGACGAAGACTCACGCTGGGGCGCCAAGCCGGTCTGCCTCGCGCTGCTGGTCGTCTTCGCCTTCGACGTCTTCATGAACGCCGAGGCGCTGCTCTTCGGCCGGCTGGACCCGGATGCCGTCGCTGTGCGGCCGCTCGTGCACACGCTGGCGCTGCCGTTGCTGATGGTGGCGATGCGACGCCGCGGCGACTGGCTGCGCAGCGTCCAGGTCTCGCGCAGCGCCGCGTTCCACAGCGCGACGCTGGTGCTGGCCGGCGGGTACCTGCTGTTCATGGCCGCGATCGGCTACTACGTCCGCTACTTCGGCGGCAGCTGGGGTCGCGGCCTGCAGCTGGGCCTGCTGTTCGCCGGCGCGCTCGCGCTGCTCGTGGTCATGGTCTCGGGATCGCTGCGCTCGCGGCTGCGGGTCTTCGTCGGCAAGCACTTCTTCAGCTATCGATTCGACTATCGCGAGGAGTGGCTGCGCTTCACCGCGATGCTGTCCGGCACGAGTTCGCCGCAGGAGGTGTCGAACCTCGTCATCCGCGGGCTCGCCAACATGGTGGAGAGCCCCGGCGGAGACCTGTGGATGCGCACCGGCAACGAAGATGGCTTCCGCCAGGCCACGCGCTGGAACGTGGCCGGCGTGGCCGAGAGCGAAAGCCCCCAAGGCAGCCTGGTCACCTTCCTGCAGGAACAGGGGTGGGTGATCGATCTCGACGAGTTCCGCTCGTCCCCCAGGCGCTACAAGAACCTGGCGCTTCCGTTGTGGCTGCTCGGCAGCGCGAACACCTGGCTGGTGGTGCCGCTGGTCGTCGGCGAACGTCTGCTGGGATTCGTCACGCTGGCACGACCGCGCGCGCCGATGGAACTCAACTGGGAGGTGCGCGACCTGCTCAAGACGGCCAGCCGACAGGCCGCGAGCTACCTGGCGCAGATGGAGGCCGCCGAGGCGCTGATCGAGGCCCGCAAGTTCGAGGCCTTCAACCGCATGTCTGCCTTCGTGGTGCACGACCTCAAGAACATCGTCACCCAGCTCTCGTTGATGCTGAAGAATGCGGAACGTCTGCACGACAACCCCGAGTTCCAGAAAGACATGCGGTTGACGGTGGAGAGTTCGCTGGAGAAGATGCGACGACTCCTGCTTCAGTTGCGCGAGGGCACGCCGCCGGCCGGTGGCGTGCACGGTGTCGAACTGGAGCCCATCATCCGACGCATCGCGCGCACCGTGGCAGCCCAGGGTCGCGAGCTGGAGATCGACATCGGCGACAAACTCTCCACCCGCGGGCACGACGAACGCCTGGAGCGGGTCCTCGGGCACCTGGTGCAGAACGCGCTCGACGCCACGCCGCCCGATGGGCGCGTCTGGATGAAGATGTCCCGTCGTTCGGGGCAGGTGATCGTGGAGGTCGGCGACACCGGCGCCGGCATGAGCGAGGAGTTCGTGCGCACCCGCCTGTTCCGCCCATTCAGCACCACCAAGGGCAGCGGGATGGGCATCGGCAGCTTCGAGAGTGCCCAGTACGTGCGCGAGCTCGGCGGCTCGATCGACGTCGACAGCCGGCCCGGCGCAGGCACGACGATGATCGTTGTGCTTCCACTGTTCGAGACGGGTTCCGCCCGCCTCGAGTCGTCCATCACTACGCTGAACTGAGACGCCGTGGCCAGCACGTCCTCCAGCAGCAATGCGCCCCTCCTGATCGTCGAAGACGACCTGGCGCTGCAGAAACAGATCAAGTGGTCGCTCGATCGGTTCGAGTCGGTCACCGCCAGCGACCGCGAGACAGCGATTCAGCAGTTCCGCCGGCACCAGCCCCCGGTCGTCACGATGGACCTCGGGCTGCCGCCCGACCCCGACTCCGTGTCGGAAGGCTTCAAGCTGCTCGAGCAGTTGCTCGACCTGGACTCGACCGCGAAGGTCATCGTGCTCACCGGCCAGAACGACCAGGCGAACGCACTGCGGGCCATTGCGGCCGGTGCCTACGACTTCCTCGCCAAGCCCTTCGAGCCCGAGGTGCTCGCGCTGACGGTCGACCGGGCCTGGCGGTTGTTCGAACTGCAGGCCGAGAACCGGCGGCTGCAGGCCCTCAAGGTGCCCGACGCGCTGTCCGGCCTGATCACACGTGATGCCGAGATGATGAAGGTGTCGCGCACGATCGAGCGCATCGCCGGCAGCGACGCCACGGTGCTGCTGCTGGGCGAAAGCGGCACCGGCAAGGAGGTGCTGGCCCAGGGCCTGCACAACGCATCCAAGCGCAGTGGCCGCTTCGTGGCCATCAATTGCGCGGCGATCCCCGAGAACCTGCTCGAGAGCGAGCTGTTCGGCTACGAGCGCGGCGCCTTCACCGGCGCCGCCAAGACGACCCCCGGCAAGATCGAGACGGCGAGCGGCGGCACGCTGATGCTCGACGAGATCGGAGACCTGCCGCACTCGCTGCAGGCCAAGCTGCTGCGTTTCCTGCAGGAGCGCAAGATCGAGCGCATCGGTGGTCGCCAGGAGATCCCCGTGGACGTGCGCGTGGTGTGCGCGACTCACCAGAACCTCAAGACCTTCATCGCCGAGGGCCGGTTCCGGGAAGACTTGTACTACCGGCTCGCCGAGATCGTCATCGACATCCCGCCGCTGCGCAGCCGACAGGGGGATGCCGTGCTGCTGGCACATGCTTTCCTGCGCCGCCATGCCTCCGAGCAGCGGCGAGGCTCGATGAGCTTCACCGAGGACGCGATCCGGGCGATCGAGGCCCACCCGTGGCCCGGCAACGTGCGCGAACTGTTGAATGCGATCAAGCGGGCGACGATCATGGCTGACGGCCAGCGCGTCGGATGCGAGGACATAGGGCTGCCGGCGCCCACGGCGACGGACGGCGAGACGAGCGACCTGAACCTGCGCGCGATCCGCGAACGGGCCGAACGCGAGGCCATCGTCGCGGCGCTCGCCCGGACCAACGGGAACATCGTGAAGGCCTCGGAGGTGCTCGGTGTGAGCCGCCCGACCCTCTACGACCTGATGCACCGGTTGTCGATCAAGTAGCCCGGAACACTTGGGCGCCGAAATGCCTGGGAGGGCCATGACCATCGACCAACGCTTGCCGAGCCTGCGATCGCTGCTGGCGATCGCCGCCTCCACGCTGCTGCTGATCGCGTGCGGCAAGCCTTCGGACACCGATGCCATCGCCAAGGCCAAGGCGGAGTTCGCCCGGAACGACACGGCTGCCGCGCTGATCACGCTGAAGGCGGCCCTCCAGGAGCGCCCGGACTCGGCCGCACTGCGGTTCATGCTCGGCAAGGCGCTGCAGACCGCAGGCGACGCCCCGACCGCTCTGGTGGAGCTCCGCAAGGCGCTGGAACTGGGCCACGCCGAAGCCGAGGTGCTGCCCGAGTTGGTCAAGGCGATGGCCGGCGCCGGGCGCGGCGAAGAGGCGATCAAGCAGTACGGCGGCAAGACGCTGGACGACAAGGCCTCCATGGCCGAGCTGCAGGTCGCGCTGGCATCGGCCTGGGGCACGCAGGGCCGCATCGACGAGATGCGGCAGTCGATCGACAAGGCCCTCGCGCTGGATCCGCAGAACATCACGGCGATGCTGGTCAAGGCCCGCCTCGTGGCTGCAGGCGGAGACCTCGAGGCGGCCGCCCGGATCAACGACCAGGTGCTCCAGCGAGATCCGAAGAACGCCCACGCGCTGCACCTGAAGGGCCGGGTGCTGCGCTATGCACGGCAGGACGTCCCCGGCGCGATGGCTGCCCAGCGCGCGGCCCTCGAGGCCAACCCGAAGCTGATGTCCGCCCACGCCGAGCTGCTGGACATGCTGTTCGTGGCCAAGGACAAGCAGGGCATGCGGCAGCAGATGCAGGCGATGCAGAACGCGCTGCCGCAGAACATCAACACGTTCCTGTTCCGCGCTCAGATGGAGTTCCTCGACAACAACCTGCGTGCGGCCCGTGAGCTGGTGCAGCAGCTGTTGAGGGCCAAGCAGCCGGACACGCGCGTGCTGCTGCTGGCCGCGCGGATCGAGCTCGGGAGCGGTGCGCCGACGCTGGCCGAGACCTACCTGAAGCGGGTGCTGTCCGAAGACCCCACGCACGCCTCCGCTCGTGAACTGCTGACCGTGACCTACCTCCGCATGGGCGACAGCGCGAAGGCGCTGGCCACGGTGCAGCCTCTGGTCGAGGTCAAGGACCCGCCGGCCCGGCTGCTTGCGCTCGCCGGCGAGGCCTACCTGCAGGGCGGTAGCCCGGCGAAGGCACAGGCGATGTTCGAGCGCGCTGCCAAGGGCGACCCCGACGACAAGCAACTGCGCACGGCCGCAGCGGTGGCGCGCGTCGCGCAAGGCAAGGTCGAGGAAGGCCTCGCCGACCTCGGCCGCATCGCCGAGACGGACACCGGCACGTCGGCCGACCTGGCCCTGGTGACGGCACACATGGTTCGTCGCGACGTCAAGTCTGCTCTGGCGAGCGTCGCCCGCATCGAGCAGAAGCAGCCGGACCAGGCGCGTTTCGCCCACATCCGCGGGCAGATCCAGATGCAGGCGAAGGACCCCGGGGCTGCCCGCAAGAGCTTCGTCCGTTCCTTGGAGCTGGATCCGACATACTTCCCCGCGGCCATGGCGCTGGCCGCCCTCGACATCTCCGAGAAGAAGCCCGCCGATGCGCGCAAGCACTTCGAGTCGATGCTCACGAAGGATCCTCGCAACTGGCGCGCCCAGCTGGCACTGGCCGACCTGCACGCCAAGGACGGGGATCGCGAGGGCAAGGTGCTGCCACTGCTGCAGGACGCGGTGAAGCAGAACCCGACCGTCAACGAACCCCGCGTGGCGCTGGTCGAGTACCACCTCGCCGCGCGCCGCTACGACATGGCGCTGTCGGCCGCCCAGGAGGCCCTGGCCGTGCTGCCCGACACCCCGGGCCTGCTCGATGGCCTGGGCCGGGCGCAGATCGGCACCAAGGAGCACCAGCAGGCCATCACCACGTTCCGCAAGCTGGCCTCGTTGCTGCCGAACTCACCTTTGCCGCACATGCGGCTGGCCGAGACCTTCCTCGCCCGGAACGACCGTTCCGCGGCGCGGGCCAGCCTACAGCGGGCGCTGGAGGCCGCTCCCAATCTGGCGCAGGCCCAAGTGCAGCTCGTCGAGGTGCTGCTCGCCGAGAAGCAGTACAAGGAGGCGATGGCGATCGCGCGCAGCGCCCAACAGGCACGGCCACGGGAAGGCTTGGGACACGAGCTGGAAGCGGCTGTCCTGATCGCCCAGAAGCAGCTGGAGCCGGCCATCGCCGCGCTGCGGCAGGCGATGAGCCGCACGCCGACCACCGACGCCGCCGTGAAGCTCCACGCGACGCTGACGAAGACCGGCAAGGCGGCGGAGGCCGAGAAGATCGGCGCATCGTGGGTCGAGCAGCACCCCAAGGACATCGCATTTCGCGCCTACCTCGGCCTGTCGGCGATGAACGGCAAGGATTGGTCGCGGGCCGAGCGGTACTACCGCGACGTCGTGGCCGCGGTGCCGGGCGACGTCATCGCCAACAACAATCTGGCCTGGGCCCTGATGAACCAGAAGAAGCCCGGGGCGCTACCCTTCGCCGAGGCTGCCAACAAGCTCTCGCCCAACAACCCCGCCCTGATGGACACCCTCGCCATGGCGATGGCCGATGCCGGCCAGGTGGACAAGGCGCTGGAACTGCAGAAGAAGGTCGTCGACATGGCACCGCAACTGATGGAGGCCAAGCTGAACCTGGCCCGCATCGCGATCAAGTCGGGCAACAAAGCCCTGGCCCGCGGCGAGCTCGAGAAGCTCACCTATGAAGGCGACAAGTTCCCGCTGCAGGCGGAGGTCCAACAACTGCTGAGGAGCATCCAGTGATCACCACGCGCCGCACCCGGACCCTGATGGCCATCGCCGCGGCCGCGCTCGTCGCCGCCTGCGGCGGCAAGAGCGATGCCGACTTCGTCGCCGACGCCAAGAAGCAGATCGAGGCCAACGAATCGAGGAGCGCGACGATCTCGCTGAAGAGCGCACTGCAGAAGAACCCGCAGTCCGGCGAAGCGCGCTACCTGCTCGGCAAGGTGCTGCTGGACGCTGGCGACCCGGTCGCCGCGGGCGTGGAGCTGCAGAAGGCCGCCGATCTCAAGTTCGATCCTTCGCGGGTGATTCCGGCGCTGGCGCGCTCGCTGGTCGACCAGGGCGAGTTCCGCAAGGTCCTGGACACCTACGAAAAGGCGATGTTGCCGGACCCCTCGGCCATGGCCGACCTGAAGACCTCGGTGGCGATGTCGCAGGCCCGCACAGGGGCCCCCGAGGCCGCCGGGAAGACGCTCGAGGAAGCCTTCAAGGCGATGCCCAACTACACGCCTGCGCTGCTGCTGCAGGCGCGGCTGCTGGCCGATGCCAAGGACCGCGCCGGCGCGCAGAACATCCTGACTCGGCTGCTGTCCGTCGACCCGAAGAACGTCGAGGCGTGGAAGCTGAAGGGCGACATCGCGCTCTATGCCGAGAGGGACCGCAAGACCGCGCTGGAGGCCTATCGCAAGGCCATCGCCGGCAAGCCGACGCTGGCCGGTGCGCATGCCGCGGTGATCGAGATCCTCGTCGCCGACCAGGACCTCGCGGGCGCCACGGCGCAGGTCGCCGAACTGAAGAAGGTGCTGCCCAACCATCCCCAGACGATGTACTTCGAAGGGGTGCTGGCCTACCTGAACAAGGACTGGACCACGGCACGCGACCGCGGCTCCAAGCTCGTCGAGCTGGCCCCGAACAACGCGCTGGCCCTGCAACTGGCGGGCACCGCCGAACTGCAGCTGCGCAACCTCCAGAAGGCCGAGACCTACCTCTCCAAGGCGGTGCAGCAGGGGCCGGGCCTGACGCTGGCGCGCACGATGCTCGCGCAGATCCACCTGCGCACCGGCCAGCCGGCCAAGGCGCTGGAGACGCTCGCGCCGATGCTCAACAGCCCGGCCGTGACGCCGGAAATGCTCGCCATCGCCGCCGAGGCCCACCTGCAGGCGGGCGACTCGAAGCAGTCGGAGGAACTCTTCGCCCGCGCCACCAAGATGCGGCCGGACGACGGCAAGATCCGCACCGCCCAGGCGATGGGGCACCTGCGCCAGGGCAAGGGCGACAAGGCGATGGGCGAGCTCGAAGCGATCGCCGCCAGCGACAAGGGCGTGGCCGCGAACCTGGCATTGATCTCGGCGCACCTGCGCAAGAACGAACTCGACGCCGCACTCAAGCAGATCGACGCGCTCGAGAAGAAGCAGCCAGACCGGCCGCTGGCGACCAACCTCCGGGGCCGCGTGCTGGTGCTGAAGAAGGACATGGCCGGCGGCCGCAAGGCCTTCGAGCGGGCGCTGGAGATCGACAAGCGCTACTACCCCGCATTGGCCAGCCTCGCCGCGCTGGACCTCACCGAAGGCAAGCCCGCCGACGCGAAGCAGCGCTTCGACGCCTACCTGAAGGACGACCCGAAGCACGTCGGCGCCTTGATGGGCCTGGCCTCGGTGATGTCCCGCACCGGCGCCAGCAACGCCGAGGTGGCCCAGGTGATCGATCGCGCGGTGAAGGCCGAACCCTCGCAGCCCGGGCCACGCCTGCGCCTGATCGAGCACCAGCTCTCGGTGCGTGACCACAAGGCGGCACTCGCGGCCGCGCAGGACGGCCTGGCCGCGATGCCGAATCACCCCGACCTGCTGCAGGCGCTGGGCCGCGTGCAGCTGGCGATGGGCGATTCCCAGCAGGCCGTGACCACGCTGAACAAGCTCGTCTCCGTGAAGACCGACTCGCCGCAGGCCCACGTCGCGCTCGGCGAGGCGTTGCTGCAGCGCAAGGAGTACGCCGAAGCCGAGAAGAACTTCCGGCGCGCCCTGGCACTGAAGTCCAACCTGCTGCCCGCACAGCAGTTGCTCGTCGGCACGCTGGTCGCCGATCGGCGCGCCGCCGATGCGCTGACGGTCGCCAAGGAAGTGCAGAAGCAGCGCAACGACGGCATCGGGCAGATGCTGGAAGGCGATGTCGAGGCCAGCCGCAAGAACTGGGACGCCGCAGCCGCCGCCTATCGCGCCAGCCTGCAACGCACGCCGACCACAGAAGTCGCAGTGCGCCTGCACGGCCTGTTCGTCGCGCAGGGCAAGACGGGCGAGGCCGACCGGTTCGCCGCCGAGTGGGAGAAGTCCCGCCCCCGTGATGCGGCGTTCCTGTACTACCGCGCCGACCTGGCGCTCGCGCAGAAGGACTATCCGCTCGCCGAGGCCCGCTATCGCGCGGTGCTGGGCGTGCAGCCGGCCAATCCGCTGGCGCTGAACAACGTCGCCTGGCTGATGGTGCAGCAGAAGAAGCCCGGTGCGCTGGAGCAGGCCACGAAGGCGGCGCAGATCCTCCCCAACCAGCCCGCCGTGCTCGACACGCTGGCACTCGCGCAGGCGTTCGAGAACAAGATCAAGGAAGCGGTGGAGACCCAGCGCAAGGCGGTGGCGCTGGCGCCGAAGGACAACAGCCTGCGCCTGAACCTGGCGCGGCTGCTGGTGCAGGCCGGCGACAAGCAGGCGGCCCGCGACGAACTGAAGGCGCTCGAGAAGCTCGGCGCGCAGTTCCCGCAGCAGCAGCAGGTCGAGGAACTTCTCAAGAGCGTGAACTCCTGAGCCACCGGCCCCGACGCGGGCCAGGCGCTGCATCGGCGGCCTCAAGCGGAAGGCCTGCGGCGCCGATCTGCAGGACATGAAACCCTCTCGCGGCCGCCGGGCGTCCCGCGTCGGCCGGGCCCTGCTCGGCCGCCTGCCGCAGCCGTGGCGACACGCGCTGTTCCGACGATTCGTCGACTGCGACCCGGACCCGGATCCACGCCTGCAACTGGGCATCGCAGCCACCCGCGACGACCTTGAATCATGCTTCGCGCTGCTGCACGACGCCTACGTCGGCAGCGGCTTCATGAAGCCGCATCCGTCGGGCCTGCGCGTCACGCCTTATCACGCGCTGCCCACCACCACCACGCTGTACGCCCGGTTCGACGGCGAGGTCGTGGGCACGCTGTCGATCATCCGCGAGGGCGTGTTCGGCTTCCCGATGCAGTCGGCCTTCGATCTGGCGCCGCTGCGCGCCATCCCCGGGCGCATCGCCGAGATCTCGGCGCTGGCGGTGCACCCGCGCTTCCGCAAGACCGGGGGTACGGTGCTGTTCCCGCTGATGAAGTTCATGTACGAGTACTGCACGCGGTACTTCGACACCCGCCATCTCGTGATCGCGGTGAACCCGAACCGCATCGAGCTGTACGAGGCACTGCTGTTCTTCCGCCGCCTGCAGGCCCAGGTGGTGGACAACTACGCGTTCGCCGGTGGCGCGCCGGCGATCGGCGCGACGCTGGACCTCGCGCTTGCCCCCGAACTGTTCCGCGCCGCGTACTGCGGGCGCCCGGTGCGCAAGGACATGCACCGCTACTTCACGCGCACGGTGCTGCCCAACATCCGCTGGCCGTCGCGGCCCTACTTCACCACCAACGATCCGGTGATGTCGCCGGCGCTGCTGGACCACTTCTTCAACCGGCGCACGAAGGTCTTCCCGGAACTGGACGAACGCCGCCGTCGCCTGCTGCAGGCGATCTACCCGGAGCCGACCTATGCCGCGGTGCTGCCGCCGGTGGCGCCGCAGGCCGACGCCGGGGCCGTGCGCCGGCACGCCCGGCACTCGCTGCGCTGCCCCGGGCGATTCGCGCTCGCAGGTGTCGAGCCGGGCAGCGTGCCGATCGAAGTGCTCGACGTGTCGGCTTCGGGCTGCCTCGTACACGCCGAGCGCGCGCTGGAGGCGGGCACGCGCGGCTTCGTCGACGTGGAACTCGGCATCGGCTGCCACTCGCGCGTGGCCGCCCGCGTCGTGCGTCGCAGCGCCTCGCTCGACGGGCTCCTGCACGGTCTGCAGATCGACGCGCCCGATGCCGCATGGCAGCGGTGCATCCGGCACCTGGAGGCTTGCAGCTACGGGCCCGGCGGAGCCCCGGCGGTGGCGGCGGCACCCGCAGCCGAGGCCCCGCCGACGCCGGCCGAGTGCGCCTGCTGATCGGCGTGGTAGCTGGAGCGCACCAACGCGCCGACGGCCGCGTGTGCGAAGCCCATCTCGTAGGCCTTCTGCTCGAACATGCGGAAGGTGTCGGGGTGCACGTAGCGCAGCACCGGCAGATGGTGGCCACTGGGCGCGAGGTACTGCCCGAGGGTCAGCATGTCGATGCCGTGCGCACGCATGTCGCGCATCACGTCGAGGATCTCGTCGTCGGTCTCGCCCAGGCCCACCATCAGGCCGCTCTTGGTCGGAACGCCCGGCACGGCCTCCTTGAAACGCTTCAGCAGATCCAGGCTGAAGGCGTAGTCCGAGCCCGGCCGGGCCTGCTTGTACAGGCGCGGCACCGTCTCGAGGTTGTGGTTCATCACGTCGGGCGGCGCGGCCTTCAGGATGTCCAGCGCGCGGTCCATGCGGCCGCGGAAGTCGGGCGTCAGGATCTCGATCTGCGTCTCGGGTGACGCTTCGCGAACGCGGCGGATGCACTCGACGAAGTGCGCCGCGCCGCCGTCGCGCAGGTCGTCGCGGTCGACGCTGGTGATGACCACGTAGCGCAGCTTCAGCGCGGCGATCGTGCGCGCCAGGTTGGCCGGCTCCTCGGCGTCGAGCGGATCCGGCCGGCCATGGCC
>JAEUPB010000076.1 GCA_016789955.1 Rubrivivax sp. | reverse complement strand
CATGCCGAGCGGCACGCCTTCGGGCTGGCGTTTGGACCACTCGGGGGGGGTTGAACCAGGCGATGTCGTCGACGCCAACCAACCCGCCGTCGCGCGTGGTCTCGAGCAGGACCCGCAACTGCGCGCGCATCCGCTCGGGCGCCACCTGCACGCTGACCAGGCGCTCGAACAGCCGGCCCGGCAGCAGGCCCATGTCTGCGGCGAACGGGCCCTGGGTGAGAAAGTGGCACACCGTCTCGGCCGGCACGCCGGCGGCGCAAAGCCACTCGGCGGCATCGGCGAAAGTGCGCGCCGCTTCCTTGGTGATGTCGCGGTTGCTGCGGCCGGATTTGAAGCGCCCGGACTCGGGCACGCCGGGCAGGAGGCACAGATCGATGAAGTGCGCCTGGGCACCGGCGCGCTCGTTCAGCTCGTGGGCCGGGGAGCCGGGGCTCCACTTGCGGATGAACTCGCGGGGCAGCATCGGACTGCGCTACACGTCCACCTCGACCGCGTCGCCGTTGAGCTCCATCAGCTCGCGCCGCGACGCCGCTTCGCCCTTGCCCATCAGTCTGGTCAACGCATCGGTCGTCGCGCCGGCGTCGAGCGCGCCGCAGGCGACCGGCAGCAAGCGCCGCGTCTCGGGGTTGAGCGTTGTCTCCCACAACTGCTCGGCGCTCATCTCCCCGAGGCCTTTGAAGCGGCTGATGGTCCACGCGTTCTCGCGGCAGCCCTCCTTGCGCAGCTTGTCGAGGATCGCCGTCAGTTCGCCGTCGTCCAGCGCGTAGAGCTTGGCCGCCGGCTTGCGGCCGCGCGCGGGCGCATCGACGCGGTACAGCGGCGGCTTGGCGACGTGGACATGGCCGCGCGCGATCAGCTGCGGGAAGTGGCGGTAGAACAGCGTCAGCAGCAGCACCTGGATGTGCGCGCCGTCGACATCGGCGTCCGAGAGGATGCAGACCTTGCCGTAGCGCAGGCCGCTGAAGTCCACCGCGTCGCTCGCGCCATGCGGATCGACGCCGACGGCGACCGCGATGTCGTGGATCTCGTTGTTGGCGAACAGCCGGTCGCGCTCGACCTCCCAGGCATTGAGCACCTTGCCGCGCAGCGGCAGGATGGCCTGCGTCTCCTTGTCGCGGCCCATCTTCGCGCTGCCGCCGGCCGAGTCGCCCTCGACGAGGAAGATCTCGTTGATCGCGGTGTCGCGCGATTCGCAATCGGTGAGCTTGCCGGGCAGCACCGCCACGCCCGAGCCCTTGCGCTTCTCCACCTTCTGCGCCGCGCGCTGGCGCGTCTGCGCCTGGCGGATCGCGAGTTCGGCGAGCTTCTTCCCGTACTCGACATGCTGGTTCAGCCACAGCTCGAGCGCCGGGCGCACGTAGGCCGAGACCAGCCGCAGCGCGTCGCGGCTGTTGAGCCGCTCCTTGATCTGGCCCTGGAACTGCGGGTCCAGCACCTTGGCCGAGAGCACGAAGCTGGCGCGCGAGAACACGTCTTCCGGCATCAGCTTCACGCCCTTGGGCAGCAGCGCGTGCATCTCGATGAAGCCTTTCACCGCCGCGTAGAGGCCGTCCTTCAGCCCCGACTCGTGAGTGCCGCCGGCCACCGTGGGGATCAGGTTCACGTAGCTCTCTCGCAGCACCGCGCCGTCTTCGGTGAAGCCCACGCACCAGGCCGCGCCCTCGCCCTCGGCGAAGTTCTCGGTCTCGCTGGCCAGCGCGTACTGCTCGCCTTCGAACATCGGGATCACCGGGTCGGCCGGCAGGCTCTGCATCAGGTAGTCGCGCAGGCCGCCCTTGTAGAGCCAGGTCTGCACGTCGGCGTCCTTCTGGCCGGCCTTCTCGGTGGCCAGCGTCACCGTCACGCCCGGCATCAGCACGGCCTTGCTGCGCAGCAGATGCATCAGCTCGTGGCGCGGCAGCTCGACGCTGTCGAAGTACTTCGGGTCGGGCCACACGCGCACGCAGGTGCCCTGGCGGCGGTCGCCGGCGCCGGCCTTGCGCACGGCCAGCGCTTCGGCCACGTCGCCGCCTGCGAAGGCCAGCGTGGCCACCTGGCCTTCGCGCCACACCGTCACCTGCAGCCGCCGCGCCAGCGCGTTGGTCACGCTCACGCCCACGCCGTGCAGTCCGCCGCTGAAGCTGTAGGCGCCGCCGGCGCCCTTGTCGAACTTGCCGCCGGCGTGCAGCCGCGTGTAGACGATCTCGAGAACCGGCACCTGCTCCTCGGGGTGCAGGCCGAAGGGGATGCCGCGGCCGTCGTCCTCCACGCTCACCGAGCCGTCGGCGTGCAGCGTCAGCGCGATGCGCTTGCCGAAGCCCGCCAGCGCCTCGTCGGCGGCGTTGTCGATGACCTCCTGGATGACGTGCAGCGGGTTGTCGGTGCGCGTGTACATGCCCGGCCGCTGCTTGACGGGCTCGAGGCCCTTGAGCACGCGGATCGAGCCCTCGGCGTAGTGCGCCGGGGAAACAGTCTTGCTCGGCATAGGCGCGGGATTGTAGGAAGCGCCCCGTGCGCCTCCGCTCGGTGGGGCAGGTCGCGCAGGCTCAGCGGCCGTAGCGCGCCATCGTCAGCCCGTCGATCGGGATCTCGGGCGTGCGACCGGAGATCAGGTCGGCGATCACGCGGCCGCTGCCGGCGGCCATGGTCCATCCGAGCGTGCCGTGGCCAGTGGACAGGTACAGGTTGGGGATCGGCGTCGGCCCGACGATGGGCGTGCCGTCGGGCGTCATCGGGCGCAGGCCGCACCAGAAGGTGGCCCGGGAGACATCGCCGCCGCGGGGGAACAGATCGGTCACCACGTGCTCCAGCGTCTTGCGCCTGGGCTCGCGCAGCGCGAGGCTGTAGCCCGCGAGTTCCGCGGTGCCGCCGACGCGGATGCGGTCGCCCAGCCGCGTCACCGCCACCTTGTGCGTCTCGTCCATGATGGTGGACTCCGGCGCGCCCGAGGCATCGGTGATCGGCACGGTGATCGAGTAGCCCTTGACCGGGTACACCGGGATGCGCAGGCCGAGCGGGGCCAGCATCTGCGGGGAAAAGCTGCCGAGCGCCAGCACCACGGCATCGGCCGCGAGCGGCCCGGCGCTGGTCTCCACCCGCGCGATGCGGCCGCCTTCGCGCACCAGCGCGCGGATCGCCGTGCCGAAACGGAAGCTCACGCCCAGGCCAAGCGCCATCTCCGCCAGGCGGTTGGTGAAGAGAAAGCAGTCGCCGGTCTCGTCGCCGGGCAGCCGCAAGGCACCGACGAACTTCTGCTGCGTGAGCTTCAGGGCCGGCTCGACGCGGCAGAAGCCGTCGCGATCGAGCACCTCATAGGGCACGCCGTAGGACTTCAGCACCTCGACGTCCTTGCCGATGCCGTCGAGCTGCTTCTGCGTGCGGAACAGCTGCAGCGTGCCCTGCATGCGCTCGTCGTAGGCGATGCCGGTCTCGGCCCGCAGCACCTTCATGCAGTCGCGGCTGTACTCGGCGATCGGCACCATGCGGCTCTTGTTCAGGTTGTAGGCGCGCTCGGTGCAGTTGGCGAGCATCGCCGCACCCCAGCGCCACATCGCCGGGTCGAGCAGCGGCCAGATCACCAGCGGGCTGTGGCGCATCAGCATCCACTTGATCGCCTTCACCGGGATGCCCGGCCCTGCCCATGGCGCCGAATAGCCGGGCGACACCTCGCCGGCGTTGCCGAAGCTCGTCTCCAGCGCGGGCCCCTCCTGCCGCTCGACGACCACGACCTCATGGCCCGCCCGGGCCAGGTAGTACGCCGCCGACGTGCCGATCACGCCGCTGCCGAGCACAAGGACTCTCATCGCTCACCTCCGCGCCGCACTGTAGCGGGGTGACTCAGGAGCCGCGGCGCGCAGGCGACGATCAGCGCCGGAGCAGTTCGATGTGACCGCCGGTCAGCGTCCGGTAGCCGTCGGAGGCCAGCCAGGCGATCGCCTCGGGCCGCTGCGAGACGACGGCATCGACGAACGCCTGGCCGAGTGCCCGTATCCACCGGCAGTGGAGCGCGCGCAACGCCCCGCTGCACTCGCTGATGTCCATCGTGCCGTGGACCGCGTCCTCCTTGGTGTCCCACGACAGGTACGGCGCCGACGTCAAGGCACCCGCTGCGTCTTGAAGAACTCCCAGATCTCGTCGGCCATCACCACCGGGTGGTTCTTGCCGTTCGGGTACTCGTGGGCGAGACCGTCGATGATCACGGTGAGCAGGCTGTTCGAGGCGCCGACGGTGCTCGAGGCGAAGCGGAAGCGGCTGGTGGTGCGGCCCTGGGTCGGCACCTGCTGCCACGTGTAGGTCTGGCCCAGCTGCAACGCCTTCAGGAACGGCGCCACGATGCCTGTGGCGTACCGGCCGGTCGTCAGCACCGTCTCGTCGAGCGGGATGTTCACCTGGCCGGTGGCGCTGTTGTAGTAGCCGAGCGCCCGGCCCTGGTCGGGATCCTTGTTGCCCATCGAGTGCACGACGGCGATGGCGCGCGACGCCAGCGTGTCGACCGAGAGCGCGCTGGACGCGCAGTGCACGGCGGCGAACAGGTCGGCCGCCGTGGCCGCCAGGTTGCCGGCCATCTCGCAGCCGTTGGAAAAGCCGCTGACGTACACCTGCTTCGGGTCGACGGCATGGTTGACCCGCACGTGCTCGACCACGGCGCGGATGTAGGCCTCGTCGTTCATCAGCGGGTGGTCGGCACGGGCGCGGTTGGTGGCGGTCAGCGTCGCCAGCTGGTCCGCGTTGCACAGCGGGCGCTTCTCGGGATCGCCGAGCTTGCCGGCGGCCCACTTGGTGAACGCGTTGATGTCGGGCACGCCGTCGAAGTTCTCGTCCTGGACATAGCAGTAGAAGAGAGCCTGCGGGAAGACGGCGATGAAGCCTTCCCGGTCGGCCTTCTCGCGCCAGCCCGACCGCAGCAGGAACTCGGCGCCGGTGCCCGACGTGCCATGCAGCATCAGCACCGCCGGCAGGCCCTGGCGACCGCGCGCCTTGTAGGGCCGCCACACGATGAACTCGCGGGCGACGCCGTCGACGGTGATCGTCGTGTCGATGCGGTCGCCGCAGGCACCAGGCACGCGCTCGCAGGCGAAGTCGGACAGGCTGGCCACGGGCACCGGCGCGGCCGCTGCCGGCACGACCTTGCCGTACAGGTAGATCTGGCTGCCGGCGACGCCGATGTAGTTGCCCACCGCCGGGTAGGCGCGGTAGGTGTAGGGCGGCAGGGACTGGTTGGCGACATGGGTCGGGAAGTGCTGGTCGTAGGCCAGCTCGGCGTAGTCGAGCAGTTGCTGCGGGGTGGGCAGGTCCTCGGCGCGGGCCGAGCCCGCGGCCACGGAGAGCGCCACCAGAACGCTGGACAGGCAGCAGGACGCGTGGCGTGGCGACATGGACGGTCCCTTTCGGCGTGGTGCGATTCCGGTATGGACGCAGTCCGCCGCCGAAACCGGCCACAACGGCGCCGACTTCGCAAACGGCCCAGGCAGCGGCCGACGGCCCGCCGTGGGCAAGCGGGGCGCCTTCGGCGGCCGCCCGGGCCGGTTGGCTACAGTCCGGAGCATGTCCGAACGCCCCGCCGCGCCACTCTCGCTCACCCAGGTCCTGATCGCCGGCGCGCTGATCGTCACGCTCTCGATGGGCATCCGCCATGGCTTCGGGCTGTGGCTGCAGCCGATCACGATGGACCGCGGCTGGACGCGCGAGACCTTCGCCTTCGCGATCGCGATCCAGAACATCGCCTGGGGCCTGGCCGGCCCGGTGGCCGGCATGTTCGCCGACCGCTTCGGGGCCTTCCGGGTGCTGGTGGTCGGCGCGGTGCTGTATGCGTCGGGTCTCGTGCTGATGGGCCTGGCGACGACGGGCGCTGCCTTCATCGGCTCGACCGGCGTGCTGATCGGCCTCGCGCAGTCGGGCACCACCTACGCCATCGTCTACGGCGTCATCGCCCGCAACGTGGCACCCGAGCGGCGCTCGTGGGCGATGGGCATCACCGCGGCGGCGGGCTCGTTCGGCCAGTTCCTGATGGTGCCGGTGGAGAACTGGCTGATCGGCAGCTGGGGCTGGCAGAACGCGCTCTTCGTGCTGGGCTGCCTGGCGCTGGCGATCGCGCCGCTGGCCCTCGGGCTGCGCGAGCCGAAGATGGCGGCATCGGCCTCCGGCCCGCAGCAGAGCGTGGGCGCCGCGCTGCGCGAGGCCTTCGGCTACCGGAGCTTCCAGCTGCTGATGGCCGGCTACTTCGTCTGCGGCTTCCAGGTGGTGTTCATCGGCGTGCACATGCCCAGCTACCTGAAGGACCAGGGGCTGTCGCCGTCGGTGGCGACCACCGCGCTGGCACTGATCGGCCTGTTCAACGTGTTCGGCACCTACGCCGCGGGCGCCCTGGGCCAGCGGCTGGCCAAGCACCACATCCTGGCCGGCATCTACCTGCTGCGGGCGGTGGTGATCACGGTGTTCGTGCTGGCGCCGCTCTCGCCGTGGAGCGTGTACCTGTTCGCCTCGGTGATGGGGCTGCTGTGGCTCTCGACGGTGCCGCCGACCAACGCGGTGGTGGCCCAGATCTTCGGCGTCCGCTACATGTCGATGCTCGGCGGCTTCGTGTTCCTCAGCCACCAGGTGGGCTCGTTCCTCGGTGTGTGGCTGGGCGGCCGGCTCTACGACTTGACCGGCAGCTACGACGTGGTGTGGTGGCTCTCGGTGGCACTGGGCGTGTTCGCGGCGCTGATCAACCTGCCGGTGCGCGAGACGCCGATCGTGCGGCCCGGCGCCGCCCAGCCGGCCTGAGGCCCGCCATGCGCAGGCCGGTGCGTCGCGCCCTGCTGGCAGCCACGGCCACGGCCGTGCTCGCGCTGACGTTCCTGGCCTACCTGAACCCGCACACGGCAGTGGACCTCGCCAACCGCCTGTGGGCGTGCTTCTGACGTGGACCCGCACGCGAGCGCCACGCCGTCGCGCTGGGTGCAGCGCTGGGCGCCGCTGATCCGACCCGGCGGCACCGTGCTCGACGTGGCGTGCGGCAGCGGCCGCCACGTGCACTGGCTGTCGCAGCGCGGGTTGCGGGTCACGGGGGTCGATCGAGACGGCGCGGCGCTCGCCGGGCTGCGCGGCACGCCCGGGGTGGAGCAACTGGTCGAGGCCGACATCGAGCAGGGGCCGTGGCCGTTCCCGGGCCGGACGTTCGACGCCGTGCTCGTCACGAACTACCTGTGGCGGCCGCTGTTCCCCCTGCTGCGCGCCGCCGTGGGCGACGGCGGCCTGCTGATCCACGAGACCTTCGCCGACGGCCAGCAGGCGATCGGCCGCCCCTCGCGCGCCGAGTTCCTGCTGCAGCCCGGCGAACTGCTGCGCGAGGCGGTGGGCCTGCGCGTGGTGGCGTACGAGGACGGCTACGAGGAGCCGCCGGCGCGCTTCGTGCAGCGCATCGTGGCCATGCGCAGCGCCGCCGGCGGGGATGCGCCACCCCGGTATCGGCTGGATGCCGGCGGATAGAATGCCGCGTTTGCTCTTCGGGCCCTCCGCATGACACCCATCGTCGGCAGCATCGTGGCACTGGTCACGCCGATGTTCGAAGACGGCCGGATCGACTACGACGGTCTGCGCCGGCTGATCGACTGGCACATCGCCGAGGGGACCGACTGCATCGGCGTGGTCGGCACGACCGGCGAGTCGCCGACCGTGTCGATGGAAGAGAACTGCGAAGTGATCCGGGTCGCGGTCGACCATGCCGCCGGGCGGGTGCCCATCATGGCTGGCACGGGTGCCAACAACACGGCCGAGGCCATCGAGTTGACGCGATTCGCCAAGAAGGTCGGCGCCGACTGCCACCTGTCGGTGGTGCCGTACTACAACCGGCCGTCGCAGGAAGGCATCTATCGCCACTTCCGTGCGGTGGCCGAGGCCGTCGATCTGCCGATGGTGCTCTACAACGTGCCGGGCCGCACCGTGGCCGATCTGGCTCACGAGACGACGATGCGGCTGGCTCAGGTGCCCGGCATCATCGGCATCAAGGACGCCACCGGCAACATCGAGCGCGGCCAGTGGCTCATCCAGCATGCGCCCAAGGGCTTCTCGGTGTACTCCGGCGACGACGGCACGGCGGTGGCGCTGATGCTGCTCGGCGGCCAGGGCAACGTGAGCGTCACCGCGAACGTGGCACCGCGCCAGATGCACGAGCTGTGCATGGCCGCGATCGAAGGCAACGCGCGCCGCGCCACGGCGCTGCAGGCGAAGCTGTTGCCGCTGCACCGCCAGCTCTTCTGCGAACCGAGCCCGGCCCCTGCGAAGTGGGCGATGTCGCAACTCGGCCTGTGCGGGCCCGGCGTGCGGCTGCCCATCGTGCCGCTGTCCGAATCCGGGCAGGCGACCGTCCGACAGGCGCTGCGCGACAGCGGCCTGCTCGGCTGAACTTGAACCTTCCGGAACCCGGCGCGCCGACCGCGCGTCGCCAACGATCGTGATGCCCGTGCACCGTACGACTGCTCCTGTCCTGACCCTGGTCGCGGCTTTCGCGCTCGCCGGTTGTTCTTCGCTGGAGTCGATGTTCTCCAGCGACAAGATCGACTACCGCAGCACCGCCAAGACCCAGCCGAAGAGCCTGGAAGTACCGCCCGACCTGAGCCAGCTCGCGCGCGACAGCCGCTACCAGCTGCCCGGCGGCGTGGTCAGCGCCGCGGCGGGCGCTGGCGCGGTGGCCCCCGTCACGGCCATCGGCAACAACGTGGCCCCGATGTCGATCGGCCAGATGCGCGTGATGCGCGATGGGTCGCAGCGCTGGCTGGTGGTGCCGGTCCCGCCGGAACAACTGTGGCCGCAACTGCGCAGCTTCTGGGCCGAGCGCGGCTTCACGCTGACCGTCGACAGCGCCGAGGCCGGCGTGATGGAGACAGACTGGGCCGAGAACCGCGCCAAGCTGCCGCAGGACTTCATCCGCGCAACCATCGGTCGCGTGTTCGAGAACCTGTACTCCACCGGCGAGCGCGACCGCTTTCGCACGCGTGTCGAGCGGGGCGCGGCCGGCACCGAGATCTACATCACCCATCGCGGGCTGCAGGAGATCTACCCCAACAAGGAGCGCGACAGCACCGTATGGACCGCGCGGCCGTCGGACCCCGACCTCGAGGCGGAGCTGCTGACGCGGCTGATGGTCCGCCTGGGTGCGAAGGAGGACGCCGCGCGCCCTGCGGTGGCCGGTGCGGCACCGGCGAGCCCCGCCGCGGCACCGCGCGCACGGCTCGTGGCCGGCACGCCGGCCGCGACGCTCGAGGTCGACGACACCTTCGATCGCGCATGGCGCCGACTGGGCCTGGCGCTGGACCGCAGCGGCTTCTCGGTGGAAGACCGCGATCGTTCCGCGGGCCTGTACTTCGTGCGCTATGTCGACCCGAAGGAGATCGAGAAGGGCGAACCCAGCTTCTTCGCGCGCCTGTTCAGCAGTTCGAGCGGGCCCGCGCAGGTGCGCCTGCGCATCTCCGTGAAGGCCGACGGTGCCAAGACCCGGGTGGCGGTGCTGAACGCCAATGGTGCGGCCGACAACAGCGACAACGCCCAGCGCATCGTCGCCCAGCTGGTGAACGACCTGAAGTAGCGTCCTCCCCCGCCGGCACGATCGCGCCGCCCTCGGGCGGCGCTTTCACATCGTGGCTGCAGCGGGAAAGGAAAAGGCCGCCCGAAGGCGGCCTTGATCCTGTCGCGGGAAGGAGGGATCAGGGCTTCTTGACGGCGTCGGCAGCCTTGCCCGCAGCGTCCTTGGCGGCATCGGCAGCCTTGCCGACGGCGTCCTTGGCAGCGTCAGCGGCGGCGCCCATGGCGGCCGAGGCGGCACCACCGGCAGCGGAAGCGGCAGCGTCGACGGCCGAGGCGGCCGCAGCCACCGGAGCCGGGGCGGGCGCCGGAGCGGCCGCGGGAGCCGGAGCAGGCGCCGGAGCGGGTTCCTTCTTGCCGCAGGCGGCGAGACCGACGGAAGCGACGAGAGCGGCCAACAGAAGCGACTTGTTCATTGCGTGTGTCCTCGAAAAATGGGTCTGGGGAGACTCTTGGTAAGGTCTTGGGGGCTCTTCAGGGCTCTTTCGAGCTCTTGCGGGTCTTGGCAACCGTCTGTGCGACAGAACGCCGCCCGGAGACCCATCAGGCATCGATCAGTGATGTCGAGCCTAGCCCATGAGTATAGCCCGCTATAGGGCATTCCCTATAGCCCGATCTGGTTCACGGCAAAGTCTGGCATCGAGCGTTGCGCCAACGCATCGAATTCGGTGTACAGCAGGCGCACTTCACCCGCGTCGAGGCTGCATCGGCCGCGCCAGTGCACGCGATCGTTCAGGCGCACGCAGACCCGGGTGTCGTCCAACAGCAGCGTGGGCAACGTGGGTGCCTCGTCGGCCTCAGGGGTGCGCGGATCGATGGCGTGCGAGTAAGGCTGGCGCCACGCGCAGAAGCGGGCATGGCGCGAGCGCATCGACGACCAGTCCTTTGCCAGCATCACGAGCCGCCGCTGCGGCCGGTGCAGCCACTCGGTCAGCGCCGCGAGCAGTGCGGGGTCGTCCAGCGGCCAGTCCTCGAAATCCGGGTCGATCCACAGCAGGTGCCGCGCCCGGCGCGACATCGCCTCGCGCACGCCCCACAGCACGGCAGCCGCGAAGTCGCTCCGCGACGTGATCGTCGGCAACTGCGGCAGTGTGGGTTCGCTCATGGCTGCGATCCGTCGATGAGCCAGCCCTGTCGCAGCCACTCGAGCAGCAGCCCGCGCGCGGCCCGGCTGGCCGATGCGCACTCCGCGCGGTCGAGCACCCGGCGGTCGGCAAGGCGGCGCATCAGTTCGGCATCACGCCCCGAGGCCCGCCACGATTCACCGTTGAGGTAGACGTGGTCCATGTCATACATCATGCGGCTCGCCGGGGTCACTGTCACGCCTCGGCGCAAGGTGGCTGCAGGACGGGACTCGAACCACACGCGCGGCTTGGGCTCGGTGAGGTACTCGCCGAGGGCGCGGTTCAAGGCCTGCGGCTCCGCCACCAGGCGGCGCACCGCCGCCGCTGCGTATCGCTGCAACGACTCGGGGACCCAGGCCGGGGCCGTCGTGGGGCGCGCACCGGCGTCCTCGTAGAGCCCGCCGCCGCGCTCCTCGATCGCATCGCCCAGCCGGGCCAGCAGTTCGGCGGCGAGTTCGTCGCGGGCCGGTGCACGAAAGCCGACCGAGGCCGTCATGCAGTCGCCTTCGGCGATGCCGTCGTGGCCCCAGCCGGGCGGCAGGTACAGCAAGTCTCCCGGCTCGCACACCTGCTCCTCCTCAGGCACGAAACCGTCGAGGATCTTCAGGGGCAACCCGGGCTTCAGGCGAGGCTGGGCCACCGGCCCGATGCGCCAGCGCCGACGGCCCTGCACCTGCACCAGGAACACGTCGTACGAGTCGAGGTGCGGCCCGACGCCACCGCCATCGCTGGCCCACGACACCATCACGTCGTCCAGCCGGGCATCCGGGAGGAAGCGAAAGCGCTCGAGCAGCGCACGGGCAGCGGGGTGTTGCAGGTCGACGCCCTGCACCAGCAACGTCCAGCCGGGTCGCGACACCGGCGGCAGCGCCTTGCGGGCCAACGGCCCATGGCGCACCTCCCAGCGCGGACCGTGGCGCTGCACGACCCGCGACTCGACATCGTCGCGGCCCGCCCAGGCGAACAGCTGGGCGCGGGTGATCGGCCAGTCCAGGCCCGCGAACGCGCCCGCGACGCGCAGCGGCCTGCGTTGCCAGTGACGCCGCATGAACAGCGCCGGGTCCATGCCCCTGAACGGCCCGGTGCCGACGGGCGGAACGACTGCGGGAGCGCGGCGCGATCTCATCGTGATGGCGGATTCTCCCGTACCGATGGCAGGCGAAGGCTGTGCGATGATGAATCGATGATCATCACGGCACCCTGCGTGGTCACGCTCAGCTGGCAACTGTCCGACAGCCGCGGCCAGCTCATCGACGAGTTGCCCGAGCCGGTCGAGTTCCTGTTCGGCGGCGACGACCTGCTCGCGAAGGTCGAGTCGGCGCTCGAAGGCCAGGACGCCGGTTTCGAGACCGAGCTGTACCTCGAACCTTCCGATGCCTTCGGCGACTACGACGCGGCGCTGGTCTGCTTCGAAGACCGCTCGCTGTTCCCTGGCGACCTCGAGGCCGGCATGGCGTTCGAGGGCCTGCCGACCGGCAGCCGAACGCCGGGCATGCCGGCCGATCGCCTCTATGTGGCCACCGAGGTGTACCCGACCCACGTGGTGCTCGACGGCAACCATCCGCTGGCCGGCATGGCCTTGCGATTGAAGCTGAAGGTGCGGGACGTCCGCGAGGCCACCGACGACGAGGTGGCTGCCCGCACCGTCTCCGACGGGCTGCTGTCGGTGCTGGGTTCGTCGCCGTCGGCGCCCGACCGGCTGCACTGATCAGGCGCCGCGATGTACTCGCCCTTCGACCTGCGGGACCACGGTGCGGTGATCACCGGCGGCAACGGCGGCATCGGCCTGGGCATGGCCCGAGCGCTGCTGGCGGCCGGCGCGCGCGTGGCCATCTGGGGAACGAACCCGGGCAAGACCGAGGCGGCGCGCAACGAACTGGCCGCGGGATGCGGAGATGCCGGCCGCGTGCACGCATTCGTCTGCGACGTGGGCGACGAGGCCCAGGTCGAGCGCTGCTTCGACGAGTCGGCGGCGGCGCTGGGCCGCGTCGACAGTTGCTACGCGAACGCCGGCGTGTCCAGCAAGGGAATCCCACTCGTCGACATGAGCCTGGAGGAGTTCCGTCGCGTGCAGCGGGTCAACGTCGAGGGCGTGTTCCTCACGTTCCGCGCCGCGGCGCGGCACATGATCGCCCACGGCCGAGGCGGCTCGCTGGTGGCGACAGCCAGCACCGCGGCGCTGGAAGGCGCCGCCCGCAACAGCCACTATGGCGCATCGAAAGGAGCCGTGACGAGCTACGTGCGGGCGCTCGCGGTCGAACTGGCCCGGCATCGCATCCGGGTCAACGCCGTGCTGCCCGGATGGATCGTCACCGACATGACCGAGCGCTCGGTGAACAACGAGAAGTTCGCCGGCGCGGTGCTGCCGCGCATACCGGCCCGGCGCTGGGGCGAGATCGACGACTTCGGCGGCATCACGGTCTACCTCGCCAGCGCGGCCTCGGCCTACACCACCGGCGAGCAGTTCGTCATCGACGGTGGCTACACCAAGTTCTGACCCGGCTGCCGGGCCACCCGCGTCGGATCGGGCCCGTGCACCGGCGCCTCGCCTGGCCAGGGCCAGCCCCCGAAGCGGGTGCGCTGGTAGTCGGAGAACGCCTCCCGGATCTGCTGCTCGGTGTTCATCACGAAGGGGCCGTACTGCGCGACCGGTTCGCCGATCGGCCGGCCCTGCAGCATCAGCAGTTCCGCAGCCGACGCTCCCGCCGCATGACGAATCTCCAGTGGCTGCGTTGCATCGACCTCGATGGCCGCGAGGTCGCGGATCTCGCGCCCCGCCAGGTTCAAGCCGGCACCGGCATGGAAGTAGAGCACTCGCCGCGTCTGGCGACCCGCCGCTGCGGGCAGTTCGAAGCCGGCGGCGCCTTCGAGCCTCAACGTGCAGATGGCCACGTCGGAGTCCGGCGCACTCGCCCATGAGTCCGGCGGCGGCGCCGGAGGCACGAGCGTCGGTCCCGGTGTGACGGCAGCGAATGCGGCCGCTTCGAGGCCCGGCAGGTTCCCGGAGATCATGGTCAGCTCGACCCGCCCGCCGTCAGGGTTCGCCTGCACGGCTCTCGGCACCTCGTGCGTCCACAGCATCGAGAAGTACGGCTCGCACATCTTGCTGCGCCCCGGCAGGTTCAACCAGATCTGGAACAGGTCCAGCGGGTTGTCCTTTGCCGTGTGGAGCAGCGGGAACATCTCGGCATGCACGATGCCGCGGCCGGCGGTGAGCCACTGCACGTCGCCATCGCCATAGCGTGCCATCGCGCCCAGCGAGTCGGCGTGATCGATGCGGCCGCGGCGCACGATGGTCACTGTCTCGAAGCCGCGATGCGGGTGCGCCGGGAAGCCGGGCACCTCGAGGCCGTGGTACATGCTCCAGCCGTCTCGCCGACTGAAGTCGCTGCCCATCTGCCGCCCGTCCAGTGGAGCAGCAGGACCGTAGCGACCGTTGCCGCGGGGATATCGGTCGTCGTGGTGCACGCAAAACAGGAACGGGTCGATCGTCGGCCAGGGCGTGCCGAGCGGGGCGGTGCTGAGAATCATCGCGTCATTGTCCGGCGGGCTGCCGCGTGGGGAGCCCATCATGGGCATCGGGGGGCCGGTCTTGATTTCACTGGCGGCAGCGCTACCTGAGAAGCATGTCTGCCTCACCCGCCCGTCTGGTTTCCATCGACGTACCGCCCGCGCTGCGGCCGCTGGTCGCCACCGCTTTGTTGCTGGAGAAACTCGACCGTACGCCACGCGAAGCCAGCGCCGAGCAGTACCGCCGGGTCGCACAGCGGGCCACCGCGCTACTGGAGCGAGCGGAGTCGGAGCCGGTGCTGGACCAGGTCCTGGGTGCGTTCCCGGCGTTGGCCGAACTCTGGGAGAACCGGCACTACGGCACCTCGGGCCTGTGCCGTTCGGCACTCGAACCGGCGCTGCGGGCGGAGATCGAGACACGGTCGCTGCTGGAGCGATTGCGTACGTGACGTTGGGGGCCCGCACGCCCAGCAGAGGGCCCGAAAGCGACGAAGCCCGCTCGGAGCGGGCTTCGGAGCGCCGGTGACGGCGCGGATTTGGTTGCGGGGGCAAGATTTGAACTTGCGACCTTTGGGTTATGAGCCCAACGAGCTACCAGGCTGCTCCACCCCGCGTCAGAACCTAGAACTATAGCACAGACACGAGGTGCCCGGCCGCGGTCTTGGACCTTACTCGGCCTTCTCGGCGGCCGGTGCGTCCGCGGCCGGCTCAGGCCGATCGACCAGTTCGACGAACGCCATCGGCGCGTTGTCGCCGACACGGAAGCCCATCTTCAGGATCCGCGTGTAGCCGCCCGGACGGGCCTTGTAGCGCGGGCCGAGCACGTTGAAGAGCTTGGTCACGACGTCGCGGTCACGCGTGCGGTCGAAGGCGAGACGGCGATTGGCCACGGTGGCTTCCTTGGCCAGCGTGATCAGCGGCTCGACCTGCCGACGCAGTTCCTTTGCCTTGGGGACGGTGGTCTTGATCGCCTCGTGGGTGATCAGCGAATTGCACATGTTGCGCAGCATCGCGAGGCGATGGGAACTCGTGCGGTTGAGCTTGCGCAGCCCGTGGCGATGACGCATGGTGCTTGTCCTTTCTCTGATTTCGCCCCGGCCGTGTCAGGTACCGGGGGTGCACCGGTTGAACGTGTAGCGCCTCAGCGCTTGTCCAGCCCCTGGGGAGGCCAGTTCTCCAGCCGCGCGCCGAGCGTAAGCCCGCGCGAAGCCAGCACTTCCTTGATCTCGTTGAGCGACTTGCGGCCCAGGTTCGGCGTCTTCAGCAACTCGGTCTCGGTGCGCTGGATCAGGTCGCCGATGTAGTAGATGTTCTCGGCCTTCAGGCAGTTGGCCGAGCGGACCGTCAGCTCCAGCTCGTCGACCGGGCGCAGCAGGATCGGGTCGAACGACTGGCGCGGCTGCTTGTCGTGCTGCTCGAACATCGCGTCGACCTTGTCCTCGAGCTGCGCGAACACCGCGAGCTGCTCGACGAGGATCTTGGCCGACTGGCGGATCGCTTCCTCGGGCGTCACGGCGCCGTTGGTCTCGATCTCCATCACCAGCTTGTCGAGGTCGGTGCGCTGCTCGACGCGCGCATTCTCGACCGCGTAGCTCACGCGCTTGACCGGCGAGAACGAGGCATCGAGCACGATGCGGCCGATCGACTTGGTCGGCTCGTCGCCGTAGCGGCGCAGGTTGCCCGGCACGTAGCCGCGGCCCTTCTCGACCTTGATCTGCATGTCGAGCTTGCCGCCCTGCGCGAGGTGCGCGATGACGTGCTCGGGATTGATGATCTCGACGTCATGCGGCGTCTGGATGTCGGCCGCGGTGACGGGGCCTTCGCCTTCCTTGCGCAGCACGAGCGTGACCTCGTCGCGGTTGTGCAGGCGGAAGACCACGCCCTTGAGGTTCAGCATGACGTGCACCACGTCTTCCTGCACGCCGTCGATGGCCGAGTACTCGTGCAGCACGCCGGCGATGGTCACCTCGGTGGGGGCGTAGCCGACCATCGACGACAGCAGCACGCGCCGCAGCGCATTGCCCAGCGTGTGGCCGTAGCCGCGCTCGAACGGCTCGAGCGTCGCCTTGGCGCGGTGGCCGCCCAGCGGTTCGACGTGGATGGCTTTCGGCTTCAGAAGTGTGGTTTGCATGGAGTCCTTGTGGTCCGGTCAATACCCTCGGCTCGTTACACCGATAAGGCTGATGGCGTGGATCAACGCGAGTAGAGCTCGACGATCAGGGCTTCCTTGATCTCGGCACCGAACTGATCGCGATCGGGCACCTTCTTGAACACGCCCTCCATCTTCGAGGCGTCGACCTGCACCCAGTCGCACAGCCCGACCGACTGTGCCAGCTTGAGTGCGTCCTGGACGCGCAGCTGGTTCTTGGACTTCTCGCGCAGCGCGATGGTGTCGCCGGCCTTGACCATGTAGGAGGGGATGTTGACGACCTGGCCGTTGACCGTCAGCGCCTTGTGGCTGACGAGCTGGCGGGCTTCCGCGCGGGTGGAGCCGAAGCCCATGCGGTAGACCACGTTGTCCAGCCTCGACTCGAGCAGCGCGAGCAGGTTCGCGCCGGTGTTGCCCTTGCGGCGCTCGGCCTCGGCGAAGTAGCGGCGGAACTGGCGCTCGAGCACGCCGTACATGCGCTTGACCTTCTGCTTCTCGCGCAGCTGCAGGCCGAAGTCGGACGTGCGCGAACCGCTGGTGCGGCCGTGCTGGCCCGGCTTGCTGTCGAACTTGGCCTTGTCCCCGATCGCGCGGCGCGCACTCTTCAGGAACAGGTCGGTGCCTTCACGGCGGGAGAGTTTGGCCTTGGGGCCGAGCAGACGTGCCACGTGTCGTTCCTCTTCTCGTCTTCAGTCGACGCTGATCTGACGCGGCAGACGACCGCTGTTTCCAGCAGCCGACCCGCGCGAGTCCGGCAAGATCGCTTGCTCGAACGGTGGTCTTGAATTGCTAAGCCGGCAGCATCGGGAGATGCCCACCGGCTTCAGCGAAAACCCTAAAGTATAGCAGCCTGGTGCCCAGGCTGTCGCAAAGGGTCAGATGCGACGGCGCTTCTGCGGACGGCAGCCGTTGTGGGGGATCGGCGTGACGTCGCTGATCGAGTTGATGCGGATGCCCAGCGAAGCCAGCGCGCGCACGCTCGACTCGCGCCCTGGGCCGGGGCCCTTGATGCGCACGTCGAGGTTCTTGATGCCCTGCTCCTGCGCCGCACGGCCGGCGTTCTCGGCCGCCACCTGCGCCGCGAACGGCGTGCTCTTGCGCGAGCCCTTGAAGCCCTGACCGCCGCTGGAGGCCCAGGCGAGCGCCCCGCCCTGGCGGTCGGTGATCGTGATGATCGTGTTGTTGAACGACGCGTGCACGTGAGCGATGCCGTCCGCAACGTTCTTGCGGATCTTCTTGCTCACACGCCGCGCGGCGGTGTTGACGGGTGGTTTGGCCATGTCGTGCTCTCGTGAATCCTGCGCTTACTTCTTCAGCGCTGCCGCGCCCTTGCGCGGACCCTTGCGCGTGCGCGCATTCGTGCGCGTGCGCTGGCCGCGCACCGGCAGGCCGCGACGGTGGCGGAAGCCGCGGTAGCAGCCGAGGTCCATCAGCCGCTTGATGTTGATCGACAGCTCCCGACGGAGGTCACCCTCGATCGTGATGCGGCCGATCTCCTCGCGGATGCGCTCGAGTTCGGAGTCCGTCAGGTCCTTGATCTTCTTCGAGTAGGCGATGCCGACGGCGCTGCAGATCTTCTGCGCCGTGGGGCGGCCGATCCCGTAGATCGAGGTGAGACCGATCTCCGCATGCTTGTGCGGAGGGATGTTGATGCCGGCGATACGTGCCATGTGGATTCCTCTACGACGCTCAGCCTTGGCGCTGCTTGTGGCGCGGATCCGTGCAGATCACGCGCACCACGCCCTTGCGGCGGATGACTTTGCAATTGCGGCACATCTTCTTGACCGAAGCGGCGACTTTCATGGTCTTCTCCTTGATCTCTTCACTTGGCCCGGAACACGATCCGGGCTCGGCTCAGGTCGTACGGGGTCAATTCGACGGTGACCCGGTCCCCGGGCAGGATGCGGATGTAGTGCATGCGCATCTTCCCCGAGATGTGACCCAGCACGACATGTCCGTTTTCCAGCTTCACGCGGAAGGTCGCGTTCGGCAGGTTCTCGACGATCTCTCCCTGCATCTGGATGACGTCGTCCTTCGACATCTCAGCCTGCCTTGAAATTTGCCTTCTTGAGTAGGGATTCGTACTGCTGGCTCATCACGTAGCTCTGGACCTGGGCCCAGAAGTCCATCGTGACCACGACGATGATCAAGAGCGACGTGCCGCCGAAATAGAACGGGACGTTGTACTTGAGCACCAGGAATTCAGGTAACAGGCAGACCACCGTGATGTAGACAGCCCCGACCAGGGTCAGCCGCGACAGGATCTTGTCGATGTGCTTGGCCGTCTGCTCGCCCGGCCGGATGCCCGGGATGAACGCCCCGCTCTTCTTCAGGTTATCCGCGGTCTCGCGGCTGTTGAAGACGAGCGCGGTGTAGAAGAAGCAGAAGAACACGATCATCGCCGCGTACAGCAGCACGTAGATCGGCTGGCCAGGCGACAGCATCGCCGACAGGTCTTTCAGCCAGCGCAGACCCTCCCCGGTGGCGAACCAGCCCACGATCGTCGCCGGCAGGAGGATGATCGACGACGCGAAGATCGGCGGGATCACGCCCGACATGTTCAGCTTCAGCGGCAGGTGCGACGACTGGCCACCGTAGACCTTGTTGCCCACCTGGCGCTTGGCGTAGTTGACCAGGATCTTGCGCTGCCCCCGCTCGACGAACACCACGCCGAAGGTCACGCCGATGACCAGCGCGATGATGAACAGGCACGCGATGATGCTCATCGCGCCGGTGCGCACCAGCTCGAACAGCCCCCCGATGGCGCTGGGGAGGCCTGCGACGATGCCCGCGAAGATCAGGATCGAGATGCCGTTGCCCAGGCCCCGTTCGGTGATCTGCTCGCCCAGCCACATCAGGAACATGGTGCCGGCCACGAGGCTCACCACGGCCGTCATGCGGAAGCCGAAGCCGGGGTTGATCACCAGGCCGGGCGAACCCTCGAGGCCGAGCGCGATCGCCAGCGACTGGAAGATCGCCAGGGCCAGCGTGCCGTAGCGCGTGTACTGCGTGATCTTGCGCCGGCCTGCTTCGCCTTCCTTCTTCAGCGCCTCCAGCGACGGCAGGACGTACGTCATCAATTGCATGATGATCGACGCCGAGATGTACGGCATGATGCCCAGCGCGAACACGGTGAAGCGCGACAGGGCACCGCCACTGAACATGTTGAACAGGTTCAGGATGCCGCCTTGCTGACCCTTGAACAGCTGCTGCAGCTGGTTCGGGTCGATGCCGGGCACGGGGATGTGCGCCCCGATGCGGTAGACCACGAGCGCGAGCAGCAGGAAGATGATCCGGCGACGCAAGTCGCCGAACTTCCCGCTGCGGGCCAGTGAGGTCGCGTTGGTCGCCACGGAATCCCAGGCCGGAAGACTACTCGGCGACCGAGCCGCCGGCGGCCTCGATGGCCGCCCGAGCGCCTGCGGTCGCGCCGATGCCCTTGAGCGCAACCTTGCGCGTCAGCTCGCCGGTCTTGATGACCTTGACCTGCTTGACGAGGTCACGCACGAGCCCCGCCGCCTTCAGCGTCAGCAGGTCGATCTCGACCGCCTCGAGCTTCTGCAGGTCGGCCAGCGTCACTTCGTCGTTGAACTTCAGCTGGGCCGACTTGAACCCACGCTTGGGCAGGCGGCGCTGCAGCGGCATCTGGCCGCCTTCGAAGCCGACCTTGTGGAACCCACCGGCGCGGCTCTTCTGGCCCTTGTGGCCACGACCCGCGGTCTTGCCGAGACCCGAACCGATGCCGCGGCCGACGCGGCGGCGCGACTTCTTGCTGCCCTCGGCGGGCTTGATCGAATTCAGCTGCATCACAGCACCTTCACGAGGTAGGAGACCTTGTCGATCATCCCGCGCACGGCCGGCGTGTCTTCCAGGACTCGCTGGCTGTTGAGTTTGCGCAGGCCCAGGCCGCGCACCGTGGCGCGATGGTCCTCGCGGGTGCCGGCCACGCTCTTCACGAGCTTGACGGTCAGCGTCTTCTTGTCAGACATGCATCTCTCCGCGTTCAGGCCGAGAACAGCTCTTCGACGGTCTTGCCGCGCTTGGCCGCGACCTGGGCGGGCGTGGTCGAGCTCTTGAGGGCGTCGAGCGTCGCGCGCACCATGTTGTAGGGGTTCGTCGAGCCGTGGCTCTTGGCCACGATGTCGGTCACGCCCATCACCTCGAAGACGGCGCGCATCGGGCCGCCGGCGATGATGCCGGTACCGGCCGCGGCAGGCGCCATGAGCACGCGCGAGGCACCATGCTCGCCTTCGACCACGTGATGGATCGTGCCGTGCTTCAGGCTGACCTTGACCATGTTGCGGCGCGCCGCCTCCATGGCCTTCTGCACCGCCACGGGCACTTCCTTGGCCTTGCCCTTGCCCATGCCGATGCGCCCGTCGCCGTCGCCGACCACCGTCAGCGCCGCGAAGCTCAGCGTGCGGCCGCCCTTGACGACCTTGGTGACGCGGTTGACCGCGATCATCTTTTCCTTCAGGCCGTCGTCGTTGCCTTCGGTCTGGGCGCGGGGAGTGAACTTTGCCATGTGCTGGATTCCTTGCTGCCGGGCGTCAGAACTGCAGGCCGGCTTCGCGCGCGGCCTCGGCCAGCGCCTTCACGCGGCCGTGGTACGCGAAACCGCTGCGATCGAACGCCACCTTCTCGATGCCCGCGGCCCTCGCCCGCTCGGCGATGCGCTTGCCGATCAGGGTGGCGGCGGCGGCGTTGCCGCCCTTGCCGCTCCCGCCGAGCTCTGCGCGCACTTCCTTCTCGGCCGTCGACGCGCTGGCCAGCACCTTGCTGCCGTCGTCGCTGATGACGCTGGCGTAGATGTGCAGGTTGGAGCGGAACACCGTCAGCCGTGCGACGGTCTGCAGCGCGATGCGCGCACGGGTCTGGCGCGCGCGGCGCAGGCGTTGGTCCTTCTTGTTCAGCATCGCCTCAGCTCCTTACTTCTTCTTGGTCTCTTTGAGGACCACGCGTTCGTCCGCATAGCGGATGCCCTTGCCCTTGTAGGGCTCGGGCGGACGGAACGCGCGCACCTCGGCCGCGACCTGGCCGACCAGCTGCCGGTCGGCGCCGGAGATCAGGATCTCGGTCTGCGTCGGCGTGGCCACCTTGATGCCCGCAGGCATGTCCTTGACCACGGGATGCGAGAAACCGATCTGCAGGTTCAGCTTCTGGCCCTGCGCCTGGGCGCGGAAGCCCACGCCGACCAGCGTCAGCTTCTTCTCGAAGCCCTTGCCGACACCGTTGACCATGTTGGACACCAGGGCGCGCATCGTGCCGCTCATCGAATCGGCCTCGGCCGTCTCGTTGGCAGGCTCGAAACGCAGCGTGCCGGCATCGTTCTTGACGTTGACGAGCGGGTTCAGCGCTCGCGTGAGCGAGCCGCCGGCACCCTTGACCGTGATGGCGCCGTCGGCCAGCGCGACATCCACGCCCTTGGGCACGGCGATCGGCATCTTTCCTACGCGGGACATGTCTGTTTCCTCCCGATCAGGCCACGTAGCACAGCACTTCGCCACCCACGCCGGTGGCGCGGGCCTTGCGATCGGTCATCACGCCCTTCGGCGTGGTGACGATGGCGACACCCAGGCCGTTCATGACCTGCGGAATGGCGTCGCGACCCTTGTAGATGCGCAGGCCGGGGCGGCTGACGCGCTCGATGCGCTCGATCACCGGACGCCCGGCGTAGTACTTCAGCGCGATGTCGAGCTCGGCCTTGCCGGAGTCGCTGCGGATCGAGTAGCCGTCGATGTAGCCCTCGTCCTTCAGCACCTGCGCGATGGCCACCTTCAGCTTCGACGACGGCATCGTCACGACCTGCTTCTCCACCATCTGCGCATTGCGGATGCGGGTCAGCATGTCGGCGATCGGATCACTCATGCTCATGGTCTATCTCCTGATCTCGCTTCGTCGCCGATCACCAGCTGGCCTTGACCACGCCGGGGATGTCGCCCTTGAAGGCGAGCTCACGGATCTTGTTGCGGGCCAGACCGAACATGCGGAACGTGCCGCGCGAGCGTCCGGTGAGGGCACAGCGGTTGCGCAGCCGCGTCGGATTGGCGTTGCGGGGCAGCTTCTGCAGTTCCAGGCGCGCCGCGTAGCGCTCCTCGTCGGAGCGCTTGGCGTCGTCGATGACGGCCTTCAGCTCGGCGTACTTCTTGGCGTGCTTGGCGACCAGCTTCTCGCGCTTGCCTTCACGTTGCTTGAGGGACAGTTTGGCCACGGGTCAACCTCGAATCTGGTCAGTTCTTGAACGGGAACTTGAAGGCCTGCAGGAGAGCCTTGCACTCCTCGTCGGTCTTGGCGCTGGTGGTGATGCTGATGTTCAGCCCACGGATCGCGTCGATCTTCTCGTACTCGATTTCCGGGAAGATGATCTGCTCCTTGACACCGACGTTGTAGTTGCCGCGGCCGTCGAACGAGCGCCCGGAGATGCCGCGGAAGTCGCGCACGCGCGGCAGCGACACCGTGACGAAACGGTCGAGGAACTCGTACATGCGCGTGCCGCGCAGCGTGACCATCGTGCCGATGGGCACGTTCTCGCGGATCTTGAACGCCGCGATGGCCTTGCGCGACTTGGTGACCACGGGCTTCTGGCCGGCGATCTTGGTCAGGTCGGCGACCGCGTTGTCCATCACCTTCTTGTCGGAGACGGCCTCGCTCACGCCCATGTTCAGCGTGATCTTCTGCAGGCGAGGCACCTGCATCACCGACTTGTAGCCGAACTTCTTCATCAGGTCGGGCACGATCTTCTCGCGGTAGATCGCCTGCAGCCGGGCCGGGCCCGTCACCGCGTCGATCGCACCCGCCGGAACCGCAGCCGAGGCGCTCGACTTCGCAGCCGCCTTGGCGGCGCCGGGAGCGGCAGCTTCTTTGGTCTTGGCCATGGTGGTTTACGCCTTGATCTCTTCGCCGGTGGACTTGTAGACGCGCACGCCGTTGTCACGGGTCTTGCGCGCTTCCTGCTCGGCCTTGCTCAGCAGCTTGATGCCCACGCGATCCGCCTTGCCGGTGGCGGGATTCCAGATCGCCACGTTGCTCTGCTGGATCGGCATCGTCTTGTCGATCACGCCGCCGGTCGTGCCCTTCATCGGGTTCGGCTTGACGTGCTTCTTCACGACGTTGACGCCTTCGACGACGATGCGATCCTCGTCGACGCGGCGGGCCACCGTGCCGCGCTTGCCCTTGTCGCGACCGGCGATGACAATCACCTGGTCACCCTTGCGGATCTTGTTCATGTCAGAGCACCTCGGGGGCGAGGGAAACGATCTTCATGAAGCGCTCGGTGCGCAGCTCGCGCGTCACCGGGCCGAAGATGCGGGTGCCGATCGGCTCGAGCTTGGCGTTCAGCAGCACGGCGGCGTTGCCGTCGAACTTCACCAGCGAGCCATCCTGGCGGCGTACGCCCTTGGCGGTGCGCACCACCACGGCGCTGTAGACCTCGCCCTTCTTGACGCGGCCTCGCGGCGCGGCTTCCTTGATGCTGACCTTGATGACATCACCGATGCCGGCGTAGCGCCGCTTGGAGCCGCCGAGCACCTTGATGCACATGACGGACTTCGCACCCGTGTTGTCGGCCACGTCGAGCCGCGATTGCATTTGGATCATTGGTAGTCCCCAACTTGAACCGCGCGGCCGACACCCATCGGGCGTGGCGTTGCGGGACAGTCTTGGTCCCGTGGAGCGGGTTGACCCTGCCTGGAGCCTTGTTCACTCGAGCCCGATCGCTTTGATCGCGCCCCCTGAGCCCGGCCCTTCGCAGGAAAGCCTCGGATTATGCATGACTTTCCGGCGCCGCGTCAAAGCTCTGCGCCGACGAGGCCCTGGTTCGGCCCGGATAGACGCCTGCGGGCGGCCGGCGCCATCATCCGGCCCCGATCCGTCCCGCCAAAGACCCCCGACACTTCCAAGGAGACCCTGTGGCCCGCCTGAACGTCAACGGACAGCTGCGCGACGTCGCCGTCGAAGCCGACACGCCGCTGCTGTGGGTGCTGCGCGAGCAGCTCGGCCTGACCGGCACCAAGTATGGCTGCGGCATCGCGCAATGCGGCGCCTGCACGGTGCACATCGACGGCGCGCCCGTACGCTCGTGCGCGTTGCCGGTGTCGGCCGTGCAGCCCACGCAGAAGGTGGTGACCATCGAAGGGCTGTCGCAGGACGCCTCGCACCCGGTGCAGAAGGCCTGGGTGGCGCTGGACGTGCCGCAGTGCGGCTACTGCCAGAGCGGCATGGTGATGGCCGCGGCGGCGCTGCTCAAGGCCAAACCCCGCCCCACTGATTCCGACATCGACGATGCGATGACCAACATCTGC